>NZ_JBWKPN010000014.1:0-216749 GCF_059418265.1 Variovorax sp. GW821-FHT09B05
CGCTTGCAAGGCGGACGCCTTGCTGCGCGCGGGCGCCTTGCATCCAGCCCCTTTGCGGGGCAACGCGACCCCTTGCATAGTGTTAACAGGCCCTAGCCCGATCATTTCCCTTCCTCATCGACGATTCCAGGAGTTCAGACGTGTCGACCAAGATTCCCCTGCTGGTGCTCAACAGCCTCTCGAGCGCCCACCAGGCCCAGATTGCCGAGGTCTACGACGTGGCCTATGCGCCGGGCGACGAAGCCCGCGCGGCCGCGATCGCCGCGCGCGGCCATGAATTCCGCGCGGTGCTGACCATCGGCGTGATCGGCATCACGCCGGCCGAGATCGAGGCCATGCCCAAGGTGGAGCTCATCTGCTGCCTGGGCGCGGGCTTCGAGGGCGTGCCGCTGGAGGTGACCCGCGCGCGCGGCATCGTCACCGCCAACGGCGCCGGCACCAACGACGATTGCGTGGCCGACCATGCCTTCGGCCTGCTGATCGCCATCGTGCGCGGCTTCCGCACCCTCGACCGCCAGTGCCGCGAAGGCGTGTGGCGCGAGGCGATCCCGCAGCCGCCCAACGTGTCGGGCAAGAAGCTCGGCATCCTCGGCCTGGGCACCATCGGCCAGAAGATCGCCAAGCGCGCGGCGGGCTTCGACATGGAGATCGGCTATCACAACCGTTCGCCGCGCGAGGGCGTGTCGCACCGCTACTTCGGCGACCTGAAGTCGCTGGCCGCCTGGGCCGACGTGCTGATGCTGGCCGCGCCCGGCGGCGCCGCCACGCGCCACCTGGTGAATGCCGAGGTGCTCGATGCGATCGGCCCCCGGGGCTACCTGGTGAACATCGGCCGCGGCAGCGTGGTCGACACCGAGGCACTGGCCGCGGCGCTGCGCGAGAACCGCATCGCGGGCGCGGCCCTCGACGTCTACGAGAGCGAGCCGAAGCCGCCGCAACAGCTGATCGGTCTCGACAACGTGCTGCTGACGCCGCATCTGGCGGGCTGGTCGCCCGAGGCGACGCAGAAGTCGGTGGACCATTTCATCGCGAATGCCGAGGGGCACTTCGCGGGGCGCGGCGTGCTCACGCCGGTCTGAGCGAACTCAGCCCAGCACGGGCGGCTTGCGGTCGCCCCACCCGCAGGCCTCGTCGTACGCATGCCCGAGCCGCAGCACCTCGAGGTCCGCATGGATCGGCCCCGCGAGCTGCAGTCCCATCGGCAGGCCCGCCTCGCCGAAGCCCGCGCGCACGTTGAGCGTGGGCAGTCCCGCCAGCGTGAACGGCGTGACGATCTCCATCCAGCGGTGGTAGGTGTCGCTCGGCACGCCGGCCACCTGCGCGGGCCAGTGCAGCTCGGCGTCGAAGGGAAAGACCTGCGCGGTCGGCGCCAGCACGAAGTCGAAGCGCTCGAACAGCGACAGGAAGGCGCGGTAGACGTTCGAGCGCCACACCGAGGCCTGGAACAGCGAGGCGGCATCGAGGTGCCGGCTCTGCTCGATCTCCCAGCGCGCCTCGGGCTTGAGCTGCTCGACCAGCGCGGGCGTGTTCATGTAGGCACCGAGCTTGCCGCCCACCAGCAGCTGGCGCAGCCGCAGCCAGGCGCTCCAGTTGTGGGCGCGCGGCACGTCGAGGGTGCAGGGCTCGACCTCGCAGCCCAGCGCGCGGAAGGTGGCGAGCGCGCTCTCGCCGAGCGCGAGCACGCCGGGCTCGAGCGGCAGGTCGCTCCAGATGCTGCCGAGCCAGCCGATGCGCAGGCCGCGCACCTCGCCCTCGATCTGCAAGGCGTCGGGCGCGGGCAGGGCATGCGGCGAGGACAGCGGCACGCGGCCGTCGAAACCGGCCTGCACCGAGAGCAGCCGCGCGGTGTCCTCCACCGTGCGCGCCATCGGGCCTTCGCAACCGAGCTGCTGGAAGAACAGCTCCTCGTCGGGATCGCCGGGCACGCGCCCGCGCGAGGGCCGCATGCCGATCACGTTGTTGAAGGCCGCCGGGTTGCGCAGCGAACCCATCATGTCGCTGCCGTCGGCCACCGGCAGCATGCCGAGCGCCAGGGCCACGGCCGCGCCGCCGCTGCTGCCGCCCGCGCTGCGCTCGGGCGCGTAGGCGTTGCGCGTGGTGCCGAACACCGTGTTGTAGGTGTGCGAGCCGAGGCCGAACTCGGGCGTGTTGGTCTTGCCGATGACGATCGCGCCGGCCGCGCGCATGCGCGCCACGTGGAGGCTGTCGGTGCGCGCGGGCGTGCGCGGCGGCAAGGGCGAGCCCTTCGAGGTCGGCAGGCCGGCCGCATGGCTCAGGTCCTTCACCGCGAGCGGAAAGCCGTGCATCCAGCCGCGGCGCTCGCCGCGCGCCAGCTCGGCGTCGCGCTGGTCGGCCTCGGCCAGCAGCGCGCCGGGGTCCCGCAGCGAGACGATGGCGTTGAAGCGCGGGTTCAGGGCCTCGATGCGCGCGAGCGTGGCCTGCATCAGCTCGCGGCACGAGAGGCTGCGTTCGGCGAGGCGGCGCGACAGGGCGGTGGCGCTGAGGGCGAGGAGGTCGTCGGTGGGCATGGCGTGGGGTCGGAGAAGGACGAGGCGCCAGTATGTGACAGCGCGGCGCCGCCCGGGGCCGGACCGGGGGCGGGTTGTCCCCGAGCACCGGCCGGCGCGGCCCCGCGCGCGGCGGCACATAATCGCCCGCCATGGAAACCAAGTGGCTCGAAGACTTCATCAGCCTGGCCGAGACGCGCAGCTTCAGCCGCTCCGCCCAGTTGCGGCACGTGACCCAGCCGGCGTTCTCGCGCCGCATCCAGGCGCTGGAGGGCTGGGCCGGCACCGACCTCGTCGACCGCAGCTCCTATCCCACGCGGCTCACGCCCGCGGGCCAGACGCTCTACAGCCAGGCCATCGAGATGCTGCAGGCGCTGCAGAGCACGCGCGCCATGCTGCGCGGCCATTCGGCCGCCGGGCAGGACGTGATCGAGTTCGCGATACCGCACACGCTGGCCTTCACCTTCTTCCCCTCGTGGGTCACCAGCCTGCGCGAGCACTTCGGCCCGATCAAGAGCCGGCTGATCGCGCTCAACGTGCACGACGCCGTGCTGCGGCTGGTCGAGGGCAGCTGCGACCTGCTGATCGCCTACCACCACCCCTCGCAGCCGCTGCAGCTCGACGCCAACAAGTACGAGATGGTGAGCCTGGGCGAGGAGACCGTGGCGCCCTGGGTCAAGGCCGACGCCGAGGGCGCGCCGCGCTACCGGCTGCCGGGCCGCGCCGGCCAGCCGCTGCCCTACCTGGGCTATGCGCCGGGCGCCTACCTGGGCCGCGTGGTCGACCAGTTGCTCAAGGAATCGGGCACCGCGATCCACCTCGACCGGGTCTACGAGACCGACATGGCCGAGGGCCTGAAGGTGATGGCGCTCGAGGGCCACGGCATCGCCTTCCTGCCGCAGAGCGCGGTGCGCAAGGAGGTGCGCATGCGCAAGCTGGTGAGCGCGCTGCCGCCCGAGATCGACCGGCTCGAGGCCACGATGGAGATCCGCGCCTACCGCGAGCGCCCGCAGGCGCCGCTGCAGACGCGCGCGGGCGGCCGGGCCGCCGCCAAGGCCGCCGGGCTCGAGTCGCTGCAGCCCAAGAGCTCGGCCGACGCGCTGTGGTCGTACCTCGTCGGCACCCAGCCGCCGCGCTGATTCCGGGGCCTCGTAGGGAGAGCGCCGCTGGTCGGGCCGGGCGTTTGGGTATAGCCTTTGGGGCCGGGTTTGTGCACTGCACAATCTATAAAAGTCAGGCATAAGTGTTCCCGTAAACAGCATTGGCGTCCGTGCCATGACGCCCCTACAGTCCGGGCAGTTTTTCGGCCACGGGTCGAACGACCGCAACTCCATGGCACGCGTTCTCGCGTGCTTTTTTTCAGCCGAGAGGTGGGTATGGGCTCCAACTTCAGAACCGAACACGACTTCCTCGGCGAGAAGCAGATTCCCGCCGTCGCCTATTGGGGCGTGCACACGGCCCGGGCGGTCGAGAACTTCGCGATCTCCGGCACCCGCGTGTCGGCCATGCCCGACCTGGTGCGCGCGCTGGCCTTCGTGAAGAAGGCCGCCACGCGCGCCAATGCCGACCTCGGCGCGATCGACCGCGACCGCGCGGCCGCGATCATCCTGGCCTGCGACGACCTGATCGAGGGCAAGCTGCTCGACGAGTTCGTGGTCGACGTGATCCAGGGCGGCGCCGGCACCTCGACCAACATGAACGCCAACGAGGTCATCTGCAACCTCGCGCTCGAGAAGCTGGGCCACGAGAAGGGCCGCTACGACGTGCTGCATCCCAACGACCACGTCAACGCCTCGCAGAGCACCAACGACGTCTACCCGACGGCCGTGCGGCTGGCGCTGTGGTTCGCGATCGGCAAGCTGCTCGAGGCCATGGCGGCGCTGCGCCGCAGCTTCGAGGCCAAGGCGCTCGAGTTCAAGGACGTGCTCAAGATCGGCCGCACCCAGCTGCAGGACGCGGTGCCGATGACCCTGGGCCAGGAGTTCCTGACCTACGCCATCATGATCGGCGAGGACGAGGCCCGCCTCGGCGAGGCGCGCGCGCTGATCGAGGAGATCAACCTCGGCGCCACCGCCATCGGCACCGGCATCAACGCGCCGCACGGCTATGCCAACCTGGCCTGCCAGTACCTGGCCGAGCAGACCGGCGTGCCGCTCAAGCAGGCCGCCAACCTGATCGAGGCCACGCAGGACACCGGCGCCTTCGTGCAGCTGTCGGGCGTGCTCAAGCGCGTGGCCACCAAGCTCAGCAAGACCTGCAACGACCTGCGCCTGCTCTCGAGCGGCCCGCAGGCCGGCTTCGGCGAGATCCGGCTGCCCGCGCGGCAGGCCGGCTCGTCGATCATGCCCGGCAAGGTCAACCCGGTGATCCCGGAGGTGATGAACCAGGTGGCCTTCGAGGTGATCGGCAACGACATCACCGTGACCATGGCGTCCGAAGCCGGCCAGCTGCAGCTCAACGCCTTCGAGCCGATCATGGGCTGGAGCCTGTTCAAGAGCATCAAGCACCTGGGCAACGCCTGCAACACGCTGCAGCTGAACTGCGTCGACGGCATCGAGGCCAACCGCGAGTTCCTCGCCAGGCGGGTGCGCGAGTCGGTCACGCTGGTCACCGCGCTCAATCCGCTGATCGGCTACGAGAAGGCCGCGCTGATCGCCAAGACCGCGCTGGCCACGGGCGGGCCGATCGACCTGGTCGCCGAATCGCTGGGCATCATGACGCGCGCCGAGATGGACGCGCTGCTGGTTCCGGAGAACCTGACCCAGCCCGTGCGGCTGTCCGTGCCGGTGCCGCCGGCCGCGGAACCGTCGGGCACAAAGGCTGCTTTGTGAAAGCCGGACAATGCCAAATCCTGTGTCCGCACCAGCCAGGCGCCTTATGCGCCCGGCCGGTGCGCGGCTCGGGGAAAATGCACCGGGTTGGTCCGGGTATTCCCCCGAGACATCATGTCTAGAATTTCGTTGTATCTCTCATTTCCGTCACCCTCAGGAGTTTTCCGTATGAAAAAGCAAGTACTGGCATTGGCAATCGCGGCGCTGGCCGCCGGCGGCGCGATGGCGCAGGCCAATGACACGCTGGCCAAGATCAAGGCATCGGGCGTCATCACCGAAGGTGTGCGTGAATCCTCGGGTCTGTCGTACACGCTGGGCAACGGCCAATACACCGGCTTCCACTACGACGTCTGCGCCAACATCATCAAGGACCTCGAGAAGGCCGCCGGCAAGAAGCTCGAAGTCAAGTACCAGCCCGTGACCTCGCAGAACCGCATCCCGCTGGTGCAGAACGGCACCGTCGACATCGAGTGCGGCTCCACCACCAACAACGCCACCCGCCAGAAGGACGTGGCCTTCGGCGTGACCACCTACGTCGAGGAAACCAAGATCGTCGTGAAGGCGAACTCGGGCATCAACTCGCTGGCCGACCTGAAGGACAAGACCGTCGCCACCACCACCGGCACCACGCCGCTGCAGACCGTGCGCAAGCAAAAGCGCGCCGAGAACCTGACCTTCAAGGAGGTCTACGGCAAGGACCACTCCGACAGCTTCCTGCTGCTCGAGACCGGCCGTGCCGACGCCTTCGTGATGGACGGCTCGATCCTGGCCGCGCTGGCCGCCAAGTCCAAGTCGCCGAAGGACTACAAGATCCTGAACGACGTGCTCGCCGTCGAGCCCATCGCCATCATGATCCGCAAGGACGACCCCGCCTTCAAGAAGGCCGTGGACGACAGCATCAAGGCCCAGGCCAAGTCGGGCGAACTCGCCAAGCTCTACGACAAGTGGTTCCTGAAGCCGATCCCCCCGGCAAACGTCACCATCAACCTGCCGCTGGGCGAAGCCACCAAGAACGCATGGGCCAACCCGAACGACAAGCCCGCTGAAGAGTACGTGACCAAGGAATAAGCGTCGCGTCGCTGCGTGAATGACGCCCACCTTTCGCGGTGGGCGTTTCTTTTCAGGGACTGATTTTCGGAAGAAGGCGAAGGAGTAAGAAAAATGGGCAACTGGGATTGGCAGGTCTTCCTGCAGGACCCCGGGGGGGAATATCCGACCTATCTGCAATGGATGCTGTCGGCCTGGGGCTGGACGGTGTCCGTGGCACTGTTGGCGTTGATCGTCGCGTTGGTGCTGGGCTCGCTGGTGGGGATCATCCGCACCCTGCCCGACAGCCCGTGGCTGGTGAGGCTGGGCAATGCCTGGGTCGAGCTGTTCCGCAACATTCCGCTGCTGGTGCAGATCTTCCTCTGGTACCACGTCATTCCGGCGCTGGTCCCGGTCATGAAGGGCGTGCCGAGCTTCATCCTGGTGGTGCTGGCGCTGGGCTTCTTCACTTCGGCGCGTATCGCCGAGCAGGTGCGCTCGGGCATCCAGGCGCTGCCCAAGGGCCAGCGCTATGCGGGCATGGCGGTGGGCTTCACCACGGCGCAGTACTACCGCTACGTGATCCTGCCGATGGCCTACCGCATCATCATCCCGCCGCTCACGAGCGAGACGATGAACATCTTCAAGAATTCGTCCGTCGCGTTCGCCGTGTCGGTCACCGAACTCACCATGTTCGCCATGCAGGCGCAGGAAGAAACCTCGCGCGGCATCGAGGTCTACCTCGCGGTGACGGCGTGCTACGTGGTGTCGGCCCTGGCCATCAACCGGCTCATGGCCTTCATCGAGAAGAAGACCCGCGTACCGGGTTTCATCGTCTCGGCCAGCGGCGGCGGAGGACACTGACATGATGAATCTCGACCTGTCCTTCTACAACTGGGACGTCATCAGCAACTTCGTGATCAAGGGCTTCTACTTCAGCATCATGCTGACGGTGGTGGCCACGATCGGCGGCGTGATCTTCGGCACGATCCTCGCGCTCATGCGCCTGTCGGGCAAGAAGTGGCTCGATGCGCCCGCGGCGCTCTACGTCAACGGCATGCGCAGCATCCCGCTGGTGATGGTGATCCTGTGGTTCTTCCTGCTGGTGCCGGCCTCGTTCTATTCGCTGTTCGGCTCGGTGGGTTCCAACTACCGCTCCGAGATCTCGGCCGTGATCACCTTCGTCGCGTTCGAGGCCGCCTACTTCAGCGAGATCATGCGCGCGGGCATCCAGTCGATCCCGCGCGGCCAGGTGAACGCGGGCCAGGCGGTGGGCATGACCTACGGCCAGAACATGCGCCTCGTGGTGCTGCCGCAGGCCTTCCGCAACATGCTGCCGGTGCTGCTCACGCAGACCATCATCCTGTTCCAGGACACCTCGCTGGTCTACGCCATCGGCGCCTACGACATGCTCAAGGGCTTCGAGACCGCGGGCAAGAACTTCGGCCGCCCGATCGAGGCCTACCTGCTCGCCGCCGTCGTGTACTTCGTGATGTGCTATGCGCTGTCGTACCTGGTGAAGCGCCTGCACAAGAAAATCGCCATCATCCGCTGACAGAGCACTGAACCGGAGAGAAAGAAATGTCCGAAAAAATGATCGAAATCAAGAACGTCTCCAAGTGGTACGGCCCCGTGCAGGTGCTCAACGACTGCTCCGTCAGCATCGCCAAGGGCGACGTGGTCGTGGTCTGCGGTCCCTCGGGCTCGGGCAAGTCCACGCTCATCAAGACCGTGAACGCGCTCGAACCCTTCCAGAAGGGCGAGATCACCGTCAACGGCATCCCGCTGCACGACCCCAAGACCAACCTGCCGAAGCTGCGCTCCAAGGTCGGCATGGTGTTCCAGCACTTCGAGCTGTTCCCGCACCTGTCGGTGACCGAGAACCTCACGATCGCGCAGATCAAGGTGCTGGGCCGCACGCCCGACGAGGCCAAGACCCGCGGCCTCAAGATGCTCGACCGCGTGGGCCTGATGGCGCACAAGGACAAGTTCCCGGGCCAGCTCTCGGGTGGCCAGCAGCAACGCGTGGCGATCGCCCGCGCACTGAGCATGGACCCGATCGTGATGCTGTTCGACGAACCCACCTCGGCGCTCGACCCCGAGATGGTCGGCGAAGTGCTCGACGTGATGGTGAGCCTGGCCAAGGAAGGCATGACCATGATGGTGGTCACGCACGAAATGGGCTTCGCCCGCAAGGTCGCGAGCCGCGTGATCTTCATCGACGTCGGCGGCCGCATCCTCGAGGATTGCTCGAAGGACGAGTTCTTCGGCCAGCCCGAGAACCGCCAGCCGCGTACCAAGGACTTCCTCAACAAGATCCTGCAGCACTGAACGCTGCGCCTTGCGACAAACGATAAGGGCCATGCCGGCGACGGCATGGCCCTTTTTCATGGCGCCGGGGACTTCGGCAGTGCCTCGTCGAAGAAGGCCGGAATCTCCCGCCCCAGGCGTGCCAGCAGCGCCTGCCGGTCGAAGCCCGGCGGATCGGCGGCGATGTCGCCATCGGGCGTCTGAATGGGCATGGACGGTGTGTCCATGAACGCGAAGTGCCAGGCATTCGGGATGCGCTGCAGCTCGGCGGCCGGCATGTTGCGCGCGATCCATTCTGCATGGAAGCGCGGCACCAGGAAGCGGTCCTGCTCGGCTTCGTAGATCCGCGTGGGCACCCGCACCTGCGCCAGCGACGCGGCCGTGAAGGGCACGCCGGCCGGGGCCATGGCCACGACCGCGCGCACGCGCGGGTCGCGCAGCGAAGGCAGCAGCGATGCGGCCGGGGCGGTGGGGGCGGTGGGCGCCGCGGCCGTCCCGCCATCGCGGCCCACGCCGCAGAAGATCGGATCGGCGGCGCGCTCGCTCGCGCAATGCGCGGCGATGCGGGACAGGTCGGCCTGCGCGCCCGCGAGCGCGAGCACCGTGTAGCCGCCGGCCGAGTGGCCCACGGCGCCGATGCGCGGGCCCTGGTCGTCGCGCGCGATACGGTCCTTCCATTGCGGGTCTTGCAGCAGGGCGTCGATCACGTGCGAAGCCTGCCGCGGCCGTTCGCCGAAGTAGGCGGCTCCGCCCTGCTTCAGCAGCGAGCCGTCCTGCCAGTTGTCGCCCGGATGGCGCAGCGCCGCCACCAGGTAGCCCGCGCGCGCGAGCGCCTCGGCCAGGCTGCCGTGGCCCAGCTCGGTGCCGGCGAGGCCGTGGCTCAGCAGGATCAATCCCTTGAACTTCTCGTCTGGCGGCGCCTGGATCGCGGCGCGCACGGTGAACGGCCCCATGGCCGTCGTGCGAGGCGTGGCCTGCGTCGGGTAGTAGAGCGCGACCACGGTCGGCGCGGCGTCGGGCGTGGCGCCCGGAATGCGGACCTGCCGCCAGCCGGCCTCGGCAGCCAGCAACTGGCAGGACAGCAGCAGGCCCGAGGCGAGCAGCAGGGCGTGGCGAGAGAGGAGGGCAGTGGCGCGCATCGGGGTCTCCATGGCGGGGTCGGTGGAGTGCGCATGGTTGCCGCGGGAAGGCGCGGCGGCCAGGCGAATGCGATGAAGTGCGCGAAAGGCGGCGCCAAGCGACGGGAGCGGTCGCGGTCTTCGCGCCGCGGATTTCGTGCGACCATCTCCCGCTGTCGTATTGGCACGGGGGTGAAAAGAATGGGCTTCCATCCATCCAGATACTGCGCGGTGGCGGTCTGCACGGCGGCCGCGCTGATGACGCTGAAGCCGGCGCAAGCCGGCGAGGACTGGACCGAGATCGCGTCAACTGCGCGCAAGAAGGTGCTGCTGCAGCGCGATTCGATCCGCCCGCACGGCGATGCCGTCGAGGCCTGGACGCTCTACCGCTACGACGAACTGCAGACCGATGTCGGCAAGACCCCGTACCGCACTTCGCGCTACCTCTACGACTACGACTGCAAGGGCGCGCGCGAGAAGATGCGCCGCGTCGTGAGCCACAACGGGCCGCTGGAAGCGCACGACATCGACCTGAGCCGGCGCAGCGAGTGGAAGGCGGTGGGCGGGCCGACGACGGTGAGCGGGATCGTGTTCAAGAACGTGTGTGCCGGAGCGCGTTGATCGGTGCCAACCGAGGAAGGACACGCCCGTGGCGTGCGCAATCGCATGAAGATGTACATCCTGGTTCGAGACGACATTCCGTTGGGCTTTGCGATGGTCGCGGTCGCCCATGCCTCGCTGGCCGGCTATCTCAAGTTTCAGGATGAGCCCGAAACACGGCAATGGCTGGCCGGTCCTTTCTTCAAGGCGGTCTGCAAGGCAAATGCCAAGGAGTTCGAGAATGCGAAACAAGTCGCGGACCATCTGGTCTTGACCGAATCCGCCTTGGAGAACCGGGAGGTGGCGATCGTCTTCAAGCCTCGGGAAGAGTGGCCGAAGATGTTCAAGTTTCTTCGGCTCTACAAAGATGCGCCGCCTGCCGTGCCGGAGTCCTGATGACGCGTCTTACCTGAGCCCTTCGGTATCGAGCGCCTTGCGCACCGCGGGCCGCGCCCGCACGCGTTGATACCAGTCCCGCAGGTTGTCCAGCCCATCGAAATGGATGTCGGCCCTGTAGACGGACGCGAGCCACGCGGCCTGGCCCCATTGGGTCAGCGCATAGAGGTACGCGTCGGCGGCCGTGAAGGTGTCGCCCATCAGGTAGTCGCGGTCGGCAAGCTGCTCGTCGATCCAGGCATAGCGCTGCTCGAGCTTGGGCTTCGCGGTCTCGACACCGTACTTTCCGGCGAGCACGGCATAGAGCAGGGGAATGAAGCCCTTGTGGATTTCCGAGGTCAGGAAGCTCAGCCATTCCTGCAGGCGATAGCGCTCGAGGCTGCCGTTCTCCGGCGCCATGCGCGACGCCGGCTTCAGGTCGGCCAGGTGCTGAACGATGGCGGGGCCTTCGCGCAGAAATGTGCCGTCGTCGAGCTCGAGCAGCGGGACATAGCCGAAGGGGCTGAGTTCGCGGAAGTCGCGGCCGTCCTGCGTTCTGTGCGTCTTGTGGTCGACCTTGACGAGGTTGAAGTCGAGGCCGAGTTCGTTCAGCACGATATGGGGCGAGAGCGAGCAGGCGCCGGGGATGTAGTAGAGCTTCATGGGTTCTTCGATGGTCGAGGGGCATGGCGCTGGGGAGCGCCTCGGGCCATGTTAGGAACCGGGCGTGGATTTGGAAGAAGGCACATAAACTGCCGCTAGGTTAAAAAAATATACCTGCGGCCCTCTTCTCACTCGCGTGCTATGAAATCGAACGTCTCGGGTTGCTCCGTCGAGGAAGCTATGCGCTTGCTGGGCGGCCGCTGGCGGCTGTTGCTGGTGTCCTATCTGGTAGATGGACCCAAGCGATTCAACGAGCTGCGCCGCGACGTGCCCGGCATTTCCCAGCGCTCGCTGACCCTGGACCTGCGCGCGCTCGAAGAGGCCGGGCTCGTGCAGCGAACCGTCCATGCCACGGTTCCGGTCAAGGTCGTGTACCAGCTCACGCCGGACGGCGAGCGCCTGAAGCCTGTCGTCAGCGTGATGATGGAATTCGGGCTGTGGCTGAAGGCCAGGGCCGCGGGCTGACGCGTTCGCTCGACCGGGTTGCCTTCATTCTCTCCATGCACCTTCGTGGCTCAACCAAAAAGCACCCAACAATGATCACGAATCGCATCGTTCTCTCTTTGCTGATCGCCCTTGCCGCGGGTTGCTCGAGCCCGCCGAATGCCCCGCAAGCGAAGCCACCGGGATTTGGCAGCCTGGCGGACTACCCTGTTCCTGCTGGTTCCGGGGGCGGGCCGGAATTGGAGTATTGCTTTCACTACTCGAAGCGCTTGTGGGAACTGACCAGTCTTCTGCGAGAGAACCAGATCACGCCTCAGAAGGCGCGGGACGTCACGAAGGCTTCTCTTGGCAGCCAGGCGATAGAGGAAGACCTGCTGGACTTGGACCAGTTCTCTCGCGAGTCGATCACGCCGGAGGCACTGGCTGGCGAACGCTTCATGCGATGCGCCAAGGTACTCCACCTTCCCGTTGAAGCCAGACACCAGGCGATTTCTCAGTCCTGCTTTGGAGTGCTGAAGGTGCCGCGCTATGTCTACGGGCTCAAGGAGCAAGGGAAGACGATCGATCAAGCCAGGGCGACATTGCTCGCGGCGAACTCCCCATCCACCGGCAGGATTCTGGGCTCGATCATTGACGACGTCTACGCAAGCTCGGGCGTCGATCAGTTCAATGGATTGAGCCGCAGGATGTTTCTTTCCTGCGTTGCGGCGGGCGGTGGTCCGAACGTTACCCAGCAATAGCGATCGGCAATGAATACCTGGACCGTCCAGTTCGTCGCGTCTCCTCCGTTCGAGCGGCCGAATCAGGTGGGTGTTGCCGTCTGGGTCGAGATCGATGAGATCGCCCCGGACACCTGCATCACCCGCTGTTGGAAAACGGAGTTCGTGGGCATGGATTGGATGCAGGACCTGCCGATCCAGAAGAGCCGACAGGGGCTTCCATTTCAATTGCAGCAGGGCTTGGCGGCGGATCTGCTGAGCTCGATCCGAACGGCAAGAGTCGGTGTCGCAGCCCTGGGAGACCTGGCCTACATCCATCCCACGACGTACCGGTTGATCATTCGATCGGGGTTCAATGGCTGCAGCCTCGAGTGGGTTCACGAGTTGCCTCTGGAGTGGACGGAGCTGCGGAAAGCCGTCGAGGTGCTCGAGTCCATTGGACGCTCTCGAGAGAAATGACGAAAAAGCGCCGTCATTCAAGCAGTGCAACTCAAGGCAAGCGCCCGATCCCCTGCGTCAGCAAGTCGAAGAACCCCTGCGCATCCCCCTCCGCGATCCAGTGCACGTTCGCCGGCTTCTTCAACCCCCCATACCAGTCCACCACCGTCTGCCCGAACCCCAGCCCTTCGCGGCTGTCGATCGCCACGTTGACCCATCGGCCGCTGAACAGCGAGGGCTGCAGCAGGTAGCCGATCACGGTCGCGTCGTGCACCGGCCCGCCGGGCAGGCCGTAGTACTGCATGTCGTGCCGCACATAGGCATCGAGGATGTCGGCCACGATCCGGCCCGCCTGGTTGCCGAGGCCGCGCAGCCGCGCGATGCGCTCGGGGGTGGCCAGCACCTTGTGCGTGAGGTCCAGCGGCAGCATGGTGATCGGCACGCCGCTTCCGAGCACGATCTCGGCCGCATGCGGATCGGCGAAGACGTTGAACTCGGCCGTCGGCGTGATGTTGCCGCCATTGAAATGCGCGCCGGCCATGAGCACCAGCTCGCGCAGGCCGCGCACGATGTCGGGCGCTTGCGCGAGCGCCAGCGCGAGGTTGGTCTGCGGGCCGAGCATCGCGAGCGTCACGCTCTTCTCTGGCGCGGCGCGCAGGGTGTCGATCAGGTAGTCGACCGCATGCCCCTCGGCCAGCGGCTGCGCGGGCTCGTGCACCTGCACGCCGGTGATGCCCTCGCTGCCGTGAATGTCGGCCGCGTAGATCGGCGCGCGCAGCAGAGGGCGCTGCGCGCCGCCGTGGACGGGAATGTCGGGCCGTTGCCCCCACTCGCGCGCCAGCCGCGCGTTGCGCGAGGTCTTGGCGAGCGGCACGTTGCCGGCCACCGTGGTCAGCGCCTGGATCTTCAGGCGCTCGGGCGAGGCCATGGCGAGCAGCAGCGCGATCACGTCGTCGGCACCGGGGTCGGTGTCGATGATCAGCGTGTGGACGGTGGTGTCGTCGGAAAGCGGGGGCGTGTTCGTCGGCATGCGGGCTCCATGCAGGCGCGACGGAGCGCGCGCCTGCGGGGAGCCAGTCTGCCAGAGCTTCAGCCCAGGAGCCGCCTGGCGAAGAAGGCCAGGATCTCGTCGCGCGCCGCGATGGTCGGCTGCCCGGCCTCGTCGATCAGGTGCGCGGTGACCACGCTGTGCGGGCTCGCGACTACCTGCGCGAAGAAGGGCGGCGTGACGGGGTTGGCCGCGCTGTCGGGCAGCACGCGCGCCACGAAGCGGTCGCCGAGCGCCTGCGAGAAGGCGGCGAAGCGCTCGGCCTTGCAGAACCTGTCGCCCTCGAAGCGGTAGGCCATCACCGTCAGGTCCTCGCGTTCCAGCCGCTCGCGCACGGCGGCCAGCTCGTCGGCCGCCACGTTGGTGCCGGCCGCGTCGTCGAGCGGCAGCGAGGGCTGGCACACCACGGGCGCGAGCACGGCGCGCTCGAGCATCATCGACAGCGCGAAGTTGCCGGTGAAGCACATGCCGATCGCGCCCACGCCGGGGCCGCCGCATTCGGCGTGCGCGAGCCGCGCGAGCGCGCGCAGCCACTGCGTGACGGGGCTCGATGCATTCGACGCGAAGGCGCGGAACTCGGCGCTCACGCAGGCGCGCTTAAACACGGCCGCGCCTTCCTCGGCCTGCGGCACGGCCCCGTCGCGGCCGAACAGCGAGGGCATGTAGACGGTGAAGCCCGCATCGCGCACCCAGCGCGCGAAGCGCGCCACCTGGGGGCTGATGCCGGGCATCTCGGTCATCACGATCACGGCGGGGCCGCTGCCCATCAGGTAGACCTTCTTGGCGACGCCGTCGAGTTCGATCTCGCGCGAGGAGAAGTCGTCGAGCGGGTCGTCGCGGTCGAGCGGGCGGGTGGTGGGTGCGTGGGTCATGGCGTGGGCGGTGGTTGGGCAACGGGGTGGATGAAGCTTGTATTGGGCCCACCGGCCGTTCAGAATGGCAGTGTCCTGTTTGACGGTTTCAGGGCCAAATCGGACAAAGCCCTCCTATGCGCGACTTCACGATCCTGGTGCTGCCCGGTGCCTTCGCCTCCAGCGTCGCCGCCACGGCCGACATCCTCGGTGCCGCGCGCTCGGTGGCCGCGCGCGCCGGCGCGGCGCCGCCGCGCTGGCGGCTGTGCTCGCCGGCCGGCGGCATGGTCGCGCTGCGTTCGGGCATGCACATCGACACCGTGCGCCTGCCGACTCGCGCGCGCGACGACCGCTCGACCTGGGTGGTGCCCGGGCTCGGACTCGACACGCCCGAGCAGATCCGCCACTGCCTCGAGAGCGAGGACGCCGCGCGCGCCATCGACGGCCTCGCACGCCATGCGCGCGCCGGCGGCCAGGTCGCGGCCTCGTGCTCGGCGGTGTTCCTGCTCAATGCGGCAGGCCTGCTGCAGGGCCGCCGCGCGACCACCTCGTGGTGGTATGCCGCGCTGCTCAAGCGCATGGCGCCCGATTGCACGGTCGACGTCGACCGCATGGTCTGCGCCGACGGCCCGGTGGTCACGGCCGGCGCGGCCTTCGCGCAGACCGACCTGATGCTGCACCTGCTGCGCGAACGCTGCGGCAGCGCGCTCACCGACCTGGTGTCGCGGCTGCTGTTGATCGACGGGCGCCAGGCGCAGGCGCCATTCATCGTTCCCGAGCTGCTGGCCAACGGCAACGACCTGGTGGCGCGGCTCGCGGCGCGCGTGGAAGCGGCGCTGCCCGCGCCACCCTCGGTGAGCGAGCTGGCGCGCGAGTTCTGCATGTCGGAGCGCACGCTCGCGCGCCATGTGATGAAGGCCACCGGCAAGAGCACGCAGGCGCTGCTGCAGGGGGTGCGGCTGCGGCGCGCGCGGGCGCTGCTGGAGTCCAGCCGCATGACGGTCGACCAGGTGGCCGGCGCCGTCGGGTATCAGGACGCCACCGCGCTGCGGCGCTTGATGAAGAAGGTGGCGGGCGCGAACCCCAGCCGCTATCGCAACTGAGGCGCGCCGGCCCGCGCGGCGCTTCTTACTTCTTGCGCGCCGCGATCGCCTTCTCGGCGCGTGCCACGAGGTCGGCGCCGACCGTCGGCTTCCACTTCTCGTACACCGGGCGCGTGGCCTTCACGAAGGCGTCGCGTTCCGCGGGCGTGAGGCTGGTGACCGTCACGCCCATGGCCGCGATGTCCTTGAGCACGGGCTTGTCGGCTTCCACCAGGCCCTTGCGCGCGATCTCGATCTCCTGCTTGCCGGCGTCGAGCGCGGCCTGGCGCACGATGGCCTGGTCGGCCGGCGTCCACGAGGCCCAGATCTCCTTGTTGACCACGAACACCAGCGGGTCGGCCACATAGCCCCAGGTGGTCACGAACTTCTGGCCCACCGTGTGCATCTTGAGCACGGTGAACAGGAACAGCGGGTTCTCCTGGCCGTCGACGGCGCCGCTCGCGAGCGCGGGCTGTGCATCGGCCCAGCTCATCTGCGTCGGGTTGGCGCCCAGCGCGGTCAGCATGTCGGAGTAGATCGGCGAACCGACGACGCGGATCTTCATGCCCTTGACGTCGGCCGGCGTCTTGATCGGGCGCTTCGAGTTGGTGATCTCGCGGAAGCCGTTCTCGCCCCAGGCCAGCGGCACCACGCCGGCCTTGTCGAGGGTCTTGAAGATCTCCTGGCCGACCTCGCCCTGCGTGAGGGCGTCGATGGCCGCGTAGTCGGGCATCAGGAAGGGCATCGAGAACAGGTTGAGCTGCTTGACCTGCGGCGACCAGTTGATGGTCGAGCCCACGGCCATGTCGATCACGCCCTGGCGCAGCGCGCTGAACTCGCGCGTCTGGTCGCCTTGAATGAGCGACACGCCCGGGTACAGCTTGATGTTGATGCGGCCCTGGGTGCGCTCCTTCACGAGGTCGGCCCAGATCTTCCCGGCCTGGCCCCAGGGCGTGGGCGGGCCCAGCACCAGCGACATCTTGTACTCGGCCTTGTAGCTGGCCTGCGCCATGGCGCCCGACGAGAACATGCCCAGGGCGGTCGCGACGGCGGCGAGGCCGAGCAGGGTGCGGCGGAATTTCATCTGATCTATCTCCTCGTTGAAAAAAGTCGGGCGGCCGCGGGCACGTTCATCAGTAGCCGAGCTTGCGCGGCAGCCACAGCGCGAGTTCGGGGAAGGCGATCACCAGCACCATCACCACGAACATCGAGAACAGCATCCAGCCGACCCAGCGCACGGTCTCCTCCATGCGCACCTTGGCGATGCGGCACGACACCATCAGGTTGACGGCCAGCGGCGGCGTGAACTGGCCGAGCGCGACCTTGAGCGTGAGGATCACGCCGAACCAGACCGGGTCCCACTTGTAGTACTGCACGATCGGCAGCAAGAGCGGCACGAAGATCAGGAAGATCGAGACACCGTCGAGGAACATGCCGACGGTGATGAGCAGCAGGATCAGCAGCGCGAGTACGCCGTATTCGCCCAGGCCCGAGTTGACGATGGCGCGCGTCACCGGATCGATCACGCCGAGCGTCGACAGCGAGTAGGCGAAGATGCCCGCGAGCGAGACCACCAGCAGGATCACCGCCGAGAGCTCGCCCGATTCGCGCAGGATGACGAACAGGTCGCGAACCTTGATGGTGCGGTGGATGCACATGCCGACGAAGAGGCCGTAGAACACGGCGACCACGGCGGCCTCGGTGGGCGTGAACCAGCCCGCGCGCATGCCGCCGAGGATCAGCACCGGCGCCGCCAGGCCCCAGGTGGCTTCGCGGAAGCTCTTCCAGAACGGCGGGCGCGGCAGGGTGGATTCGAGCGCGCCCATCTTGTGCTTGCGCGCCAGCCACACGGCCGGAATCATCAGCGCCAGGCCGGCCAGCACGCCGGGCACCATGCCGGCGGCGAACAGCGCCGGCACCGAGGCGCCGGGCACCAGCACCGAATAGACGATGAAGGCCACCGAGGGCGGGATCAGGATGTCGGTGGCCGCGGCGGCGCCGACCACGCTGGCCGAGTAGGCGGCCGGATAGCCGGCGCGCGACATCGCGGCGATCATCACCGCGCCCACGGCGGCGGCATTGGCCGGGCCCGAACCCGAGATGCCGCCGAGGAACATCGCGACCGCGATCGCCACCAGCGGCAGCATGCCGGAGCCGCGGCCCACGATGGCGATGGCGAAGTTCACGAGGCGCAGCGCCACGCCCGAGCGGTCGAAGATCGAGCCCACCAGCACGAACATCGGAATGGCGAGCAGCGGGTACTTGCCGAGGCCGGCATAGAAGTTCTGCGGCACCGCGAGCAGGCCGAACCACTGGGCGTCGGTGTTGGCGAGCGCGATGCAGGCCGCGCCGGCCAGGCCGAGCGCGGCGCCGATGGGCACGCCCACCAGCATCATCAGCAGGAAGGCGACGAACAGGAGCGTGGCGATCATTCGGCGGCGTCCTGCTGGTCGTTGTTCTTGTGCTTGCGGCCGCGCCGCACGAACAGTCCGATGGCGCGCAGCGCGATGGCCAGCGACACGATCGGCAGCCAGATCGAATACCACCAGGCCGGCACGCCGATGCCCGGCGAGGTCTCCTCGAAGCGGTAGTCGTCCCAGACCATGCGCACGCTGAGCGCGGCGATCAGGCCGAACAGCGCGGCGATCATCAGCGCGCCGAACTGCGCCAGCCGGCGGCGCCGGGCCATCGAGCCGCTTTCGGCGAAGTACTCGATGCGGATGTGGCGGTCGCGCGCGACCGCGGCCGAGCCGGCGACCAGCGCCAGCATGATCATCAGGAACACGGAGAACTCCTCGGTCCAGGCGAAGGAGGAGTCGGTGAAGTAGCGCACCAGGACGTTGGCGAAGGTGATGAGCGCGAGTGCGCCCATGATGAGCACGGTGAGCCAGTCCTCGATGCCCAGGGGCACCTTGGTGGGCTCGTCGGCGGCTTCGATGTCGGGGGGGAGGGGGCTGGCGGCGTCCAGCGTGGGGCCGGACTCAGGAGGAGTGGTCATCGGAGAAAACGGGCAACTGGGGCAGGCGCCATGTCACCGGGCGGTCGCCGGGACGCGATCCGTACACCTCGACAGGGAAGCAGCCGTCGATTCTGGGCCGTCAATGTCCACTGATATATCGGGGGTTTCCTTAGCTGCTGCCTGGGCTTTTGGGGCGCTGGAAGGGGTGGGTTTTCTGCGTTTTGGCGGCTATGGGCGGTTGCCTGGGGCGTCCGGGGCGTGCACAGGACACCGGGTGCTTCCCTCCGCGAATGTCCCCCGGCCTTCGGCCTCCTCCTTTATTTCGCTGCGGGAAGCACCCGGTGCCCTGTGCATGGAGAGTGTGGTTGTGAGGTTGAGGGCAACTGCTGCGGCGAATTGCAGATAGAGATGCGTGGGCGCTTTCTTGTCAAACGCGGTTATTGCTATCGCTAGGAATGGTCGAGGGAACGCCTCACATGAACGTTGGTCACGTACCATTTCCAGCAGGAGAGAAGACTATGCACATAGAGACCATCTGGATTCGCAATTTTCGGCGCATCAAGGACACTCGCATCGATCTTGCACCCGACATCTCGCTCTTCGTCGGCGCCAACAACAGTGGAAAGACTTCTGCCGCGCACGCCCTGCAGCTGTTCACCTCCGCGTCCAGAGATAGGTTCTCGCTCCACGACTTCAGCTCGGAATGCTGGGACGCCATCAATGCCTACGGTGAGGGCGCCGAGGGCAGCGAGCTCCCGACCATCTCCATCGACATCTGGTTCACCGTGAAGCCGGCGGACCTGCACCGCGTAGTGGATCTCCTTCCCAGCCTCGCTTGGCAGGGCAACCAAGTCGGGATCCGAGTCGAGCTAGCCCCGACGGATCCGGCAGCGTTGAGGTCCGCGTTCCAGGAGGCTCGCGTGAGGGCCCGGCGCGCACGCGTGCAGCAAGGGGCAGCGGACGGCCAAGTTGCTCAGGTCGTGGCCGGATATGACCCGCAGCCGCGCACGCTTAGTGATTACCTAGCGGATGTCGCTGGCGACCGCGTACGGCGGGACTTCGAGCTGCGCTACTACGTCCTCGACCGCGCCAAGTTCGACGATGTCTTGCAACCCGTCGAGGGGTATACCCCCCTGCGCCTTATGCCCGACAAGGGCCGCAGTGGCAAGGATGTTCTGACGAGCCTCGTTAAGGTGGACTTCCTCCACGCGCAGCGTCACCTGTCAGATGCCAATGGTGGAGCCCGGTCTGAGGACCTATCGCGCTGCCTAAGTCGCTTCTATGAGAGAAACCTAGAGAAGCACGAAGAGGACCACGACGCCAGGCATGCGCTCTCACAGTCGGAGTCCTTGCTGAACGAGCATCTTGAGCGCGTCTTCGGCCCGACGCTCGAACGTTTGGCGCACCTCGGCTACCCAGGTGTCAACAATCCGCGCCTCCTGATCAAGACGGCCCTTAACCCGGCCACGATCCTCAGCAGTCATGAAGGTGCGCGTGTCCACTACGCGGTGGGAGCTGTCGGCGCGGAGTTGTCTGCGACCCTGCCGGACCGTTATAACGGCCTTGGCTTCAAGAACCTCATCTACATGGTCGTTGAGCTGCTGGATGTACACGCCAGATGGCTTGACATCGAGGAGAACCGGCCGCCGTTGCATCTCATCTTCATCGAGGAGCCGGAAGCGCACTTGCATGCCCAGCTGCAGCAGGTGTTCATCCGCAAGGTCTTGGACATCTTGACGGTCCCCGATGGGGACGCGCCGTACTGCACTAGCCAACTCGTCGTTTCGACGCATTCGCCGCATGTACTGTTTGAACGCGGATTCCGGCCCATTCGTTATTTCCGTCGCACGGCGGACAGGGGCGTTCAGCGTTCCCAAGTACTCAGCATGGCCAAGTTCTACGAGACGGCCAACGATCCGGCGGATCCCGCCGACCGCACCAGGGATTTCTTGGAGCGGTACTTGAGGCTCACGCACTGCGACATCTTCTTCGCCGACGCCGCCATCCTAGTGGAGGGTAACGTCGAGCGGCTGCTGATGCCGCAGATGATCGCCAAGGTTGCGCCGCGCTTGCAGTCCAACTACGTCAGCATTTTGGAGATCGGCGGGGCGTTCGGGCATCGCTTCAAGGGACTGATTGAGTTCCTCGGCTTAACTTCCCTGATCGTGACGGACATTGACAGTGTTTTGCCACCAGTCGTCGATGCGGCTGGTGACGAAGCGGTGCTGCACGACGAGGACGACGCCGACGCGGATCCGGATGCCGACGAAGATGCCGAGGAGGTGGCTGCGGCGCGGCGCGGGCGTAAGGCTTGCATGGTCCACGAGAACGGGGCACTTACGTCGAACCAGACCCTGGTCAAGTGGCTTCCCGCATGCAGCACCATTGCCGAGTTGCTGGCGGCCACACCAGAACAACGCACCCAAGCACGAGCAGCGCCGGGCGGCGCGCATGTGCGGGTTTCGTACCAGACGCAGGTGGACGTGAGTTGGCGCGGCATGACGGAGGTCAGAGTAGGTCGAACTCTGGAGGAGGCGTTCGCGCTGCAGAACCTCGCTTGGTGCCAGGATGCCGATCGCAAAGATCTTGGTCTACGCATCAAGGGCTGCAACAAGTTGGGCGTCGGGGAACTGGCCGAGAGCCTGTACCGCAAGGTCAAGAAGGCGAGCTTTCACAAGACCGACTTTGCGTTGGCGCTACTGGCACAGGATCCGGCAGTGTGGACGGTACCGCACTACATCCAAGACGGCCTGCGCTGGCTTGAGGAGCAGGTCGCTCCACCTCCGCCGGTCGCGGCACTCGTACAACTCCCGGACGTTGCAGCATGACGCGTCGCGTTGGACAGCCAGATACTCAGGCAGACTTGGAACTGCGCGCGTGCCTCGATGAGCGGCCCCAGAGAAGCTTTGTCATGGTCGCTGGCGCGGGTTCTGGCAAGACGACTTCGCTGGTGAAGGCGCTGGCGCACATTGCGCAGACGCGGCGACGGGATCTTCACACTCGCGGACAGCGCATTGCTTGCATCACATACACCGAGATAGCGGTCAATGAGATCTGGGGTGATGTGGGGAACGATCCGCTGTTCCATGTTTCGACGATTCACAGCTTCTTGTGGACGGTAGTGCGTCCGTTCCAGATCAATCTGAAAGCCTGGGTGATCGCCCGGGTCCAGGAAAAGATTAACGAGGCTCAGGCGCACCATGACAGGCCGAGAACTCGCCAGGCAACACGCGAGCGTTTGGTGGCCGATATCGCCCGGTATCACCAGCAGCTCTTGGATCTAGAACAGCGTGCCCATTTCAGCTATGGAGCGGGCAGTGACTTGGGCAGGGGTGTCCTTGGTCATTCCGACGTCATCACCGCAGCGGTGGACCTGATCGACCAAAGTCAGTTGCTTCGCGATGTCATCGCGAGCCGGTATCCGGTGGTGTTTATCGACGAAAGCCAAGACACCCGACCCGAGATCGTCGCGGCGTTCCGCAGCATCGCCGAGACCACGCCCGTGCAGTTTTGCCTGGGATTCTTTGGGGACCCGATGCAAAAAATCTACACGGATGGCGCCGGCGCTATCGAGGTGCCGGAGGGGTGGAGGCTCATCGCCAAGCCGGAGAACTTCAGGTGTCCGCAACGGGTTCTGCGCGTCGTGAATGCGGTCCGCCATCCGGGGGATGGCTTGGTTCAGACGCGCGGTCGGATGGCTTGGGCCGACGACGTGCTGGTTCCGGTTGAAGGCTCGGCCAGAGTTTTCCTGCTTGCGGCCGACCAACTCCGGTCGGCAAAGCTCGGTAAGGTTCGCGAGTGGCTTAGGCGCACCAACCAGGATGATCATTGGGTGAGTGAGGATCGCGCGGCCGATGTCCGGGTTTTGGTGGTTGTGCACCGCATGGCGGCAACACGGCTGGGTTTCCCGAACTTGTACTCAGCCTTGAACGACAACGCTCCTTCCAGTATCAAGGAGGGCCTCAAGGACGGAAGCTCTTGGCCGCTTCGGGCATTCCTGACGTACTTGGTTCCCTTGGCTATGGCAGTGGATGAGGACCGCGCGTTCGACGTGATGAGCCTGCTGCGTGGCCAGTGTCCGCTGTTGGCACCCGCACGACTGGGAGGCGAAGGCGCCAACGTGACTCTAGCCACGCTGCAGGCTTCCACCAACGAGCTCGCACGGCGCATGCGTTCAAACGATACATCGCTTCGGGACATACTCCTTTTCGCGGCCGAAGCTGAGATGCTGCAACTCGACGAAGCGTGGTCCAGGCATCTCGCGGCCGAAGGAGGAGAGGGTATGGACGGCGAAGATCCAGAGGCTGTGTCCGTGTCTGCGTTCCTGGACTGCCGTGTTGCCGAGTTGAAGGGCTACCGTCATTACCTGGAAGATTTGTCCCCGTTCGCGACCCAGCAGGGTGTGAAAGGCGCTGAGTTCGAGCGCGTGGTGGTCCTGATTGACGACGAGGAGGGGCAAAATCAGCGGCAGTTTTCCTACGGAAAGTATTTCGGTATGGCGCCGTTGTCGGAAACGGACCAAGAGAACATCGCAGCTGGCGAAGACAACGTCATAGACCGCACCCGGCGCTTGTTCTATGTGTGCTGCTCACGCGCAACGCGCGATCTTGCAGTTGTCATGTTCGTGCCCGACGTTGCCGTCGCCCGTGCGCGGGTCGAGGCGGCCGGCATCTTTCCGCCAGAGGACATCATCGATGAGGGGACTCTGGAAGCGATGCTCGCATGAGGTAGGTTGAGCCGCCGGAGTGCCTAGAGAGGCTTGGGGCCATTTTCGTTCTACCCCGCAAATCTCAACCGAACCGAATTCCCCCATCACGAAGGCTTTAGCCATCGTTCCCCAAAGGGCCTGTCCCTCAAGCGGGCCGCGAACCCCGCAGCCCGCAGACCAGCCCCTACCCGCCAGCCTCAAGCCCCCCATATCGCGTCATCTCGCTCATCTGATACAACTCCCCGGCCTCGCGAGCAAGTTCAGACGCAAGCCAGAGCACGTTGTCCAGTTGTCGAGGCCCATCACCGCTGCACCAATCGATGTCTTTCCCGTGGCAGACCCACAGCAGCGCTTCGAGTTGGGAGAGGGCGTTTTCGAGAAGATCCGCCGGACCATGGGCGGTTTCTCCGGGAGATACCGGCGTGCGACGCCGGGCTATAGTCTTGGTAGCCATTTTTGTGCGTTCCTTCCAAGGTTGTGCACGAACTTGGTTAGACGGCTGGGGTGCTCGCTACATCCTGGCCGTCGCCTTTTGATACCTCGCATCCGCATCGCTGCTTTCGCACCGACAACCTGCCGCGAGGCAAGCAGCCTTCGAACATCTCGGTGTGGTTTGGTGTGTTGCGCCTTTCTTCTCCCCTAGTTGGGGTATCGAGTGAGAGGGGCATTCACTCTAGAGAAGAAGCCGGCAAGCTGCCGTGCCGTTCGGCATGAAGTCGAGGCAACCGCGACTAAATGCAGCTTCCGCGATGCGCTGTGCGCGAGCCGCTCGGGACCCGTGTCGTGTCGGCCCGCAGTGGCTCCCAACGATCACGTCGATGGGGTGGCTTGCGCAGCGAAATCAAGGAGGAGGCCGCAGGCCGGGGGACATTCGCGGAGCAAGGTACCCCGTCGGCGTGATCGCCCCCGGACGCGAGCAAGCAAGAAAAGACTCAGTCCATCCAGGCCCGCGCCCGGTCCAGATGCTCGCGGCACTCGCGCACCATGCGCTCCAGCAGTTCCGCGCAAGTCGGGATGTCTTCGATCAGCCCGATGCATTGGCCGGCGGAGACAACACCGTCTTGCACCGCGCCCGATTCCAGCGCCGCGCGGCCGCGCGCGCCTGCAACCAGCGGGCGGATCTCCTCGAACTCGCAGCCGCCCGGACGGTTCTCCGTGGCCACCACCTCTTCGGAGATCGCGTTGCGGAACACGCGCGCGGTGTTGCGCATGGTGCGGAACATCAGCTTGGTGTCGCGCTCGCTCGCGTCCACCAGCGCCTGCTTGATGTTGTCGTGGATCGGCGCTTCCTGGGTCACGCAGAAGCGCGTGCCCATGTTCACGCCCTCGGCGCCGAGCGCGAGCGCGGCCGCCATGCCGCGGCCGTCGGCGATGCCGCCCGAGGCGATGATGGGGATGCGCAGCTTGCGCGCCGCAATCGGCAACAGGATCAGGCCCGGCACGTCGTCCTCGCCCGGATGGCCCGCGCACTCGAAGCCGTCGACCGACACGGCGTCGACGCCATTGCGTTCGGCCGACAGCGCGTGGCGCACCGAGGTGCACTTGTGGACGATCTTGACGTCGTGGCGCTTGAGCGCCTCGATGAAGTCCTTCGGGCTGTTGCCCGCGGTCTCCACGATCTTCACGCCGCTGTCGATGATCGCCTGCACGTACTCGGCATAGGGCGGCGGCTTCACGGCCGGCAGGATCGTGAGGTTCACGCCGAAGGGCTTGTCGGTCAGCGCGCGGGTGCGCTCGACCTCGCGGCGCAGGTGGTCGGGCGTGGGCTGCGTGAGCGCGGTCACGATGCCCAGGCCGCCGGCGTTGGAGACGGCCGCGGCCAGTTCGGCGCGGCCCACCCACTGCATGCCGCCCTGCACGATCGGGTAGCGGATGCCGAGCAGCTCGGTGATGCGGGTCTTCATGCGGGCGCTTCCTCTTACAGCGTCTTCACCAGCTCGGGCACGGCCGTGAACAGGTCGGCCACGAGGCCGTAGTCGGCCACCGAGAAGATCGGCGCTTCCTCGTCCTTGTTGATCGCCACGATCACCTTGGAGTCCTTCATGCCGGCCAGATGCTGGATCGCGCCCGAGATGCCCGCTGCGATGTACAGCTGCGGCGCGACGATCTTGCCGGTCTGGCCCACTTGCCAGTCGTTCGGGGCGTAGCCCGCGTCGACGGCTGCGCGGCTGGCGCCCAGGCCCGCGTTGAGCTTGTCGGCCAGCGGTGCCATCACTTCGGTGAACTTCTCGGCGCTGCCCAGTGCGCGGCCACCCGAAACGATGATCTTGGCGGCCGTCAGTTCGGGACGTTCGCTCTTCGTGACTTCTCGGCCGACGAAGCTGCTCTTGCCGCTGTCGGCCACGCCTTCGGCCGTTTCGACCGTTGCGCTGCCACCGGTGGCGGCGGCTGCGTCGAAGCCGGTGGTGCGAACGGTGATGACCTTGGTCGCATCGCTGCTCTGCACGGTGGCGATCGCATTGCCCGCGTAGATCGGACGCTCGAAGGTATCGGGGCTGTCGACCTTGGTGATGTCGCTGATCTGCGCGACATCGAGCTTGGCGGCCACGCGCGGCGCGACGTTCTTGCCGTTGGCGGTCGAGGGGAACAGGATGTGGCTGTAGTTGCTGGCGATGGCCAGCACCTGGGCGGCGACGTTCTCCGCTAGGTTCTCGGCGAGGCTCGGGCTGTCGGCTGCGATGACCTTGGTGACGCCAGCGATCTGGGCCGCGGCCTTGGCGGCTTCAGCCGCGTTGGCGCCAGCCACGAGCACGTGGACGTCGCCACCGCAGGCAAGCGCGGCGGTCACGGTGTTGAGGGTGGCCGGCTTGATGCTGGCGTGGTCGTGTTCGGCAATGACGAGTGCGGTCATGTTCGTTGTCTTCCTCAGATCACTTTGGCTTCGTTCTTCAGCTTGTCCACCAGGGTCGCCACGTCGGGCACCTTGATGCCGGCGCCGCGCTTCGGCGGTTCCGAGACCTTCAGCGTCTTCAGCCGCGGCTTGACGTCCACGCCGAGGTCCTCGGGCTTGAAGGTGTCGAGCTGCTTCTTCTTGGCCTTCATGATGTTGGGCAAGGTCACATAGCGCGGCTCGTTCAGGCGCAGGTCGGTCGTGATGACCGCCGGCAACGTGAGCGAGACGGTCTCGAGGCCGCCGTCGACTTCGCGGGTCACGTTGGCCTTGTCGCCGGCGACTTCGACCTTGCTCGCGAAGGTGGCTTGCGGCAGGTCGGCCAAGGCAGCCAGCATCTGGCCGGTCTGGTTGGCGTCGTCGTCGATGGCCTGCTTGCCGAGGATGATCAGCTGCGGCTGTTCCTTGTCGACCAGTGCCTTGAGCAGCTTGGCCACGGCCAGCGGCTGCAGCTCTTCCGAGGTCTCGACCAGGATGCCGCGGTCGGCGCCGATGGCCATCGCGGTGCGCAGGGTCTCCTGCGACTTGGCGTCGCCGCACGAGACGGCGATGACCTCGGTCACCACGCCCTTCTCCTTCAGGCGCACGGCCTCTTCGACGGCGATCTCGTCGAAGGGGTTCATGCTCATCTTGACGTTGGCGATGTCCACGCCCGTGCCGTCGCTCTTGACGCGCACCTTCACGTTGTAGTCGACGACCCGTTTGACGGGCACGAGAATCTTCATGGCTGGTCCTTCAATGAAAACGGAGGGGGTTCACTCGAGCTTCGCGCCCGACTGCTTGATGAGGCGCTCCCAGATCGGCCGCTCGGCCTTCCAGGCGGCGGCGAAGAGTTCGGGCGAGCTGTCCTTGAGCTCGAAGCCCATGGCCGCGATGCGCTCGCGCACGTCGGGCTGCTGCGAGGCCTTGCGCACTTCCTCGGCGATGCGGTCCACGATGGGCTTGGGCGTCTTGGCGGGCACGGCGAAGGCGAGCCAGCCGGTCACGCGGTAGGCCTCGTCCTTCAAGCCCTGCTCGGCCATCGTCGGCACGGTGGGCAGCGCGGCCATGCGGCGTTCGCCGCTCACGCCGATGGCCCGCACCTTGCCCGCGTCGATGTGCGGCTTGGCGACCAGCGCGCTCGCATAGGCCATCTGGATCTGGCCGCCGATCAGGTCCTGCATCATCGGCGCCTCGCCCTTGTAGGCGACGTGGTTCATGTCGGCCTGCTGCGTGAGGCTCATGTGCGCGCCCGCCAGGTGCGGGTAGGCGCCCACGCCGTAGGAGCCATAGGCGACCTTGCCCTTGTTCGCGGCCACGTACTTCAGCAGTTCGGGCGCGGTCTTGGCGGGCACGCTGGGATGCACCACCAGCACCAGCGGCCCCATCGCCACCTGGTAGACCAGCGTGAGGTCGCGCTGCGTGTCGTAGGGCAGCTTCTCGTAGAGGAACTCGTTGGTCAGCAGCGAATTGCTCAGCGAGAAGACGATGGTGTAGCCATCGGGCGCTGCCTTGGCGACCATGTCGGTGCCGATGATGCCGGCCGCGCCGGGCTTGTTGTCGATCACCACGGGCTGGCCGAGGCCGGCCGCCATCTTCTGGCCCAGCACGCGCGCGAGCACGTCGGTGGCGCCGCCGGCCTGGAAGGGCACGACCATGCGGATCGGCTTGTTCGGATAAGGCGCCTGGGCCTGGGCCGGCGCATGGGCCAGCGCGAGCAGCGCGGCGGCGGTTGCGGTGGTGGCGCGCAGCAGCGCGCGACGGGTCGGGTGTCGGGTGATGGTCATGGTGTCCCTGATGGTTCTTGGGGGGCGGAGAAACGAAAGGCGGCGGGCCGTGCGCTGCGGCCCGCCGTGCGGCGGCTTCAGGCCGTCGCGACGCGGGTCTTGAAAGGCAGTGGCTCGAGTGCCTTGCGCAGCCGCTCGGCGAGCGCCGCGGCCTGCGCGCCCGCGGCGGCGGGGTCGATCGTCACGCGCACCAGGCTCTCGCCCTCGTGCGCCACGCGTGGGCGCGCGGCCTCGGGCAGGCCGAGTTCGGCGCACAGCTCGGCCACGGTCGCGGCCACCACGCGGCTCGCAGCCATGGCGCGCAGCTCGGGCTTGTAGATCTTGCCGACGTTGGTCATCGGCAGCGCATCGACCAGCGCCACCCACTTGGGCTTGGCGGGAGCCTCGTCGACGCGCGCGGCGGTGAAGGCCAGCAGCTCGTCTTCGGTGGCGGCGCCGCCGGGCACCAGCGTCGCGAACACCACGGGCAGTTCGCCCGCGTAGGCATCGGGCGCGCCGACCGCGGCGCAGACCTGCACCGCCGGGTGGGCGCTGAGTGCGTCCTCGATCACCTTGGGATCGATGTTGTGGCCGCTGCGGATGATCAGGTCCTTCGAGCGGCCCGTGAGGTTGAGCCGCTCCTCGCTGTCGATCCAGCCGAGGTCGCCGGTCGCGAGCCAGCCGTCGGCCGTGAAGGCCTTGGCGTTGTCGGCCGGATCGACGAAGCCCGAGAACACGTTGGGCGACTTGAACAGCACCATGCCGGTCTCGCCGCGCGCCACCTCGCGATCGCTCGCGTTGCCGTGCTCGTCGAGCGCCACCACGCGCATCTGCATGTAGGGCAGGCGAAAGCCGACGCAGCCCGCGGGGCCGTCGACGCCGGGCGGCGTGATGGTCGAGATGCCGGCCATCTCGGTCATGCCCAGGCTCTCGTGCACGTGCAGGCCGAACAGGCGCTCGAAGCGCGCGGCGAGTTCGGGCGAGAGCACGGCCGCGCCGGTGCGGCAGTAGGTGATCGAGGAGATGTCGGCGCCGTCGAGCGGCACGTTGGCCAGCGCGGCCAGCACCGTGGGCACGGCCGACAGCGAGGTCGGGCGGTACCTGGCGACCAGCTTCCAGTAGTTGGCCAGCACCTGCTTGTTGCGCAGCAGCGAGGGCGTGGGAATCACCACCTCCACGCCTGCCGAGAGCGAAGCCAGCGAGGCCGGCAGCACGCCCGCGACGTGGAACAGCGGATAGCCGTTGATCGAGATGCCGTGCTCGTTCATGCCCGCGACCTGCACGCTGGCCCAGGCGGTGAACACCTGCGCGCCATGGCTGTGGCGCGCGAGCTTGGGCGCGCCGGTGGTGCCGCCGGTGTGGAAGTAGGCGGCGATGTCGCTCGAGGCGATGTCGCGGCCGCTCACGAGGCGGTCATCGGGTTGCGCGGTGCGCAGCGCCTCGAAGTCGACCACGCCCTCGGGCAGCGCGCCCGCCGCGCCCGGTGCCTCGTCGTGCGGCGCCACGCGCAGCAGGGTGGTCAGGCCCGGCACCTGGCCGCGCAGCCGCCGCGCCTTCGACCACATGCCCGACTCGGCGTCCGAGCCATAGGCGATCAGCACCTTGGCGCGGGCCGCGGTCATCAGCGCGACCAGCTTCTCGTCGGTGAGCAGCGGATTGAGCGGCTGCACGATGCCGGCCGCCTCGCCGCCCCAGAGCGCGAGGTGGTATTCGAGGCAGCCCGGCAGCAGCACCGCCACCGCGTCGTTCGGTCCCACGCCCAGGCCATGCAGCAGGTTCGCGGTCTGGTGGATGCGCGCAAGCAGCTCGGCATACGACCAGCGGATCGGCGCATCGTCGGGGTTGCCGGTGCGCAGGAAGGTCAGCGCCGTCTTGTCGCCGAAGGCATGGCCCGCGTTGCGGAAGATTTCGTAGGTGCTGCGCACCGTGAGCGCCTGCGCGAGCGGGGTCTGCTCGAGCGCCTGGATGTCGGCGAGGCTGCGCACGGGGCGCGCGGGCCGGAACGGCGCGCCCACGGGCGTCGCGTAGTCGTTGTCGTGCCGGTCGTTCCTGTCGGTCATGGCCTGTCTCCTTGTTCCCTTGAAATCGTCGCCGTGTCGGCCCGGCTGTTTTACTGGTTCGTGATGTGGTTGTCGCGGATGACCTTGCCCCAGCGCTCGAAGTCCTGGCGCATGCGCTCGGCGGTCTGGTCGGCGGTTCGATAGGCCGCGAACGAGCCCACGCCCTGCAGCTTCTCCTGTACTTCCTTGTCGGCCAGCGCCTTTTTGAGTTCGGCGCTCATGCGCTCGACCACGTCCTTGGGCGTGCCGGCCGGTGCCAGCAGGCCGCCCCACGAGGTGGCGTCGAAGCCCGGGAAGCCCTGCTCGGCCACCGTCTTCACGTCGGGCAAGAGGCTCACGCGCTGGCCCGAGCCGACCGCGATGGCGCGCAGCTTGCCCGCGCGGATGTGCGGGATCACGGCCACCAGGTCCGAGAACATCGCGGGCACCTGGCCGCCGATCAGGTCGGTCACGGCCGGCGCGCTGCCGCGGTAGGGCACGTGCTGCATCTCGAACTTGCCGATGTTCTTGAGCTGCTCGGTCGTCAGGTGGCCGAAGCTGCCGGCGCCCGCGGTCGTGTAGTTGAGCTTGCCGTTCTCGGCCTTGGCCTTGGCGATCAGGCCCTGCAGGCCGGTCACCTCGGGCAGCGCCTTGGGATTGACCACCAGCACGATCGGCAGGTCGTAGACGCTGCCCACGGGCGTGAAGTTCTTGAAGATGTCGTAGCCGGTCGGGCCGTAGAGGTGCGAGGCCAGCAGCGTGGGCGTGGCCAGCATCACGAAGGTGTAGCCGTCGGCCGGCGCGCGCGCGGCGGCGGCCGCGCCCACGGTGCCCGAGGCGCCGCTGCGGTTGTCGATCACGATGTTCTGGCCCAGCGCGGCCGACATCTTCTGCGCCACGATGCGCGAGGCCACGTCGGTGGGACCGCCGGGCGGGAAGGGCACGATCAGCGTGATCGGCTTGGCCGGCCAGGCCTGCGCGAAGGCGGCGCCGGCGGCGAGGGGAAGGGCGAGCGCGAGGAGTGCACGGCGAAGAGGACTGCGGAGGGGACGGAGAGAGAGGGAGGCCATGACTTCTGCTTCAGGGGAACAAGGTGGCGCCGTCAGACGACGCCGCTGCTTTTCAGCGCTGCCAGCTTTTCATCCGACAGGCCGAGCAAGGACTGGAGCACGTCGTGCGTGCCTTCGCCCAGGGTGGGCGGCGCGCTGCGCACCGGCAGGCGCTCGCCATCGAAACGGTAAGGAGGCGCGAGCACGTCGACCGTGCCCGCGACCGGATGCGGCTGGCGCGTGACCAGGCCGGCGTCGGTGGCGCGCTTCGATTGCAGCGCCTCGAGCAGGCCCAGCACCTCGCCGCAGGGGATGCCGGCGGCGCTCAGTTTTTCGAGCAGCGCGGCGCGCGGGCGCTTCGCGAGTTCGGCATGCAGTTGCGGCAGCAGCACCGCGCGGTTGGCCGAACGCAGGATGTTGGTCTTGAAGCGCTCGTCGGCCGCGAGGTCGGGCCGCTCGATCACCTCGGTGCAGAAGCGCGCGAACTGCGCGTTGTTGCCCACGGTGATGACCAGCGGGCCGTCGGCCGCGTCGAACACGCCGTAGGGCACGATCGAGGGATGCGAGTTGCCGTAGCGCGGCGGGTCCTCGCCCAGCAGCAGCGCCTCGAGGCCGTAGTAGGCGGTGATCATCAGGCCGCAGTCGAACAGGGCCATCTCCACATGCCGGCCGCGGCCGGTCTTCTCGCGCTGGTAGAGCGCGGCGAGGATGGCCTGCGCCGAGTACATGCCGGTGAACAGGTCGACGGCCGCCACGCCGAACTTCAGCGGCGGCTGGTTGGCCTCGCCGTTGAGCGCCATCAGGCCGGCCTCGCCCTGCACCACGAGGTCGTAGCCGGGGCGCGCGGCCTCGGGGCCGGTGCGGTCGTAGCCCGAGATCGAGCAGTAGATGAGGCGCGGGTTCTCCTTGCTCAGCTGCTCGTAGCCCAGGCCCAGCTTGTCGATGCCGCCGAACTTGAAGTTCTGGATCAGCACGTCGCACTGCTTCGCGAGATCGCGCGCGAGCTGCTGGCCCTCGGGCGTCTGCAGGTCGAGCGTGACCGAACGCTTGTTGCGGTTGACGCTGTTGAAGTAGGCGGTCTCGGTCTTGCCGACGCGCAGGCCCCAGTCGCGCGTGTCGTCGCCGCGGCCCGGGTGCTCGACCTTGATGACCTCGGCGCCCATGTCGGCCAGCACCATGCCGCACCAGGGGCCCGCGAGGATGCGGGACAGGTCGAGGACGCGCACGCCGGCGAGCGGCAGCGAGGAATTCAGCGAGGGCATGGTGGCTCCGGAAAGACGTGAGACCTCGGCGCGGGTGCGCGCGAGGCCGGGGAAGAAGCGGTGGCGGCCGGCGTCAGGACGCGTCCTGCCGGCGCTGCCGCAGCGCGGCGAAGTCGGCCTTGCGCTTGCCGAGGAAGGCACCGATGCCTTCGGCGGCTTCGGCATCGGCCTGCGACTCGACCATGTAGACGGCCTCGGCCTCGAGTTGTTCCTCGAGCGTGGCGCGGTGCGCCTGGCGGCACAGCGACTTGATGCGCGCGCTCGCGCGCTGCGGGCCGTTCGCGACCTTGGCCGCGAGCGCGATCGCCTCGGCGAGTGCCGCGCCCTTGTCGGTCAGGCGGTTGACCGCGCCCAGCGCATGCAGGCGCTCGGCCGGCAGGCGGTCGCCGGTCAGGCACAGCTCGGTCAGCAGCTGGCGCGAGACGAACTCGGCCAGGAAGGCGGTGGCGCCGCCATCGGGCGTGAGGCCGACCTTGACGTAGGCCACGGTGTAGAAGGCATCGCGTGCCGACACGAGCATGTCGCAGGCCAGCGCCATCGACAGGCCCGCGCCCGCGGCGCCGCCCTCGACGGCGGCGATCACGGGCTTGCCGCTGTCGCGCAGCGCGCGGATCAGGTTGTGCAGGCCCTCGAGCTTCTCGCGGCGTTCCGAGGCGGGCAGCTCGCGGCGCTTGGCCAGCAGGTTGAGGTCGCCGCCCGAGCAGAAGAAATCGCCGGCGCCGGTGAAGACGATGGCACCGACCTCGGGGTCGTCCTGCGCATCGGCCAGCGCGGCCGCGAGCTCGGCATACAGCGTGGGCGTGATCGCGTTGCGCGCGCCCGGGTTGCTGTTCGTGAGGATGCGCACGGCACCCTCCTGCGCGATCAGCACGGTCTTGTTCTCGCTCATGCCGTCACCTCCTTGCCCAGTGCGATATAGCGCTGCAGATGATGGTCCTCGTCGCCGAGCTGGTGGTCGATCATCACGAGGCGCTTGGCGTAGTGGGGCAGCGGCAGCTCCCAGGTCATGCCGATGCCGCCGTGCATCTGGATGCTTTCTTCCGCCACCAGCGCGCCGATGCGGCCGATGCTGAACTTGGCGGCCGACAGCGCGCGCTCGCGCGCGAGGCGGTCGCTGCCGTCGATGGCGGCCGCGGCATTGATGACCGCCGAGCGCGCCTGCTCGATCTCGAGCAGCAGGTCGGCCATGCGGTGCTGCAGCGCCTGGAAGCTGCCGATCAGCGTGCCGAACTGCTTGCGCGTGCGCAGGTAGTCGAGCGTCGCGGTCTTGGCCGCTTCCATCGCGCCCACGGCCTCGGCGCACAGCGCGAGCACGCCGCGGCCGATGGCGCGCTCGAGCGTCGCGGCGCCCTGGCCCTCGGCGCCCAGCAGTGCGTCGGCGCTCAGCTTCATGCCGTCGAACGAGAGTTCGGCGACACGGCCGCCGTCGATCGAAGGGCAGCCGCGCACCGTGAGGCCTGCGGTCTTCGCGGGCACGAGGAACAGCGAGATGCCGGCTTCGTCGTCCACGTTGCCCGAGGTGCGGGCCGAGGCCAGGAACAGGTCGGCCTGCTCGCCTTGCGGCACCACGGCCTTGGCGCCGTTCAGCACCCAGCCGTCGCCGCTGCGTTCTGCGCGGGTGGCGACACGCGTGCGTTCGTAATGCGTGTCGGCCTCGTCGTGCGCGAAGGCCGCGACGGTCACGCCGTTGATGATGTCGACCAGCTTCTCTTTTTGCGCACCCGTGCCGGCCGCGCCGAGCGCCTCGCCGACCATCACCGCGCCCAGCAGCGGCTCGACCACGAGGCCGCGGCCCAGGGCCTCGAATACCACGGCGATGTCGAAGCCGCCGCCGCCGAAGCCGCCATCGGCCTCGCTGAACAGCGCGCCGATCACGCCGAGTTCGGCGAACTGCTGGAAGATCTCCTTGCTGAAGCCGTGTTCCGACTTCGCGATGCGGTCGCGCGCATCGAAGGCGTACTGCTCGCTGATGAAGCGGTTCAGGCTGTCGGCGAGCATGCGCCGGTCTTCGCTGTGTTCGAAGTTCATTGCATCTCTCCTTTACAGGCCCAGGATCATCTTGCTGATGATGTTCTTCTGGATCTCGTTCGAGCCGCCGAAGATCGACAGCTTGCGGTTGTTGAAGTAGCGCGAGGCGGCGGCCGAGGCGTAGGCCGGGCCGAAGGTCTCGCCGGTGAAGCCGTCCTTCAGCGCCTCGGCGATGAAGGGGCGGCCATGCACGCCCATCGCGCGGCGCGCGAGCGACGAGATCTCCTGGCGGATCTCGGTGCCGCGGATCTTGAGCATCGAGCTCTCGGCGCCCGGCACGCCGCCGCCGGCCACCGCCGCGACCACGCGCAGGTTGGTGGTCTTCATGTTCTCGAGGTCGATCTCCACGCGCGCCATGCGCACCGCGAAGGCCGGGTCTTCCGACAGCGGCTTGCCGTTCTTGGTCTGCGTGGCGGCAATGCCCTTGAGCTGCTCGAGCGCGGCCACCGAGAAGCCCACGCCCGCGATGTTGGTGCGCTCGTAGGTCAGCAGGTACTTGGCGCAGGTCCAGCCCTTGTTCTCCTCGCCCACGAGGTTCTCGGCCGGCACGCGCACGTCGGAGAAGAACACCTCGTTGACTTCATGCTCGCCGTCGAGCGTGATGATCGGGCGCACTTCGACGCCCGGCGAGCTCATGTCGATCAGCAGGAAGCTGATGCCTTCCTGCTTCTTCGCCTCGCGGTTGGTGCGCACCAGGCAGAAGATCATGTTGGCGTGCTGGCCCAGCGTGGTCCAGGTCTTCTGGCCGTTCACGATGTAGTGGTCGCCCTGGGCATCGATGCCGCGTACGGCCGAGGTCTTCACGGCCGCGAGGTCGGAGCCCGCGCCGGGTTCCGAGTAGCCCTGGCACCACCAGTCGGCGCCGTTGAGGATGCGCGGCAGCCAGTGGCGCTTCTGCGCCTCGTTGCCGTACTTGATCAGCACCGGCCCGAGCATGTTCACGCCGAAGGGCACGATGCGCGGCGCGAAGGCCAGCGCGCACTCGTTCTCGAAGATGAACTTCTCCACCGCCGTCCAGCCCGGCCCGCCGTACTGCTCGGGCCAGTGGTTGGCGAGCCAGCCGCGCGCGTCGAGGATGGCATGCCATTCCTCCATGTCGGCCTTCTCGAGGATCTTGCCGCCGCGCACCTTGTCCGACAGCCGCGCGGGCAGCTTGTCGGCCAGGAAGGCACGCACCTCGCCGCGGAAGGCTTCTTCTTCGGGGGTGAAGTTCAGGTCCATCGCGCGCTCCTCAATAGATTTCGAACAAGCCGGCCGCGCCCATGCCGCCGGCGATGCACATCGTGACCACGGCGTACTTGGCGCCGCGGCGCTTGCCTTCGATCAGCACGTGGCCCGCGAGGCGCGCGCCGGTCATGCCGAAGGGGTGGCCGATGGAGATCGCGCCGCCGTTGACGTTGAGGCGTTCCGAGGGAATGCCCAGCCGGTCCTGGCAGTAGATCGACTGCGAGGCGAAGGCTTCGTTGAGTTCCCACAGGTCGATGTCCTCGACCTTGAGGCCGTGGCGCGCGAGCAGCTTGGGCACGGCGAACACCGGGCCGATGCCCATCTCGTCGGGCTCGCAGCCCGCGACCACGAGGCCGCGGAAGGCGCCCAGCGGCTTGATGTTGGCGCGTTCGGCGTCCTTGGCTTCCATCAGCACGCAGGCCGAGGCGCCATCGGAGAGCTGCGAGGCATTGCCCGCGGTGATGAACTTGTCGTCGCCCATCACGGGCTTGAGCTTGGCCAGCGCCTCGTAGGTGGTGCCGCGGCGGTTGCAGTTGTCCTCGGTGGCCGTGACCTCGCGGTGCGTGACCTCCTTGGTCTCCTTGTCGGTCACCGCCATGGTAGTGGTGCAGGCGACGATCTCGTCCTTGTAGCGGCCGGCGAGCTGCGCTTCCTCGGTGCGGCGCTGGCTCTCGGCCGAGAAGCGGTCCTGCGCCTCGCGGCTGATGTTGTAGCGCTGGGCCACGATGTCGGCGGTCTCGATCATCGCCATGTAGAGCGCGGGCTTGTGCTCGACGATCCACGGGTCCATGCCGTTGTCGCCGCTGTCGGTGGCGCTGCGGCTGCGGATCTGCGAGATGCTTTCCACGCCGCCCGCGATCATGGCCGGCGCGCCGTCCACCACGATGCGGCCCGCGGCCATCGCGATCGCCTGCAGGCCCGAGGCGCAGAAGCGGTTGACGGTGGTGCCGGCGATCGAGATCGGCAGGCCCGCGCGCACGATGGCCTGGCGCGCGATGTTGCGGCCCGTGGTGCCCTCGGGATAGCCGCAGCCGAGGATGGCGTCCTCGATCAGCGCCGGGTCGAGGCCCGAGCGCTCGACCGCGGCCTTGACCGCGAAGGCCGCCAGCGTGGGGCCGGGGGTGATGTTGAATTCGCCGCGGTGCGCCTTGGTGAGCGGGGTGCGGGCGGTGGAAACGATGACGGCTTCACGCATGGGGATGTCTCCTGGAGGCTGGCTCTGTGATTACTCGGATTGGTTGAGGCTCGCGAAGTCGGCGCCGCGCTCGACCAGCTGCACCAGCAGCGGCGACGGCTTCCAGAAGATCGGGTCTTCCTTCGCGAACTCCTGGATGTCGGCCAGCACCTTGGGCAGGCCCACCATGTCGGCGTACTTCATCGGGCCGCCGCGGTGGCGCGGGAAGCCGTAGCCGTAGAGGAAGGTCACGTCGACGTCGAGCGGGCGCAGCGCGATGCGCTGCAGCACGACGTTGGCGCCCTCGTTGATCATCGCGGCCATGTAGCGGCGCATGATTTCCTCCTCGGTGAAGGCGCGTGGCGTGACGCCCGCGCGTTCGCGTTCGGCGTCGATGATCGCGAGCACCTCGGGGTCGGGCTGGCCGGTGCGCGCGCCTTCGGGATAGAGGTAGTAGCCGCGCTGCGTCTTCTGGCCGAACCAGCCGCGCTCGCAGATGCGATCGGCCACCTGCACGTAGCGCGCCTGCGGGTCGCGCGTGGCGGCCTTGCGCTTGCGTGTGGCCCAGCCGATGTCGCCGCCCGCGAGGTCCGAGACCTGGAACGGGCCCATCGGGTAGCCGAAGTTGCGCACGGCGGCGTCGATCTCGTAGGGCGAGGCGCCGTCCTCCATCATGTGATCGGCGGCCTGGCGGTACACGGCCAGGATGCGGTTGCCGATGAAGCCGTCGCACACGCCCGCGCGCACCGGCACCTTCTTGAGCTTCTTCGCGAGCTCGAAGCCGGTGGCGACCACGTCGGCGCGCACCTTGGCGGGCACCACGATCTCGAGCAGCTTCATGATGTTGGCCGGCGAGAAGAAGTGCAGGCCCACCACGTCCTGCGGCCGCGAGATGCTGGCGGCGATCTCGTCGATGTCGAGGTAGGAGGTGTTGGTGGCCAGCACCGCGCCCTGCTTGCAGACGCGGTCGAGCTCGGCGAACACGGCCTTCTTCACGCCCATGTCCTCGAACACGGCCTCGACCACGATGTCGACGTCGGCGAGCGCGTCGTACGAGGTGGAGCCCGAGAAGCGCGCCATCACGGCGGCCTTGGCCTCGGGCGTGATGCGGCCCTTGGCGATCAGGCCGTCGTAGACCTTCTCGACGTTGGCGCGGCCGCGCGCGAGCTGGGTGTCGTCGCGCTCGATCATGGTCACGGGCAGGCCGGCGTCGAGCATCGCCACCGCGATGCCCGCGCCCATGGTGCCGCCGCCGACGATGCCGGCCGACGCCAGCGGCCGCGGGCTGGCGGAGCGGGTCTCGGGCGCCTTGAGCACTTCGCGCTCGGCGAAGAAGGCGTGGATCAGGCCCGCGCGCTGCGGGCTGTCGATGCATTGCAGGAACAGCTTGCGCTCGAGCGCCATGCCTTCGTCGAAGGGCAGCGTGAGCGCGCCCTCGACCGCCTCGACGATCTTCATCGGCGAGAACAGGCCGCGGCTCTTCTTGGCGGTATCGGCGCGCGCGGCCTCGAGGGCGGCGCGGCTGGCTTCCTGGTCGGCCAGCGCGCCGGCCTCGCGCGTGCGGCGCACCGGGGCGTTGGCGGCGATCAGTTCGTTGGCATAGGCCAGGCCATCGGCGCGCGCGTCGGCGTCGCTGCCGAGGCGGTCGACCAGGCCCAGCGACAGTGCTTCCTTCGCGAGCGCGTGGCGGCCGCTGAGCATCAACTCGATGGCGGGCTTCACGCCGATCAGGCGCGGCGCGCGCTGCGTGCCGCCCGAGCCGGGCAACAGGCCCAGCGCGACTTCGGGCAGGCCCAGCTTGGCGGTGGGCGAGGCCAGGCGGTAGTGGGCCGACAGCGCCACCTCGAGGCCGCCGCCGAGCGCGGCGCCATGGATGGCGGCGATCACGGGCTTGCTGCAGTTCTCGATCTTCAGGCAGGCCTCGGGCAGCGAGGGCGGCTGCGGCGCCTTGCCGAACTCGCGGATGTCGGCGCCGGCGATGAAGTTGCGGCCCGCGCCGACGATCAGCACGGCCTTGGCCGCGGCGTCGGCCTCGGCCGCGTCGATGGCGGCCACGAGGCCGCGGCGCACGTCCACGCCCAGGGCGTTGACGGGCGGGTTGTCGATGGTCACGACGAAGACGTCGCCCTGGCGCTCGAAGGCGACGGGACCGGAGGACGTGGAGGGGCTGGAGGTCGGGGTGGCCATGTGCGTGTCGCTTGTCTCGGTGACGCGCCGGAGCGGCGCGAGGCTCTGGGGAGGTCGAACCCCCTTCCGCGGGCGGCGAGGGTCCTGGGGTGAACCCCGCATTCTTTGCACCCATCCCGGTTTTGACAATTGCATAGTCGGTTGACAGACTGTCAAAGGATTTTTGACAAAATCCGGTCATGGACCTCCAATCGCTGACCCTGCTGGTCGAAATCATCGATGCCGGCAACCTGAGCGCGGCCGCGCGGCGGCTCAAGATGACCCGGGCCAACGTCAGCTACCACCTGAACCAGCTCGAGCGCTCGGTCGGCGCGCAGCTGGTGCGGCGCACCACCCGGCGCGCCGAGCCGACCGAGATCGGCCTGCGCCTGTACCAGCACGGCGTCGCGATCCAGGGCGAGCTCCGCGCGGCGCGCGAATCGGTCACGACGCTGGGCGAGGGGCTGCAGGGCCAGGTGCGGCTGAGCGTGCCCAGCGGCTACGGGCAACTGGTCATGGCCGACTGGCTGATCGACTTCAAGCGCCGCTACCCGGGCATCGTGCTCGACGTGGTGTTCGAGAACCGCATCGAGGACCTGCTGCGCGACGAGGTCGACATCGCGATCCGCGTGATCCCCGAGCCGCCGCAGAACCTGGTGGCGCGCGCGATGGGCCCGGTGCGCTACGTGGCCTGCGCCTCGCGCGACTACGCGGCGCAGCATCCGCTGCCGGTGCAGCTTGACGGGCTGCACGGCGCGCCGGTGGTCACGGCCGCGGTCATCGGGCGGCAACTGCGCGTGTCGGCCTACCAGGGCGAGATCCGGCGCGAGGTGGTGCTCGAGCCGACCCTGATCTCGGAGAACTTCCTGTTCCTGCGCCAGGCCATCCTCGCGGGCCTGGGCATCGGGCTGGTGCCCGACTACGTGGTGGCCGAGGACGTGCGCCGCGGCGAGGTGCTGACCACGCTCGACGACTGGCGGCTGTCGATCTTCGGCACCCAGATGTTCATGCTCTACATGCCGAACCGCCAGCACACGCGCGCGATCCGCACCTTCATCGACTACACGCTGGAGCGCGTGCGCGAGGTCAGCCCCGGATCGTGACGTGCGAGTGGAAGCGGTCCGAGGGGCCGCGCAGGCGCTGGAACTCGAAGGGCCGGTCGGCCTCGTCGTGGCCGATGCGCAGCACGTCGACCAGCGCCGAGGCCATCGGCACGCCGAGCAGCGCGGCCAGCGGTGCGTCGGCCAGCGTGGCGCGCGTGAGCATCTCGATGCGGCCGTAGCGGATGCCCTGGCCCTGCAGCAGCTCGGTCAACGACAGCCGCGAGAAATCGGCCCGCACGAAGCGCCGGCCCACGTCCTCGATGAGGTGGACGATGCTGTGCAGGATCGGCAGCCGCCCGGTGCTGCGCAGCCGCACCACCTGGAGCACCGGCGTGCCTTCCTCCAGCCGCAGCGCGGTGGCCACGTCGGCGGGCGCGGGCACGAAGCCGAACTCCTTGACCGACGGCTTGCTGCGCGAGCGGCGTTCGGCCATGGTGGCGAGGAAGGACTCCATCGGCATCGGCAGCGGCGCCGAGCGCAACGGCGCCGACACGTAGGTGCCGCGGCCGCGCTGGCGCTTGAGCAGGCCGCGTTCCTCCAGCGACTGCAGCGCGCGCCGCACCGTGACGCGCGAGACGCCGTACTGCGCGCGCAGCTCCTCCTCGGTGGGGAGCTGGTCGCCGTCGCGCAGCCGCCCGCTGGCGACCATGTCCTCGATCAGCGTCGAGATCTGGTGATGCAGTGCCACGCCGGGCTGCCTGTTGAGGTCCATGGGCAAATCTTAGCGGTCGATGACGGGGTGGACCGGGGCGTTGGCTAAAAGTATTGATGTCAATACAATAGGACCGAACGACACCCACGACAGCCAACGTCCAGAGACCCCCGCATGCCCGGCCGCACGCTCTTCGAGAAGATATGGGACGCCCACGTGGTGTCCGACCTGGGCGGCGGCTTCTCGCTGCTGCATGTCGACCGCCACCTGGTCAGCGATCCCGGCAGCAAGGCGCTGGCCGCGCTGCGTCGGCGCGGGCTGCCGGTGCGCCATCCCGAGCTGACCTTCGCGATGCCCGACCACACGGTGTCGACCGCGCCGGGCCGCGAGGGCCACACGCCCAACGCCATCCGCTACCTGGCCGACCTGCGCCACGAGACGCGGCTGCAGGGCATCCGCCTGTTCGACGTCGGCCAGCCGGGGCAGGGCATCGTGCACGTGGTCGGGCCCGAGCTCGGGCTCACGCTGCCGGGCGCCTCGGTGGTCTGCAGCGACAGCCACACCTGCACCCACGGCGCGCTCGGCGCGCTGGCCTTCGGCATCGGCGCCACCGAGTTCCAGCACGTGGCCGCGACCCAGACCATCGTGCTGCAGCGCCCGCGCCAGATGCGCATCCGCTTCGAGGGCACGCTGCCCGCGGGCACCAGCGCGAAGGACCTGATCCTGCATGCCATCGGCCGGCTCGGTGCCACCGGGGCCTCGGGTTGCGCGGTCGAGTACGCGGGAGCGGCCATCGACGCGCTCGACATCGAGGCGCGCATGACGGTGTGCAACCTGTCGGTGGAGATGGGCGGGCGCTTCGGCATCGTCGCGCCCGACGCGCGCACGCTGGCCTACGTGCGCGGCCGCCCGTTCGCGCCCAGCGGCGCGCAGTGGGATCAGGCGGCGGCGCAATGGGCCACCTTGCGCAGCGACGACGACGCCGTGTTCGACCGCGAGGTCTGCATCGACGTGTCGGAGGTCGTGCCGCAGGTCACCTGGGGCACGAGCCCGCAGGACACCATCGGCATCGACGCGCGCATTCCCGATCCGGCCGCGGCCAGCGATCCGGCGCAGCGCGCCGCGCGGCAGGCCGCGCTCGACTACATGGGCCTGCGCGCCGGCGATGCGATCGCGGGCACGCCGGTGGACTGGGTGTTCATCGGCTCGTGCACCAACGCGCGCATCTCCGACCTGCGGCTCGCGGCCGAGACCGTGCGCGGCCGGCGCGTGGCGAGCGGCGTGCGCGCCTGGATCGTGCCGGGCTCGGAGCTGGTCAAGCGCGAGGCCGAGGCCGAAGGGCTGGCGCAGGTGTTCCTCGACGCCGGCTTCGAATGGCGCGAGTCGGGCTGCTCGCTGTGCGTGGCGGCCAACGGCGAGGCCGTGCCGCCGGGCCTGCGCGTGGTGTCGACCTCGAACCGCAACTTCGTCGGCCGCCAGGGCCCGGGCGCGCGCACCCATCTCGCGAGCCCGCAGCTCGCGGCCGCTTCGGCCATCGCGGGCTGCCTGGTCGATCCGCGCGAAATGAAGGCCCGGCCATGACCCCGTTCGGCGTGCTCACCGCCACCGCCGCGCCGCTCTGGCGCGACAACATCGACACCGACCTGATCGTGCGCGTCGAGCCGCTGTTCGGCGGCGTGCCGCGCGAGGAGCTCGGCCCCCATGCGCTGGCCGCGCTGCGCTTTCGCGCCGACGGCAGCGAGGACCCGGCCTGCGTGCTAAACCAGCCGCGCTACCGCGGCGCGGGCATCCTGCTGGCGGGCGACAACTTCGGCTGCGGCAGCTCGCGCGAAGGCGCGGTGTGGGCGCTGATGGCGCTGGGCATCCGCTGCATCGTCGCGCCGAGCTTCGGCGACATCTTCCAGGGCAACTGCTTCCAGAACGGCCTGCTGCCGGTGCGCCTGCCGCGCGCGCAGGTGGAGGTGCTCGCGCGCGCCGTGGCCGAGGGCGCCGATGCCGTGCTCACGGTCGACCTGCAGGCCTGCACCGTGCGGCGCGAGGGCCTGCCGACGCTGCCCTTCGCCCTGCCGCCGCGGCGCCGCGAGGGGCTGCTGCGCGGCCTCGACGACCTCGAGCTCACGCTCGCGCGCAGCGCCGAGATCGACGCCTTCCAGCGCCGCGACAGGGCGCTGCATCCCTGGCTGCACCTCGACGGCGCCCGGCGCCCGAGCCTCACCAACGACCCCGCCCCCCATACCCATAAGGAGACACCGTGACGTCCGAACAACCCCCGCGCCTGCCGCCCGTGGCCGCTCGGGCCACCCGCCGCGGCCTGCTGCGCGCCGGCGCCGCCCTCGCCGCCAGCGGCGCGCTGCCGCTGCGCGCGCTGGCGCAGGAGCCCGCTTCCGCCTTCCCCTCGCATCCCGTGAAGATGGTGATCCCGCTGCCGCCGGGCGGCGCCACCGACGTCATCGGCCGCCTGCTCGGGCAGAAGCTCGGCGAGCTCTGGCGCCAGAGCGTGATCGTCGACAACAAGCCCGGCGCCGGCACCATCGTCGGCACCCAGGCCATCGCGCGGGCGCCGGCCGACGGCTACACCTTCGGCATCGTCATCAGCGCCTTCACCATCAATCCCTCGCTGCGCAACGACCTGCCCTACGACGCCACCAGGGACTTCACGCCGCTGAGCCTGCTGGGCTTCCCGGTGATCGCGCTGGTCGCCATTCCCTCGTTCCCCGCCAACGACGTGGCCGGGCTGATCGCGAAGGCGCGCGCCAAGCCGGGGTCGGTCAGCTACGCCTCGCTGGGCATCGGCACCGCCACCCACCTGGCGGGCGAGATGATGAACGTGCGCGCCGAGACCGGCATGGTCCACATCCCCTACAACGGCAGCGCGCCCGCGTACAACGACCTGCTGAGCGGCCGCGTGCAGGTGGGCTTCGTGCTGCTCGACTCGGCGCTGCCGCACGTGAAGGCCGGCAAGCTCAAGGTGCTGGCCGTGACCAATGCGAAGCGCAGCCGCATCTATCCCGACTATCCGACCGTCGGCGAGACCATCCCCGGCTATTCGCTCGAGAGCCTGTTCGGCTTCGTCGCGCCGCGCGGCCTGCCCGCGCCGATCGCGGCCAAGCTCTCGGGCGACATCGTCAAGGTGATCCAGCTGCCCGAGGTGCGCCAGCGCCTGGCCGAACTCAGCGTCGAGCCCGTGGGCTCGAGCGCGTCCGAGTTCGAGGCGACGATCCGCAGCGAGATCGTGAAGTGGGCGCCGGTGGTGAAGGCCGCGGGCGTGAAGGCTGACTAGTTAAGGGTGCCACTGGCTGCGCGCCCGGCCTTCCAGCGGCTCGTAGCGCGTGGCCGCGAGCGCATCCGACAACCTGCGCGCCGCTTCCATCAGCGTGGCCGCATGGCGCGCGAGCTCGTCGGCCGCGGCCGCATCGGCCGGCACCGCCACGCTGAGCGCGCCCAGCACCGTGCCGCGCGCGGCGAACACCGGCGCGGCCACGCTCGCGGCGGCCGCGTCGGCCTCGCCCACGGTCAGGTGATGACCGCGCTGGCGGATCGCGTCGAGCGCGGCGCCCGGCGCGCCCGAGAACGCGAGGATCACCTGGCCGGCCGCGCCGCGCTCGAGCGGCAGCGGCTCGCCGACGCGGCTCGGGCTCACGAAGCCGTCGGCGCCGCGCACGCGCAGCAGGCGCACGCGCTGGCCTTCCTCGAGCGCGAAGAAGGAAGCGCTGTGGCCGGTTTGCTCGGCCAGTTGCTGCAGGGCCGGTTCGATCACGTTGCGCAGGTCGAAGGCGCGCTGGTAGCGCGCGCCCAGCCGCGCGGCCGCCGGGCCCAGGCGCCAGGCGCCGCCCTCGAGCGCCACCAGGTAGCCGGCCGCGGCCAGCGTGCGCGCGAGCCGCAGCGCGGTGGGCTTGGCGAGCGCGGTGCGGCGCGCGATCTCGGCCAGCGCGAGCTGCGCGTCGGCGGTGCCGAAGGCATCGAGGATGGCGAGCGAACGCGCCACCGCGGTCACGCCCTCGGCGCGCGGCACGGGCTTGGCGGTGCGGGTGGGAGCGCGTGCGGAGGAGGCCATCGTTTCGCGGAGTGGAACGGCATTGTGCGGCCGCGATGCGAATCCTAGGCTCGCGGCTTTCCCGGGGCGCTGGGCCCCATCGCTTCGAACATCCGCAGGAGACCCGCTCATGACATCCACCGCCCCGCTGCGCCGCCGCCTTGGCGCGCTCTTCCTGGCCTGCCTCGCCGCGCCCTCGCTGGCGCTCGCGCAGGCGCCGTATCCGAGCAAGCCGATCCGCCTGGTCGTGCCCTTCGCGGCCGGCGGCGCGGTCGACACCGTGGGCCGCGTGGTCGGCGAGCGGCTGTCGACGCAGATGGGCCAGCCGGTGATCGTCGACAACCGGCCCGGCGCCAACGCCAACATCGGCACCGAGAACGTCGCGCGCTCGGCGCCCGATGGCTACTCGCTGCTGGTGGCGGCCAACGGCGTGGTGACCAACAACACGCTCTATCCCAAGCTGTCGTTCAACGGCCTGCGCGACTTCGTCGCGGTGGCGCGCCTGGGCTATGCGCCGCTGGTGCTGGTGGTGCCGGCCAGCGCGCCCTACAAGAGCGTGCCCGAGCTGCTCGCGGCCGCGCGCGCCAAGCCCGGCGACATGAGCTACGGCTCGGCCGGCAACGGCAGCTCGGGCCACCTGGCCGGCGCGCTGCTGGCCTCGGTCGGCAAGTTCGATGCGCTGCACGTGGCCTACAAGGGCGGCTCGCCCGCGCTGGTCGACCTGATCGCCGGGCGCACCTCGTTCATGCTGCTGAACCCACTCGAGGTGCTGCCGCATATCCAGTCGGGCCGGCTGCGCGCGCTGGCGGTCAGCGGCGCCCAGCGCGCGCCGATGCTGCCGAACGTGCCCACCATGGCCGAGGCCGGCCTGCCGAACTTCGACGCCAGCGTCTGGTGGACGCTGCTCGCGCCGGCCGGCACCGCGCCCGAGGTGGTCGCCAAGCTCAATGCCGAAACGCGCAAGGCGCTGGCCGATGCCGGCACGCGCGAGAAGCTGGGTGCGCTCGGCGCGGTCATCACGCCCTCGAGCCCGCAGGAGGCCGCGGCCTTCCTCAAGAGCGAATCGGCCAAGTGGGAACAGGTGATCCGCGCGGCCGACATCAAGGCCGACTGAGCACGGCGTCGACTTCATGATCATCGACTGCCACGGCCACTACACCACCGCGCCGGCCGCGCTCGAGGCCTGGCGCCGGCGCCAGGTCGAGGCCTTCGGCGCGGGGCGGCCCGCGCCGGCCGCGTCCGAGCTGCGCATCGGCGACGACGAACTGCGCGAATCCATCGAAGGCAACCAGCTGCGGCTGATGGACGAGCGCGGCATCGACCTCACCATCTTCAGCCCGCGCGCGAGCTTCATGGCCCACCACGTCGGCGACTTCGCCGTGTCCTCGACCTGGGCCGCGATCTGCAACGAGCTGTGCCACCGCGTGAGCGCGATGTTTCCCGAGCGCTTCGCGGGCGCGGCCATGCTGCCGCAATCGCCGGGCGTGCCGGTCGCCTCGTGCATCGCCGAGCTCGAGCGCTGCGTGCGCGACTACGGCTTCGTCGGCGTCAACCTCAACCCCGATCCCTCGGGCGGCTTCTGGAACAGCCCGCCGCTGACCGACCGCCACTGGTATCCGCTCTACGAGAAGATGGTCGAGCTCGACGTGCCGGCCATGATCCACGTGAGCACCAGCTGCAACGCCTGCTTCCACACCACGGGCGCGCACTACCTCAATGCCGACACCACGGCCGTGATGCAGTGCATCCAGGGCGATCTGTTCGCCGACTTCCCCACCTTGCGCTTCGTGATTCCGCACGGCGGCGGCGCCGCGCCCTACCACTGGGGGCGCTTTCGCGGGCTGGCGCAGGAGATGAAGAAGCCGCCGCTCGCGCAGCACCTGCTGAAGAACCTGTTCTTCGACACCTGCGTCTACCACCAGCCGGGCATCGACCTGCTCGCGCGCGTGATCCCGGCCGAGAACATCCTGTTCGCCTCCGAGATGATCGGCGCCGTGCGCGGCATCGATCCCGAGACCGGCCACTTCTACGACGACACGCGGCGCTACATCGAAGCCGCCGCGCTGAGCGCCGAGCAGCGCGCGCAGGTCTACGAAGGCAATGCGCGCCGCGTCTTTCCGCGGCTCGATGCACAGCTGAACGCGCGCGGCCAGCGGTTCGATCCCCAATCACATGCCACGCAAGGAGCCCGCCATGCATGAACTCGGCGTCGTCCATCGCCACATCGAACGCGCCGACGCGCAGGTCGTCGACGCCCTCGCGGCCCTGGGCTCGGCCACGGTGCACGAGGCCATGGGCCGGGTCGGCCTGCTCGCGCCGTACATGCGGCCGATCTACCCGGGCGCGCAGGTCAGCGGCAGCGCCGTCACCGTGCTGCTGCATCCGGGCGACAACTGGATGCTGCACGTCGCGGCCGAGCAGATCCGCCCCGGCGACATCGTGGTGGCGGCCGTCACCGCGCCGAGCAGCGACGGCTTCTTCGGCGACCTGCTGGCCACCAGCTTCCAGGCCCGCGGCGCGCGCGCGCTGGTGATCGACGGCGGCGTGCGCGACGTGCGCACCCTGCAGCAGATGGGCTTTGCGGTCTGGAGCAAGGCCATCAGCAGCAAGGGCTGCGTGAAGGCCACGCTGGGCTCGGTCAACATCCCCGTGGTCTGCGCCGGCATGTCGGTGCAGCCCGGCGACGCGATCGTGGCCGACGACGACGGCGTGGTCTGCGTGCCGCGCGCGATGGCCGCGGCCACGCTCGAGAAGGCGCGCCAGCGCGAGTCGCTGGAAAGCGCCAAGCGCGAGAAGCTCGCGAGCGGCGTGCTCGGGCTCGACATGTACGACATGCGGCCGGCGCTGGCGGCGGCGGGGCTGCGCTACATCGACTGAAAGGGCGCGGCGGGCAATGCCCGACCCGCGCGCATGGCCGCAGGGCCATCGGGGCGACGGGACGGTTAACATCTGTATAAACGTACAGTGTTCTCCGCCCACCCCATGGACCTCCAGCACAAGCTCGCCATCCTGGCCGATGCCGCCAAGTACGACGCCTCCTGCGCGTCGAGCGGCTCGCAGCCGCGCGACTCGGTGGGCGGGCGCGGCATCGGCTCGACCGAGGGCATGGGCATCTGCCACAGCTATGCGCCCGACGGCCGCTGCATCTCGCTGCTCAAGGTGCTGCTGACCAACCACTGCCAGTACGACTGCCTCTACTGCGTGAACCGCGCCTCGAGCAACGTGCCGCGCGCGCGTTTCCGCGCCGAGGAGGTGGTGCAGCTCACGCTCGACTTCTACCGCCGCAACTGCATCGAGGGGCTGTTCCTCTCGAGCGGCATCGTCAAGTCGCCCGACCACACGATGGAGCAGGTGGTCGAGGTCGCGCGCTCGCTGCGCGAGGACCACGACTTCCGCGGCTACATCCATCTCAAGACCATTCCCGATGCCAGCGACGAGCTGATCGCGCGCGCCGGCCGCTATGCCGACCGGCTCAGCATCAACGTCGAGATGCCGACCACCGAGGGCTTGCAGGCGCTGGCGCCCGAGAAGGACGAGAGCGCGATCCGCCGCTCGATGGCGCGGCTGCGTTTGCAGATCGACGACACGCGCGAGGAGGCGCGCCGCGTGGTGCCGATCCGCGCGCTGCCGGGCGCGACGCCCGTGGCCGCCAAGCCGCCGCCGTTCGCGCCCGCGGGCCAGAGCACGCAGATGATCGTGGGCGCCGACGCCACCGACGACCGCGCCATCCTCGCGACCAGCGCCACGCTCTACGGCGCCTACCGGCTGCGCCGCGTCTACTACTCGGCCTTCAGCCCGATCCCCGACGCGGCGCGCGCGCTGCCGCTGGCCGCGCCGCCGCTGCTGCGCGAGCACCGGCTCTACCAGGCCGACTGGCTGATGCGCTTCTACGGCTTCGAGCACGGCGAGATCGTGGCCGAGCGCGACGGCCTGCTGCGGCTCGACGTCGATCCCAAGATGGCCTGGGCGCTCGCGCATGCGGAGCGCTTCCCGGTCGACCTCAACCATGCGCCGCGCGAGCTGCTGCTGCGCGTGCCGGGCCTGGGCGTGAAGGCGGTCGAGCGGCTGCTGCAGGCGCGGCGCGTGCGCCGCGTGCGCGCCGACGACCTGCGGCGGCTGCACGTGCCCGCGCGCAAGGTGCTGCCCTTCGTGGTGGCCGACGGGCACCGGCCCGCGGCCGGTGCGATGGCGGCTTCCGCGCGCGCCGAGCCGGCGCAGCAGGCCTCGCTGTTCTGAGCCATCGCGATGCAGGTGCGGCTCGACGACGCGGTCGACCTCGACGGTTTCCGTCGCCGCGCGCGGCAACTGCTGGCCGATGGCGTGCCGCCCGAGCGGGTCGAGTGGGGCGTGGCGCGGCCCGATGGCGGGGAAGGCCTGTTCGGCGATGCGCCCGAGCAGGCGATCGCGCCGTCGACCGCGGCGCTGCAGCCCGTGCCCGCGGCCTTCGTCGCGCTGTGCGCCGACGTGATCCTGCACCGCGATCCCCAGCGCTTCGCGCTGCTCTACCGCCTGCTCTGGCGCCTCGCGCACGAACCCGCGCTGCGCCACGATCCGCTCGACGCCGACATGATGCGGGCGCAGCGCATGGCCAAGGCCGTGCACCGCGACATCCACAAGATGCGCGCCTTCGTGCGCTTCACGCAGGTCACGGACGACGACGGGCTCGAGCGCCATGTCGCGTGGTTCGAGCCCGAGCACCGCATCGTCGAGGCCAATGCCGACTTCTTCGCGCGCCGCTTCGCGCAGATGCGCTGGGCCATCCTCACGCCCGAGCGCTGCGTCGAATGGGACGGCCATGCGCTGTCGTTCCGCGCGGGCGCCGACCGCCGCGAGAAGCCGCCGCCCGATGCGGGCGAGCAGCTCTGGCTCACCTACTACGCCCACATCTTCAATCCCGCGCGGCTCAAGTTCGCGACCATGCAGCGCGAGATGCCGCGCCGCTACTGGCACAACCTGCCCGAGGCCGCGCTGATCCAGCCGCTGGCCGACGCGGCCGACGTGCGCAGCCAGTCGATGATCGAGGCGCCGGCCACGCCCGCGCGGCGCATCCGCGCGCCGGTGGCACTGCACGCGCGGCCTGCCGAGGGCGTGGCGCCGGCCGACCTCGGCGAACTGCGCGCGGCCGCCCATGCCTGCCGCGCCTGCCCGATCGGCGCGCAGGCCACCCAGGCCGTGTGCGGCGAGGGGCCGCTCGCGCCGCGCCACATGCTGGTCGGCGAGCAGCCGGGCGACCAGGAGGACCTCGCGGGCCGGCCCTTCGTCGGCCCAGCCGGTCAGCTGCTCGAGCGCGCGATGGCGCAGCTCGGCTGGGCGCGCAAGGGCGTCTACCTCGCCAATGCGGTGAAGCACTTCAAGTACGAGCTGCGCGGCAAGCGGCGCATCCACAAGACGCCGGGTCAGCGCGAGGCCGAGGCCTGCGCGCATTGGCTCGATGCCGAGATCGCGCTGGTGCGGCCGCAGTCGCTGGTCGCGCTCGGCGCCACGGCGGCGCGCGCGCTGCTGGGCCGGCCGGTGGCGGTGCAGGCCGAGCGCGGCGCCTGGCTGCACGAGCGCGCGGACGGGCGGCCGGTGTTCGTGACGCTGCATCCGTCGGCGCTGCTGCGGCTGCCCGACGAGGAGCGCGAGTCGGCCCATGCGCGCTGGCGCGATGAGTTGGCTCGCGCGCGCGACACGGCACCCGTGGCCTGAAGGGGATCAGGCGCCGGAAGCTTCCGCGCGGCGCTCGGCCGGCACCAGCTCGGCCATGGCCTGCATCAGCATGGCCGCGGTCACGGGCTTGAACAGCACCGGCACGCCCGAGGCGCGCACGCGCTGCAGCCGCTCGGGCGCGGTCTCGCCGGTGATCAGCAGCATCGGCGCGTCGAGCCGGAAGCGTTCGCGCAGGCGCAGGCCGAGCTCGAGCCCGTCGACGCCGCTCGACAGCCGGTAGTCGCACAGCAGCAGCGCGACCGGCGGGTCCTGCGCCTCGGGCCCGGTCAGCAGCGCCACCGCCTCGGCCTCGTCGGCCACCGCCGCGACCTCGATGCCGTAGGCGCTCATGAGCTCGGTCATGGCCTTGCGGATCTCCTCCTCGTCGTCGATCAGCAGCACGCGGCCGCGCAGCGCCGGCACCTCGAAGCGCTGGCGCACCGGCAGCTCGAGGTCCAGCGGACTGAAGGCGCCCGCCGAGGCTTCCGAGGCTTCGGCCAGCGGCAGCACGACCCGAAAGCGCGTGCCGCGCCCGATGTGCGAGCGCAGCTCGATGCGGTGGCCGAGCAGGCGCGAGAGCCGCTGCACGATCGACAGGCCGATGCCCAGGCCGCGCGAGCGGTCGCGCCCGAGGTTGTCGACCTGGTAGAACTCCTCGAAGATGCGGTCGCGCTGCTCGGGCGCGATGCCGATGCCGGTGTCGCGCACCTCGATCCATGCCTGGTCGCCGCGCGGGCGCGCGATCACCGTGACGCCGCCCTGCGTCGTGTACTTGAGCGCGTTGTCGACCAGGTTCGACAGCATGCGGTAGAGCAGCTGCGGATCGCTGTGGATCCACAGGCCGCTGGCGCGCACGCGCAGCTGCAGCCGCTTGCGCTCGGCCTGCGCCGAGAAGGTGTGGTGCAGCGGGATCAGCAGGGCATCGAGCGACAGCGCGCGCGGCGCCGCCTGGACCACGCCCGCGTCGAGGCGCGAGATGTCGAGCATGGTGTCGAGCGAGGCGCCCAGCGCATCGACCGCGCGCATCAGCCGCTCCACGTTCTGGATCTCGGGCCGCCGGCGCAGCGTGCTGCCCAGCGCCGCGCCGAACAGCGCGATCGCATGCATGGGCTGGCGCAGGTCGTGGCTGGCGGCGGCCAGGAAGCGGGTCTTCTCGGCGCTCGCGCGCTCGGTGGCCGCGACCTGCTCGCGCAGCTGGGCGGCCAGCGCCTCGTTCTCGAACTGCAGCATCAGCGAGGCCGTCAGGCGCTCGTTCTGCTTCACGCCCTCGCGCAGCGTGAGCACCAGGTTGAGCAGCGCGAAGCCGGCGAGGAACCAGTTCAGCATGCTGCCGTACCAGGCCAGCGCGACGATCAGCCCGCTCATCATCGGGATGCCGTAGCCGAACATCGCGCCCTTGAGCGGCCAGCGCGCCTGCACCGCGCGGGTCCAGCTGCCCATGATCACGACCGTCACGAAGGTGGTCATCGCGGGGCTCTGCAGCGCCACCAGGAACAGGCTGCACGGCGCGGTCATCGCGCTGACCAGCGTGACGTGGATGGTGTAGCGGCGCGCCCAGCGCGGGCTGTCGGCCAGCGGCACCGCGGGCGTCCAGCGCTTGGACAGCAGCACGTACAGGTCCATCAGCACGATGGTCGTGACGATGCCCAGCACCAGCGCGCGGTGCCCGGGCAGCACGTTGAAGTAGCCGAACACGCCGATCGCGAGCGCGAAGACGCCGTGCGCCGCGATCGCCGTGGTGTGGCCGGCGTAGACCGAGGCCAGGTGCTCGCGCAGCACGCGCAGCGCGAGCGTGCCGTCCTGCGCCAGCGGTCCCGGCGTCGTGTCGTTCATCGGCCTGTCTCTCCCCGCGAGGTGGTTCCTCCGTCCCGGTTTCGCGGACCGAGCGGCTCATCGCCGCATCCTAGGCGGCAGCCCCGCGTCGCCGTAAGTGCCCAAAGTCATGCCCGGCGGCGGTCGCGCGGTGGCCGCGAGGGCGGGTGCGACAATCGCCGCGCCATGACTGACACCCTCACGATCACCCGCCCCGACGACTGGCACCTGCACGTGCGCGATGGCGCCGCCCTCGAAGCCGTCGTGCCCCACAGCGCGCGCCAGTTCGGCCGCGCGCTGATCATGCCGAACCTGCGTCCCCCCGTGACCACCGCCGCCCAGGCCGTGGCCTACCGCGACCGCATCCGCGCCGCCGTGCCCGCGGGCAGCGCCTTCGAGCCCGTGATGTCGCTCTACCTGACCGACAAGCTGCCGCCCGAGGAAATCGCGCTGGCGGCCGAGGCCGGCGTGCGCGCGCTCAAGCTCTACCCGGCCGGCGCCACCACCAACAGCGATGCCGGCGTGACCGACATCCGCAAGACCTACAAGACGCTCGAGGCGATGCAGAAGCACGGCCTCTTGCTGCTGGTGCACGGCGAGGTCACCGATCCCGCGATCGACCTGTTCGACCGCGAGGCCGTGTTCGTCGACCGCGTGATGATCCCGCTGCGCCGCGACTTCCCCGAGCTCAAGGTGGTGTTCGAGCACCTGACCACGAAGGAGGGCGCCCACTACGTGCGCGACGCCGACCGCTTCACGGCCGCCACCATCACCGCGCACCACCTGCTGTACAACCGCAACGCCATCTTCACCGGCGGCATCCGCCCGCATTACTACTGCCTGCCGGTGCTCAAGCGCGAGACCCATCGCGTGGCGCTGGTCGAGGCCGCCACCAGCGGCAGCGACCGCTTCTTCCTCGGCACCGACAGCGCGCCGCATCCCGCGCACCTGAAGGAACACGCGCTGGGCTGCGCCGGCTGCTACACCGCGCTGACCGCCATCGAGCTCTATGCCGAGGCCTTCGACAACGCCAACGCGCTCGACAAGCTCGAGGGCTTCGCGAGCTTCCACGGCCCCGACTTCTACGGCCTGCCGCGCCATGCCGACACCGTCACGCTCAAGCGCGAGAGCTGGACCGTGCCCGAGACCGTGCCTTATGGCGATGCCACGCTCAAGCCGCTGCGCGGCGGCGAAACCCTGAACTGGAAACTTTCATGATGGCTCCATCACTCGATCAGTTGGCGCGATCCAGTCCAGAAACACCACGGAACCGGCTTTGCCGGGCCGTTGGTGTTGCCCCCGGTGAGGGGGTTGGCGAAGCGACACGAAGTGCGCGTAGCCTGGGGGAGAACCAATGCCTCGCGTGATGCTGCTGATCGACGCCGACAATGTCTCGGCCGATGTGATCGAGCAGGCCGTGCAGCGCACGATGGACGAATACGGCGCCATCCACGTGCGCCGCGCCTACTGCAATGCCGAGATGGCCGTGAACCGGCAGGCGCTGTTCAAGCGGCTGTCGGTGCGGCCGATGGTCAATCTCTCGGCCGGGAAGAACAGCACCGACATCGCGCTGTCGGTCGACGCGATCGACCTCGCGATCGCCGAGCGGCCCGACGTGGTGGTGCTGGTGTCCTCCGATTCCGACTTCGCGCCGCTGGTGATCCGGTTGCGCGAGAAGGGCTGCCGCGTCTGCGGCATCGGCCAGCAGGGCAAGACGGGCGAGGAGACGGTCGGCATCTACGACAGCTTCATGGACCTCGCGCACCACGGCGTGGCGCCGGCCGCGCGCACGGTGCCCGCGAAGAAGACGGCGGCGAAGAAGGCTGCCGCGAAGACCGCGCCGGCCAAGAAGGCGCCGGCGAAGAAGGCCGCTGCCAAGACCGCGAGGAAGACCGCCGCCAAGAAGGTGGCGAAGGCCGCGGCGCCCGCGGTCGCGGCCGCCGTGCCGGTGCCGCCCGCGCCCGCGCCCGCACCGGCGCGCGCGCCCGAGACCTCCGAGGCCGCCGAATTCGTGCTGCGTGCCGCGCCCGCGCTGCGCGCCGGCACCGACGTGCCGCTCAACGAGGTGGCGAAGGCGCTGCGCGCCGCGGGCCTGCTCGGCAAGAACGGCAGCTCGCTCAAGCTGTTCGACAAGCTCACGGCCGAGTTCAAGCTCACGCAGCATCCCGACCGCATCCGCTGGACGGGCGCGGACGCCGCCTGATCCTGCCGGTGATGGCGGGCACGGCCGCGATCGACTGGACCCGCCCCTGGCTCGCGCCCTACCGCGCGCAGGGCGAGGCGGCGGCCGGCGCCATCGCGCAGGGCCTGCCGGTGGCGCAGGCGCTTCGGGGCGCGGGGCCGCCGGCCTTCGTGCCGCAGCACGCGCTGCCCGCGGGCCGGGCCTACGAGGCCCACGTCTTCGAGACCGGCACCGTGCCCACGCGCGACAACCTGCACGACTTCTTCAACGGCCTCGTGTGGCGTGCCTTTCCGCGGGCCAAGCGCCGTCTCAACGAACTGCAGGCCACGGAGATCGAGCGCGCCGGCGTCGGCGCCACGCGCGGGCCGCTGCGCGACGCGCTCACGCTGTTCGACGAGAACGGCGCGCTGCTCGAGGCGCCGCCCGAACTGTGGCGCGCGCTGATCGCGCGCGACTGGCCGGCGCTGTTCGGCGCGCGGCGCGGGCTGTGGGCGCAGGCGCGGCTGCGCGTGTTCGGCCATGCGCTGCTCGAGAAGCTGGTGGCGCCGCGCAAGGCCGCCACGGCGCATGTGCTGCTGACCGAAGGCATCGACGGGCTGGACGACGAGGCGCTCGCGCGTCGCCTCGACCCCGCCTGGCTCGCCACCAAGCCCTTCGTGCCGCTGCCGGTGCTCGGCGTGCCGGGCTGGTGGGCCGGCAACGAGGCGCCCGATTTCTATGCCGACGCCCAGGTCTTCCGCCCCGCGCGGAGCGCCGCCGAATCCCCCGCGGCGGGGCCCGGATAGCGGGTGGCTAGAACTTTTGCTCCTATCATCTGTCTACCCGCCTGCCGCCGCACGGCCGCGCGCGACGCCTTCTTCCAGAACCAACAACAACCCAGGCAGGGAGGCGAACGCGGCAGGAACGGCTTGAAGCGGGCCGCAAGGCCCTCATCTGGTCGGCAGCGTTCCCCCACGGAGAATTCAACTTGAAACGTATCCTTCTGTTCGTCCTGACCAATGTGATGGTCGTCGCGGTGCTCGGCGTGGTCGCCAGCCTGCTCGGCGTCAATCGCTTCCTCACGGCCAACGGGCTGAACCTCACGGCCCTGCTCGGCTTCGCGCTGATCATGGGCTTCGGCGGCGCGATCATCTCGCTGCTGATCAGCAAGCCGATGGCCAAGTGGACCGCCGGCCTGCGCATGATCGACAACCCCCAGTCGCCCGACGAGGCCTGGATCGTCGGCACGGTGCGCAAGTTCGCCGACAAGGCCGGCATCGGCATGCCCGAGGTCGGCATCTTCGAGGGCGAGCCCAATGCCTTCGCGACCGGCGCGTTCAAGAACTCCTCGCTGGTGGCGGTGTCCACCGGCCTGCTGCAGAACATGACGCGCGAGGAGGTCGAGGCCGTGATCGGTCACGAGGTGGCGCACATCGCCAACGGCGACATGGTCACGATGACGCTGATCCAGGGCGTGATGAACACCTTCGTCGTGTTCCTCTCGCGCGTGATCGGCTACGCGGTCGACAGCTTCCTGCGCCGCGGCGACGACCGTTCCTCGGGCCCCGGCATCGGCTATTACGTGAGCACCATCGTGCTCGACATCGTGCTGGGCTTCGCCGCCGCGATCGTGGTGGCCTGGTTCTCGCGCCAGCGCGAGTTCCGCGCCGACGCCGGCGCCGCCGCGCTGATGGGCAACCGCCAGCCGATGGTCAACGCGCTCGCGCGCCTGGGCGGCCTGCCGGCCGGCGAACTGCCGAAGGCGGTCGAGGCCATGGGCATCACCGGCGCCATGGGCAAGCTGTTCGCCACCCACCCGCCGATCGAGGAGCGCATCGCCGCGCTGCAGAACGCGCGCTGAGCACGGTCTCATCCGGACATCGAGCCGCCACCTTCGGGTGGCGGCTTTTTTTTGGGGCGCGGGACTTCCGTGCCCAAGCCGGGCGCTCAGTCCGCCGACGGCGCGGCTTCGGAAGCGGGCGCCGCCGCGTCGGGCGTGGCTTCCGGTGCCGCCACGGCTTCGGCTTCCGCTTCCGCCGCGACCACCGGTGCCGGCGCCGCCACGGGCGCCTCGCGCTCCTTGCGTGCGCGCTGCAGCGTGCGCGTCACCTCGCCGGGCTTCATGCCGTACATGTCGGCGAATTCCTGCTCGCCGCGGCCGCTGGCCTCGAAGGCGCGCAGCAGGGCTTCGCGCTTGGCGGCCTGCGCCGCCAGTTCGGCCAGCGCCTCGTCGACCACGGCATTGGCCTTCTCGTCGCGCGAACGCACGAGCACGGCATAGGCCTCGCGGTCCAGGCCCGAGTTCTCGATCGCGCGCGCGATGCGCGTGACCAGCTGCGGGCGCAGGTCCTCCTCGGTGCGCTGCGAGCGGCGGCGGTGCAGCTCGAGGATGGCGTGGTGCACGTGCTCGGGCGCGACCGGGTCGAGCGCGTTGCCGTCGAGGTCGTGGCGCGGATGGCCGGCGGCCACGCTCTCGAGGTAGCGCGTGGAGCGCGCATGCTGGCCCATCGCGACCTTGAGGTCCTCGGTCTTGAAGTCCTCGGGATGGCGCGCGAGCAGGTCCTCGTAGACGCCGAGCTTCAGCGGCACGAAGCGCGCGCCGAACAGCTGCGGGTAGAGCTCGAACAGGCGCTCGAGCACCGGGCTGGCCTTGCGCTGCGGGCGCGCGGGTTGCTGCTGCTGTGCCTGGGCCTGCGGCTGGCGTTGCGGCGCGGCGCCCTGCGGGCCGCGCGGGCCCTGGCCACGCTGCGGCCGCTGGGGCTTGCGGCGCGGGTTGTTGTCGCGCTGCGCCTGGCCCTCGGGGCGGGCACCGGCCGCGGGCGCGGCTTCGGCGCCGGGCTCCTGCGCGGCGTCGGCACCGCCGCGCAGTTGCTGCAGCTGGGAAGCCAGGTCCGGGCGGGGGCCGCGCGGCTTGTTGCGCGAATTCGTCTTCGGGGCGGTGGTGGGGGCGTCGGTCATTGCTCGGGATTCGGCGCGGGGCGCGAAGTCGGAATTAGGGGTTGGAAGTCGGTGGCGTGGCGCGCGGTGCGCGTCAGCGGGGCCGGAACATCTTGAACAGATTGTCGTGCCGGATCTCGAAATAGTCCGCCGGGCCGCCGCCGCGCAGGATCGGCTGCGCCGCGGCGGTGTCGTAGATGCCCTCGCGCAGCAGCGCGCGCGCGATGTGCACGCCCACCACTTCGCCGAGCACCAGCCAGGTCTCGATGGCGCGGCCGTCGGCGGCCTGCAGCTGCACGATCTGCGTCAGCCGGCATTCGAAGGACACCGGGCTTTCGGCCACGCGCGGCACCGCGATGCGGCGCGAGGGCGCGGGCGTGAGCCCGGCGAGCGCGAACTCGTCGACCTCGGGCGGCACCGCGGCGCAGCTCTGGTTCATCGGCTCGGCCAGCGGGCGCGTCGCGAGGTTCCAGCCGAACTCGCCGGTCTCGCGGATGTTGCGCAGGCTGTCCTTGGCCGTGATGCTCGCGAAGCCGACGATCGGCGGCGTGTAGTTGAAGCCGTTGAAGAAGCTGTAGGGCGCGAGGTTGAGCACGCCCCGCGCATCGTGCGAGGAGATCCAGCCGATGGGCCGCGGGCCGACGATCGCGTTGAACGGATCGTGCGGCAGGCCGTGGCCCCGCGCGGGTTCGTAGAAATGGAAGCGGTCGTCGTCCTGCATGGAATGGGTCCCGGGTTCTTGGGTCAGCGCAGGGCCGGGCGCATCGCCTGGCGGCCGATCAGCAGGCGGAACGGCAGCAGCATGAACACGCCGACCGCCAGCTTCACGCCGAGGTCGCCGAGCGCCCAGGTGAGCCAGGGGCCGTCGGTGCCCGCGAAGGCGATGCCCCAGAACACGATGCTGTCGAGCACCGCCGCGACCACGGTGGCCACCAGCGGCGCGCGCCACCAGAGGCCGCGGCGCAGGCGGTCGAAGACGCGGATGTCGAGCAGCTGCGAGGCGATGAAGGCGCTGCCCGAGGCCAGCGCGATGCGCGCCGGCGCGAGCAGCAGCGACACCGCCACCGCCACCGCGAAGCCGGTCCAGGCCACGCGGCGCGCCATGCCGGGGCCGAAGCGCCGGTTGACGAGGTCGCTCACGAGGTAGGCGACCGGGTAGGTGAAGGCACCCCAGGTCAGCCAGTCGTTGATCGCGAACTGCACCAGGATGTTGGAGGCGAGCACCACCAGCGCCATCGCGCCGATGGCCAGCGCGAAGGCGCCGGGGCCCGGTCGAGCGAAGGCGAGGGGAGCGCGGTCGTGCGTCGTCGTCATGGCGGTCTCAGACGGCGGCGGTGCGCTGCCGTTCGGCCTCGGCCCGCAGGCCGCGCGCCACGGCTTCCGCGACCTTGATGCCGTCCACGCCGGCCGACAGGATGCCGCCCGCGTAGCTCGCGCCCTCGCCGGCCGGGTAGAGGCCGCGCACGTTGAGGCTCTGGAAGTCCTCGCCGCGCGTGATCCGGATCGGCGAGGAGGTGCGCGTCTCGACGCCGGTGAGCACCGCGTCGTGCAGGTCGAAGCCCTTGATCTTGCGGCCGAAGGCCGGGAAGGCCTCGCGCATCGCCTCGATCGCGAAGTCGGGCAGCGCGCGATGCAGGTCGGTCGGCGTCACGCCCGGCTTGTACGAGGGCATCACCTCGCCGAGCTGGGTGGAGGGCTTGCCGGCGATGAAGTCGCCCACCAGCTGGCCCGGCGCGCGGTAGTCGCCGCCGCCGAGCACGAAGGCATTGGACTCGAGCGCGCGCTGCAGCGCGATGCCGGCCAGCGGGCCCTCGGGATAGTCGCGCGGGTCGATGCCCACCACGATGCCCGCGTTGGCGTTGCGCTCGGCGCGCGAGTACTGGCTCATGCCATTGGTGACCACGCGGCCCGGCTCGCTGGTGGCCGCGACCACGGTGCCGCCCGGGCACATGCAGAAGCTGTAGACCGAGCGGCCGTTGCTCGCGTGGTGCACCAGCTTGTAGTCGGCCGCGCCCAGCATCGGGTGGCCCGCATGGCGGCCCCAGCGCGCGCGGTCGATCAGGCCCTGCGGATGCTCGACGCGAAAGCCGATCGAGAAGGGCTTGGCCTCGATGTGCACGCCGCGCTCGTGCAGCATCGCGAAGGTGTCGCGCGAGCTGTGGCCGAGCGCCATCACGACGTGGTCGGCGCGCAGCTCGTGGCTCTGGCCGGTGGCCTGGTCGAGCACGGTGAGGCCACGCAGCTGGCCGTCCTCGATGCGCACGTCGGTCACGCGCTGCTCGAAGCGGATCTCGCCGCCGAGCGCCACGATCTGCTCGCGGATGTTCTCCACCACCTTCACCAGCTTGAAGGTGCCGATGTGCGGATGCGCGACGTAGAGGATCTCGGGCGGCGCGCCGGCCTTCACGAACTCCTCCATCACCTTGCGGCCGAGGAAGCGCGGGTCCTTGATCTGGCTGTAGAGCTTGCCGTCGGAGAAGGTGCCGGCGCCGCCCTCGCCGAACTGCACGTTCGACTCGGGGTTGAGCACGCTCTTGCGCCACAGGCCCCAGGTGTCCTTGGTGCGCTGGCGCACGGTCTTGCCGCGCTCCAGCACGATCGGGCGCAGGCCCATCTGCGCCAGCATCAGTGCCGCGAAGATGCCGCAGGGGCCGAAGCCGATCACCACCGGGCGGCTCGCGCCCGCGGGCACGTCCGCCGGCAGCGTGTGGCGCATGTCGGGGGCGGGCTGGATGTGCGGATGGCCGGCGTGCTTGGCGAGCAGCGCGGCCTCGCGTTTCGCGTCGGCGAGCGCCACGTCGCAGATGTAGACCGTCAGCAGCTCGGCCTTGCGCGCATCGAAGCTGCGCTTGTAGACGGTGTGGGAGGCGATCGCCTCGGGCGGGACCTCGAGGGTGCGGGCGATCAGCGCGGCCAGCGCCTCGGGCGCATGGTCGAGCGGAAGTTTGAGTTCGGAGATTCTCAGCATGTCGTGGGGCTTGTGTTTATCAAGCAGGCCGACGATTTTACGCGTTGGGCCGCTATCAAAGGGATAGCTGGCCGCAACGGGGAACGCGCGAGGGGATCAGGCGGGCAGGAAGCCTTCGACCGACAGGTAGCGCTCGCCCGTGTCGTAGTTGAAGCCCAGCACCACCGCGTTCTCGGGCAGCGAGGGCAGCTTCTGCGCGATGGCCGCCAGTGTGGCGCCCGAGGAGATGCCCACCAGCATGCCTTCCTCGGTGGCGCAGCGGCGCGCCATCTCGCGCGCGGGTTCGGCATCGACCTGCAGCACACCGTCGAGCAGCGCGGTGTCGAGGTTCTTCGGGATGAAGCCGGCGCCGATGCCCTGGATCGGGTGCGGCGCGGGCTGGCCGCCCGAGATCACGGGCGATGCCACGGGCTCGACCGCGAACACCTGCAGCTTCGGCCACTTCTTCTTGAGCACGCGCGCCACGCCGGTGATGTGGCCGCCGGTGCCCACGCCGGTGATCAGCACGTCGATGCCCTCGGGGAAGTCGGCCGCGATCTCCTCGGCCGTGGTGCGCACGTGCACCTCGACGTTGGCCGGGTTGTTGAACTGCTGCGGCATCCAGGCGCCGGGCGTGCCCGCCACGATCTCCTCGGCACGCGCGATCGAGGCCTTCATGCCGCCCGCGCGCGGCGTCAGGTCGAAGGTGGCGCCGTAGGCCAGCATCAGCCGGCGGCGCTCCACCGACATGCTGTCGGGCATCACCAGGATCAGCTTGTAGCCCTTGACGGCCGCGACCATCGCCAGGCCGATGCCGGTGTTGCCCGAGGTGGGCTCGACGATGGTGCCGCCGGGCTTGAGCGCGCCGCTCTTCTCGGCGTCCTCCACCATCGCGAGCGCGATGCGGTCCTTGATCGAGCCGCCGGGGTTGGCGCGCTCGGCCTTGATCCAGACCTGCTGCTTCGCGTTGCCGAACAGGCGCTGGATGCGCACGTGCGGCGTGTTGCCGATGGTCTGGAGGATGTTCTGGGCCTTCATGGATGGATCTCCTTGGATGCGTTCGGTTCGATGGTTGTCGCGACGACAGCGCGCATTGTGAGACCAGCCCGCGGACCTTTCAGCGCGAAGGTGTTGCAACCGGCACGCTCGGCAGCAGCCGGCCGCGCACCAGCAGCGCCAGGGTCTTCGCCGCGAAGAGGCCGATGATCGCGTTGGCGGCCACGAACAGCAGTGGCGCGAGCCAGCGCACCGGCCCCGTGGCGCCGGCCGCCACCAGCCGCATCGCGAGCGTCGGCAGCGCACCCACGCCGAAGCTGAAGGCCCAGTAGCCGGGCGTGAACGACTGGCGCGAGATCCACGGCAGCAGGCGCAGCAGCAGCAGGGCTTGGTAGAGGCCGTAGCCCAGCAGGATCTGCGCGAACAGATCGGGCACGCCGCCGTTGACCGCGAGCCAGGTGCCGCCGCCGACCACGGCCGGCGCGAGCTGGATGCCCAGCAGCGGGCGCTGCGCCTCGGGCAGCGGCTCCTGCGTGGCCGCGCGGTGCAGGATCAGCGATTCGAGCGCGAGCCACGAGAACAGCCCCGCGCCGAAGAACAGCACGCCCAGCTGCGGCCAGCCGAAGGCCGCGGCCGCGGTGCCGGCAACGAAGTTCTGCGCCACCGCCGGCAGGTAGATCGCGGGCGTGACCGAGGCCGGCGCGCGGCCGCCCTGCCAGGTGCGGCCATAGAGCCGCAGGCCGAGCGCGAGCTGCGCCGTGACCGCGAGCGCGAACACGGCCAGCGCCACCGGGCGTGCGTAGGGCAGCAGCGCGACCGCCGCCAGCATGCTGGCCACCGGGCCCAGTGCCGCGAACGACGACTGCACCGGGTGCTCGAGCTCGGCGCGCGCCTCGTCGGGATGGCGCAGCCACTTGGCGGCGTAGAGCGCCAGCAGCACCAGCCAGACGGCGATGCCAGCCCAGGTCAGGGCCTGAGCGGCCTCGGGTGGCAGTTGCCACAGCGGCGTCGCCACGCGCCAGGCCGCGGCCAGCGCGAGCAGGCCGACGGCGATGCTGAAGAAGGAGACGGGAACGGGGCCGCGGGCCGATGCCGCGGGTGCGGCGGTGGGAGCGGCGGGGACGAGATCGGAAGTCATTCTGTTCACCTCGTGGAAGTCGGTGAATGAACTGTAGGCCTGCGTGCTAGGATCTTGAATGCCGATCCGGCTGAAAAAATTGCTCCAACGTCTCACGCCATGGATGCCCTGAGCGAACTCGTCGACTGGCTGGCCCCGCGCGGCCGCATGGACCTGCGCTGCCTGTTCGGCCAGGACTGGGCCGCGCCGCACGAGGCCATCGGCCCGTGGCGCGCGCCCTTCCACATCCTGCTGCGCGGGCGCTGCGAGCTGTGGCTGCCGGCCAGCAACACGCTGCTGCCGCTGGAGGAGGGCAGCCTCGTGATCCTGCCGCACGGCCAGGCGCACGTGCTGCGCACCGCGGGGCTCGCGTCGGAGCCGGGAGAGCCGCAAGAGGACATGCGCCCGATCCGCCTGCGCAAGGGCGAGCTGGTCGACCTCAAGACCAATCTGCCGCGTCCCGCGAAGGCCGACACCGACATCCTCTGCGGCGAGTTCGAGTTCCCGGGCCGGCGCCGCAGCACGCTGCTCGAGGCGCTGCCCGATCCGCTGGTGATCCCCTTCGGCCAGCGGCCCGAGTACGGCTGGCTGCAGGGCCTGGTGCGGCTGATGGCGCACGAGATCGAGCAGCAGAACGCCGGCGCGCAGGCCATCGTGGCGCAGCTCTCGGGCACGCTGTTCACGCTCGCGGTGCGCGCCTGCCTCGACACCCGGCCCGAGCTCTCGGGCGTGCTGGGCCTGATGGCCAGCCCGCGGCTGGCGGGCGCGCTCAAGGCCATGCTCGACGAACCGCAGCACGACTGGACCGTGGCCTCGCTGGCCGAGCGCTGCCACCTCTCGCGCGCCACCTTCGCGCGCGAGTTCGCGCGCCGCACGGGTACCGGCCCGCTCGAACTGCTGACCAGCCTGCGCATGGAGCTCGCGTCGCGCCTGCTCGCGCATGGCGGGCAGGACACGGCCTCGGTCGGCGAGGCCGTCGGCTACCGCTCCGAGGCCGCGTTCAATCGCGCCTTCGCGCGGCACGCGGGCCTCACGCCGGGGCGCTTCCGGCGCGCCGCCGCGTCTAAGGCCGGCTGAGGCGCCTCAGGACCCGGCCAGCACCGGGCGCCGCAGCGGCGCCTTCCACAACTCGGCCAGCAGCACGCCGGCCACCGTCAGCACGCCGCCGACCGCGTGATAGGCCGCGAGCGATTCGCCGATCACCGCCGCCGCGATCAGCGCGGTGAACAGCGGGATCAGGTTGAAGAACATGCTCGCGCGGCTCGGTCCGATGTGGGCCACCGTGTGCATCCACACCAGCGGCGCGAGCATCGAGGCGCCGAGGCCCGCGAAGCCGATCAGCGGCAGGTTGGCGGCCGACAGGCCCATGCGCGGCGTCAGCAGGTACAGCGGCAGCAGCACGATCACCGCGCACACGATCTGCAGGTAGAGCAGCTGCAGCGCGGGCACTTCCTTCATGCCCCAGCGCTTGAGCAGGATCACGTAGACCGCATAGGCCAGCATCGCCAGCAGCATCAGGCCGTCGCCCAGGTTGGCCCCGCTCTTGAGCAGCGTGCCGAGGTCGCCCGACGACACCACCACCGCCACGCCCGCGATCGACACCAGCGAGCCCGCCACCGCGCCGGCCGTGAGCCGCTGGCCCAGCAGCAGGATCGACAGCGCCAGCACCATCATCGGCGTGAGCGAGCCGATGATCCCCATGTGCGTGGCCGTGGTCAGGTAGGCCGCGTAGTAGGCCAGGCTCTGGTAGACCACCATGCCCAGCAGGCCGAGCACCGCGATGCGGCCCAGCTGCGGGCGGATCGCGCGCCAGTTGCGCAGCACCGGGCGCAGCGCCAGCGGCGTGAACAGCAGGGCCGCGAGCAGCCAGCGGTAGAAGCTGATCTCGGCCGGCGCGATGGTGCCGGCCGCCATCTTGCTGACGACGGTGTTGCCCGACCAGATGACGACGGCGAGCAGGGGGAAGGCATAGGGCCACATGGGACAGGACTTTCAGGAGGAGGCCAGGCTATCATCGGTGCGTCCGTCCTGCGGCATATAGCTCGATCAGGACAACCGGTCCGGAATTCCGGACGCTCTTTCGAGGAACCGCCCCGCCATGGCCGATCGCGCGCGCTACCTGTCGATCCAGGACGTGGAGCACAAGGCCGGCCCGTTCTATTTCAACTGGGACGAATTCGGCGCCGACACCCTGGCCGCGCCGCACAGCCACAGCTGGGGCCATCTCAACTACACCGCGCACGGCACCATGCAGATGGAGGCCGAGGGCCTGCGCTTCCTCTCGCCGCCGCAGTACGCGGTGTGGATCCCGCCGCGGGTGGTGCACAGCTGCACGCTGCGCCATGCGGTCGTCTACCGCACCGTCTACATCGTGCCCGCGCTGTGCGCCGAGCTGCCCACGCAGCCCTGCACCGTGCGCATCAGCCCGATCATCCGCAGCGTGCTGGCCGACTTCGCCGCGCGCGATGTGAACGAGCCCGTCACACCGGCCGACCTGAGGCTCGCGCAGGTGGTGGTCGACCAGCTCGCGCGCGCCGAGGTGCTGCGCTGCTATCTGCCGGCCGCGGCCTCGCCCGCGCTGGTCGGCGTGCTCGAGGCGCTGCAGGCCGAGCCCGGCGACCACCGCTCGCTGGCCGAGTGGGCCGCTAGCGTGCACATGACCGAGCGCACGCTCGCGCGCCAGTGCCAGCGCGAACTCGGCATGTCCTTCGGCGACTGGCGCCAGCGGCTGCGCTTCCTGCGCGCCATCGATGCGCTGGAGGCCGGCCGCACGGTGCAGGAGATCGCCTTCGACCTCGGCTACAGCACGGCCTCGGCCTTCATCGCGATGTTCCAGCGCGAGGCGGGCACGACGCCCGAGCAGTACCGGCGCGAGTTCTGCGGCATCGCGGGATGAGGGCATGCGCGAAGCGGCGATAATCCGCCCCGTGAAGCGTGCCAGACCGCCGCTGGTGCAAGCCCGCAAGGGGCGATGCCTTCGGGCACCGCGTCGAAAGACCGCACTGGAGGAACGTCCGGACTGCACAGGACAGCGCAGGAGCTAACGGCTCTCCACCGTGAGGTGAGGATCAGAGCAACAGAGACGAGCCGATTCAGTTCGGGTGAAACGGGCAATCTCTGCGCGCAGCAACACCAAGTAGGCCAGTATCGAGGTGGTTCCGCTGAGCTGGCGGGTAGGTGGCATCGAGCCGTCTGGCGACAGACGGCCCAGAGTAATGGCGGTCACGCCGGGCATTTCGCAAGAGATGTCCGGTGCACAGAATCCGGCTTATCGGCGCGCTTCACACTTTTCTTTCTTCTTCCCCAACGTTCTTCGTCGGGTCATGCCGCTCGGCGCATGACCCGCCCGTCGGCATGGCCGGCACGATCTGGGGTAAACCCGTATAATCGATAGCAAGCTAACTAATTGGGAGCCTCGCCATGGCCGAACCGGTCACGCCGCCCGTCGGCCGTAAGAAGAAAAAGGAAGCGCGCGAAGCCGCGCTGATGAAGCTCGGCATGCAGTTCTCGACCCTGCAGCGCGGCTACCGCGCCGCGGCCGACAAGGCGGTCGCGCACGTGGGCCTGTCGCAGACCCTGGCCTGGCCGGTGGTGATGATCGGCCGCATGGAGCAGGGCGTGCGCCAGGGCGTGCTGGCCGAGGCGCTGGGCATCGAGGGGCCTTCGCTGGTGCGCTCGCTCGACCAGCTCGTGGAGGCCGGCTATGTCGAGCGCCGCGAGGACCCGGCCGACCGCCGCGCCAAGACCCTGCACCTCACGCCCGCGGGCGAGGCCGCCTGCGAACCCATCGAGGCCGCGCTGAGCCTGATGCGCGCCGCGCTGTTCGAGGGCGTGTCCGACGAGGACCTCGCGGCCTGCCTGCGCGTGTTCGCGGTGCTCGAGGAACGGCTGGGCCGCAGCGCACCGGCCGAGGGGCGACGCTAGATGCCTGCCTTGAGCCTGCCGCGCTTCAGCCGCGCCGAGATCGTCTTCTCCACCAAGAGCTTCGCCGCCGCGATGCTCGCGATGTACCTCGCCAGCCGCGCCGGCCTGCCGCGTCCGTTCTGGGCGCTGATGACCACCTATGTCGTCGCCCATCCGCTGGCCGGCGCGGTGCGCTCGAAGGCGGTCTACCGTTTCTGCGGCACGCTGATCGGCAGCACCGCCACCGTGCTGCTGGTGCCCGCGCTGTCGAACGCGCCCGAGCTGCTGACGCTGGTGCTCGCGCTGTGGGTCGGCCTGTGCCTGTGCATCTCGCTGTTCGACCGCACGCCGCGCTCCTATGTCTTCATGCTCGCGGGCTACACCGCCGCGCTGATCGGCTTCCCCTCGGTGCAGGCGCCCGAGGCGCTGTTCGACACCGCCGTCGCGCGCGTCGAGGAGATCGGCCTGGGCATCTTCTGCGCCACGCTGCTGCACAGCCTGGTGCTGCCGGCCGGCATGGGCCCCACCGTGCTGGGCCTGCTCGATCGCACCCTGCAGGACGCGCGCAAGTGGCTCGGCGACCTGCTGCAGCCGCCCGCGAGCGCCACGGGCACGCCCGCGCGCCGCGCCGATGCCGACCCCAGGCGCCTGGCCGACGACCGGCGCCGCCTCGCAGGCGACATCACGCAGCTGCGCATCCTGTCGACCCATGTGCCCTTCGACACCACGCACCTGCGCTGGACCGCCGGCGCGATCCGCGCCATGCAGGACCGCGTGGCCGCGCTCACGCCCGCGCTGTCGGCGGTCGAAGACCGGCTGCTCGCACTCGAACAGGCCGAAGGCGCCATCGCACCCGACGTGGCCGCGCTGCTCACGCAGACCGGACAGTGGCTGCGCGAGGAGGGCGCCGGCACTTCCGACGATGCGCGCCTGCAGGCCTTGCGCGCGACCCTTGCCGCGCTCGCCGCCACGCGACCCGGTGCCTCCATCTCTCCCTGGGGCCGCGCGCTGCGCATCGCGCTCGCGGGCCGGCTCGAGGAACTGGTCGAAGGTTGGCGCGCCTGCGCGCGGCTGCGCGCCGACATCGACGACGGCCTGAAGGGCGCGGTGCCGCCGCGCCGCGTCGCCGCGCTCGGCAACCGCGTGCTGCACCTCGACCGCGGCATGGCGCTGCTGTCGGCGCTCGCGGCCGTGCTCGCCATCTGCCTGTGCGGCGCGTTCTGGATCCTCACCGGCTGGTCGATGGGCTCGGCCGCCACCATGATGGCCGCGGTCTTCTGCTGCTTCTTCGCCACCATGGACGACCCGGTGCCCGCGATCCAGGGCTTCCTCAAGTGGACGCTGTGGTCGATCCCGATCTCCGCGCTCTACGTGCTGGTGCTGCTGCCGCTGGTGCACGACTTCGGCATGCTGGTCGCGGTCTGCGCGCCGGTGTTCCTGGCACTGGGCCTGTACATGGCGCGGCCGGCCTACTTCATGGCCGCGATGGCGCTGCTGTTCGGCGTCTCGGGCACGCTGGCGATGCACGACACCGCCACCGCCGACATCGTGAGCTTCATCAACAGCATGCTGGGCCAGGTCTTCGGCGTGGTGGCCGCGGCCTTCGTCACGCGGCTGGTGCGTTCGGTGGGCGCCGACTGGAGCGCGCGCCGCATCCAGCGCGCCACCTGGCGCGAACTCGGCGAGATGGCCGGCGCGGCCGCGGCCACGCCCGTGAGCCTGTCGCCGTCGGCCCAGCGCCGTGGCGTGCCCGGCGACGCCTACGCGGTGCGCATGCTCGACCGCATCGGCCTGCTGGCACCGCGCATCGCGCAGGCCGGCGGCCGCATCGAGGGCGTGGCCGCCGACGACGCGCTGCGCGACCTGCGCATGGGCGCCGACATCGATGCGCTGCAGCGCGTGCGCGCGCAGCTGCCGCTGGCCTCGGCGAGCGCGCTGCTCGGCGACATCGCGCGCTTCTTCCGCCAGCGCGCCGGCGGCCGCGTGGCCGCGCGGCCCGCGAGCCTGCTGGCGCGCATCGACGAGGCGCTGGCCTCGATGCTCGGCGCCGCGAGCACGTCGAGCGCCGACGCGCGCTCGGCCGTCACCGCGCTGGTGGGGCTGCGCCGCAATCTCTTTCCGGAGGCGCCGCCGATGCGCGCGGCTTCCGTCGTTCCTGTTCCTGTTCCTGTTGCCGCGCAAGGAGTGTCCCGATGATCGGCGAAGCGAGTTTCTACGGCCTCTACGTGCCCTGGCTGATGCTGCTGGCCGGTGCCGCGCTGCTCGCCCTGTGGGGCGTGCGCCGGCTGCTGGCCGCCACCGGCCTCTACCGCTGGGTCTGGCACCCGGCCCTGTTCGACATGGCGCTCTACCTGCTGCTGCTCTATGCGCTGAGCCGCGCCACGACCTCCCTGCAATGACCACACCATGACCGCCAACACTTCCAACGACAACAAGGCCGGCGCCCGCACCTGGCCCGCCGGCGCGCTGCGCATCCTCGTCACCGCCGCCGTGGTGGCCGCCGCCGTCTGGGCGGGTTTCCGCCTCTGGGACCACTACGAGCTCGCGCCCTGGACGCGCGACGGCCGCGTGCGCGCCAACGTGGTCCAGATCGCGCCCGACGTCTCGGGCCTGGTCACGGCCGTGCCGGTGCAGGACAACCAGTCGGTGGCCGCCGGCACCCTGCTGTTCGAGGTCGACCGCGCGCGCTACGACCTGGCCGTGCGCCAGGCCCAGGCCGCGCTCGCCGCGCAGCGCGCCATGAGCGCGCAGGCCCAGCGCGAGAACACGCGCAACGCGGGGCTCGAGGCGCTGGTCTCGCAGGAGGCGCGCGAACAGACCCGCGCGCGTGTCGAGCAGGCGCGCGCCGCCGTCGCGCAGGCCGAGGTCGCGCTCGATTCGGCGCGGCTGAACCTGCAGCGCGCCGAGGTGCGCGCGCCGGCCGACGGCCTGGTCACCAACCTCGACCTGCGCCAGGGCAGCTATGCGGCCGCGGGCCGGCCGGTGCTTGCGCTGGTCGATGCGCGCTCCTTCTACGTCGAGGGCTACTTCGAGGAAACCAAGCTGCCGCGCATCCACCTCGGCGACCGCGTGCACGTGATGCCGATGGGCGGCGGCGCGGTGCTCGGCGGCACCGTCGAGAGCGTGGCCGCCGGCATCGCCGACCGCGATCGCTCGACCAGCGCCAACCTGCTGCCGAGCGTGAACCCCACCTTCAACTGGGTGCGGCTCGCGCAGCGCATCCCGGTGCGCGTGAAGCTCGATCCGCTGCCCGCGGGCGCGCGGCTGGTGGCGGGCCAGACGGTGACGGTGCAGGTGCTCGAACAGGCCGAGGCGCAGCGCGAGAAGACCGCCGCCGATGCCGAGGCCAAGGCCGGCGCCAGGAAGGAAGGATGATGACCATCGCATCCCGCACCGTGCTGCGCATCGCCGCGCTGGCCGCCGCCGCGGCGCTCGCGGCCTGCGGCAGCGTCGGCCCCGATTACCGCCAGCCCGACGAGGCCATCGCGAGCCAGCCCGCGGCCGGCCGGCCCTTCGCCGAAGCCGATCCCGCCGCCGGCCTGCAGGCCGTGCCGCTGCCGCCGCACTGGTGGCGGCTGTACCGCGACCCGCGGCTCGACCGGCTGGTCGAGCAGGCGCTCGCGCACAACACCGACCTGCGCCAGGCGGTCGCCAACCTCGAGCGTGAGCGCGCCATCGAGGCCGAGGTGGCCGGCGGCAAGCGCCCCGTCATCGGCGTGAACGGTGGCCCTTCGTTCGGCCATGTCTCGGGCCTGCAGTTGCTGCAGAAGGACTACGAGCCGCCGGACCGCTTCAACTACAGCGGCGGCCTGTCGCTGTCCTACCAGGTCGACCTGTTCGGCCAGATCCGCCGCGCCGCCGAGGCGGCCGAGGCCGGCACCGCGTCGGCCGCCGCCGCGCTCGACCTGGTGCGCGTGAACGTCGCGGCCGGCACCGCGCGTGCCTATGCCGAGGCCTGTTCCACCGGCCTGCGGCTGGAGATCGCGCGCAAGTCGGTGCGGCTGCAGCAGGAGGCGGTCGACGTCACCGCGAAGCTGCACGAGGCCGGCCGCGCCGGCGCGCTCGACACCGGCCGCGCCCGCGCGCAGCTGCAGCAGCTCATGGCCGCGCTGCCGCCGCTGCTGGCCGAGCGCCAGAACGCGCTCTACCGCCTCGCCACGCTCACGGGCGAGCTGCCGCAGGACTTTCCGCGCGAGCTCGCCGACTGCGCCGTGCCGCCGCGCGTGGCCGGCACCGTGCCCGTGGGCGACGGTGCCGCGCTGCTGCGCCGCCGGCCCGACATCCGCCAGGCCGAGCGCGGCCTGGCCCAGGCCACCGCGCGCATCGGCGTCGCCACGGCCGACCTCTATCCGAAGATCACGCTGGGCCTGTCGGCCTCGTCGGCCGGCCCGGCCGAGGACTTCGGCCGCAAGGGCACCTTCGGCTGGAGCCTCGGCCCGCTGATCTCGTGGACCGTGCCCAACACCGGCATCGCGCAGGCCCGTATCGCGCAGGCCGAGGCCGGCACGCGCGCGGCGCTCGCGAAGTTCGACGGCACCGTGCTCACCGCGCTGCGCGAGACCGAGTCGGCGCTCGGCAACTACGCGCGCGAACTCGACCGCCGCGCCGCGCTGCAGGCCGCGCGCGACGAGAGCGCCACCGTCGCCGCGCAGGCGCGCCAGCTCTACCGCAACGGCCGCACCGCCTACCTCGACACGCTCGATGCCGAGCGCGCGCTGGCCGCGAGCGATGCCGCGCTGGCGGCCAGCGAGGCGCAGCTGTCGGACGACCAGATCGTGCTGTTCATGGCGCTCGGCGGCGGCTGGGAGACCGACGACGGCGACCGCCTCGCGGCCGGCGGCAGCGAGGCGCGCAAGCAGTGAACACGAACGCCATTCCCGCGCCACGCGCCGCGCACGCGCCGCTGTGGCTGCTCGCGCTCGTCACCTTCAGCGGCACCCTGGCCATGCACATCTTCGTGCCCGCGTTGCCGATCGCCGCGCGCGGCCTCGGTGCCGGCATCGGCGAGATGCAGATGACGGTGAGCCTCTACATCTTCGGCCTGGCTGTCGGGCAACTGGTGTACGGCCCGCTGGCCGACCGCTTCGGCCGCCGGCCGGTGATGCTCGCGGGCCTCGGCCTCTACACGGTCGCCGGACTGGCGGCCGCGCTCGCGCCCGACGTGCATGCGCTGATCGCCGCGCGGCTGTTCCAGGCCATGGGCGGCTGCGCGGGCCTGGTGCTCGGGCGCAGCATCGTGCGCGACACCGCCGAGCCGCAGGAGGCGACGCGCCGCCTCGCGCTGATGAACCTGATGGTGACCGTGGGCCCGAGCATCGCGCCGCTGGTCGGCGGTGCGCTCGCCACCGCCCTGGGCTGGCGCTCGATCTTCTACGGCCTGTTCGCGCTCGGCATCGTCGGCCTGCTGTTCACCTGGCGCCTGCTGCCCGAGACCGGCCGGCCCGGCGCGCCCGTCAGCGCGCCAGCGCTCGCGCGCAACTACGCGCGGCTGCTGCGCTCGCCGGCCTTCCTCGGCTTCTCCATCGGCGGCGGCTGCGCCACCACCTCGATGTACGCCTTCATCGCCTCGGCGCCGTTCATCTTCGTCGACCAGTTGCACCGGCCCGCGCACGAGGCCGGCATCTACCTCGCGATCCTGGTCTCGGGCGTGTGGCTCGGCAGCTTCCTCACCAGCCACCTGATCGCGCGCGTGCGCGTCGACCGGCTCATGATCCGTTCCAACGCGCTCAGCGTGGCCGCGGCCTTCGTGCTGCTGGGCGCCGCGCTCACCGACCACCTGTCGGTGCCGCTGATCGTCGCCGCCATGTTCCTGTTCACCGTCGGTGCCGGCATGGCCTCGCCGGCCGCGCTCACGCAGGCGATCAGCGTCAATCCGCAGATCATCGGCTCGGCCTCGGGCCTCTACGGCTTCACGCAGATGGCGGTGGGCGCGCTGTGCACCGCGCTCGCGGGCATGGGGCACCGCAACCCCGCGCTGGCCTCGGCGATCGTGCTCGCGGGGGCGGGGATCGTGGCGCAGTTGTCATTCGCGGTGGCGCTGCGTTCGCAGCGCAAGGTGGCGGCGGGCTGAGCCGCGCCGCGCACGGCTACTTCGCGAACAACCACCCGCCCTTGGGCTGCCGCATCAGCTCGTGGTGCTTGACCGCGCGCTCCTCGCCGTCGTCGCCCACGTACACCACCTCGAAGCGCAGCAGCTTGGGCGACACCATCTTCCAGTTCTGGATTCGCTTGACGGTCACGCAGGCGGTCTTGTCGTGGTACTGCATCTGCGCCATCGGGCCGCCCTGGAAGCCCTGGGCGTCGAACAGCCGGCCCGGCGCCGCGAAGGGATTGAGCACCGCGCCGTTGCGCGCGGTGATGCAGCCCTCGGTGCGCAGGAAGGACTCGATGGTCGGCGAGGCGCTGCGCACCACGCGGCCCACGGCCGGGGTTGGCGGCTTGGCGGCGATCTGCTCGCGGATGCGCTCGACCTGGTCCTCGGTGATCGGCGCCAGGCCGTCCTTCGACACCACGGGCGGCGGCGCGGGCGGGGCCGGTGGCGCCGGTGCGGGCATCAGGGGCTCGAACACCGAGCAGCCGCCGAGCGAGGCGAGGGCCAGGGCCGCCACCGTGGCGGGCAGGCGGCGCGGAAAGGGAACGGTCTCGGCGGCGGATGTCGATCCGGACTTCATGGCTGGAGTCTCCTGTCGGCGGCGCGAAGCCGCTGGCTGAAAAAAGCAGGCCGCGAACATGCGGTGCGGGCGCGCGAAGCCTTCGTCGTCAAAAGCGTTCCTGCGGCGCGAGGTAGCGCCACTGGCCGGGCGCGAGGCCGGCCAGCGGCACGCGTCCGATGCGGATGCGGCGCATCGCGAGGATGCGCAGCTCCATGCGGTCGCACAGGTGCGCGACCTGGCCCGGCTGCGCGCCCTTGAGCGCGAAGCGCAGCCCGGTCTGCTCGGGGGTCTGGCGGCCGATGCTCACGCGCGCCGGCGTGCGCTCGAAGCGCGCGAGCTGCTCGGGCGAGACGGCTCCGGCCACGTCGACCATGATCTCGTGCTCGATGACGGAGGCGTCCTCGTGCAGCTTGCGCTCGATGCGGAATTCCTGCGTGAAGGCCACCAGGCCGCTGGCGCCGGTCTCCAGCGGCGTCATGCAGTGCTGGCCGCGTGCATGCGCGGGCAGGAAGCGCGGCGTTCCGTGCGCGGCGGCGAGGTTGGCGGCCACCAGCAGCGTGTGCGCTTCCTCGGTGCGCAGGCCGGCCGGCTTGTGCAGCAGCAACGTCACCGGCAGCACGGGTTCGGGCCGCGCGCCCGCTTCGATCTCCACCTGCTGGTGTGGCTGCACGCGCGATTGCGGCAGCAGTGCCGGCTGGCCGTCGACGCGCACCGCCCCGTTCTCGATCAGCAGCTCGGCCTCGCGCCGCGAACAGCCCGCGAGCGCGGCCACGCGCTTGGCCAGACGGATGCCCTCGGCGTCGTGCCTTTGCGGTGCGCTCATGAAGCGACGGCCGCCTGCTGCCGGATGCGCGCCACGTGCGCCGCCAGCGAGCGCGCGGCCACCGGCCACAGCCGCTCGGGCACGTCGTCGTAGGCCAGCGGCAGCCATTGCTCGGGCGTGCCTTCGGGCAGCTTCTGCATCGCGGCCGCGATCTTCGCCTCGCGCTTGAGGCGGTGCGCCTTCAGGTAGGCGATGGCCGTGCGCGCGAAGCCGATCACGTGGCCGTGCGCGGGCAGGATGAATTCGACGCCGCCGGCCTCGCAGTTCGCATCGAGCTTGTCGAGCGAATCGAGGTAGGCCGTCATGTCGCCGTCGGGCGGATCGACCACCGTGGTGCTGCCGTTGAGGATGTGGTCGCCCGAGAACAGCAGCCCGTCCTCCTCGAGCACCAGGCACAGGTGGTTGGCCGCGTGGCCCGGCGTGTGGACCACGCGCAGCGTGTGCGTGAGCGGCTGGCCATCGGCACCGGTGCCCGCGAGCACCAGCCGTTCGCCGTCGGCCAGCTCGCGCTCGGCCGAGAAGCGCGCGCTCGCCCGTGCCGTGGGCGCCGACGACAGCCCCAGGATCGGCGGCTTCGCGTCCCCGGCCAGCGCCTGCAGCGGCGCCGCGCCCGGCGAATGGTCGGCATGCGAATGCGTGCAGACGATCATGCGGATGTCGCCCCTGGCGGCCTGCCACAGCCGCTCGATGTGGGCAGGGTCGTTCGGGCCCGGATCGATCACGATGTGGCCGGTGGCCGCGTCGCCCACGATGTAGCTGTTGGTGCCCGGGCCGGTCATCGCGCCCGGGTTGGGCGCGGTCAGGCGCTGCACGTTCTTCAGCAGCGCCACCGGTGCATCGCTCTTCCAGTCGAGCGAATGCAGCATCTGGCCGTCGGGGCAGACCAGCGCGAGCTCGCCGAAGGGCGGGTCGTTCTCCATGTAGCGCTCGTCGCGGCCGTTGACGAAGCCGCCGCGCGGGCAGCTGGTCCACAGCGGCTGCTCGCTCGCGCAGGCCGCGAGCACCGCGTCGACGCTCGCATACGAGGCCATGCGCTGCAGCGTGCGCACGGTCGGGAAGATCATGAAGAAGCTGCCGGCCGCGTGGCGTGCCAGCGCATCGGCCGGGCGCACCCAGCTCGGCTCGAACTGCTCGCTCTCGTCGGCCGAGGGTTCCTGGCCCTCGGGCATGCGCGCCACCAGGAAGGGCACGTCGAAGCGCTTGGGCAGGTCGCGGTCGGTGATCCAGTGCGCGAAGGTGAACACGCGGTCGGCCTCGAGCACCAGCCCGCGCGCCGCGCACTGCTCGGCGAAGGGCACGGCCGCGTGGCCGTCGCGGTCCATCGCGGCGATGTCCGCGGCGCCGGCCGGGCGGCCGTCGGCATGGTGCGCGAGCAGCACGCCGAGCTCCTCGAAGCATTCGCGGATCGCGGCCACCGCCTGGGTGGCCTGCAGCGGGCTCTGCGTGGGGCGGCGCGCGGCCGTGCGCGCGGCGACCTCGTCGGCCGCGTCGATGTGGCCGCCGGGGAAGACGTAGGCGCCGGGCGCGAAGCTGGCGGTGGCCGAGCGGCGCGTCATCAGCACCTCGATGCCGGCCGCGGTATCGCGCAAAAGCAGCACGGTGGCCGCGGCGCGCACCGCCACCGGTTCGCGCTGGGGATGAATATGTTGTGTGGGACGAACCATGGGGCGATTATGGAGAGCCGGCGCGCCGGAGGTGTGTCGCGCATAAGCACATGCCGAAGCAGGTATGAGCACCGCGCCAGAATCCGGGCCTGCACCGCCCGAACCGAGGACCACAGCCATGCCCCCTTTCCACTTCCCGAGCCGGCACCTGCGCGCGCTGCTGACGGCCGCTGCATTGTGCGCGTCGATCGCGCCCGTGGCGCATGCGCAGGCCGATTGGCCGCAACAGCCCGTAACGCTGATCATGGGTTTTCCCGCCGGCTCCGGCGTCGACGTGGTGGCCCGCACCATCCAGGACCCGCTGACGCGCCAGCTCGGCAAGCCGGTGATCATCGACTACCGCGCCGGCGCGGCCGGCAACATCGCGAGCGAGTACGTGGCCCATGCGAAGCCCGACGGCTACACGCTCTCGTTCGGCACCGCCGCCACCCATGGCAGCAATGCCGCGCTCTACAAGAAGCTGCCCTTCGACGTCGAGGCCGACTTCGTGCCGGTGGCGCCGGTGCTCGACGTCTCGAACGTGCTGACGATCAACCCCGACGTCATCAACGTGAAGACGCTCAAGGAATTCGTCGAGCTGGTCAAGGCCAACCCCGGCAAGTACAACTACGCCTCCACCGGCAACGGTGCCGGCACCCACATGGCCTTCGCCGAGTTCAATGCGCGGCTCGGGCTCAACATGGTCCACGTGCCCTACAAGGGCGGCCCCGAGGCCATCACCTCGGTGGTGCGCGGCGAGACCTGCTGCATCATGAACCAGGTCCAGACCATCCTGCCGCACTACAAGGCCGGCAAGGTGCGGCTGCTCGGCGTGACCACCGCCACGCCGGTGGCCGCGGTGAAGGAAGTGCCCACCATCGCCTCGAGCGGCCTGCCCGGCACCCAGGGCTTCGACAGCTCGATCTGGTTCGGCATCTTCGCGCCCAAGGGCACCGACGCGCGCATCGTCGAGAAGCTCAACGCCGCCGTGAAGACGGTGCTCGAGCAGCCCGAGATCCGCGAGAAGTTCGAGAGCCAGGGCAACACCATCCGCATCGAGACGCCCGCGCAGTTCCGCAAGACGGTGCACGACAACCGCGTGAAGTGGGCGGAGGTCGCGAAGGCGGCGAACATCAGCATCGATTGATGCCGACGGCCGCCGGCGTCTTCGTCAGAGCGTCTTGGCCAGCGTGAGGATGAAGCGCGGCTTGTTCGGCGAGTAGACCTGCTGCACGGTGTAGAAGCCGAAGTCGTAGAGCGGGCCGGCCGCGGCGTTGTATGCGTTCTTCTGGTTCGCGCCCTGCACCGAGCCGGCGAGCGTGAGTCCGCCGCCGAAGTCGTAGCTGGCGCCCACGTTGTAGTCGACATAGCTCTTGTAGGCCGTGTTCCTGCGGATGTCGCTCGACAGGGCCGTGTAGCCCACCGCGGCCTTGAGCGTCACCTTGGGCAGGATCTCCTTGCTGTACGACAGGTTCAGGTAGCCCGTGTTGGTGCCCTCGAGGCCCGAGCCCAGCTTGTTGCCGGCGAAGCCGAAGTAGTCCTTCGACACCGTGTGCGAGTACTTCAGCGTGAGGGCGCCGAAGCTCTCGTTGGCATAGGTGGCCGCGCCATAGAGCTCGGTGGTGTTGCCGAGGGAGTTGCCCGGATAGATGTAGGTGAGCGCACCGACGTCCATGTCCAGCGGGCCGGCCTTGAACTTGTAGCCGCCGTACAGGTCGACCTCGACGCTGTTGCCCTGGAGCCAGTTGACGCTGGAGTTCCAGTTGCCGACATAGAAGCCGCTGTCGCCGAAGGCGTAGTCGAAGCCGCCCTGGATGGCGGGCTTGGCGCCGCGGGTCTTGGCGTAGTCGTTCCTGCCGAGCATGTCCTGGTCCTGGCCGCGGAACTTGTAGTTCGTGGTCAGCGCGATGTTGGCCGTGACTGGCGAGGCGGCCGGTGCCGGTGCATCGCCGGCCGCTTGCGCGAAGGCCGCGCCGGGCAGCGCGAAGGCGGCGGCGATCAGGGTGGGGAGGGCGAGTGCCGAGGAGGCGGCGCGGATCGATCTTTGCATCGAGAGAGCTCGGGGATGAAGGAAGAGCGACAGCGTAGGAGGGGGCGTATCAAAGCCGTGTAAAGACTTCGGGCCGCGGCGCAAAAATTGCGCATGCGGCGCACGGGCAGAATCCCTTGCCCGCGGACCTACCGCCTCCCTCTTCGACCCGAACACCATGTCCCTGCCCGACACCGGCGAGCATGACCGCCGACTGGACGAATCGCTGCTGCGCTCGCTCCACGTGCTGCTGAGCGAGGCCAGCGTGTCGCAGGCCGCGGCCAAGCTCGGCGTGGCGCAGTCCGCGCTGAGCCGCCACCTCAAGGTGCTGCGCCAGCTCACCGGCGACGAGCTGCTGGTGCGCGTGGGCAACCGCATGGTGCTGACCGAGCGCGCGCAGGCACTGGCCGTGCCCACGCGACGCATCCTGGCCGACATGTCGCTGCTGACCGCCGAGGCCGGGCCGGTCGAGCCGCGCGAGCTGCGCCAGAGCTTCCGCATCGCGACCTACGACTTCCTGCCGCGCCAGTTCTTCGCCGACATCGCCGAGCGCGTGGCGCGGCAGGCGCCCGAGTGCGACGTGGTGATCCGCGGCCTGGGCTCGCGCTTCGAGCACTACCGCCAGCTCGCCGACGGCGAGGTCGACATGGTCATCACCATCTGGCCCGAGCTGCCCGGCCACCTGCGCGCCGCCAGCCTGCTGACCGAACCCATGGTCTGCCTGGTGCGCGAGGGCCATCCGCTGGCCAGGGCGCCGATGACGCTCGACGACTACCGGCGCGCGCGCCACCTGTCCTCGCTCGAGCACGTGCCGGGGCAGGGCACCATCATCGATGCGCAGCTGGCCGAGCTCGGCGTGTCGGTCCACACGGCGATGCACACCCAGTTCCTCGGCATGGCGCCGGCCATCCTCGCGCGCACCGATCTGGTCTTCACCACCGGCCGCCTGCTGGCCGAGGACTTCGCGCGCCAGTACCCGCTCGCGATCGTGCCCTTTCCCGCGAAGATCAAGCCGCACCGCTACCGCCTCGTGTGGCACGAGCGCACGCACAAGAACCAGGCCATGCGCTGGCTGCGCGGCGAGCTGACGGCGGCCGCGCGCGAGCTGGCGCACCGGCCCAGGTCATGACGGCGCTGTCATAACCTGCTGCACAGCGCTGTGCTGGGCGCGGGCGGTGGGCGTGGCTATCGTCGCCGTCCATGTCCACCCCTTCCTCCCCCGCGCCGGTCCGTCCGGACCTGCTCGCCCGGCTGCCCAAGACCGACCTGCATTTCCACATGGCCGGCACCCTGCGCCCGGCCACGCTGGTCGCGCTCGCGCGCCAATACGAACTGCCGCTGCCGCGCCCGGTCGACACGCTCTACAGCTACCGCGACTTCTACGACTTCATCGACGTGCTGCGCATCGCGGCGCAGGCGGTGCGCAGCAGCGCCGATTTCGAGCGCGTGGCCTACGAGGCCGTGGAGGACGCCGCGCGCAGCAGCAACGCGCGCCATGTCGAGCTGTCGTTCAACCCGCAGTACTTCATGCCCACGGGCGTGCCGTACCGCGTGCAGGTCGAGGGGCTGGTGGCCGGCCTGCGCGCCGCGCGACAGGACTTCGGCTGCTCGGGCCTGCTGATCGCTTCCTTCGACCGTGGCCTGCCGCTCGACAGCGCCGAGCGTGCGATGGACGACATCCTCGGCCTGCGCTCCGACCTGGTCGTCGGCGTGGGCCTCGACGGCCCCGAGCGCGCGGGTCCGCCCGCCAGCTTCGCGGCCCTGTTCGAGCGCGCGGGCCGCGCCGGCCTCCAGCGCACCGCCCATGTCTGCGAGGACAACCAGACGCTCGAGGAGGCGCCGCCTTCCAACGTCGATGACTGCATCCACCTGCTGGGCTGCGACCGGCTCGACCATGGCTACAACCTGCTGGCCAGCGACGACGGCCTGCGGCGCGCGCGCGACCGCGGCGTGCATTTCTGCGTCTGCGGCATCACGAGCGTGGTGCGCAACCAGCGGCGGCGGCTCGACAGCGTGAAGCGCATGGTCGACGCGGGCCTGCCGGTCAGCCTCAACACCGACGACCCCGCGATGTTCCACACCGACCTCAGCCACACCTACGCCACCGTGCTCGAGGGTGGCGGCTGGGGCTGGGCGCAGGCGCGCGCCTTCAGCCTCGCGGGCGTCGACGCCTGCTGGCTCGACGACGACGCGAAGCGCAACCTGCGCGCCGACTTCGAACGCGAGATCGCCGCGCTCGAGCGCGAGCAGGCTGCTCCCCTGGAAACGAACCGCGACTGAAGGAACCCCGCCATGCACCTCGACACCGCACGCCGCCGCGCATTGCTCGCCGCCCTGGCCTTCGCTGCCTGCGCCACCACGGCCCTCGCCGAGCCCGCCTGGCCCGCGCGCCCGATCACCCTGATCGTGCCCTACGGTGCCGGCGGCAACGTCGACGTCATGGCGCGCTGGATCGCGCCCGAGCTCGCCACGCGGCTCGGGCAGCCGGTGGTGATCGAGAACGTGTCGGGCGCCGGCGGCGTCATCGGCACCGAGAAGGCCGTGCGCGCCAGGCCCGATGGCTACACCCTGCTGCTGTCGGTCGAGAGCACTGTGGTCATCGCGAAGATGGTGACGCCTTCCACCGTGCGCTACGACGGCCTCGCCGACCTCGTGCCCGTCACGCTGCTCGGGGCCCAGCCGCTGGCGCTGGTCGGCAAGCCCGCGCTGCAGCCGAAGACCAGCGAGGCGCTGTATGCCGACCTCAAGGCCGCGCCCGGCAAGTACAGCTATGCGAGCTCGGGCGTCGGCACCTCGCTGCACCTGGGCGGCGAGCTGCTCAAGCAGCGCGGCGGCGTCGACATGGTCCATGTGCCGTACCGCACCGGCGTGCAGATCGTGAGCGACCTCAGCGGCAACCAGCTCGACCTCGCCGTGCTGCCGCTGTCGATGGTCATCCAGCAGGCACGCGCGGGCAAGCTGCGCGTGTACGGCGTGATGTCCGAGACCGCCTCGGCCGCCATGCCCGAAGCGCCGCCGCTGGCCAGCGTGCCCGCGTGGCGCGGCGCCGACGTGTCGGTCTGGCAGGGCATCTTCGCGCCCAAGGGAACGCCACCGCAGATCGTCGCGCAGCTGCATGCCGCGCTGGCGCAGGTGCTCGCGAACCCGGGCGTGCGCAGGAATTTCGAGGAGGGCGGCGTCACGCCGCTGGGCGCGGGGCCGAAGGAGTTCGCCGCCTTCCTGCAGGGCGAGGACGCGAAGTTCGGCGCGATCGTCGCGAAGGGGAACATCAAGGCCGAGTAGCGCGGCGGCCGCGGTGCTTCAGAATGCCGCGGCACCTGTCGCACTCCTCGTTCCTTCGCATTGATTCCCCTCGTTCATCTCATCGGTCCCGGTGGCGCCGGAAAGACCACCGTCGGCCCGCTGCTCGCGCAACGGCTGGCCTGGCGCTTCGTCGATCTCGACCAGGTCTTCATCGCGCAACAGGGCGATGTCGCGGCCTTCATGGCGCGCCATGGGTACGCGGGCTATGCGGCGCGCAACATCGAAACCTACGAACAGCTTCGCGCCGCGGCGACCGCGCCGACCGTGATCGCGATGTCCTCGGGTTTCATGACCTATCCGGCCAGCGTGAGCGAGCGCTACCCGGCCTTGCGGGATGCGATCGAAGGCGATCCGCTCACCGCGCTGCTGTTGCCGTCCTTCGAGCTCGAGCGCTGCGTCGAACGCGTGGTCGAGCGCCAACTGGGCAGGCCTTACCTCAACGGCGACCGGATCAGCGAAACGCGGCGCATCCGCGAACGGCACCCGGTCTTCATGGCGTTGCGGTGCGAGCGCTTCCTCAGCGAGGGTGAACCCCTCGCGATCGCGTGCGACATCGAAGGCCTCGTGCGCCGCCGCCGCCAGCCGATCACGCGGCAGGACGCCCCACCGATCCGCCGAGCGCCGCCAGCCACGCATCCATGTCCCGGTTGCGCGCCTCCAGCGCCTCGGCCATGAAGTCGACGAAGGCCTGGATGCGCGCGCTCAGGTGCTTGCGGTGGTGGTAGGCCGCGAGCACGGGGACCTCCTCGAAGGCCTCGCTCAGGAAGAGCGGAACGAGGCGGCCGCTGTCGATGTCGGCGCGCACGTGGAAGTCGCCGAGGCGCGCGATGCCGGCGCCGCCGCGCGCCATCTCCAGCAGCACGCCGCCGTCGCTGGCCGAGACATTGCCGATCGCGAGCTGTTCCCGCGGCATCTCGGGCCCGCCGACCTGCCAGTGGTTCCAGGCCTCGCGGCCCACGAAGTTGAGGCAGTTGTGGCGCAGCAGGTCCTCGGGCCGCCGCGGCGTGCCGTGCCGCGCGAGGTAGGCGGGCGAGGCACAGACGATCCAGCGCACGGTCGACAGCTGCCGCGCCACCATCGAGGAATCGGGCAGATGGCCCGAGTGGATCAGCACGTCGAGGCCCTGCTGCATCAGGCTGGGCGTGTCGAGGCCCACGAAGAGCTCGACCCGCACCTGCGGATGGCGGGCCAGGAAGTCCGGCAGCAGCCGCGCGAGGTCGTGCCGCGCGAACACGGGCGGCGCATGCACGCGCAGCATTCCCCGCACGTCGTCGTGTTCCTGCATGACGGCGCTCTGCGCGCTCTCGGCCGCTTCGAGCAAGGCCAGCGCCTTGCCGTAGAAGATGCGGCCCGCGGGCGTCAAGGTCACGGCGCGCGGCGTGCGGTCGAACAGCCGCACCTTCAGGCGCCCCTCGAGGCGGTCCACCAGCTTGCTGACGGTCGAGGGCGACAGGTGCCAGTCCTTGGCCGCCATCGAGAAGTTGCCGCGCTCCGCCACCCGCACGAACAGCGCCACGTCGCTGAGCCGGTCGATCTGGTTCGGTCGTTTCTCCATCGCGCCATCGTAGGCCCGGCGCTGGGCACGGTGAATATTCTTCACAGCTGAAGTGCCCGACTTTCGCTTGGCGCGCCGAGGGCGGCCCGGTCAGTATCGAGACCGACGACCGCGGGAATGCAGCGGCCCGAACAACGAAACGGAGACGACAGATGAAGATCCCGCACCGGTGGCTGGCCGCGGCCGCCTGGGCCGCGATGTCGGCCGGCGCCGCGCTCGCGGCGCCATTTCCCGCCAAGCCGTTGACCATCGTGGTGCCGACGCCGCCCGGCGGCACCACCGACCTGGTGGCGCGCCTGCTGGCCGAGAAGCTCGGCGCCTCGTTCGGCCAGCCCGTGGTGGTCGAGAACCGCCCGGGCGGTGCCACCACCATCGGCGCGCAGGCCGTGCTGAACCAGCCGGCCGATGGCTACACGGTGCTGATGGGCACCTTCTCGACCATCACCAACCCCTACCTCAACAAGTCGATCCGCGTGGCCTACACCGACTTCGATCCGGTCACGCTGGTGGTGAACACGCCGAACGTGCTGGTGGTGGGCGCGGCGTCGCCGTTCAGGTCGCTCAAGGACCTCGTGGCCGCCGAGAAGGCCAGGCCCGGCGGCGTGAGCTTCGCCTCGACCAGCAATGGCGGCTCGCCCCATCTGTCGGGCGCCCTGTTCAACAGCCTCGCGAAGGTGCAGCTGATGCACGTGCCCTATCCGGGCTCGGCCCCGGCGATCACCGACCTGCTCGGCGGCCACGTCGACACCATGTTCGACAACCTGCCGGCCTCGCTGCCCCAGATCCACGCGGGCAAGGTGCGCGCGCTGGCCGTCACCACCAGCCAGCGCGTGCCGGCGCTGCCCGAGGTGCCGACCTTCGCGGAGGCAGGGCTCCCGGGCTACGAGGTCAATGCATGGTTCGGACTGCTCGCGCGCAAGGGCACGCCGCCCGCGGCCATCGAGGCCTGGAACCAGGGCGTGAGGGCCGCGCTCGACATGCAGGACGTGCGGCAGAAGCTGAGCGGCTGGGGCGCGATCCCGGTGGGCCACACGCCCGCGCAGTTCGCCGCCTACCTGAAGGCCGAGGACCAGAAGTGGGCGCGCGTCATCAGGGACGCGGGCATCCGGATCGATTGAGGGAGAAGACGCGATGAGGAACAAGACCAGCGTGCGCATCGGCTGCGGCTCGGGATGGTGGCGCGACCGGATCGAGCCGGCGGTCGTCAGCGCCAAGCTCGGGCAGCTCGACTTCCTGTGCTTCGAGACCATGGCCGAGGCGACCGTGTCCTTCGCCCAGGCGCGCAAGCGCGCCGACCCGGGCTTCGCGGGCTACGAGACCCTGCTCGAGGAGCGCATGCGGCGCGTGCTTCCGCATTGCCTGGCGCAGGGCACGCGGATCATCACCAACGGCGGCTGGATCCATCCCGTGGCCGCGGCCGAGGCCACCGCGCGCATCTGCGCCGAGCTCGGCCACCGCAACGTGCGGATCACCGCCGTGGTGGGCGACGACCTGACGCAGCGCATCTTCGAACTCGCCGACACGGTGATGGAGAGCGGCGCCGCGCTCGAGACGCTGCGCCCCAGCCTGATCTCGGCCGAGGCCTATGCGGGCGCCGACGGCATCGTCCGGGCGCTCGACGAGGGCGCGCAGATCGTGATCACCGGGCGGGTCGCCGATCCCTCGCTGTTCCTCGCGCCGATGATCCATGCCTTCGGCTGGTCGCCGCACGACGTCGACCTGATCGCCCAGGGCTCGGCCATCGGGCACCTGCTGGAATGCGGTGCGCAGGTGACCGGCGGCTACTTCAGCGACCCCGGCTTCAAGGACGTGCCCGATCCCTGGAACCTCGGCCTGCCGATCGCCGAGGTGTCGGCCAACGGCGATGCCGTGATCACCAAGGTGCAGGGCACCGGCGGGCGCGTCGATGCGCGCACGGTGAAGGAGCAGATGTTCTACGAGGTGCACGACCCGTCGCTGTACCTGACGCCCGACGTGGTGGTGAATTTCCTGACCGCGCGCGTCGAGGAGATCGGCGAGGACCGCGTGCGCTTCAGCGGCGCCACCGGCCGCGCGCGGCCGCGCACGCTCAAGGTGTCGATGGGCTGCAAGGAGGGCTTCATCGGCGAGGACTGGTTCTTCTACGCAGGGCCGGGCGCGATGGCGCGCGCCGAGTTGGCCAAACGCATGCTCGAGGAGCGCTTCCGCATGGTCGGGCTGGAGGCGCAGGAGCTGCGCATCGATTACCTGGGCGTCAACGCCGTGCATCGCGAGGCATCGCCGCCCATGGACCACGAGCCCTACGAGGTGGCCGTGCGCGTCTGCGCGCGCACCCGCACGCGCGAGATGGCCGAGAAGATCGGCGGCGAGGTCGACGGCATGGCCGTGTCGGGCATCGCCGCGACCGGCAAGCGCCTGCCGTTCAACGACCGCACGCGCGAGGTCATCGGCGTGTGGTCCACCCTGGTGGATCGCGACGCGATCGACTTCAGGCTCGAAACCATCGAAAGCTGAGACCATGCAGATCCCGCTTCGCTACCTCGCGCACAGCCGTTCCGGCGACAAGGGCAACATCTTCAACGTGGGCGTGTTCGCCTACGAACCCGCGTTCCATCCGTACCTGGTCGAGCAGTTGACGGCCGAGAAGGTCAAGGCCTTCTACAAGGTGGCCGAGCGCGTGGACCGCCACGTGGCCGACAACATCCACGGCATGAACTTCGTGCTGCACGGCGCCCTGGCCGGTGGCGTCTCGCGCACGCTCGCGCTGGACAATTACGGCAAGGCCATGTCGAGCGTGATCCTGCGCATCGGCATCGAGGTGCCGCCGGACATCGAGCGGTTGGTGCGGCGGCGGTTTCCGGCCTTGCCTGCCGCGACGGGCCCGTCGCCCTAGCGCTGCGCCGGCGGAATCGCCTGCACCGAGGCGATGAAGTCCGCGAGCGTGTCGCGCTCCCACTTCAGATGCTTGCGCTGCACCGACGCCGGCTGCTTGCCCAGGAACACCCCCGGCCGCCTTTCGGTCGCCGGCCGGATCGGCCGCGGCGCGAAGCCGCCGCCGCAGTTGGGGCAGACGTCGTGCAGCACGTGCTGCGCGCAGTCGGCGCAGTAGGTGCATTCGTAGCTGCAGATGCGCGCATCGGTCGCGTTCGGCGGCAGGTCCTTGTCGCAGTATTCGCAGTTGGGCCTGAGTTCGAGCATGGGTTCATCTCCGAAAGAAGGGCAGGGGGATGGCGCCGCGCGCGGGCAGCGTCATCGCGATCACGCCGGCCATGATGCACGCAAGCCCGGCCCACGCGGTGGGCGCGAGCCGCTCGCCGAGGAACAGCACGCCGATGGCCACGCCGATCGGCACGCGCAGGTAGGCCTGGGCGGAGGTCGACATCGGGCCCAGGGTGCGGATCAGCCGGAAGTAGATCGTGAAGGCCAGCGCGGTCGAGACCACGGCGAGCGCGAGCACGGCGGCCAGCGACGCGGCCGAGGGGGCGAGGGTCCAGGGGCGGTCGATCAGCAGGCTCGCGGGCAGCAGCAGCGCGGCGCCGCTCACGAGCGAGCCCGCGGCCGGCAGCATCGGGTCCAGGCCCTTGAACACGCGGCCGAACATCGCGGCGCAGCCGTAGCAGACCGCGGCCGCGACCAGCGCGAGCTGCGCCCACAGCGACCGGCCGAGGCCGCCGAGCGCCTCGACGCCGACGATCAGGCAGATGCCGGCCAGCCCGGCCGCCACGCCGAACAGCCGCCGCAGCGTGGGCCGCTCGGTGCCGGCCAGGCCCAGGCTCAGCAGGAAGATGAAGATCGGCGAGGTCGAGTTGAGGATGGTCGCGAGGCCGGCGTCGACGCTGCGTTCGGCCCAGGCGATCAAGGTGAAGGGCAGCACGCTGTTGAGGCCGGCCTGCAGCGCGAAGCGGCGCCAGCTGGCCGCGTCGCGCGGCAGCCGCAGGCCGCGCAGCCGCAGCACGGCCAGCAGCAGCAGGCCCGCAATCAGCGTGCGCGCCGCGATCAGCGTGACCGGCGGAAGGGTCGCGACGCCGATCTTGATGAAGGTGTAGGAGGCGCCCCAGCAGGTGGCGAGCAGCACGAGCAGCGCCCATTCGAGGATGGGGCCCCGCGGTTTGGCTGAAGCGGCGAGGGTGGTGGTGGTCGGCATGGCGCGCCGATCATCGCGAAGGCCGCGCGCGGACACTTCGGCCGCGGCCGAAACGTGCCTGCCTCAGTGGCCGTGCCCGTGGTGCGGGTCGTCCGCGCCGCCGTTGAGCAGCGTCGCGAGGTCGGTCTCCTGCTCGGCCGCCGCGCCCGCGATCACGCGCCGTTCGAGTTCGTCGAGGTGCTCGAGCGCCACGGCCAGCGCCTTGTCGAGCGACTTGCCGGCGGTCAGCGCATCGATGATCTGCTCGTGTTCGCGCGGCGCGCAGCTCGCGGCCTCGGCCGAGTCGTAGAGCGCCTTGTAGAGCTCGGTGTTCGCGATCAGCCGGCCGATGTACGACAGCAGTTCCTCGCTGCCGGCCATCTGCGCCAGCAGCAGGTGGAAGTCGCCGGCCAGGCGCACCGCGTCTTCGCGCCGGCCTTCCTTGAAGGCCTTCTGCTCGGCCTGCACGTGCTTGCGCAGGGTGGTCACCTGCTCGCGCGCGAGCTGGCCGAACAGCGTGGTCACGAGCCCGGCCTCGACGATGCGGCGCGCGCGGTAGGTGCCGCGCATGTCCTCGATCGACGGGTTGGGCACGAAGGCGCCGCGGTTGTGCTCGAGCACCAGCCGCTTCTCTGAACCCAGCCGCGCCAGCACCTTGCGCACCGCGCCGCGCGTGCAGCCCAGCGCCTCGGCCAGCGCGCGCTCGCGCAGCGGCGTGCCGGGCCGCAGCTTGCCGCTGAGCAGCGCCTTGGAGACGGCGGCATAGACGCGTTCGTCCACGTTGGCGCCATCGGCGTCGGTGGGCTCGGGGGAGGGTGCGGGCGCGGAAGGCTTGCGGGTGGCGGGCATAGGCAGGCGGATTTTGCCTGCGTCGCGCCACCCCGGGGAAAGCCCCCGGATTGACGCGGTGCGGCCCGCTTCGTACCATTCGCGGAAATTTGGTTAACCAAAATAAAATGATATGGTTGACCAAAAGTCCAGGTATCCACAACCACACACGACAACGGAGACACACATGAAATCCGCCAAATGGCTGGCCGCGCTGCCGGTCGCCGCCTTCTTCAGCGGGGGCTGGCTGTCCTCGGTCGCGCCCACCTTCGTGCTCGGCATGCCTTTCCTGATGGTGTGGAACGTGCTCTGGCTGGTGCTGACCTCGCTGATCATGGTGGTCATCGACCGCGCCGAGGGCGACCTCGACGCGCCGGCAACGCAGGGAGACGCGCGATGAACGCCGCGCTCGGCGTGATCGCGCTGTTCGTGGTCGGCGCGCTGGCCCTCGCGGTGCTGGCGCGGCGCGGCCGCACCATGAGCCTCGAGCAATGGGCGCTCGGCGGGCGCGGGCTCGGCGCGATCATGGTGTTCCTGCTGATGGCGGGCGAATCGTTCTCCACCTTCACCTTCCTGGGCGCCAGCGGCTGGTCGTACAGCAAGGGCTCGCCGGCCTTCTACATCCTGGCCTATGGCGGGCTGGCCTACCTCATGGCCTTCTGGATGCTGCCGGCCGTGTGGCGCTACGCCACCGCGCACAAGCTGGTGTCGTTCTCCGACTTCTTCGCCCACAAGTACGACAGCCGCCCGCTCGGCGTGCTGGTGTCGGTGGTCGCGCTCGGCGGCATGGTCGCGCTGCTGACCATCCAGTTGCGCGGGCTCGGCATCATCGTCTCGGAGGCCTCGTACGGCTCGATCGCGCCGCCGGTGGCGATCTGGATCGGCACGCTGGTGATGGTCAGCTACATCCTGTTCTCGGGCATCCACGGCTCGGCCAGCATCGCCATCGTGAAGGACGTGCTCATCCTCGCGCTCGCCGTGTTCCTCGGCCTCTACCTGCCCTGGCACTACTACGGCGGCGTGGCGCCGATGTTCACCGCCATCCACGCGGCCAACCCGGGCTTCTTCGAATTCCCGAAGGAAGGGCTGAACCTCACCTGGTACAACTCGACCATCCTGCTGACGGCGCTGGGCTACTACCTCTACCCGTTCAACCTCACCTCGGTGTATGCCGCGCGCAGCGCGAGCGCGGTGCGCCGCAACACCATCCTGATGCCGCTGTACCAGGTGGTGATCGCCTTCCTGTTCCTGGTCGGCTTCGCGGCCATCCTGCAGGTGCCGGGGCTCAAGGGCTCCGACGTCGACCTGGCCCTGTTCGGCCTCGTCAAGCACAGCTTCGACCCCTGGTTCGTCGGCGTGATCGGCGGCACCGGCGTGCTCACGGCGCTGGTGCCGGGCTCGATGATCCTGCTCACGGCCTCCACCGTGATCGGCAAGAACGTCTACAAGGAAGGCTTCGCGCCGCACGCCACCGACCGCCAGGTGTCGCGCGTGGCGCGCGGCGTGTTGCCGCTGTTTGCGCTGGTGGCGGTGTACTTCGTGCTTCGCGGCGGCACCACCATCGTGGCGGTGGCGATCTTCGCCTCCAGCCTGCTCACGCAGCTGCTGCCCTCGCTGCTGTTCAGCCTCCTGAAGAAGCCCTTCGGCAACAAGCACGCGGCCTTCGCGGGCATCGTCGCGGGCGGCGCGGTGCTCGGCTTCCTGATGACCACCGGCGCGAACCTCGCTACGCTGTTTCCCACGGCGCCGCTGGCCTTCAAGTCGCTCAACACCGGGCTGGTGGCGCTCGCGACCAATGCGCTGGTGTTCGTGATCGTGGCGCTGGTCACGCCGGGCCCGGCGCCGCGCGCGGCCGTGGCGCAGCCCGCCTGATGCTTCAGACAACAAAGAACAAAGGAATCTCCATGCCATCGCTCCTGATCCGCAACGTTCGCCCGCTGGGTGCCGCGCCGGTCGACGTGCGGGTGCAGGACGGCCGCATCGCCGAGCTCGGCGCCGCGCTCGCCGCGCCGGCCGATGCCGCCGTCGAGGACGGCCGCGGCGCGCTGCTGCTGCCCGGCCTCGTCGAGGGCCACACCCACCTCGACAAGACGATGTGGGGCCTGGACTGGTACCGCAACGAGGTCGGCACGAACCTGATCGACAAGATCGAGAACGAGCGCGCCTTCCGCCATGCCAGCGGCCACGACGCGGCCGCGCAGTCGCTGGTGCTGGCCAAGGCCTTCCTCGCGCTCGGCACCACGCGGCTGCGCACGCACGTCGACGTCGACACGCAGGCCGGCCTGCGCCACCTCGAGGGCACGCTGCGCACGCGCGAGACGCTGCGCGATCTGCAGCAGATCCAGATCGTCGCCTTCCCGCAGTCGGGCCTGCTCGCGCGCCCCGGCACGGCCGAGCTGCTCGACCGGTCGCTGGCCGCGGGCGCCGACGTGCTCGGCGGGCTCGACCCCTGCGCCATCGACGGCGATCCCGTGAAGTCACTCGATGTGCTGTTCGACATCGCCCACCGGCACCAGCGCGCTATCGACATCCACCTGCACGAGCCCGGCGCCATGGGCGCCTTCTCGCTCGACCTGATCCTGCAGCGCACCGAGGCGCTGGGCATGCAGGGCCGGGTGGCGATCAGCCATGGCTTCTGCCTCGGCGACGTGAGCGAGCGCGAGCGCCATGCCTTGCTCGCGCGCATGGCGAAGCTCGGCGTGGTGCTGATCACCAGCGCGCCGCCCTCGCGCAACGTGCCGCCGCTGCTGGCCTGCCGCCAGGCCGGCGTGACCGTGCTCGGCGGCAACGACGGCATCCGCGACACCTGGTCGCCCTATGGCCGGCCCGACATGCTCGAGCGCGCGATGATCATCGGCCTGCGCTACAACCTGCGCCGCGACGACGAGATCGAGGTCGCGCTCGACACCGTGACGCACGCGGGTGCGCGCGGCTGCGGTTTCGAGGCTTACGGCCTTGGCGTCGGCGACCGTGCCGACCTGGTGCTGGTCGATGCGCAGACCGTGGCGCATGCCGTGGTGGAGCGCCCCGTGCGCCGGCTCGTGGTGGCCGGCGGCCGCATCGTGGCGCGCGACGGCGTGCTGCAGGACGACGTGGTCGCCTTGTGAAGGCGGAGGTCCGCCGCGATGCCGGCACCGCCTTCGCGGCCGTGATCGTGCTGGTGGCGCTGAACCTGCGCGCCTTCCTCACCTCGAGCAGCCCGCTGCTTGGCGCCATTCGCCTCGACACCGGCATCGGCTTCCATGCCGTGGCGCTGCTCACGGTGCTGCCGATGTTCGCGATGGGCGCCACCTCGCTGTGCGGCGCGGCCGTGGGGCAGCGCATCGGCGCGCGCGCCGGTGTCGCGCTGGGCCTCGCGGCCATCGCACTCGCCTGCGCGAGCCGCTATGGGGCGAACGGCGCCGCGCCGCTGCTCGCCAGCGCGGCGCTCGCGGGCGCGGGCGTCGGGCTGGTGCAGGCGCTGATGCCGGGGGTGGTCAAGCAGGCCTATCCGGCGCGCATCGGCGTGATGACCGGGCTCTATTCGGCCGCGATCATGGGTGGTGGCGGCTTCGGTGCGATCGCCAGCCCCTGGGTCGCGCAGGCGCTCGGCGGCGCGCATCCCGACTGGCATGCGGGCCTCGCGATCTGGGCGCTGCCCGCGGTCTTCGCGCTGCTGTACTGGCTCAACATGCGGCGCATGGAGTTCACGGCCGATGCGCCGCGCCGCGGCCTCTCGTGGCTGCGCTGCTTCGCGAGCCCGCGCGCCTGGCTGCTGGCGATCTGCTTCGGCCTCGTCAACGGCGGCTACACCAGTCTCGTGGCCTGGCTGCCGCACTTCTATGCCCAGCAGGGCTGGAGCGCGCAGCAGGGCGGTTCGGTGCTCGCGCTGATGACGCTCGCGCAGGTGGTGGGCGCGCTCGCCATGCCCGCCCTCGCGCGCAGCCGCGGGCGCGACCTGCGGCCCTGGCTCGCGCTCACGCTGGCCGCGCAGCTCGCGGGCTTCTGCGCGCTCGCGCTGCATGCGCCCGTGCCGGCCCCGGCCATCGCGCTCGCGCTGGGCTTCGGCCTCGGCGGCGCGTTCTCGCTGTGCATGGTGCTCGCGCTCGACCACCTGCCCGATCCCGCGCAGGCCGGCGCGCTCGCAGGCTTCATGCAGGGCCTGGGCTTCATGATCGCGGCGCTCGCGCCCTTCGTCACCGGCTGGGTGCGCGAGCACACCGGCGGCTTCGCGCTCGCCTGGGCCTACCTCGGCGCCGTGGTGCTCGTGCTGCTGCCGCTGCTGCTGCGCTTCGATCCGCGTCGCTATGGCGCGGCCACCGCGGGGCTGTTCGCGCCGCGCGCCATGCCATCCTCTTCCCTCGCGCCCGAGGGCGCAGCCATTCGAAAGGTCTGAACACCATGTACCAGGAACGCTTCATGCAACGCGCGCTCGCGCTGTCCGCGCAGGCGCTGCACGAACCCGGCACCGAGCCCTTCGGCGCCGTGGTCGTGAAGGACGGCGCCATCGTCGGCGAGGGCTTCAACCACTCGGTCGCGCACCACGACCCCACCTCGCACGGCGAGGTCGAGGCCATCCGCGACGCCTGCCGCAAGCTTGGCAGCGTCGACCTCTCGGGATGCGAGCTCTACACCTCGTGCGAGCCCTGCGCCATGTGCGTGGCGGCGATGCACATCGCGGGCATCGCGCAGCTCTACTACGCGGCCTCGCTCGCGCAGTCGGGCGAGGCCTTCGACGGCGTGACCGTGGCCGCGCGCCATCCGATCGACGTGGAGGCGCTGCGCATCGAGTCGGGCGCGACGCTCGCGCAGCGCAGCCTGCCGGCCGAGCAGAGGATGGACGGCGAGGCGGTGCGGATCCTGGCCGAGTGGGCGGCCACGCGGCGCGCGGCTTAGGCCGAAGCCGTCGGCACGAACGGCGAGGGCAGCGGTTCGGTAGGAAGGTCCGGGATGTCGGGAACGGCGGGGATCTCGGGATATTGCCCCAGCGGATGGACATCGAAGTAGGCGTCGAAGAGGATGGTGTTCGGCGGCAGATTCGCCACCGCGGTCTGCGCGACGCGCGCGTTGCCGGGTCGCTTGGCGATGCCTTCGCTGGTGGTCGGCGCCGAGAGCTGGAAGATCTCGCAGGCACCTTCGTAGTAGCCGTCGTTTCGCACGATGTACTGCACCGAAGGCAGGTACTTGTGACTCTCGGGATCGGCCGTCATGCCGGCGGCGAGCAGGAAGTCGATGATGTAGTTGGTGTCCTCGATCTGCGACATCCGCAGGTATTGCTTCTCGGTGTACGACGCCATGTAGTCGAGGCACACGTCCACGCCGAAGGGCACGCCGCCCAGCGGGTCGTTGTCGAACCCCTTGTACTGCTTGCCGTCCGCGTAGTAGGCGGCGGTGGTGGTCGACTCCATCAGCACCAGGATATCGAGGTGGCCCAGCCGCACCTTCCAGTAGGCCCGGCCGTCCTTCAGGAGTTGCGTGCCCCCGTCCGTGTCGAAATCGATCCATGACACATTGCGCTTGGGCCACATCGCGATCGGCCGGCTGCCGTCGGGGTTGGCCTTGCTGAAGTTGTCGATCACCAGCACGTAGTTGAGCGCTTCGTAGGGCGGAAGGTCCTCGTCTTTCACCGGGCCGCCTTGCGGGGCCGGCGCCGCGGGAGGCTCGACCAGCTGCTTCATCAGAACCTGCGCAGTGCCGGGCAGCAGCGCCAGCTTGCCGTACTGGTCCTGCGGGAACAAGGCGATCAGCGCGCGCACGTGCTTCTGAACCTCGATCACGCAGGTGGCCGAGAAGGCCTTGATCTCCTCCTCGTTCCTCACCGCATCCCAGTTCACATTCCAGAAAAACTCGGGCACCACAAAGAAGCAGAGGTCGGTGGGAGCGCTCTTCTTTGGGAGGCCCTGTGCCAGCGCATCGCGCAGCAGGTCGAACTTGGCCTGCAACACGCGCCGCGTGTAGGTCTCGATGGGTTCGTCCTTCAGTCGCTGGTCGGGGAGTGGCGATGTGGAGGGCGTCTGCAGGTTGAGAACGCGCACGTTCTTCACCGCCTTGTCGACCGGCCTCGGCGGTGGCGGATCGACGGGCGGCGTCGGCACCACCGCGGGCGAGGGTGGTGGTGCCACGGCCACCGGCGTCGGCGAAAAGCCGCTGCTGCTGCTGCCTCCGCCGCCGCATGCGGCCAGCAGCGCGCTGGTGCCGAGGGGAAGGGCCAGGCCGGCCTTCAGGAGGGAACGGCGGCGCGTTCCCTGTGCACGCGGTTGATCCGGATCGGCTTCGCTTTCGTGGGTCATGTGAAAAAGCTCCCTGATGTTGATGTGTGCAGAAACTGCAATCAGGTTGCGCAAAATCCGTGCCCGCGAACGATGCACCATTGCGCCGCATTCCCATGGGAATTCAAGCCAGGCGGTGCTTTCCGGCCGATGCGATCAGACCCGAAGCGAGAATCGCCAACGCAACAAGGTGGCGATTAATTCCTCGATGAGTATCACTTTGGGAGCGATGCAATGCACAGATGCAGATCGAGTCGGCGGGCTTCGCGCGCCGGTTTCGGGCAACACGCCACCCATGCCGCCGTCGTGCTCGCACTCGGTCCGGGAAGGGGCGAGGTTGTAGGGCAGCCCGCCCAGCGATACGCGGCTGTCGCCGACAGGCCGCGCACGCCGATGGCATCACCATCGGTTCATCGACAACCTTTGGAGGACCTTTCCCATGATCAACAAGACCCTGCTCGCACTCGCCACTTCGCTGACCCTGCTCGCTGCCGGGACTGCCAGCGCGCAGATCGGCAAGGCCGCCTCCGAAGCGACCGATGCGGCCCAGCACAAGATCGACGAGAAGCAGGCCGACAGCAAGGCCAAGAAGAGCGGCCCGGTCGGCAAGGCCGTGAACAACGTGAAGTCGGGCTATCACAAGAACCGCTCGAAGGCCTCGGCCGACAAGGCCAAGCAGTCGCTGAAGAACGCGGGCTGATCCGCGTCCCTCGATACCGCGCGGCGGCGGCTCAGGCCTGGCGGCCCTGGCCCGCCGCTTCCTTCGCTTGCGCCGCCTCCCGCGCACGCACGACCGTCGTCGTCTCGCCCGCATAGCCCCAGTCGTCGGTGTCGATCTCGTCGATCACGATGTGGGTCAGGTGCGGGTCCTTGCCGAGCACGCGCTGCAGCGTGTCGGTGATCTCCGCGATCACGGTGGCCTTCTGTGCGCGCGTGACGCCGTCGCGCGTGATGCGTACGTTGACGTAGGGCATGGCGTTCTCCCTCAACCGATGTAGTTGCCCGCGCTGCCCGCGCCATCCACCGGCAGCACCGCGCCGCTCGTGAAGCTAGCGTTCACCAGGTAGAGCACCGCGTCGGCGATCTCGTCGACCGTGCCCAGGCGGCCGGCCGGCTGCAGGGTCTTGAGGAAGCCGTGCGTCTCGGGCGCATGCATCGGGCTGTCGATGATGCCGGGCGCCACCGCGTTCACGCGCACGCCATGCGGCGCGAGCTCGAGCGCCAGCGCGCGCGTGGCCGCGTTCAATCCGCCCTTGAGCAGCACCGCCATGAAGGCCGGCACGTTGCTGCGCGGCTGCAGCGCCACCGAGGCCGTGATGTTGACGATCGCGCCCGCGCCGCGGTCGATCATGTGGCGCGCCGCGGCCTGCGAGGCGTAGATCGTGCCCTTCACGTTGGTGGCGATCTGCTGCTCGACCTCCTCGGGCGTGAAGTCCACGAAGGGCTTGGCCAGGAAGATGCCCGCGTTGTTGACCAGCGCGTCGACGCCGCCGAAGCGCGTGACCGCATGCTCGACCAGCGCGGTGGCGATGCGCGGATCGGCGATGTCGCCGGCCACGCCGGTGAAGCGGTCGCCGGCGCCGAACTGGCGCGCGGCCTCGACCAGCCGCGCGTCGCTGCGCGCATTGCCGACCACGTTCCAGCCTTCGGCCAGCAGGCGGCGCGCGATCGCGAAGCCGATGCCGCTGCTGGCGCCGGTGACGACGGCGGTGCGGGCCTTGCCGCCTTGGGAATCAGGGGTGCTCATCGTGAATGTCCTTCCGGTATTTGCGCCCCGCAAGATGCGGTGGCGTCGTGGAAGGAAGTGTGGAGTCGCTCGATCGAAGAGTGAATGGCCGCGATTCGGCAATCACTCTTCCGCCGTTCGAGCGAATCAGCCGGATCGACGCTTCGTGCGCCTGGCCTCGGCCTTGGGCTCGCAGGCCTTGCACCAGTCCGCGAAACCCGCGCGCAGCTTGGGCAGCGCGAAGTCGACGAAGGCCCGCACCTTCGGCACCGACAGCCGGCCATGCGGCACCACCAGGTGCGCCGGCAGCGGCGGCGGCTCGTCCTGCGCGAGGATGATGCGCAGCCGCCCGTCGGCCACTTCGTCGGCCACGTGGTACGAGAAGGAGCGCAGCACGCCGCGGCCCTCGGCCGCCGAGGCCACCGCCGCGCGCAGGCTGTTGACCACGAAGCGCGGCGCGAACTGCACCGTGCGCGGCATCGTGCCGGCACCGCCACCGCCAGCCGCGGGCGGAAAGCTCCACGAGTCGATGCCGAAGTGCGTCATCGCCACCACCTGGTGCTCGGCGAGGTCGGCCGGTACCGCGATGCGCGGATGCTTCGCGAGGTAGCGCGGCGAGGCCGTCGTGACGCGACGCACCTCGCCCACGGGCAGCGCGACAAGCGTCGAGTCGGCCAGGTGCGCGATGCGCAGCGCCACGTCGATGCCCTCGTCGATCAGGTTGGCCGGGCGGTCCAGCAGGTGCAGCCGCACCGACACCGTCGGGTGCGCGTTCATGAAGGCGTCGAGGATCGGCCGCAGCAGTGCCTCGCCCACCGCGACCGCGGCCGTCACCGTGAGCCGGCCGCGCGGCGCCGAGCGTTCGCCGGCGGCCGCGATGTCGGCTTCCTCGAGGTCGGTGAGGATGCGCCGGCAGGCCACCGCATAGCGTTCGCCCGCATCGCTGAGCCGGATCGAGCGCGTCGTGCGATGCAGCAGCTCGGCGCCCACATGGGCCTCGAGGAAGGCGATCGCGCGGCTCACGGCGGCCGGCGACTTGCCGAGCTTGCGGCCGGCACCGGCGAGGCTGCCTTCGGCCAGCGCCGCCACGAACACCTTCATGGCGTCGATGCGGTCCATGATTCTTCCTTCTCGCGAAATACTGAATGCCCGAGGATAGGGATTCATTCGCGGGCCGGCAATCCGTAGCATCGAATCCATCGATTCGCCGGAGCACATAATGGCCACCCCTCGCAGTGCAGACGCGCGCACTGCCGTCGCATCGCAACCGCGCGCCGCCTCCAACTGGCCCGCCATCCTCGCGGGCTTCTGCGCCACGCTCGTGGGTTTGGGCCTCGCGCGCTTCGCCTACACGCCGCTGCTGCCCGCCATCATCGACGCGCATTGGTTCGACGCCTCGGCCGCCACCTACCTCGGCGCCGCCAATCTCGTGGGCTACCTCGCAGGCGCACTGCTCGGCGGCCCGATGTCGGCGCGCTGGCCGGTGCGCGGCGTGCTGCGCGCGATGATGCTCGCCACCGTCGCCTCGCTCGCGGCCTGCGCCTGGCCGCTCGACTTCGCATGGTTCTTCGGCTGGCGCATCGTCTCGGGCATCTCGGGCGGCGCGCTCATGGTGCTGGCCGCGCCCACCGTGCTCGCGCACATCCCGCCGCGCCAGCGCGGCCTGGCGAGCGGCCTGGTGTTCGCGGGCATCGGCCTGGGCATCGCGGCCTCTGGCACGCTGGTGCCGCTGCTGCTGCGCCAGGGGCTGGGCGCGACCTGGCTCGGCCTCGCGCTGCTGGCCCTGCTGCTCACCGCGCTCGCATGGAACGGCTGGCCCGCCGCGGCGCCGGCACCCGTGGCCACCCCGCACGCCGCCGTTGCGCGCAAGCCGGCCACCGGCGCGTTGCGCGCGCTCACCGTCTCCTATTCGCTCAATGCCGTGGGCCTCGTGCCGCACATGATCTTTCTCGTCGACTTCGTCGCGCGCGGCCTCGGGCAAGGCCTCGCGGTCGGCGCGCAGTACTGGGTGGTGTTCGGCCTCGGCGCGCTCGTGGGGCCGGTGCTCGGCGGCTGGCTCGCGGACCGTGTCGGTTTCGCCACCGCGTTGCGCATCGCCTTCGTGCTGCAGGCCGCGGCGCTCGCCTTGCCCGCGTTCGGCCTCATCGGCCATGGCGGGCTGATCGTTTCGAGCGCCCTGGTCGGCGCCTTCACGCCGGGCATCGTGCCGCTGGTGCTGGGCCGCGTGCAGGAGCTGCTCGCGCATCACCCCGCCATGCAGAAGCCCGCATGGAGCCGCGCCACCACCGGCTTCGCGGTGCTGCAGGCCAGCGGTGCCTACGGAATGTCGTGGCTGTTCGCGCATGCGGGCGGCGGGTATGCGCTGCTGTTTGCCGTGGGTGGCGTGGCGATCGTGCTGGCGCTCGTCACCGACATCGTCGCGCGGAGGCTGCACCCCGCCGCCTGAGCTGGATTCCCGCGGCGCATCGCTCTTACACTGGGGCGATGAAGCGAGCCCTGGAAGTCGAGCGCACCCTTCAGCCCGTGGTCGAGCTGAAGGAGCAGGGCGCCGCCTACGGCTACTCGGTGCGCGCGCCGCGCTCCAAGGGCGTGATCCCGCCGAGCTCCTACCGCGACAGCGGTTTCGCCACGCTGCCCGATTGCCTGCGCGACGTGGCCAAGGCGCTGGGCGGCGACTTCAAGCGCATCTACATCCGGCTCGAAGGGCATTGCGTGGGCGAGCGCGACATCGTCGAGCTGCGCGATGCGCCCGATGCGGTGGCCGAGGCGTTGAAGGCGGCTTGCCTCGAGGCCGATGCGGCGGTGAAGCCCGTGGGCGATGCAGGCGGTCAGGGCTGACGGCCTTCAGCTTCCCCGCAGGTTGGTCGCCGCATAATCGCGCCCCTTTCTTTCGGGGGCTCCATGCAGATCGATATCGCGCAATCGACGCCGACCGCCGCCAGCATCGCGAGGCTCGTGCAGGCCTTCTACGACCTGGGCCAAGTCGTCGCGAGCGAATTCCTGATTGGACGCTTCAACCAGAGCTACCGCCTGGACTTCGCCGATGGCCGGCGCGTGGTGGCGCGGCTGAGCCCCGAGCGCTTTCGTGGCGGGCCCAATATCGCCTTCGAGGCGGCCGCGCTCGCGCACTGGGCCGATGCCGGTTGCGCTGTCGCGCGCTGCCTGCCCGCGGCCAATGGCGAGGCGGCGATCCGGGCGCAACTGCCCGAAGGACCGCGCGCGTTGATGCTCTTCGAGCACCTCGAAGGCGAAGCCACCGGCGACAGCGTCGAGCACATCGCGCTGCTCGCGCATGGGCTGGCCGCCTTGCATGCGGCGGGCGAAAGCTATGGCGGTCCGCCCAGCGACTACACCCTCGATCTCGATCACCTGTTGCACCGTCCGCTCGAAGCCCTGTTGCGCGGATCGACCATGACGGCCGAGCTGCGCCCGCAGTACGAGGAGATAGGCCGTCGCCTCGCCGACGACATCCTGGCCTTCGGCGAACTCTCGCGCGTGCTGTGCCATGGCGACACGCACGGCTACAACAACTTCATCGCGGCCGATGCGAAGGGGCAGCGCCGGGCGCTGTTCTTCGACTTCGACGAAGCGGGCCCCGGCTACCTGGCCTACGAACTCGCGGTGTATCCGTGGAGCCTGTATCCGCGCATGCCCGATGGCGTGATGAGCGAGAAGGCCAGGTCCCAATGGCTGGCCTTCATCGGCGCCTATCGCGAAGTGCGGCCGGTCGCCGATATCGACCTCGCCGCGATCCCGCGTTTCATGGCGGTGCGGCAGCTCTGGCTGCTGGGCGAATACGCGGCGCGCATTCCCGACTGGGGATCGCAGTCGATACCGACCGACTACCTGCACAAGCAGACCGCCATGCTGCGCACATGGCAAACGCTCGAGCTGCCGCTATGACCGGACGTCGCGCGCCACCGCGACGCACTTGATCTCCACCAGCAGCCCCGCGTGCGCGAGCGAGTGCACGCCGATGCAGGTCCAGGCGCACTGGCCGCGCGGAAAGAGGCGGTCCTTCACCGCGCGGAACACCGGCATGTGTGTCGCCATGTCGACGTGGTAGGTGGTCATCTCGACCACGTCCTCGAAGCCGCAGCCGGCTTCGGCCAGCACCGTGCGCAGGTTGTCCCAGGCCGCGACGAACTGCGCCTCGGGGTCGGAGATGACCTCGAGTTCGGGCGTGCGGCCGACCTGGCCCGCGCAGTAGACCGTGGCGCCGACCTTGACGGCGGGCGCGTAGCCGGCGCGTTCGGCCAGGCGCTGCATCGAGGCGGGGATGATGAGTTGTCGTTCCGTCATGACAAGGGAATGTGTGGTTCTGAAGAGCGGCCGTCGGCCGGATTGGGCGCGGCCTCGACACGGTCCAGGCAGCTGCAGTTTCCGACCTCGTCCCAGCCTGACAGAAGCGTGGGCCTCGTCGCGTCGGCAGGGGCGGTGGGTGCGATGGGTGGCGAGTATGGAGCGTCGTTCATGGTCTTGTGGTGCGAGAGGTTGTTGTTCACTTGGGCGCGAGCAGCCTGCCGCTCGCGAGCCACTGCAGGGTGCGAACCGCGAGCACCGCGATCAGCACGCTCAGGAAGGCCAGCAGCGCGAGCGCCAGCACGGTCAGCGGCAGGAAGTCGGCGTGGTGCGCGTAGCGCAGCGCGGCATTGGCGAGCGCGGCGATCGGAAAGCTCAGTGCCCACCAGCCGGCGGCGAAGGGAATGCTGCGCCGGAACACCTTGAACAGCAGCGTGAAGAAGACGAAGAGCCCGAAGTAGAAGAGCAGCGCCGCGAAGGTGTCGACGCGCTGGAAGAAGCTGGTGTAGGCCAGGAAGCCCACCTCGAAGGGCGCGACCAGGATCATCAGCGAGGGCACCATCTCGTTGGTCAGCTTCTCGTGGTGATGGATCAGGCGCGACACGATCATGGTGAAGAACACCAGCGCGACCATCGTTCCCACGGCCATCGCGAACAGGTTGAGTTCGCGCGCCCAGGCCATGGGCATGGTGCCGCCGGCCACCGTGATGTCGAGCGTGGCCACGCCCGGGATCAGCCAGGCCGGCACCGAATGGCCTGCGTCGACCTTGCCGCGCAGCATGCGGCTCACGATGGTGAAGGACAGCGCGACGGTCAGCGCGGCGCCGATGCTCCAGAGCAGTTGCGACGCCCGCGCGCTGACCGGTGCCACGACCGAGGAGATCAGCAGCGTGGCGATGGTGATCGTGCCGAAGAAGTTGCCCGCGATCGGGTGCATGAACTCGGCACGCACCGCCTGCGGATGCAGCACGGCCTTGGCCGCGTAGGCCAGGCACAGCAGCACGAACACCGCGACCGCGATGGCGCCGATCGACGCGTGGATCACCGGGCTCGCGCCGAACTGCTCGCTGGCCTGGTGCCAGGCGCCGGCCAGTCCCGAGATGCCCATGACCGAGGCGAAGAGGTTGACCGGCAGGTGGCGAAGGGAGGTCTGTCGCGGAGGGGCCGCCGGACTCAGCGTGTGCGTGGTGATGATTTCTTGCTCCTGAAAACCCCCCGCGCGAGAGCGGCGAGGGCGAAGCAAAAGTCTAGGAGCGGGCGCTGCCCGACGGTGGGCCACGATGGCGCGGTTTGCGCCATTGATGGCCCGTTTCAGGCCACGTTGTTGAAGCGCTCGCGGTAATCGCGCGGCGTCGTGTCGAGCCGCTTCGCGAACACCACGCGCATGTGGTTCGCGCTGCGAAAGCCGCAGCGGAAGGCCACCGTCTTGAGCGGCAGGTCGGTCTCCTCGAGCAGCTTGCGCGAGAAGTCGATGCGCACCTGCTCGACGAAGGCCGAGGGCGTCATCGCGGCGTCCTTCGCGAAGCTGCGCGAGAAGGTGCGGCGGCTCACGCCCACCGCATCGGCGAGCTGCTCGATGCTCAACGGCTCGCTCAGGTGCTCGGTGACATGGCGCAGCACCTTCGCCACGATGGTCTCTTCCTTCGGGCCCACCGCCAGGTAGGGGCTGTACTGCGACTGCCCGCCGTCGCGGCGGATGTAGACGATCAGCCGCTTGGCGATGCGCAGCGCGAGTTCGTGGCCCCAGTCCTCGGTCACCAGCGCGAGGCAGAGGTCCACGCCGGCCGTCACGCCGGCCGAGGTGAACAGCTTGCCGTCGCGCACGAAGATCTTGTCGGGCCGCACGCGCGCCCGCGGAAAGCGCGCGATGAGCCGGTCGACGTCGTGCCAGTGCGCCGTGACCTCCTTGCCGTTGAGCAGGCCCGCGTGGCCGAGCGGAAAGGCGCCGTTGCACACCGAGCCGTAGCGCCGCGAGCCCGCGGCCATGGTGTTGAGCCAGGCGAGAAAGGGCGCGGGATAGGCGTGCAGCTCGGGCAGGTTCGGCCCGCCGGCCACCAGCAGCAGGTCGGGCTGTTCGTGGTGGTCGAGGTAGCCCGTGCCCACGTGCAGCTGCATGCCGTTGGCGCAGCGCACGCCGCCGGCCTGCAGGCCCACGAGCGTGATCTCGTACTGCTGGTGCGCGCTCAGGAAGCGGTTGGCCTCGGTGAAGACGTCCATGGGCGCCGCGACATCGAGGGCCTGGACCCCTTCGAGGACGACGATGACCAGCTTCATGGGGCGCGCTTTCGGGGCCGATGGGCGGGCGATTGTAGAACGCCCTGTCTACCTGGACGCCCGCGCGGGTGCGATGCCCCCGTCGTGAAATTTACTGTGAGCGGTCGCCCCCGCAGATACACAGGCATACGCAATCGCGTTCGCGAGGGGCATGCCCCGAAAACAATCACTTCCGTCAGCAGCAACAACCCTCTCCTTCAGCCACTGACGACTGTCCGTCTCCTTCTTCTTCAATCTTCCAGAAAGTCCATCATGAAGTCTTCCGTTCTCCTCTCCGTCGCCGTCCTCGCCTCCGTGTTCTCGCTCGGCGCCAGCGCCGAGCAATACCAGGGCGTGCTGCAGTTCCAGTCGACCGCGAGCCGCGCCGATGTGCGTGCACAGGCCGTGGTCGCCGCCCACAGCGAAGACCCGTACAGCGAAGCCGCCCAGGCCGGCGTGCCGCCGGTGTTCCAGAGCCAGGTCGCCCGTTCGGACGCCCGTTCGCAGGCCGTGGCCGCCGCGCGCGCCGGCAACCTCTATGGCGACGTGAGCGGCGATGGCGTGGCTCGCGTCGTGGCCGGCAACGTCGACCGCCAGGCCGTGCGTGCCGAAGCGCGTGCGACGGCCGCGCGTGGCGTCAGCGAAGGTTCTTGATGCGGGCAGCATGCCGCGCCTCGGGCGCAGCAGCTCCAGCGTGCGGGCCGGCCTTCAGGGTGCGGCCCGCCGCGCTTTCTCTTTCTTCTTGTTCCCTCAATCCCACGCCGGCGACAGCCCGGCCGGATCCGTCAGCCGCTCCCCACGGTCGAGCGCCGCGATCTGCGTCATCCCCGCGTCGCTGAGCCGAAGCTGCTGCGCCTTCAGATTGCCCTCGAGGTTCGCGCGCTTCGTCGACGACGGAATCACCGCATAGCCCAGCTGCATCGCCCAGGCCAGCACCACCTGCGCCGTGGTCGCGCCATGCGCCTTGGCGATCGCCTCGATCGCAGGGTCGTTGATGACCTTGCCGTAGGCCAGCGTCATGTACGAGGTGATGTGGATCCCCTGGCTCTTCGCGAACTCGGCCACCTTGCGGTTCTGCAGGTAGGGGTGCAGCTCGACCTGGTTGGTGGCGATCTGCGCCGCGCCCACGGCCGCGATCGCTTCCTTCATCAGCGCGATGTTGAAGTTCGACACGCCGATGCGTTGGGTGAGCCCCTGCGCCTTGGCCTCGGCCAGCGCGCCCATGAACTCGGCCACCGGCACCGCGTTGCCGGGCGAGGGCCAGTGGATCAGCGTCAGGTCGACGTGGTCGGTGCGCAACTTCGCGAGGCTCTCCTTGAGGCTGGGCACCAGCTTGTCCTTGGCGTAGTTGTCGGTCCAGATCTTGGTGGTGATGAACAGTTCGCTGCGTGCCACGCCGCTCTCGGCGATGGCCTGGCCCACCTCGGCTTCGTTGCCGTAGATCTGAGCCGTGTCGATGGTGCGGTAGCCAAGTTCGAGGCCGGTCTTCACCGAGTCGATGACCACCTGGCCCTTGAGGCGGAAGGTGCCGAGGCCGAAGGCGGGGATGGGGGAGGGGGTGTTGTCGTTGCTCATGGTGGGGTCCTTGGTTGAGAAGTACGTGGGTCGAATCGGTCGACCGGTGAATGGATGGATGAATGAATGAAGGCGAAAGAAGAGAGAGGACGCCGCGCCTTCGTCGCGCGGCGCAGGCGCGCACCGCGCCTCAGTGTCCGACCGGTACCGGCCCCGAGGCGCGCACCGGGATGCCGCTGCGGCGGTCGAGCACGCCGCTCCACTGCGTGAGCGCCAGCGACACCAGCACCACCAGCGCGCCGATCCAGGGCGTGTGCATCAGGCCGAGGTGCGTGACGATCAGGCCGCCGGCCCAGGCCGCGCCGGCAATGCCGAGGTTGAAGGCCGCGATGTTCAGGCCCGAGGCCACGTCGACCGCCTGCGGCGTGAAGCGTTCGGCCTGCTTCACCACGTAGACCTGCAGGCCCGGCACGTTGCCGAAGGCCACCGCGCCCCACAGCAGCACCGCCACCACGGCAAACCACTTGTGCGGCGCCGCGAAGTTGAACAGCAGCAGCACCGCGGCCAGCAGTGCGAAGATGATCTTCAGCGCCGGGATCGGGCCCAGCCGGTCGGCCAGCTTGCCGCCCCAGATGTTGCCCACCGCCACCGACACGCCGTAGACCAGCATCACCCAGCCCACCGCGCCCGCGCTGAAGCCGGCCACGTCGGTCAGGATCGGCGCGAGAAAGGTGAAGGGAATGAACGAGCCGCCGTAGCCGATGGCCGTCTTGGCATACACGAGCAACAGGCGCGGCTCGGCCAGCACCTTGGCCTGCTGCGCCAGCGAGGCCGGCGCCGTGTGGCGGATGTCGCGGGGCACGAAGATCCAGCTGCCTACGAAGGCGATCACGCCGAGCGCCGACACCGCGAGGAAGGTTTCACGCCAGCCGAAGTGCTGCCCGATGAAGGTGCCCAGCGGCACGCCCGTGACCAGCGCCACCGTGAGGCCCGTGAACATGATCGCGATCGCGCTGGCCGCCTTTTCCTTGGGCACCAGGCCGGTGGCGATGGTCGAGCCGATCGAGAAGAACACCCCGTGCGCCAGCCCCGTGAGGATGCGTGCGGCCACCAGCGTTTCGTAGCTCGGCGCCTTCCAGGCCAGCAGGTTGCCGACCGTGAACAGCGCCATCAGGCCCAGCAGCAGCGCCTTGCGCGGCAGCTTGCCCGTGAGCGCGGTGAGCACCGGCGCGCCGATGGCCACGCCCAGTGCATAGAGGCTGACCAGCAGGCCGGCAGAGGGAAGGCCGATGCCTAGATCGGCGGCGACGGTGGGGATGAGGCCAACGATGACGAACTCTGTCGTTCCGATGGCGAAGGCGCTGAGGGTTAGCGCTAGTAGGGCGATGGGCATGGGGCACTCCTTCTTGATGGAAAGGAGTGTCTCGTGGTTACTCTTGCAGAAAAACGCTGTTCAAAGCAGAAGATAGTTGCCTGGTAGTCAAGAAAAATCGCGCAATATAAATGCAAAAACGGCTTATCACGCCTAGCTCAATGATCGACGCCGCGGCCTCACGCTGCGCGGGGCCATCGAAGACGCGAGCCAGCCCCCGCCCCCGGCCATCGCCGCGCCATGAAATAAAAAAGCCGCCGGCAAAACCGGCGGCTTTCACGCATCGATCAATCGCCAGGCGCCAACTCAAGCCGCCATCGGCTCCGGCAACACCGAAGTCAACGCGAAGTCGATCAGCCGCAGCCAGGTTTCCTCCAGCCCCATGATGTTGTGGTGGTCGGAGTTCGCCACGGTCTTCACGCTCACGGGCGTGGGCCAGGCGTCGATGAGCTTCTGCGAGCGTTCGTGCAGCACCACGTCGTCGCGCTCGGCCAGCAGCACCTGGGTCTTGGCGGCGACCTCCTTGCTGTGCTCGATCGAATTGAAGCGATGGCGCAGCAGCAGCGACAGCGGCACGAGCGGAAAGCGCTTCTTCGCGACTTCGAGCATGGAGTCGTACGGCGTCACGAGCTGCAGGCTCTCGAAGGGCTGGCGCGCCGACAACTGGATGGCGACGCCGGTGCCGAGGCTGCGGCCGACGACATGCAGGCGCGCCTGCGGGAAGGCGCGGCGCAGATGGCGCGCGAACTGCTCGGCGTCAGCCACGGAGGCGACCTCCGACGGGCTGCCCTGCGAATCGGCCACGCCGCGGTAGTTGATGGCGGCCATGCCGAAGCCCTCGGGCAGCCAGTGCAGGGCCTGGGCGGTCACGCGCACGTCTTCGCCGCGGCCGGCCAAGTAGATGATGAGGTCCTGCACGGCGGCCTCGCCCTGCGGGTGGTAGACGTAGCCGCGCACCATGCCGCCGGGCACGGGGTGCGAGTAGGTGGAGAAGTCTTCCGACAGATGCACCACGGGCCGCTTGCGGGCATTGAAGAGGATGTGGCCCTGGCGCGTGGCCAGCAGGGTCCAGTAGGCGGCGAGGCTGCCGATGACGGCGGCCGAGGTCGACAGGGCGAAGCGGGCGATTCTTGCGTTGGTGTTGTATGAGGGCAAAGGGGCTCCCGAGAAAAAGGCCGGCGTTGTGTGATGCGGGCGGGAAGGCGATAGTTTCGCCGCGTTGGGAAGACAGCGCGTAGCCTGGTGTATGACGGTGTTCGCCGATGTACGGCGAGGTTGGCTGCGCGATGGGGAACGCAGCGCCGCGCGACGCCGGCTTTTGTCGGCTTGCGCTGACGCCGCGCGCCAAGGCGCTGCAGATAATCCGGCCCCATGACGACCCTTGCCCTCGACTGCTTCTACAGCCTTTCCTCGCCCTGGGCCTACCTCGGTGGCCCGCAGTTGCAGGACATCGTGCGCCGCCACCACGTGCGGCTGGCGCTCAAGCCCTACGACTTCCAGACGGTGGTGCCGCAGACCGGCGGCATTCCGCTGAAGACGCGGCCCGAGCCGCGCCGCACGTACCACGCGCTCGAGCTGGCGCGCTGGCGCGACTACCTCGGCATGCCGCTGAACCTGGAGCCGGCGCACTACCCGAAGGGCGCGCCCAGCGACCCGAACTGGAACAAGTACCCGGGCTGGATGGTGATCGCGGCGCAGTTGCAGGGGCTCGATGCGCTGCCGCTCTCGCATGCGCTGCTGCGCGCGCTGTGGGCCGAGGAGCGCAACACGTCGGAAGCCGCGGTGCGCATCGCGGTGGCCGACGAGAACGGCTACGACGGCGCGACCCTGCAGGCGATGGAGCAGTCGGCCGAGGTGCTGGCCGTGTACCGTGCCAACAGCGCGGAGGCGGTGGAGCTCGGGGTGTTCGGGGCGCCGACCTTCATCCTCGGCGACGAGCGCTTCTGGGGGCAGGACCGGCTGGGCTTTCTCGACCGGGCGCTCGACAAGCTGCGCGCGGCGGGCTGAGGCCCCGGCAAGGCTCAGGCCGCGAGTCGCAGCCAGATCCACGCCTCGGGCGCCTCGTCGAGCAGGCGGCTGGCCTTCCAGATGTGGCGCCCGCGCAGGTTGGAGCCGCACCCGAGGCCGACTTGGCTTCCCTCGGGCGCGAAGAACTCCAGCAGATTCGAGCTGCACCAGTCGATGCGCAGTTGCAGGGTGTGCGAGCCGGCCTCGACCTCGGTCTCGAAGCGGCCGCCGTTGCCGATGGTGCCGGCCTCCTCGCCGTCGATCAGCACCTTGTACCTGCGCGTGAAATCCATGAAGCCGCTGTCGCGGCGCAGCACGATCCGTGTCCTCATGGTGCCGATCCTCGCTTGAAACCGTTCGCGCGCGAAGGCCGCTCATGCCGCATGCATGTCGGCCATCGGCTCATTGCACCCACATCGAACGCGGCAGCAGCGCCGGCACCAGCACGCGGTTGAGCCGCTCGCGCCACCAGCGCAGCGCCTGGCCTTTGGCGCCGGTCTTCCACGCGAGCCAGAAGGCCTCGGGCGGGCGCGGCTCCTCGGTGGGCAGCTCGACCAGGGTGCCGCGCGCGAGCTCGAGCGCGATGCAGGCGCGCGGCAGGTAGCCGTGGCCCAGGCCCTCGAGCTGGCAGGCGATCTTGGCAACCATCGAGGGCACGGTGATGCGCGGCTGCCCGGCCAGCAGGCCGACGGTGCGGTCTGACAGGGTGCGCGCGCTGTCGCCCACCACGATGGCGTTGTGCTCGAGCAGGTCGCCGCGCTGCAGCGGGCGGCCGATGCGCGTGAGCGGATGGGTGGGCGCGACGCAGAAGGCGAACTCGAGGCTGCCGACCTGCGTGGCCTGGTAGCCGCCGCCGGCCGGGCCCTCGCCGGCGGCGATGACGATGTCGGCGCGGCCCTCGCGCAGCGCTTCCCAGGTGCCGGTGAGGGCCTCGCAGCCGATGCGTAGCCGGGTGCCGCAGCGCAGGTCCTCGAAGGCGCGCACGTCGCCGATCAGGGCCTGGGTGGGAATCAGCGAGTCGTGCACCAGCCGCAGCTCGGACTCGAAGCCGGTGGCGATCTGGCGCATGCGCGATTCGAGGTCGCTCGCGGCGCTCAGCAGCCAGCGGCCTTCCTTGAGCATTTCCTCGCCCGCGGCGGTGAGGGTGACGCGCGGGCCGTTGCGCTCGAACAGCAGCATGCCAAGCTGCTCCTCGAGCTTGCCCACGGCGTACGAGATGGTCGAGGGCACCTTGTTCAGGCGCGTGGCGGCGGCCGCGAAGGAGCCGTGGCGCGCAATGGCGTCGACGACCTCGATGGCTTCCAGGCTGAGCTTGAGCACGGGCGTGTTCCTGTGGATGAGTACGAAGGTTGAACGATCGAAATCGATGATCGAAAACTTCGATCATAAAGGCTGAAAAGTTTCGCCGATGACCGGGTTTTGGCCCGCGATGATTGATCCATGCCTAGGGGATGAGCCCCGAAAGCGATTGTGAATCACATCGATCAAAACTGTCATCGAAAGGTCATCAACCATGTTGGAACTTCGCGCCGCCACCGACCGTGGAACCGCCAATTTCGGCTGGCTCCAGTCGCGCCACACCTTCTCCTTCGGCCACTACCACGACGCGCAGCAGCAGGGCTTCTCCGACCTGCTGGTGATCAACGACGACCGCGTGACGCCGGGCCGCGGCTTCGGCACCCATCCGCACCGCGACATGGAGATCTTTTCGTACGTGCTCGAAGGCGCGCTCGAACACAAGGACTCGATGGGCACGGGCTCGGTGATCCACCCGGGCGACGTGCAGATGATGAGCGCCGGCACGGGCGTGCGGCACAGCGAGTTCAACGCCTCGGCCGTGGACCCGGTGCATTTCCTGCAGATCTGGATCGTGCCCGGTGCGCGCGGCGTGGCGCCGCGCTACCAGCAGGTGCACTTCGACGCCGAGCAAAAGCGCGGCCGGCTGCGGCTGATCATTTCGCCCGACGGCGACCAGGGCTCGCTCGCGGTGCACCAGGACGCCCGCGTCTACGCCGGCCTGTTCGACGGCGCCGAGACCGCTTCGCTGCAGCTGGCCGTCGACCGCTATGCCTATGTGCACGTGGCCCGCGGCAGCGTGGAAGTCAACGGCCAGCGCATGGCCGAGGGCGACGGCGCCCGCATCCGCCTCGCGCAGCAACTCGACTTTGCCAACGGCGACGACGCCGAGGTGCTGGTGTTCGACCTGCGGCCGAACGAGCTGCCGGCGCTCTGATTTCGTTTCTCCCCCTCTGTCTTTTTTCAACCTCGTTTTTTCAGGAGTCTTCCCATGTCCATCAAAGCCACCCCCACCGCCGGCGCCACCCTGCTGACCCCCACCGACCACACGCTGGTGATGATCGACTTCCAGTCGCAGATGGCCTTCGCCACGCACTCGATCGACGCGGTGAACCTGCGCAACAACGCCGCGCTGGTGGCGCAGGCAGGGGCAGGATTCGGCGTGTCGACCATCCTCACGACCGTGGCCGAGAAGAGCTTCTCGGGCCCGATGTTCGACGAGATCACGGCCGCCTTCCCCGACCAGAAGATGCTGGACCGCACCTCGATGAACACCTGGGAGGACGCGGCCGTGATCGAGCGCGTGAATGAGATCGGCAAGCCGCGCATCGTGCTCGCGGGCCTGTGGACCAGCGTGTGCATCGTGGGCCCGGCGCTGTCGGCGCTGGACCAGGGCTTCGAGGTCTACGTGATCGCCGATGCCTGCGGCGACGTGTCGGCCGAGGCGCACGAGCGCGCGATGCAGCGCATGGTGCAGGCCGGCGCGCGGCCGATGACCTCGCTGCAGTACCTGCTCGAGCTGCAGCGCGACTGGGCGCGCGGCGACACCTACGAACTCACGACCGGCATCGCGAAGAAGGTGGGCGGCGCCTACGGCATCGGCATCAACTACGCCAAGAGCATGTTCGGCGCCCACGAAGGCTGAGCCCCGGCAACGAACGGAACAACGAACAGAGAGCGCCGGCCATGAAGCCCTATGTCGTCTCCCTTGCGCTGGGCCTGCTGGTCGGCGTGATCTACGCGCTGTTCCAGGTGCGCTCGCCGGCGCCGCCGGTGATCGCGCTGGTCGGCCTGCTCGGCATCCTGCTCGGCGAGCAGCTCCCGCCGCTGGTGCGGCAGGTGTTCGAGCGGCCCGCGGCCACCTCGTGGCTGCATCACCAGGTCAAGCCGCACGTGTTCGGCGAACTGCCGAAGTGCGTGCAGCCCGAAGCGTCGAAGACCGCCGCTGCCCGCTCGTCCGACAGGAGCGATGCATGAGCACCCCCGACCCGCAACGCCGCCAGCTCCTGGGCGCCCTCGGCGCCTTCGCCGCCACCTCCCTCGCATCCACCCCGACCATGGCCAACACCCAGACCCCCGACCTCATCCTGCGCAACGGCCGCTTCACCACGCTGGACCGCGCCAACCCCACGGCCGATGCCGTGGCCATCAAGGACGGCCGCTACACCCGCGTGGGCCGCGCCGAAGACGTGCTGCCGCTGGCTGGCCCGAACACCCGCGTGATCGACCTGCAAGGCCAGCGCGTGCTGCCGGGGCTGATCGACAACCACCTGCACATCATCCGCGGCGGCCTCAACTACAACATGGAGCTGCGCTGGGACGGCGTGAGGAGCCTGGCCGACGCGATGGGCATGCTCAAGCGCCAGGTGGCGATCACGCCGGCGCCGCAATGGGTGCGCGTGGTGGGCGGCTTCACCGAGCACCAGTTCGTGGAGAAGCGGCTGCCGACCATCGCCGAACTCAACACGGTGGCGCCCGACACGCCGGTGTTCATCCTGCACCTGTACGACCGCGCGCTGCTCAACGGCGCCGCGCTGCGCGCCGTGGGCTACACCAGGGACACGCCGGCGCCGCACGGCGGCGAGATCGTGCGCGATGCCGCCGGCAACCCGACCGGCCTGCTGCTGGCCAAGCCCAATGCCGCGATCCTCTACGCGACGCTGGCCAAGGGGCCGAAGCTGCCCTTCGACTACCAGCTCAATTCCACGCGCCACTTCATGCGCGAGCTCAACCGCCTGGGCGTGACCGGCGCGCTCGACGCGGGCGGCGGCTTCCAGAACTATCCCGACGACTACGCCGTGATCCAGAAGCTGGCCGACGACGGGCAGCTCACGATCCGCCTGGCCTACAACCTGTTCACGCAGAAGGCCAAGGAGGAGAAGGCCGACTTCCTGAACTGGACCAGGACCTCCAGGTACAAGCAGGGCGACGACTACTTCCGCCACAACGGCGCGGGCGAGATGCTGGTGTTCTCGGCCGCCGACTTCGAGGACTTCCGCGAGCCGCGGCCCGAGATGGGCCCCGAGATGGAAGGCGAGCTCGAGGAGGTGGTGCGCATCCTGGCGCAGAACCGCTGGCCCTGGCGCATGCACGCGACCTACGACGAGACCATCAGCCGCTCGCTCGACGTGTTCGAGAAGGTCAACAAGGACACGCCGCTGGCCGGCCTGAACTGGTTCTTCGACCATGCCGAGACGATCTCCGAGGAGTCGATGGACCGCATCGCCGCGCTCGGCGGTGGCGTGGCGGTGCAGCACCGCATGGCCTACCAGGGCGAGTACTTCGTCGAGCGCTACGGCGCGGGCGCGGCCGAGGCCACGCCGCCGGTCAAGAAGATGCTGGAGCGCGGGCTCAAGGTCTCGGCCGGCACCGACGCGACGCGCGTGGCCTCGTACAACCCGTGGGTGTCGCTGTCGTGGCTGGTCACGGGCAAGACGGTGGGCGGCATGCAGCTCTATCCGCAGCGCAACTGCCTCGACCGCGAGGGGGCGCTGCGCATGTGGACCGAGAACGTCACCTGGTTCTCGAACGAGGAGGGCAAGAAGGGCCGCATCCAGGCCGGCCAGCTCGCGGACCTGGTGGTGCCCGACCGCGACTACTTCGGCTGCGCCGAATCGGAGATCGCCGACATCACGGCGCTGCTGACGATGGTGGGCGGCAAGGTGGTCTATGGCGCCGGGCGCTTCGCGTCGCTCGACGAGGGCGCGCCGCCGCCCGCGATGCCCGACTGGTCGCCGGCGCGCACCTTCGGGGGCTATGCAGGCTGGGCCGACACGCAGGGCGTGCACGGTGCCGAGGGCGCGCCGATGCAGAAAGTAATGCGCAACGCCGCTGCGTCGTGCGGCTGCGCCAACGACTGCAACGTGCATGGCCACAGCCACGCGACGGCCTGGAGCAGCAAGCTGCCGATCGCCGACCTCAAGAGCTTCTGGGGCGCGCTGGGCTGCGCCTGCTGGGCGGTGTGATGGCGATGCGCTGGACCACCTCTTCGGCCGTGCGCTGGATCGCCTTGCTGCTGCTGTGCGCGGCCTACCTGCAGGGCGGACTCAACAAGGCGATGGACTTCGACGCGGCGATCGCCGAGATGAACCACTTCGGCCTGTCGCCGGCCGGCCCGCTGGCCGCGGTGGTGATCGTGCTCGAGCTCGGCGCCGCGGCGCTGATCCTCGCGGGCTTCTGGCGCTGGCTCGGCGCGCTCGCGCTGGCGGGCTTCACGCTGATGGCGACCTTCGTCGCGCTGCGTTTCTGGGAGATGCCGCTGGGGCACGAGCGCTTCATGGCCGCCAACTCCTTCTTCGAACACCTGGGACTGGTCGGCGGCTTCGTGCTCGTGGCCTGGCTCGACCTCAAGGAACGTCACGATGACTGAAGCCCCCAAGACCGCCAAGCCCGGCGCCTTCGCCCCGCTGCGCCAGCCGGTGTTCGCGGTGCTGTGGGCCGCCACGGTGCTCGGCAACATCGGCAGCTTCATGCGCGACGTGGCGAGCTCGTGGCTGGTGACCGACCTGTCGGCCAGCCCGACCGCGGTGGCGCTGATCCAGACCGCGGCCACCTTGCCGGTGTTCCTGCTGGCGATCCCGGCCGGCGTGCTGTCGGACATCCTCGACCGGCGCCGCTTCCTGATCTTCGTGCAGCTGGTGCTGGCGGCGGTCAGCGGCAGCCTGCTGGTGCTCTCCCACACCGGCGCGCTGACGGTCGAGTACCTGATCGCGCTGACCTTCGTGGGCGGCATCGGCGCGGCGCTGATGGGGCCGACCTGGCAATCGATCGTGCCCGAGCTGGTGCCGCGTTCGGACCTCAAGGGCGCGGTGGCGCTGAACTCGCTGGGCATCAACATCGCGCGCTCGATCGGCCCGGCCGCGGGCGGGCTGATCCTCGCGAGCTTCGGCGCGGCCGTGACCTACGGCGTGGACGTGCTGAGCTACGTGTTCGTGATCGCGGCGCTCTTGTGGTGGAAGCGGCCGGCGGCCGTCGACAGCGGGCTGTCGGAGAACTTCCTCGGTGCCTTCCGCGCCGGCCTGCGCTACACGCGCTCGAGCAAGGAGCTGCACGTGGTGCTGCTGCGCGCGGCGGTGTTCTTCCTGTTCGCGAGCTCGGTGTGGGCGCTGCTGCCGCTGGTGGCGCGCCAGATGCTCGGCGGCAGCGCCGGCTTCTACGGCGTGCTGCTGGGCGCGGTGGGCGCGGGCGCCATCGGCGGCGCGCTGCTGATGCCGCGGATGCGCGAGCGGCTCGATGCCGACGGCATGCTGCTGCTGGCCTCGGTGCTGACGGCGGCGGTGATGGGCGCGCTGGTGCTGGCACCGCCCAAGTGGCTGGCCGTGGCGCTGCTGCTGGTGCTGGGCCTGGGCTGGATCGTGGCGCTGACCACGCTCAACAGCGTGGCGCAGTCGATCCTGCCGAACTGGGTGCGCGGACGCGGCCTGGCGGTCTACCTCACGGTGTTCAACGGCGCGATGGCCGCGGGCAGCCTGGGCTGGGGCCTGGTGGCGCAGCAGATCGGCGTGCCGTTCACGCTGGTGGCGGGCGCGGTGGGGCTGGTGGTGGCGGGATTGATCTTCCACCGTGTGAAGCTGCCGGCGGGCGAAGCCGACCTGCAGGCCTCGAACCACTGGCCCGAGCCGCTGGTGGCCGAGCCCGTGGCGCACGACCGCGGGCCCGTGATGATCCAGGTCGAGTACCGCATCCGCAAGGACGACCGGCCCGCCTTCATGGCCGCGATGAAGCGCCTGTCGCTCGAACGCCGCCGCGACGGCGCCTATGCCTGGGGCCTGCACGAGCACACGGCCGACCCGGAACGGATCATGGAATGGTTCCTCGTCGAATCCTGGGCCGAGCACCTGCGCCAGCACCACCGCGTGTCGCAGGCCGATGCGGACCTGCAGGGCGAGGCGCTGCGTTTCCATGCGGGGCCGGGCAAGCCGGAGGTGCATCACTTCCTGTCGCTCTGAGCCTTCCTTCTTCTTTCCCTTTCCGTTTCTTTCAACCCCTCATCAAGGAAAAACCATGACCACACTGACCCTTCGCGACGGCACCGAGCTCTATTACAAGGACTGGGGCAGCGGCCAGCCGATCCTGTTCAGCCATGGCTGGCCCCTGAGCGCCGACATGTGGGACAGCCAGATGCAGTTCTTCGCCGAACGCGGCTACCGCGCCATCGCCTTCGACCGCCGCGGCTTCGGCCGCTCGAGCCAGCCCTGGACCGGCTTCGACTACGACACCTTCGCCGACGACATCGCCGAGCTGATCGAGAAGCTCGACCTGAAGAACGTGGTGCTCGCGGGCTTCTCGATGGGCGGCGGCGACGTCACGCGCTACATCGCGCGCCATGGCTCGGCGCGGGTGGCGAAGCTGGCGCTGATCAGCGCGGTGACGCCGCTGTTCATGAAGACGGCCGACCATCCGGTGGGTCCCGAGAAGTCGCTGTTCGACGGCATCCGCGCGGGCCTCGCGGCCGACCGGGCGCAGTTTCTCGACGACTTCAGCACCATCTTCTACGGCACCAACCGGCCGGGCGCGGCGGTGTCGCAGGGCGTGTTCAAGCAGACGCTGCAGATCGCGCTGCAGGCCTCGCTGAAGGCGACGATCGATTGCGTGACCGCGTTCTCCGAGACCGACTTCCGCCCCGACATGGCGAAGATCGACGTGCCCACGCTGGTGATCCACGGCGACGACGACCAGGTCGTGCCCTTCGAGGCCACGGGCAAGCTGGCGCACGAGCTGATCGCGGGCAGCCGGCTCGAGGTGTACGCGGGCGCGCCGCATGCGACCTGCACCACGCACCGCGACCGCGTGAACGCGGACCTGCTGGGCTTCGTGCAGGGCTGAGCGCGCTTCAGCCGCCGTGCGCGCCGAGCCACGCGAGGGCTTCGGCGCGCACGCGCTCGTCGGCATCGTGCTGCGCCGCATGGGCGACGGCCTCGTGCCATGGGCGCCCGGCGCGCTTCCAGGCCGCGAGGCTGTAGAGGGCGGTCCAGCGCACGCCGGCATCGGTGTCGTGCGCGATGCGCTCGGCCAGCGCGGGCAGCAGCCGGCGGCCGGCGGCGGCGCCGAGGCCGCGATCGTCCATCAGGCTGGCGGCATGCAGGCGCACCCGCGCATGCGGCGCGGCAAGGCCGCGCAGGGCCTCCTCGATCTCGCCGGCGCGCAGGCTGCAGTAGCTGCTGCCGGGCTTGAGGATGGCGAGCGCGCGGGCCTCGGCGGCGGGCGAGAAAGACAGCAGGGCCTCGAGCGGTCGGTAGTCGAGCGCCAGCGGCGTGCGGTCGCGGAAGGCGGAGTAGGGCGCGCACAGGCCTTCGATGGCGACCTCGGTGTCCGCGCCGGTCGCCAGTTGCTCGAGCAGCCAGTCGCTGTGGCCGAGGAAGGCCAGGGCGCGCGCGGCCCACGAACGGTCGGGCGGCTCGCCGCGGCCGCTGGCCTGGCGGCGCAGCGCGGCCAGCACCTCGGGCGTGGCGATGCCGATGCGGCCCAGCAGCGAGGCCGCTTCCCAGGCCCGGCCCTTGGGCGCCAGCCGTTCGAGCAGCGCCGGCACGGCGGGCGCGCCGAGGCGGCAGAGCCATTCGGCCGCGTCTTCGCCGTCGATGGCGCCCTCGAAGCGGCCCAGCCGCTCGACCAGGTACTGCGCCTGGGCCTCCTCCGGCAGCGCGGCGACGCGGCGGCGCTCGCTCTCGTGCGCGTCCTCCTCGGGCATCAGCGCGAGGAAGGTCTTCTCGCCGATGCAGCGGCGCACCCAGGCCGGGCCGCCTTCCTCGTCGTGCAGGAAGACGACGAAGTCGGGCGCGAGCTGCCCCGGATGGCTCTGCGCCAGCGCCTTGCGGATCTTCTTCGTGGCGCTCACCAGCATGTCGACGCAGCGGCGCTCGCCCGCGAGCCAGGCGCGCCGCGTGGACTGCATCGCGGCCGCCTCGGCGCCGGCGCTCAGGGCCTCGCTCTCGAAGCCGCTCAGGTCCCAGCGCCAGTCGGGCGGATTCCAGGCCGCCTCCCAGAAACGGCCGGCCGGCGGGCCGCCGAGGGCGCCGAGGCTGTGGGCCGCCAGGCCGGGCAGGAACACCGGGCCGTCGAGTTCGCGGTACAGGCCGTACAGGGCGGCGGCGTAGAAGCTTTCGCCGGGGTTCTGGTCCAGCAGGGCCTGCAGGGCGCGCACGGCGTCGTCCACGAGCAGCGGTTCCAGCGCCTTCCAATCGGCGGGCGGCGGGGTTTCTGAGGACATGGGCGGGCGATTTCCTTTGGGCCCGCGATCCTAAGGGCCGGTGCCGCTGGCGATAATCCGTCGATGCGAATCCGCTTTACCAAGATGCAGGGGGCCGGCAACGATTTCGTCGTGCTCGACGAAACGCGCGGCACGCTGGGCCTCACGGCCGCGCAGTACCGCTTCCTGGCCGACCGCCACTTCGGCGTCGGCGCCGACCAGATCCTCACGGTGCGGCCCGCGCGCGCCGCGGGCACCGACTTCCAGTACGTGATCCACAACGCCGACGGCGGCGAGGTCGAGCAGTGCGGCAATGGCGCGCGCTGCTTCATGCGCTTCGTGCGCGAGCACGGCCTGACCGACAAGAACACGGTGCGCGTCGAAACCCTGGCCGGCGTGATCGAGCCGCGCATGGGCGACGACGGCCGCGTGACGGTCGACATGGGCGCGCCGATCTTCGAACCCGAGCGCGTGCCCTTCGACACCGCCGGGCTCGATCCGCAGCCCGAGGGCGGCTGGCACACCTGGCACCTGGCGCTGGGCACGCGGGCCGGCAGCGCTATCGTTTCGGTAGCGGTGCTGTCGATGGGCAACCCGCACGCGGTGCAGCTCGTCGACGACGTCGAGACCGCGCCCGTGGCCGAGCAGGGGCCGCAGATCGAACACCATCCGCGCTTTCCGCAGCGCGTGAACGCCGGTTTCCTGCAGGTGGTCGACCGCACGCACGTGAAGCTGCGCGTGTTCGAGCGCGGCGCGGGCGAAACCCTGGCCTGCGGCACCGGCGCCTGCGCGGCGGTGGTGGCGGGCATCCGCCTCGGGCTGCTGGACCGCCGGGTCGACGTGCAGACGCACGGCGGCATGCTCACCATCGAATGGCAGGGCGAGGGCCGGCCGGTGCTGATGACGGGCCCGGCCACCACGGTGTTCGAGGGCGACATCGAGGTGCCGGACCTGCCATGACCTCCTTCACGAACAACCAAGACGCGAACGCCATGAACCCGATCACCGAAGACGACATCGCGAACTACCTGGCGAACACGCCCGACTTCTTCGAGCGCCATGCCCAGCTGCTGGCGCAGGTGCAGCTCACCAGCCCGCACGGCAACCGCGCCGTGAGCCTGCAGGAGCGCCAGGCCGAGATGCTGCGCGAGAAGATCAAGGCGCTCGAGCACCGCGTGATGGACATGGTGCGCCACGGCACCGAGAACGTGGTGATCGCCGACCGGCTGCAGCGCTGGACCGCGGGCCTCTTGACCACGCGCGACCCGCGCAGCCTGCCCTATCGCATCGCGGTCGACCTGCAGTCGCTGTTCCTGGTGCCGCAGACGGCCATCAAGGTCTGGGACTGCGGCACCGAATACCTCAACGAGGCCTATGCGCAGTGGGTCAGCGACGACGTGAAGGCGCTCGCGACCTCGCTGACCTCGCCGTACTGCGGCCTCAACGCGGGCTTCGAGGCGGCCAACTGGCTGCCCGAGCCGAATGCCGCGGCCTCGATCTCGCTGATTCCGCTGCGCGCCGAGCCCAACGCCCCGGCCTTCGGCCTGCTGGTGCTGGCCTCGCCCGACGCGCAGCGCTTCAACGCCGAAATGGGCACCGACTTCCTCGAGCGCATCGCCGAACTGGCCTCGGGCGCGCTGTCGCGGCTGCGGCCTTGATCCGTCCCGTCGCGGCGCTGGGGCGCCTGTGGCGCCGGGTGCCGCGCGTGCTGCGGATCGCGGCCTGGACGGTGTTCGGCGTCGGCGTGGTCGTTTACGCGACCGCCTGGACCGTGGTGTGGCAGGGCGCGCGCGAGGCGCTCGCCAACCCGCCGCAGCGCGCGGCCGATGCCGCGCTGGTGCTCGGCAACCGAGCCTACCTGCGTGGCAAGCCCAATCCCTGCCTGACCGGGCGCGTCGACGAGGGCGTGGCCCTGGCGCGCGCCGGGCTGGCGCGCGAGCTGCTGTTCTCGGGCGGCGTCGACACCGAGGACGGCCGCATCGAGGCCGAGGTGATGGAGCAGCATGCGCGCGCCGTGGGCCATGCCGGGCCGATGCGGCAGGAGCGCGTGTCGAGCTCGACGCGGCTGAACCTCGCGCTGTCGACGCCGATGCTGCAGGCGGCCGGCGTGCGCAGCGTGATCGTGGTGTCGGAGCCCTACCACCTGTGGCGCGTGAAGCGGCTGGCACGCAACAGCGGCTTCGACCGCGCCTTCGACGTGCAGTACGCGGCCGCGCCCTCGAGCTGCTGGCGACGCTGGGGCATGGTCTTCAAGGGCGCATTGCGCGAGCCGCTCGCGGTCGTGAACAATGCCGCGCATGGCTACCTCTTCTAGCGCGGCCGGGGCCGAGGCCCCGCCCGCCGATTCGGGCTGGATCGAGAAATACCTGGAGTACGTGCGCGTGGAGCGCCGGCTGTCGGCGCGCACGCTCGAGCTCTACAGCTACCACCTGAAGGAACTGGCGGCGAACGCGGCCGAGGCCAGGCTGCCGCTGGACCGCGTGCAGACCGCGCACGTGCGCCGCTGGATGGCGCAGCTGCATGGCTCGGGCCGCGAGCCGCGCGGCATCGCGCTGGTGCTGTCGTGCTGGCGCAGCTTCTACCGCTGGCTCGGGCACGAGAAGCTGATCGGCTTCAACCCGGTGCAGGACGTGCACGCGCCCAAGGCCGACCGCCCGCTGCCCAAGGCGCTGGGCGTGGACGACGCGGTGCGGCTGGCCGAGCTGCACGACGCCGAGGCCGACCCCTGGACCGAGACCCGCGACCGCGCGATCGTCGAGGTGCTCTACGGCTGCGGCCTGCGCGTGAGCGAGCTCACGGGGCTCGACGCGCGCGCGAGCCAGACCGCGCGCGGCTGGATCGACATGGACGCCCACGAGGCCAGCGTGCTCGGCAAGGGCAGCAAGCGGCGCATGGTGCCGGTGGGCTCGAAGGCCATCGAGGCGCTGGCGGCCTGGCTCGCGGTGCGCGGCGACTGCGCGGCGCTCACGGCCGCCACCCTGCGCGAACCGGCCGAGGCGGCGGCGCTCTTCATCAGCGCCAAGGGCGTGCGGATGTCGTCGCAGGCGGTGTGGAAGCTGCTGCGCGGGCGCAGCCTCAAGGCCGGCCTCGCGACGCCGGTGCATCCGCACATGCTGCGCCATTCCTTCGCGAGCCACGTGCTGCAGTCGAGCAGCGACCTGCGCGCGGTGCAGGACCTGCTGGGGCACGCGAACATCGCGACCACGCAGGTCTACACGCGGCTCGATTTCCAGCACCTGGCGCGCGCCTACGATGCGGCGCATCCGCGCGCGCGGGCCCGCGACGACGATGGCGGCAGTGGCAGCAGCCGTGGCGCTAAGAAAACTCCCGACAAGAAAACATGAAATCCCTCCGACTCAAGCCCGGCAAGGAGCGCTCGCTGCAGCGCCGCCATCCCTGGGTGTTCGAATCCGCCATCGCGCGCGGCGGCGCCGATGCCGGCGAGACCGTGCGCATCGAATCGCACGACGGCGCCTTCCTCGCCTGGGCGGCCTTCAGCCCCGATTCCAAGATCCGCGCGCGCGCCTGGAGCTTCGTCGAGACGCAGCGCATCGACGCGGCCTTCCTCGCGTCGGTGGTGGCGCGCGCGGTCGCGGCGCGCGGCCTGTTCGAGCTCCAGAGCGACGGCGTGCGGCTGGTGCATGGCGAGGCCGACGGGCTGCCGGGCCTGATCGTGGACCGCTACGGCGACACGCTGGTGGCGCAGTTCCTGTCGGCCGGCGTGGAGCGCTGGAAGGCCGTGCTGGCCGATGCGCTCTTGAAGGCGACGGGCCTGTCGAAGCTCTACGAGCGCTCGGACGCCAGCGGCCGCGAGCGCGAGGGGCTCAAGCCCGTGACGGGCTGGCTGCGCGGACAGGACGAGGCGACCGAGATCGTGATCCGCGAGCACGACTGGAAGCTGTCGCTCGACATCGCCACCGGCCACAAGACCGGCTTCTACCTCGACCAGCGCGACAGCCGCCGGCGCTTCGCCGAGATGGCGCGGCACCGGCGCTTCCGGCGCGTGCTCAACTGCTTCTGCTACACGGGCGGCTTCACGGTGGCGGCGCTCGCGGGCCTGAAGGCGGCGGACGCGGTGAAGGGCGCCTCGCTGGTGTCGGTCGATTCCTCGCTGCCGGCGCTGGAGCGCGCGCGCGGCCACCTGGCGCTCAACGGCTTCGACGCGGCGGCCGACGGCTTCGAGGCCGAGTTTCTCGATGCCAACGTCAACACCGTGCTGCGCGAGTTCCTCGACCAGGGGCGCAGCTTCGACGCCATCGTGCTCGATCCGCCGAAATTCGCGCCCACGGTGGCGCATGCCGAGCGCGCCGCGCGCGCCTACAAGGACATCAACCGGCTCGCGCTCAAGCTGCTCGAACCGGGCGGGGTGCTGCTGACCTTCTCGTGCTCGGGTGGCGTGGGCGCCGACCTGTTCCACAAGATCGTGGCCTCGGCCGGGCTCGATGCCGGCGTGGACGGCTACATCGCCGAACGCCTGGGCGCGGCGCCCGACCATCCGATGACCATCGAATTCCCCGAGGGCGAGTACCTCAAGGGGCTGGCGGTGGTGCGAAAACCCGCTTGACCGTGCCGGCCGAAGGGGGCTTGGCCCCCGCGGCAACGCAACTCAGTGGCACTGGCTACACTGCCCGCCAGTTTCCCGCTTTCCGATCCATTCCATCCGTTTTCCGCTTCCGGAGCACCCCATGGCCCTGATTCCCGCCACCATCCTCACCGGCTTCCTCGGCTCGGGCAAGACGACCTTGCTCAAGCGCATCCTGACCGAGGCCCACGGCCAGAAGATCGCGGTCATCGAGAACGAGTTCGGCGAGGAGAACATCGACAGCGACATCCTCGTGACCGAATCGAAGGAGCAGATCGTGCAGATGAGCAACGGCTGCGTCTGCTGCACCATCCGCGAAGACCTGCGCGAGGCGCTGCAGCTGCTGGCCGCCAAGAAGCGCCAGGGCCTGCTGGAGTTCGACCGCGTGGTGATCGAGACCACGGGCCTGGCCGATCCCGGCCCGGTGGCGCAGACCTTCTTCATGGACGACGAGATCGCCGAGAGCTACCTGCTCGACTCGATCCTGACGCTGGTCGATGCCAAGCACGCGCCGCAGCAGCTCAACGACCGCCAGGAGGCGCGCCGCCAGGTGGGCTTCGCCGACCAGATCTTCATCAGCAAGAGCGAGCTGGTGTCGGCCGAGGAGACCGAGGCGCTGATCCATCGCCTCAAGCACATGAACCCGCGCGCGCCGCAGCAGAAGGCGCATTTCGGCGACGTGCCGCTCAAGGACATCTTCGACCTGCGCGGCTTCAACCTGAACGCCAAGCTCGACATCGACCCCGACTTCCTGAAGGAAGACGACCACGACCATCACGACCATGACCACGCGCATGGCGAGCACTGCGACCATCCCTCGCACAAGCACGAGGGCCACGGCCACCATCACCACACGGACGACGACGTCAAGAGCTTCGTCTACAAGGCCGACCGCGCCTTCGACCCGGCCAAGCTGGAAGACTTCCTGGGCGCGATCGTCAACATCTACGGCCCGCGCATGCTGCGCTACAAGGGCGTGCTGAACATGAAGGGCACCGAGCGCAAGGTGATCTTCCAGGGCGTGCACCAGCTGATGGGCAGCGACCTCGGTCCCGAATGGGGCAAGGACGAGCAGCGCCAGAGCCGCATGGTCTTCATCGGCATCGAGCTGCCGCGCGAGATCCTCGAGCAGGGGCTCGAGCAGTGCCTGGTGTGAACTGAAGATTCCGAATGAAGAAAAGGCGCCGGCCGCGAGGCCTGGCGCCTTTTTACTTGGCGGGCAGCTCGACGGGCTTGCCGATCAGCTTGAGCTGGCCGCCGCTGAACTCGACCTGGCTGGTCACGTCGTCGCCCGCGCGCTTCAGGTAGCCCTGCTGCTCGAACTGTTCGATCATCAGCGCGGCCACTTCGGGCGACGGCGCCTGGCTGCCGCCGGCGGTCTCGGCGATCTTCTCGATCCACTTCACCGGCAGCCGCCCGTTGGCCTTGAGCACGCCGCGTTTGAGCAGCAGCGCGTTGCCGGGCAGTTGCAGGTCCTCGTCGGTCACGCCGGCCATGGCGACCGAGTAGCCGAACTCGGCGCGCTGGCCGTCGATCTCGACCAGCAGCCGGTCGACACCGACCTCGGGGCCATGCTTGGCCATGGCCTTGAGATCGGGCGCGAGCTGGTCGACCAGCGCGCGCAGCGCGGCCTGCGAGGCCTTGCCGCGGATGCAGCCGTTGGCGGCGGCCGAGCGGGTCCAGGCCTCGGCCAGCTTGCGGTAGCCGCTGACGTCGATGCGGCGCGTGCTGCTGGCCATCTCGAAGTTGTCGATGCGGGTCGCGCCGACCGAGCCCGTGCCCTTGAAGGTGGCGGTGCCGGTGTAGAGGCCGTTCTCGATGGTGGCGTCGCTGGCGGCATCGAGGCCCTGCAGCACGATGGTGGGGAGGGGCTTGGCGGGGGCGGCGTCGGGATCGGCCTTCTTGCCGGCCACCGTGAATTCCAGCGCCTCGAGCCGGCCCGTGCTCTTGCCGGTGGCCAGCATCCAGCCGTGGCGGATGTCCAGGTCGGCCCGGGCGCCGAGCTTGCCCATCTTGAGGTTGACGCCGTTGCGCAGGTCCGCGGCCTCGAAGCCGGGCAGGGCGAGTTCGTAGTGCGCCTCGGTGCGCGCGCCGTCGACCCGCACGCGCAGCTGTGCGCCCTGCCAGGAGACGCGGGTCTTGCCCTCGTCGGCGAACTGGCCGGGCGCGAGCGTGATCTCGCTGGCGTAGCCGCCGTCGAAGCCGACCCGGGTGTGGGCGCCGAAGGGTCTGGCGTCGCCGAACACCTTCTTCGCCTCGGCCTGGCCCTTGATGTCGAGCAGCAGTTCGCTGTCGATGGTGGCCGCGGCCAGGCTGCCGCCGGCCAGCGGGCCGTGGCGGATGGTGTCGCGGAAACTCAGGCGCAGCGGTTTGGACGGGGGCGGCGCGGCCTCCTCGCCGTCCTCTTCGTCCGGGTCCGCGGGCGGCGCGCCGGCCACGGCGGCGTCGGCCGGGCAGCCGAGCTCCAGCGTCACGGTGCTGACCGCGCCGAGGAAGCCGCGCTCGTAGCTGCGTTCGGTCACGCGCACCAGCGCGCTTTGCTGCGGCAGTTCCGCGAAGGCGCTGTCGTAGACGGATTTCACCTTGTTGCCGGCCCACCAGGTGCTGCCGGCATAGGCCAGCGCGATCGCGGCGGCCAGGACTCCCAGGACTGTCTTCTTGCTCAAGTTCGGCTTTCTTGTAGGGGTATCCAGGGCCATGAGGCCCCTGGCGCCGGCCCTCCGCCGGCGCGGCGCGATGCTACCGGAGCGCCGTGGGGGCCAAACGCATCGCCCGCGCATTCGAGTTCTCTATACAATCGCGCGCCTGTTGAAAACGCCAGGTCCCCCCGCAAGGGGGCGGCAGGGGTCGAAGACAGGAGGGCGCCGCATGTTTGCGGCGGGCTTTCGGGGGTATAACCCCGGGGTTCGCCGACCGGCGGATGCCCTCGACAACGTGGAGCCCGCGCGGCCGACCAGGTCCGCAGTGGCTCCCATGGGAGGAGACACCAGTGAAAGCGCGTTCCAGTTCGTCCAAGGAGCCAGTCACCGTGAAGAAGCCCGCCGCCAAGGCCACGCCAGCATCCAGGACCGACGCCACCAAGGCGACGGCCGCGAAGCCGGCTGTACCGGCGGCCAAGAAAGCATCTTCCGCGACGGCGACCGTAGCGAAGAAGGAAGGCGCCGCAGCAAAGAGCGTCAAGACAGAGAAGACCGCAACGCCCACGGCCAAGGCCGCGAGCGCATCGGCGAAGAAAGCAGTTCATCCCGCCACCAAGCCTGCCAGCGAGCCGGCGGCAACCGTCCCGGCCAAGAGCGCGAGCAAGACAGCCAAAGCGGGTCCATCGTCCACCAAACCCGTCGGCCCGCGTGCCGTTTCACCTGTTCCCCCGATTCCCATGAAAAAAACGGCTGCCGCCTCTTCCTCCGCCCCGGCGACACCTTCGACCCCCGAGCCCGAAGTCGCCACGGCAACGGCCGCGCCCGCCCCCGCCCGCGGCGGCCGGGTGTCCCGCCTGTCGCAACTGACGGTGCCCTCGATGCCGCAATCGGTGGCATCGACCGCCGCCAAGTCCAGCTTTATCCAGACCGCCTCGCAGGCGCTGGTTCCGCCTCCCCCCGTGAATGTGAAGAAAGATCCGAAGTTGGCCAACAACTGGAAGACCAAGTCCGTCGAAGAACTCAGCGATGCCGAAGTCATCGCGATGCCCGATGCCGAGTACATGAACGAGAAGCAGATGGCCTTCTTCCGCCTGAAGCTCGTCGAACTCAAGCGCGGCATTCTCGAGAATGCCGGCGAAACCACCGAGCACCTGCGTGAAGACACGGTGGTCGTGCCCGATCCGGCCGACCGCGCCACCATCGAGGAAGAACATGCCCTCGAGCTGCGCACGCGCGACCGCGAACGCAAGCTGCTGAAGAAGATCGAGCAGTCGATCCAGCGCATCGACGCCGGCGACTACGGCTACTGCGACGAAACCGGCGAGCCGATCGGCGTGGGCCGCCTGCTGGCCCGCCCGACCGCTACGCTGTCGCTCGAAGCGCAGCAGCGCCGCGAGCTCAAGCAGAAGATGTTCGGGGACTGAGCGCCGGTTCTCCGGCCCAGCCCCGACCGTCGTCCATCGCCCGCGAATGCCAAAGGAAGAAACGGGCCGCCTGCTTTCCAAGGTGGCGAAGTTCGTCCGCAATCCGCTCAAGGATTGGTCGGAGCTGGACACCCCCTCGACGACGAACGCCTCCGATTCCTCGCTGCCCGACCCGGCCTACAGCCGGGAAATGCTCAAGGAGATGATCGAGCGGCGCCAGCGCAACGATTTCGTGCGCCGGCGCGAGTTCGACATGCTGCGCAAGCTGCGCCAGCGCGAGGCCGCCGCCCACGCCTTCGATGCGACGGTCACGCCGTCGTCGTTCAACATCAACAGCACCTCGGAGAAATCCGAGGGCCGCGCGCTCACGCTCAAGAAGATCGACGAGATCGAGGAGCAGATGTCGCAGCAGTGGTGGAAGGGGCGCGGGCCGAACGGCGAGACGCTGGTCAAGTCGCCGCCCGACGCGGGCGCCGAGACGCTGTCGCCGGCCGATACCGACGCGCTGCTCGAGCCGCCCTCCCGGCCGGTGCCCGCGCCGGTGGCGCCCGCGGCCGTGGCCACGGCCTCGCCCAGCGGCACCCACATGGCGACCCGGCTGGCGCAGGACGGCGCGCTCGAGGAGGCGGTGATCCGCTTCGCGCACGGCGATGACGTCGGTGCCGAGGCGATCCTGCTGCAGGCGCTGGCCTCCGAGGGCGCGAGCGGCACCGACGAGACCCATGCCGCGACGGCCGAGCGCGACGACGCCCGCTGGCGCGCGCTGTTCGACCTCTACCGCGCCACCGGCGATGCCGCCAAGTTCGCGGCCGCGCGCATGCGCTATGCCCAACGCATGCGGCGCATGGGCCCCGACTGGGTGGCGCTCGACGAGCTGGCGCGCAGCGTGAAGGCGGTGGCGGCCAGCGAGGAGGGCGACAGCGCTCCCGCCGAAGGCGCCGCCGACTGGGCCGCGCCGCCGAAGCTGGCGCGCGACGGCCTGGTGGCGCTCACGCGCGCGCTGTCGCAGGCCGGCTCGGTCTGGACGCTCGACTGGCGCGCGCTGGGCGCGATCGGCTCCGATGCCGCGGCGCCGCTGCGCGTGCTGTTCGCGCACTGGGCCGATTCGCCGGTCAAGCTGCGCTTCATCGGCGCGGCGCAGCTGCTGGCGGTGCTGGCCGAGTCCGCGCCCAACAACGAGCGCGGCATCGACGACGTCTGGTGGCAGCTGCACATGGCCGCGCTGCGCCTGATGCACCTGCCCGACGATTTCGAGCTGGTGGCGCTCAACTACTGCATCACCTACGAGGTGTCGCCGCCGTCCTGGCAGGACCCGCGCGGCGAATACAGCGCGATCGCCGCGCCGGTGTCCACGCCGTCGCGCATGGGCTCGGTCTGGTCGCTGCTGTCGGTGGGCGGCGAATCCGAGAGCTTCCCCTCGGCCGGCAGCGGCTTCGCGGCGCTCGCGGGCGACCTGCGCGGCGAGTCGCCGTCGAACCTGCAGCGGCTCGATGCCGACCTGCGCGGCGGCACCGCGCCCGTGATCTCCTGCGCCGCGCTGCTGCGCATGGACCTGGCCGCGGCCGGTTCGCTGCTGGGCTGGGTGCGCGAGCGCGATGCCAAGGGCGAGCGGGTGCAGTTCGTCGATGCGCACCGGCTGATCGCGACCCTGTTCGGGCTGGTCGGCATCGCCGACCACGCGACGGTCGCGCTGCGCAAGAACTAGGCTTTCGTGCCGCCCCGGGCGGACTTGCATTGCCCCGCCCAGTCCCCAGATGGCTGCGATGGAACAATTTCACGGCACCACCATCGTGAGCGTGCGCCGCAAGACCCCCCAGGGCGACCAGGTCGCCATCGGTGGGGACGGGCAGGTCACACTCGGAAACATCGTCATCAAGGGCACGGCGCGCAAGGTGCGGCGGCTCTATCACGGCAAGGTGCTGGCCGGCTTCGCCGGCGCCACGGCCGACGCCTTCACCCTGTTCGAACGCTTCGAGGCCAAGCTCGAGAAGCACCAGGGCCACCTGTCGCGCGCCGCGGTCGAACTGACCAAGGACTGGCGCACCGACCGCGTGCTGCGCCGCCTCGAGGCCATGCTGGCCGTGGCCGATGCCACCACCTCGCTGATCATCACCGGCAACGGCGACGTGCTGGAGCCCGAGAACGGCGTGATCGCCATCGGTTCGGGCGGCGCCTACGCGCAGTCGGCGGCCAAGGCGCTGCTCGACAACACCGAGCTCACGGCCGAGCAGATCGTGAAGAAATCGCTGGAGATCGCGGGCGAACTCTGCATTTACACGAACATGAACCACACCGTCGAGACGCTCTGAGGCCCGCCACCATGTCCATGACCCCCCAGGAAATCGTCTCCGAGCTCGACAACCACATCGTCGGCCAGCCGCAGGCCAAGCGCGCCGTGGCCATCGCCCTGCGCAACCGCTGGCGCCGCCAGCAGGTCGACGACAAGCTGCGCGCCGAGATCACGCCCAAGAACATCCTCATGATCGGCCCCACCGGCGTGGGCAAGACCGAGATCGCGCGCCGCCTTGCGCGGCTGGCCGATGCGCCCTTCATCAAGGTCGAGGCCACCAAGTTCACCGAGGTGGGCTACGTGGGCAAGGACGTCGACTCGATCATCCGCGACCTGGCCGAGATCGCCGTCAAGCAGACCCGCGAGGCCGAGAGCACCAAGGTGCGCGCGCGTGCCGAGGACGCGGCCGAGGAGCGCATCCTCGACGTGCTGCTGCCGCCCGCGCGGCTGGCCGACGGCACCGCGCCCGACAGCGGCAACGCCACGCGCCAGGCCTTCCGCAAGAAGCTGCGCGAGCACCAGCTCGACGACAAGGAGATCGAGATCGACCTCGTCGAGACGCGCGCGCCGCTCGAGATCATGGGCCCCGCCGGCATGGAGGAGATGGCCGAGCAGCTCAAGGGCATGTTCGGCCAGATGGGCCAGGGCAAGCGCAAGACGCGCAAGCTCAAGATCGCCGAGGCGATGCGCTTCCTGATCGACGAGGAAGCGGCCAAGCTGGTGAACGAGGACGAGATCCGCACCCAGGCGATCGCCAATGCCGAGCAGAACGGCATCGTGTTCATCGACGAGATCGACAAGGTCGCCACGCGCAGCGAGGCGCAGGGCACCGACGTCTCGCGCCAGGGCGTGCAACGCGACCTGCTGCCGCTGGTCGAGGGCACGGCCGTGAGCACCAAGTACGGCGTGGTGCGCACCGACCACATGCTGTTCATCGCGAGCGGCGCCTTCCACCTGAGCAAGCCCAGCGACCTGATCCCCGAGCTGCAGGGGCGTTTCCCGATCCGCGTCGAGCTGCAGTCGCTGTCGGTGGCGGACTTCGAGAGCATCCTCACGCAGACCCGTGCCTCGCTCGTGAAGCAGTACCAGGCGCTGCTGGCCACCGAGGGCGTCACGCTCGACTTCACGCCCGAGGGCGTGACCCGTCTGGCGAGCATCGCCTTCGAGGTCAACGAGCGCACCGAGAACATCGGCGCGCGCCGCCTGTCGACGGTGATGGAGCGTCTTCTCGATGAAGTAAGCTTCGACGCGACCCGCCTCGAGGGTCAGACGATCCGCATCGATGCCGCCTACGTGGACCAGCGCCTGGCGGCACTAAGTCACGACGAAGACCTGTCGCGCTTCATCCTCTGAAGTTGCCTCCCTTGCCCCTGTTACAGGGGCAACGCTTCACGCATCACATTCACTGCGTGAGCTAAGTGGTTCATTCTCAACGAAATTCGCCGATTCCAGAATCTTGGAATCGGCGCTAAGTCGTTGATTCCATTACAAAAAATACCCCGCACGCCTGGTTGCGCCGGAAGTGTTTCCTGCTACAGTGCAAAAAAGTGCAGTTAAGTGGGAAAAAGTGCGAGTAGTGTGCCCTTCGGGCGCTGCGGCCTTCCCACCACAGGGGTTTCTCGGTCGTGTTTCAAGGCGCTTCATCGCTCAGTCTGGATGCCAAGGGGCGGCTTTCCGTGCCGACCCGGCATCGCGACGTCCTGAGCGCCACGGCAGGCGGCCAGCTCACGATCACGAAGCACCCCCATGGCTGCCTGATGGTGTTCCCGCGCCCGGAATGGGAGAAGTTCCGCGAGCGGATCGCCGCGCTGCCGATGTCGGCGCAGTGGTGGAAGCGGGTGTTCCTCGGCAACGCGATGGACGTCGAGATGGACGGCACCGGCCGCATCCTCGTGTCGCCCGAACTGCGCGCGGCCACGGGCATCACGCGCGACACCCTGCTCTTGGGCATGGGCAACCATTTCGAACTCTGGGACAAGGCCACCTACGAGGCCAAGGAGGCCGAGGCCACCCAGGGCGAAATGCCGGATGTGTTTCAGGACTTCGCGTTCTGAGGGGCATCGTGAATACCGCATGGACCCACACGACCGTTCTTCTGGACGAAGCGGTCGAAGCCCTTCTTGCAGGCCAGACGGCCGCGCCCGGCACCTTCGTGGACGCGACCTTCGGCCGGGGCGGGCATTCGCGCGCGATCCTCGCGCGGCTGGCGCCGGAAGGCAGGTTGATTGCCTTCGACAAGGATGCGGAAGCGGTGACCGAAGCAGCGCGCATCTCGGATGCGCGTTTTTCCATCCGGCACCAGGGATTCCGTTCGCTGGGCGAATTGCCCGGCGCGAGCGTGGCCGGTGTGCTGCTGGACCTGGGCGTGAGCTCGCCGCAGATCGACAACCCGGCGCGCGGTTTCAGTTTTCGTTTCGACGGCCCGCTCGACATGCGCATGGACACCACGCGCGGCGAGAGCGTGGCCGAGTGGCTGGCAACGGCAGAACTCCAACAAATTGCAGAGGTGATCCGTGACTATGGCGAAGAACGGTTTGCTGTTCAGATTGCAAAGGCGATTGTTGCTCGCAGACAAGAACGGGGCGCAATTTCAACCACCACCGAACTGGCCGAGCTCGTGGCTGGCACGGTCAAAACCCGCGAGCCGGGCCAGAACCCTGCAACGCGCACATTTCAGGCTCTTCGGATTTTCATCAACGCCGAGCTTGAAGAGCTGCAACAGGCGCTAGAGGCGAGCCTGTCGGTGCTGCAACCCGGCGGCCGGCTCGCGGTGATCAGTTTCCATTCGCTCGAAGACCGGATCGTGAAGCAGTTCATCGCGAAGCACTCGAAGGAGGTCTACGACCGCCGCGCGCCGTTCGCGGCGCCGAAGGCGATGCGGCTGCGCGCGCTCGAGCGCATCAAGCCCTCCGAGGCCGAGGTCAACGGCAACCCGCGCTCGCGCAGCGCGATCCTGCGCGTGGCCGAACGAACGGAGACGCCATGACACGACCTCGCGTCCACGGTCCCGCCCGCACGATTTCCAGCCGCCGCACCACGGGCGGCTTCGTGCCTTCTGCGGCCGCCCTGCGCGGCGAACGGGGAGGCCGCTGAGATGGCACGCCTGAACCTGCTGCTGCTGCTGTCCGTGATCGCCACGGCGCTCTACCTCGTGCACACGCAATACCTCTCGCGCCAGCTCTACACCGAGCTCGACCGCACGATGCAGGAGACGCGCCGGCTCGAGCTCGACCACGACCGGCTGCAGGTCGAGAAGCGCGCGCAGGCCACGCCGCTGCGCGTGGAGAAGCTCGCGAAAGAGCAGTTGCAGATGCGCACCACCTCGCCGGCCATCACGCAGTACGTGCGTCCCGACGGCAGCGTGATCCCGGCCGTGGTCGCACCGCCGCCCGCACCACCCGTCAACAAGCCAGCCGCCAACAAGCCGGCCGCCGCCGCAGCCGCAAGGGGGCAGCGATGACCCGCCGCAGCGTGCGCTACACCACCAGCCCCCTGCTGGCGAGCAAGACGCCGGTCTGGCGCAGCAAGTTCATCGTCGGCGGCATCGCGCTGGGCTTCGTCGTGCTCGCGGGCCGCGCGGCCTACGTGCAGGTGTTTGGCAACAGCTTCTTCCAGCGCCAGGGCGAGGTGCGCTTCGCGCGCACGCTCGAGCTGCCGGCCAACCGCGGCCGCATCCTCGACCGCAACGGCCTGATCCTCGCGTCGAGCGTGGTGGCGCCCAGCATCTGGGCCATTCCCGAGGACGTGGAGCGCGACGATCCCGAGGTGCGCGCCAAGCTCAAGCAGGTGGCCAAGCTGCTCGAGATGCCGCAGAAGGACTTCGACAAGAAGCTCGAGGACGAGGACAAGACCTTCGTCTGGATCAAGCGCCAGGTCGACGAGCCGATCGCCAAGCAGATCGCCGCGATGAACCTCAAGGGCATCTACCAGCGCAAGGAATACAAGCGCCAGTACCCCGAGGGCGAGGCCGCCGCGCACGTGGTGGGCTTCACCAACGTCGAGGACAGCGGCCAGGAAGGCATCGAGCTCGCGTTCGACAAGGACCTGGCCGGCAAGGCCGGCTCGCGCCGCGTGATCAAGGACCGCCTGGGCCGCGTGGTCGAGGGCGTGGGCGAGCAGGTGCCGCCGCTCGACGGCAAGGACATCCAGCTCAGCGTCGACAGCAAGGTGCAGTTCTTCGCCTACCAGAAGCTGCGCGACGCCGTGACCGCGCGCAAGGCCAAGGCCGGCAGCGTGGTGGTGCTCGACGCCGTCACCGGCGAGGTGCTGGCGCTGGCCAACTACCCGAGCTACGTGCCCGACAAGCGCCAGAACCTCACGGGCGAGCAGCTGCGCAACCGCGCGATGACCGACACCTTCGAGCCCGGTTCGACCATGAAGCCGATCACCGTGGCGATGGCGCTGGAGGCCGGCCGGGTCAAGCCCTCGTCGCTGATCGAGACCTCGCCCGGGCGCTACCAGCTCGGCGGCTTCACCATCAGCGACACCCACAACTACGGCACGCTGACGGTCGAGGGCGTGATCCAGAAGTCGAGCAACGTCGGCGCGCTCAAGATCGCGCAGAAGATGACCCCGCACGAGATGTGGGACACCTACACCGCGCTCGGCTACGGCCAGAAGCCGCAGATCCAGTTCCCCGGCGCGGTCACCGGCCGGCTGCGGCCCTGGAAGACCTGGAAGCCGGTCGAGCAGGCCACCATGGCCTACGGCTACGGCCTGTCGGCCTCGCTGTTTCAAATGGCACATTCGTACACCGCGTTCGCGCACGATGGCGCGATCATTCCGGCGACGATCCTCAAGAACACCGAACCGCCGGCCGGCGTGCGCGTCTTCTCGCCGTCGAACGCGCTCGCGGTGCGCAAGATGCTGCAGATGGCCGCGGGCCCGGGCGGCACCGGCACGCGCGCGCAGACCATCGGCTACTCGGTCGGCGGCAAGTCGGGCACGGCCCACAAGCAGGTCGGCAAGGGCTACGCGAGCAACAAGTACCGCGCCTGGTTCACCGGCATGGCGCCGATCGAGAAGCCGCGCATCATCGTCGCGGTGATGATCGACGAGCCCAGCGACGGCCAGTACTTCGGTGGCCTGGCCGCGGCGCCCGTGTTCAGCGAGGTCGTGCAGCAGACGCTGCGCATGATGAACGTGCCGCCCGACCTGGCGGTCAAACCCCTGGTGATGACCCAGGGCGTGGACGAGAGCTTCTGAGCATGCTGACCTTCACTTCCCCCCCACTGGCCGCGGCCTGGCTCAAGGAGCGGGTGCCGCAGGGCGCGCTGCATGCCGACAGCCGCGCGGTGGCCGCGGGCGACGTGTTCGTCGCCTGGCCCGGCGCCGCGACCGACGGCCGCAAGCACGTGGCGGCGGCGCTGGCGCAGGGCGCGGCGGCCTGCCTGGTCGAGCACGAGGGCGTCGAGGCCTTCGGCTTCGATGGCGACGAGCGCATCGTCAGCTACCCCGGCCTCAAGGCCGCCACCGGCCCGATCGCCGCGGCCTTCTACGACCATCCCTCGGCCCGGCTCGACCTGCTGGCCGTGACCGGCACCAACGGCAAGACCTCCACCGCCTGGTGGCTGGCCGAAGCGCTGTCGACCCTGCGGCCGGCCGGCGGCGTGCGCCCGATGCGGCCCGACGGCACGGTGCAGCGCGACGCGCCCTCGCCGTGCGCCGTGATGGGTACGCTGGGCATCGGCGTGCCGCCCGAGCTCAGCTACACCGGCCTCACCACGCCCGACCCCGTGATGATGCAGCGCGAGCTGCGCGCGCTGGTCGAGCGCGGCTTCGGCGCCTGCGCCATCGAGGCCTCGTCGATCGGCATCGCCGAGCGCCGGCTCGACGGCGCGCAGATCGCGGTGGCCGTGTTCACCAACTTCACGCAGGACCACCTCGACTACCACGGCAGCATGGATGCCTACTGGCAGGCCAAGGCCGAGCTGTTTCGCTGGCCCGGCCTGCGCGCCGCGGTGATCAACATCGACGACACCCACGGCGCGAGCCTGTGCGCCAACCTGATCGATGCCGGCGTCGGCGCGCTCGACGTCTGGACCGTGTCGGCCGAGGGCAAGCCGGCGCGCCTGGTGGCGCGCGACATCGGCTATGACGCCCAGGGCCTGCAGTTCTCGGTCGCCGAGCACGGCACCGCGGCCGTCGAGCGCGTGACCACCGGCCTGATCGGCCAGTACAACGTGGCCAACCTGCTCGGCGTGCTCGGCACGCTGCGCGCGCTGGGCCTGACGCTCGCGCAGGCCGTGGCGGCGTGCACGAACCTGAGCAGCGTGCCGGGGCGCATGGAGCGCGTGGACGCCGAAGCCGGTGCTCCACTCGCGGTGGTCGACTACGCCCACACGCCCGACGCCATCGACAAGGCGCTGGCCGGCCTGCGCCCGCTCGCGCAGCAGCGCGGCGGCAAGCTGTGGTGCGTGTTCGGCTGCGGCGGCGACCGCGATCCGATCAAGCGCCCGATGATGGCCGCCGTGGCCGAGCGCCAGGCCGACCACGTCGTGGTGACCAGCGACAACCCGCGCAGCGAGAAGCCCGACGCGATCATCGCGCAGGTGCTGCGCGGCTTCGCGCGGCCCGAGCATGCGCGCGTGCAGGCCGACCGCGCGGCCGCCATCGCCGACACGATCGCGCAGGCCGCGCCCGAGGACGTGGTGCTGATCGCCGGCAAGGGCCACGAGGCCTGGCAGGAGATCGCGGGCCAGCGCCTGCCCTTCTCCGATCGCAGCCATGCGCACGACGCGCTCGCGAAGCGGAGGGGCGCATGAGCGACACCACCTCCCTCGCGCTGACGCTGGCGCAACTGCAGCAGTGGATTCCGGGCGCGCGCCTCGTGGGCGATCCCGCGACCGTGATCGCGCGCGTGCACACCGACACCCGCACCCTGGCCGTGGGCGACCTGTTCGTCGCGCTCAAGGGCGAGAACTTCGATGCCAACGACTTCCTGCCGCAGGCCCGCGCCAGCGGCGCGGTGGCCGCGGTCGCGCACGGCGGCCTTGAGGCCGCGGGCCTGGCCGGCCTCGAGGTGCCCGACACCCTGGTGGCGCTGGGCGCCATCGGCGCGCACTGGCGCGCCCAGTTCTCGCTGCCGCTGATCGCCGTGACGGGCAGCAACGGCAAGACCACCGTCACCCAGATGATCGCGGCCATCCTGATGGCCTCGAAGCCCGAGCGCGCGCTCGCGACCGCCGGCAACTTCAACAACGAGATCGGCGTGCCGCTGACCCTGCTGCGCCTGCGCGCCCAGCACCAGCGCGCGGTGGTCGAGCTCGGCATGAACCACCCGGGCGAGATCGCGCGGCTGGCCGCCATCTCGCGCCCGACCATCGCGCTGGTGAACAACGCCCAGCGCGAGCATCAGGAATTCATGGTCAGCGTCGAGGCCGTGGCGGTCGAGAACGCCGCCGTGTTCGCGGCGCTGCCCGACGACGGCACGGCCGTGTTCCCGCACGGCGACGAGTTCACCACGCTGTGGAGCGACATGGCGCGCGACGGCGCCGCGCGCCGCTGCCTGACCTTCGGCGAGCACGACGATGCCGACATCGGCCTCGAGCATGCCGAATGGACGCAGGGCGCCTGGCAGGTGCGCGTGCGCACGCCGCTCGGCGGCTTCGCCACGCGGCTGCACATCGCGGGCCGCCACAACGTGATCAATGCGCTCGCGGCCACCGCCTGCGCACTGGCCGCGGGCGTGTCGATCGACACCATCGCCGTCGGCCTCGATGCCTTCGAGCCGGTCAAGGGCCGCTCCAAAGCCAGTGCGCTCGCGCTGGCCGGCGGCCGCGCCATCACGCTGGTCGACGACAGCTACAACGCCAACCCCGACTCGGTGCGCGCCGCGATCGACGTGCTCGCCGCGCTGCCGGGCCCGCGCCTGCTGGTGCTGGGCGACATGGCCGAGGTCGGCGAGCGCTCGGACGAATTCCATGCCGAGGTCGGCGACTGGGCGCGCCAGCGCGGCATCGAGACCGTCTACACGCTCGGCAGCGCCTCCGAGCACAGCATCGCCGCCTTCCAGCGCGGCGATGCGGCCACGGTCGGCGGCGGCCGCCATTTCGAGGACATCGACACCCTGAACGCCGCGGTGCTCGCGCGGCTGCCGCTGGTCGGCAGCGTGCTGGTCAAGGGCTCGCGCTCCATGAAGATGGAACGCGTGGTCCAGGCCATCGCCGCGCAGGGTGCGACCCCGCAGACACAACCACAACAAGAAGGAGGCCGTCCCTGATGCGGGGGCGGTGCGCAATTTCATGTTCATGAGCCTGGCCCAATGGCTGCAGACCCTCTCGCCGGAACTCGGGTTCCTGCGGGTGTTCCAGTACCTGACCTTCCGCGCGCTGATGGCGGCGCTGACCGCGCTCGTGGTCGGCCTCGTGGCCGGTCCGTACGTGATCCGGCGCCTGACCGCGCTGAAGATCGGCCAGCCGGTGCGCGGCTACGCGATGGAGACCCACCTGAGCAAGAGCGGCACGCCCACCATGGGCGGCGTGCTGGTGCTGTTCGCGATCGCCTTCGCCACCATCCTGTGGTTCGACCTCTCGAACCGCTTCGTCTGGATCGTGCTGTGGGTCACGCTGGGCTTCGGCGCGATCGGCTGGGTCGACGACTGGCGCAAGGTGGTGCACAAGGACCCCGAGGGCATGCGCTCGCGCGAGAAGTACTTCTGGCAATCGGTGGTGGGGCTGCTCGCGGCCTTCTACCTGCTGTTCAGCATCTCCGAGAGCTCGAACTGGCGCGTGCTGCAGCTGTTCTTCGCCTGGGTGCAGTCGGGCTTCGACCTCGACTTCCCGCCCAAGATCAACCTGCTGGTGCCCTTCTTCAAGGAAGTCAGCTATCCGCTGGGCGGCATCGGCTTCGTGATCCTGACCTACCTGGTGATCGTGGGCGCGAGCAACGCGGTGAACCTCACCGACGGCCTCGACGGCCTGGCGATCATGCCGGTGGTGATGGTGGGCTCGGCGCTGGGCGTGTTCGCCTACGTGACCGGCAGCGCGGTCTACTCGAAGTACCTGCTGTTCCCGAACATCCCGGGCTCGGGCGAGCTGCTGGTGTTCTGCTCGGCGATGGCCGGCGCGGGGCTGGCCTTCCTCTGGTTCAACACCCATCCGGCGCAGGTCTTCATGGGCGACGTGGGCGCGCTCGCGCTCGGCGGTGCGCTGGGCACCATCGCGGTCATCGTGCGCCAGGAGATCGTGTTCTTCATCATGGGCGGCATCTTCGTGGTCGAGGCGATCTCGGTGATGGCCCAGGTCACCTACTTCAAGTACACGAAGAAGCGCTTCGGCGAGGGCCGCCGCGTGCTCAAGATGGCGCCGCTGCACCACCACTTCGAGAAGAGCGGCTGGCGCGAGACGCAGGTCGTGGTGCGCTTCTGGATCATCACGATGCTGCTGTGCCTCGTGGGCCTGTCGACGCTGAAGCTGCGCTGAGAGACGACGCATGCGGCACCTGAAAGACCTCCCCGTCCTCATCCTCGGCCTCGGCGCGTCCGGGCTGGCGATGGCGCGCTGGTGCGCGCGCCATGGCGCGCAGGTGACGGTGGCCGACACGCGCGAGGCGCCGGCCCTGCTCGACACGCTGCGCGCCGAATGGCCCGAGGCGGTGTTCGTCGGCGGGCCGTTCACGGCCGCGCTGATCGAGGGCACGCCCATCCGCGCCGTCTACCGCTCGCCGGGCCTGAGCCCCGAGACCATCGCGCCGGTGGCCGATGCGGCGCGTGCGGTCGGCCTGCCGGTGGGCGGTGAGCTCGACCTGTTCGCGCGCGCGCTGGCGGATCTCGCCATCGTCGAGACGCCGGCGGTGGTCGAGGTTGAAGAAGAAAGCGCGGCGCAAGGCGAACTGGCGCTGGAGGCGGCGGTGCCGGCCGAGAGCGAACCGGTGCCCGAGGCGGATACGCCTGTCGTGCTGCCAGAAGCCCAGGCGCCGGTGGCGGAAGAAGTCGCCGCGGTGGAAGAGGTCGTGGCCGCGGTCGCACAACCGACCGCGCCCGAAGCATCCGCCGCGGAAGAAGCCGTCGACGCCGTGGCGCCCGCGAGCGAGGCATCGCCCGCAGAGTCCGAACCTGTCGAAGCAACTCCCGAAGCACCGCGCGCTCCCGCCGCCTTGCCCGAATCGATGCCGCGCGATCCCTCGCTGAGCGTCCCCGTGCTGCAGCCGCCCGAACCCGAGGCGCCGGTCGCCGATGCGCCCGTTGTGCAGGAAGGCGTCGAGGTAGCGCCGGCACAGGGCGCCGAACCCGCCGCGATCGAAACGCCGGAGGCCGCCGAAGGCAAGCAGCCCGAACCGGCCGAGTCCGCCGAGTCCGAGGCCCCCGCCGCGCCCGTCGCCGCACCGGCTTCCAAGCCCGCATCGAACCTGCCCGCCTTCACGGTCGGCAAGCCCTACGTCGCCACGGCCGCGAAGGAAGCGGCCGACTTCGTCGCGAAGATCGCCGAGTTCGCCGCCACCAATCCCGCCTCGGCCGTGGCCGAGGAAGAGCCCGCGCCGCAGCCCGAAGCCCAGCCCGAGCCGACCCCCGCGCCCGAGCCCGCGAAGGGCTACACGCCGGTCGTGCTCGCGATCACCGGCACCAACGGAAAGACCACGGTCACGGCGCTGACCGGCCAGCTCATCGAGCGCGGCGGCAAGAGCGTGGCGGTGGCCGGCAACATCGGCCCGACGCTGCTCGACACGCTGAGCGCGCATCTCGACGCCGGCACGCTGCCCGAGGCCTGGGTGATCGAGCTCTCGAGCTTCCAGCTCGACGGCGTGCAGGGCTTCGAGCCCGCGGCCGCGACGGTGCTCAACCTCACGCAGGACCACCTGGACTGGCATGGCGACATGCCGGCCTATGCGCAGGCCAAGTCGCGCATCTTCGGCAAGACCGCGCTGATGGTGCTCAACCGCGACGATCCGGCCGTGATGGCGATGCTCGCCACCGCGGGCCAGGAGCCGGTCAAGCCCGTCGAGGAAGTGGTGAACGCCCGCGGCGCGCGCCGCGCGCCGGCCAAGCCCAAGGCGCAGCGCGTGCAGGTGCGCCCGCACGTCACCTTCGGCGCGAGCATGCCGCAGCGCCCCGGCGACTACGGCATCGAGCGCGTCAACGGCATGAGCTGGCTGGTGCGCGCGCACGAGGCCGACGAGACGCAGAAGCGCAAGCGCGGCCAGGTGGTCGAGGAAGAGATCTTCGTGCAGCGCCTGATGCCGGCCGATGCGCTGCGCATCCGCGGCCGCCACAACGCGATGAACGCGCTCGCCGCGCTGGCGCTCGCGAACGCGGCCGACTGCCCGCTCGGCCCGATGCTCTACGGCCTGCGCGAGTACCGCGGCGAGCCGCACCGCGTCGAGCCGGTGGCGCTGATCGACGACGTCGAGTACTTCGACGACAGCAAGGGCACCAACGTGGGCGCCACCGTGGCGGCGCTCGGCGGCCTCGGCGAGGACCGCCGCGTGGTCGTGATCCTCGGTGGCGAGGGCAAGGGCCAGGACTTCGAGCCGCTCGCGCTGCCGGTGCGCCAGTACGCGCGCGCCGTGGTGCTGATCGGCCGCGACGCGCCGCTGATCGAGGCCGCGCTGGCTGCCACCGGCGTCACGCTGATGCACGCGGGCTCGATGCACGAGGCCGTGCAGATGGCCGCGCGCCGCGCCCACCCCGGCGATGCCGTGCTGCTGTCACCGGCCTGTGCGAGCTTCGACATGTTCAAGAACTACCCGCACCGCGCGGCGGTGTTCCGCGAGGCCGTGCAGGCGCTCGAGGACGAGCCGCGCGACTTCGGGGAAACCGATTCGACGGAAGGACCGGCATCGTGAACTCCGCCGCCGCGGGCGCCACGCCCAACACCCGGCCCGGCCGCTTCAGCGGCTGGTTCCGGCGCGCGCGCAGCGGCATCGATGCGCTGCCGGTGCACCTGCCGGTGCGCCTCGGCGGCGCCGGCTTCACGCAGACCAAGGCCACGCCGATCCGCGTGCTGGGCTTCGACCAGGCGCTGGTGTGGGTCACGGTCGCGCTGCTGACCTGGGGCCTGATCATGGTCTATTCGGCCTCGATCGCGCTGCCCGACAACCCGCGCTTCGCGCGCGCCGGCTACAGCGCCTCGTACTTCCTCACGCGGCACGCGGCCTCGGTGGTGTTCGCCTTCATCGCCGCGCTGCTGACCTTCCAGATCCCGATGAAGACCTGGGAGCGCGCCGCGCCCTGGCTGTTCGTGGCCTCGCTGCTGCTGCTGGTGGCGGTGCTGATCCCGCACATCGGCATCAGCGTGAACGGCGCGCGGCGCTGGCTGCCGATGGGCTTCATGCGCTTCCAGCCCTCCGAGCTCGCGAAGGTCGCGATGGTGCTCTATGCCGCCAGCTACATGGTGCGCAAGATGGAAATCAAGGAGCGCTTCTTCCGCGCCGTGCTGCCGATGGGCATCGCGGTGGTGGTGGTCGGCATGCTGGTGATGGCCGAGCCCGACATGGGCGCCTTCATGGTGATCGCGGTGATCGCGATGGGCATCCTGTTCCTGGGCGGCGTGAACGCGCGCATGTTCTTCGTGATCGCCGCGCTGGTGGTGGTGGCCTTCGGCACCATCGTCGCCACCAGCCCGTGGCGGCGCGAGCGGATCTTCGCCTACCTCGATCCGTGGAGCGAGGAGCACGCGCTCGGCAAGGGCTACCAGCTCTCGCACTCGCTGATCGCCATCGGCCGCGGCGAGATCTTCGGCGTCGGCCTCGGCGGCAGCGTCGAGAAGCTGCACTGGCTGCCCGAGGCCCACACCGACTTCCTGCTGGCCGTGATCGGCGAGGAGTTCGGCCTGGTCGGCGTGCTGCTGATCATCGGCCTGTTCCTCTGGCTCACGCGCCGCGTGATGCACATCGGCCGCCAGGCGATCGCGCTCGACCGCGTGTTCTCGGGCCTCGTGGCCCAGGGCGTGGGCGTGTGGATCGGCTTCCAGGCCTTCATCAACATGGGCGTGAACCTCGGCGCGCTGCCGACCAAGGGCCTCACGCTGCCGCTGATGAGCTTCGGCGGCTCGGCGATCCTGATGAACATGGTGGCGCTGGCGATCGTGCTGCGCATCGACTATGAAAACCGTGTCCTCATGAGAGGGGGCCGCGTATGACGGGCCGCACCGCACTCGTGATGGCCGGCGGCACCGGCGGCCACATCTTCCCGGGCCTCGCCGTGGCCGAGGCGCTGCGCGAGCGCGGCTGGCGCGTGCACTGGCTGGGCGCGCCCGGCGGCATGGAAGAGAAGCTGGTGCCGCCGCGCGGCTTCGCCTTCGAGCCGGTGCAGTTCGGCGGCGTGCGCGGCAAGGGCCCGCTCACGCTGTTCCTGCTGCCGCTGCGCCTGCTGCGTGCCTTCTGGCAGAGCCTGCGCGTGGTGCGCCGCGTGAAGCCCGACGTGCTCGTGGGCCTGGGCGGCTACATCACCTTTCCGGGCGGGATGATGGGCGTGCTGCTCAACAAGCCGCTGGTGCTGCACGAGCAGAACTCGGTCGCGGGCCTCGCCAACAAGGTGCTGGCGGGCGTGGCCGACCGCGTCTTCACCGCCTTCCCCAACGTGCTCAAGAAGGCGCAGTGGATCGGCAACCCGCTGCGCGCGGCCTTCACCTCGCAGCCGGCGCCGGCCGAGCGCTTCGCGGGCCGCAGCGGTCCGCTCAAGCTGTTGGTGGTCGGCGGCAGCCTCGGCGCCAAGGCGCTCAACGCGGTGGTGCCGCAGGCGCTCGCGCGCATCGAGCCGGGCACGCGCCCGCAGGTGCTGCACCAGAGCGGCGCCAAGCAGATCGACGAGCTGCGCGCCAACTATGCGGCCGCCGGCGTCGAGGGCGAGCTCACGCCCTTCATCGAGGACACGGCCCTGGCCTATGCCGAGGCCGACCTCATCGTCGCGCGCGCCGGTGCCAGCACCGTGACCGAAATCGCGGCCGTCGGCGCCGCGGCGCTGTTCGTGCCTTTTCCTTCCGCGGTCGACGACCACCAGACCACCAACGCGCGCTTCCTCGTCGATGCCGGCGGCGGCTGGCTGGTGCAACAGACCGATCTCACCCCTGAATTGCTGGCCGATTTGCTACAGAAGACACAACGAACCGAACTGATCGAACGCGCCGAACGCGCCAGGACGATGCAGAAAACCGAGGCCGTCGAAGCGATGGTGCGCGCTTGCGAGGAGCTGGCACGATGAAACACGCGATTCGCCACATCCACTTCGTCGGCATCGGCGGCTCCGGCATGAGCGGCATCGCCGAAGTGCTGCTGAACCTCGGCTACCGCATCACCGGCTCCGACCTGTCCGACAGCGCCACGCTGCGCCGGCTCGCGGGCCTGGGCATCGGCACCTTCGTGGGCCATGCGGCCTCGAACGTCGAGGGCGCCGACGCGGTCGTGACCTCGACCGCGGTGCAGGCCGACAACCCCGAGGTGCTGACCGCGCGCGAGAAGCGCATCCCGGTCGTGCCGCGCGCCGTCATGCTGGCCGAGCTGATGCGCCTGAAGCAGGGCATCGCCATCGCCGGCACGCACGGCAAGACCACCACCACCAGCCTGGTGGCGAGCGTGCTCGCGGCCGCAGGGCTCGATCCCACCTTCGTGATCGGCGGCCGGCTCAACAGCGCGGGCGCCAACGCGCAGCTCGGCAGCGGCGACTACATCGTGGTCGAGGCCGACGAATCCGACGCCTCGTTCCTGAACCTGCTGCCGGTGATGGCGGTGGTCACGAACATCGACGCCGACCACATGGAGACCTACGGGCACGATTTCGGCAAGCTGAAGAAGGCCTTCGTCGACTTCCTGCACCGCATGCCCTTCTACGGCACGGCGATCCTGTGCACCGACGATCCGGCGGTGCGCGAGATCGTGGCCGACGTGACCTGCCCGGTCACCAGCTACGGCTTCGGCGAGGACGCCCAGGTGCGCGCGGTCGACGTGCGCGCCGTCGGCGGCCAGATGCACTTCACCGCGCAGCGCCGCAACGGCGTGACCCTGCCCGACCTGCCGGTGGTGCTGAACCTGCCGGGCGAGCACAACGTGCGCAATGCGCTGTCGGTGATCGCGGTGGCGGTCGAGCTCGGCATCGCCGACGAGGCGGTGCAGCGCGGGCTGGCCGACTTCAAGGGCGTGGGCCGGCGCTTCCAGAGCTATGGCGAGGTCGCGGCCCGGGCCGGCGACGGCAGCTTCACCGTGATCGACGACTACGGCCACCACCCGGTGGAGATGGCCGCCACGCTCGCGGCCGCGCGCGGTGCCTTCCCGGGCCGGCGCCTGGTGCTGGCCTTCCAGCCGCACCGCTACACCCGCACGCGCGACTGCTTCGAGGACTTCGTCAAGGTCATCGGCACCGCCGACGCGGTGCTGCTCGGCGAGGTCTACGCGGCCGGCGAGCAGCCCATCGTGGCGGCCGACGGCCGCACGCTGGCGCGCGCGCTGCGCGTGGCCGGCAAGGTCGAGCCGGTGTTCGTCGACGACATCGCCGCGATGCCGCAGGCCATCCTCGACAACGCGCGTGCCGGCGACGTGGTGCTGTGCATGGGCGCGGGCTCCATCGGCGCGGTGCCGGGCAAGGTGGTCGAGCTCGGCGCGGCGCCGGCGGTGGCCGCATCTTCTTCATCCACGACATCGCAGCACGCTGCGCACAAGGGGGAGGCGTCGTGAGCCTTCAGGATCCCAAACTCTTCGGCAAGGTCGCCGTGCTGTTCGGCGGCAGTTCGGCCGAGCGCGAGGTCTCGCTGATGTCGGGCACCGGCGTGCTCGAGGCGCTGCGCTCGCGCGGCGTCGACGCCCATGCCTTCGACCCGTCGCAGCGCGACCTGTCCGAGCTCCGGCGCGAGGGCTTCGCGCGCTGCTTCGTGGCGCTGCATGGCCGCCACGGCGAGGACGGCACGGTGCAGGGCGCGCTCGAGATGCTCGGCATTCCCTACACCGGCTCGGGCGTGATGGCCTCGAGCGTGGCGATGGACAAGGTCATGACCAAGCGCATCTGGCAGGCCGACGGCCTGCCCACGCCCAAGTACGTGCGCCTGGCCTTCGACCAGCAGAGCCGCGAACAGGTGATGGCCGTGCCCGACGTGCTGGGCCTGCCGCTGATCGTGAAGCCGCCGCGCGAGGGGTCCTCGATCGGCGTGACCAAGGTCGAGGGCTACTCGCAGATGCAGGACGCGGTGACGCTGTCGGTCAAGTACGACGCCGACGTGCTCTGCGAGGAGTTCATCGAGGGCGAGGAAGTCACCTGCGCCGTGCTCGGCAGCGGCCTCGACGCGCATGCGCTGCCGGTGGTGCGCATCGCCGCGCCCGAGGGCGCCTACGACTACCAGAACAAGTACTTCACCGACGACGTGAAATACCACTGCCCGAGCGGCCTGCCCGAGGCGGAGGAGCGCGAGATCCAGCGCATCACGCTGGCGGCCTACCGCACGCTCGGCTGCCGCGGCTGGGGCCGCGCCGACGTGATGATCCGCGCCAGCGACCGCAAGCCCTTCCTGCTCGAGATGAACACCTCGCCGGGCATGACCAGCCATTCGCTGGTGCCGATGTCGGCACGCGCGGCGGGCATCGCCTACGAGGAACTCTGCCTGCGCGTGCTGGCCACGGCCACGCTCGACGCCACGGGAGGCGCGCACTGAAGATGGCCGACAGCATCCCCACGCCCTTCGACGTCAAGCTCATGAACATCGTCGCGAACCTCGCATTCGTGGCGGTGGGCCTGATGCTGCTCGCCGCGGGCGCCTGGTGGGTGCTGCGCCAGCCCTTCTTTCCGATCGCGGGCATCAAGGTCGACGGCGAGGTGACGCACAACAACGCCGTCACCCTGCGCGCCAACGTGGCGCCGCAGCTCAACGGCAACTTCTTCACCGTCGACCTCGCGCGAGCGCGCACCGCCTTCGAGTCGGTGCCGTGGGTGCGCAGCGCGGTGGTGCGGCGCGAGTTCCCGAACAAGCTGCGCGTGACGCTGACCGAGCAGGTGCCGGTGGCCAACTGGGGCGACGAAGCCAGCTCCAAGCTGATCAACGGCTTCGGCGATGTGTTCGAGGCCAACGTGGCGGAGGTCGACGACAAGCTGCCGCGGCTGGACGGCCCGATCGAGCAGGCCGGACAGGTGCTGGGCATGTACCGCGTGCTGCAGCCGATGTTCGCGCCCTACGACCTCGAACTCGACGCGCTCACGCTGTCGAGCCGGGGCAGCTGGCGCGCGCAGCTCGACAGCGGCGCCACGATCGAACTGGGCCGGGGTCAGGGCGAGGAGGTGGCGGCGCGGCTGCAGCGCTTCCTGAAGACCGTGACGCAGGTCGCGGGGCAGTACCGCCGGACCATGGAGGACGTCGAGGGCGCCGACCTGCGCCACAACGACGCCTATGCGTTGCGGTTGCGCGGCGTCACCACCGTGGTGACCGACCCCAAGACGCCCAAGAAGAAATAGACGAATACCGAGGACATATCGATGCCCAAAGAATACAAAGACCTGGTTGTCGGCCTCGACATCGGCACCGCGAAGGTGATGGTGGTCGTGGCCGAGGTGCTGCCCGGCGGCGAGCTCAAGCTCGCGGGGCTCGGCATCGCGCCGAGCAATGGCCTCAAGCGCGGCGTGGTGGTGAACATCGACGCGACCGTGCAGAGCATCCAGCAGGCGCTCAAGGAAGCCGAGCTGATGGCCGACTGCAAGATCGGCCGCGTCTACACCGGCATCACCGGCAGCCACATCCGCGGCATCAACTCCAGCGGCATGGTGGCGGTGAAGGACAAGGAAGTGACGCCGGCCGACGTGGCGCGCGTGGTCGAGACCGCACGCGCCATCAATATCTCGAGCGACCAGCGGCTGCTGCTGGTGGAGCCGCAGGAGTTCGTGATCGACGGCCAGGACGTGAAGGAGCCGATCGGCATGAGCGGCATGCGGCTCGAGGCCAAGGTGCACATCGTGACCGGCGCGCAGAGCGCGGCCGAGAACATCATCAAGTGCGTGCGCCGCTGCGGTCTCGAGGTCGACCAGCTGATGCTGAACCCGCTGGCCTCGAGCCAGGCGGTGCTGACCGAGGACGAGCGCGAGCTCGGCGTGGTGCTGGTGGACATCGGCGCCGGCACCACCGACGTCGCGATCTTCACCAACGGCGCGATCCGCCACACGGCGGTGATCCCGATCGCGGGCGACCTGATCACCAGCGACATCGCGATGGCGCTGCGCACGCCGACCAAGGACGCGGAAGACATCAAGGTCGAGAACGGCTTCGCCAAGCAGCTGCTGGCCGATCCCGACACGCAGGTCGAGGTGCCCGGCCTCGGCGACCGCGGTCCGCGCATGCTGAGCAAGCAGGCGCTGGCCGGCGTGATCGAGCCGCGCATCGAGGAGATCTTCTCGCTGGTGCAGCAGGTGGTGCGCGAGTCGGGCTACGAGGAGGTGCTCTCCTCGGGCGTAGTGCTCACCGGCGGCAGCGCGGTGATGCCCGGCATGGTCGAGCTCGGCGAGGACATCTTCCTCAAGCCGGTGCGCCGCGGCATCCCGAAGTATTCGAGCGCGCTGTCGGACATGGTCGCGCAGCCGCGCGCGGCCACCGTGATGGGCCTGCTCGAGGAGGCCCGCTTCGCACGCATGCGCGGCTTCAAGGTGGCACAGAAGAACGGGTCGGTAAAAACCGCGTTCGGACGTTTCAAGGACTTCATCGTGGGGAACTTCTGACCATGAGCCACTCCCCACTCTGGCTTGCGCGCGGCAGCCCACCCTTGCATTTCAACGAGCGATGGCGACGAACAGGTCCACCATCACGACGATGAATTCGTTCTCGTCGGGTACCCCAAAAAAGATTCATTCATAGACAACGGCAACTGCAAGATTCAAGGAGTAGAAGATGACCATCGAAATGATCGAAGTCGAAGAGTTCAACCAGGGCACGCAGATCAAGGTGATCGGTGTCGGCGGTGGCGGCGGCAACGCGGTCGCGCACATGATGGAACGCGGCGTTCAGGGCGTGCAGTTCGTCTGCGCGAACACCGACGCGCAGGCCCTGCAGCGCAGCAGCGCGCAGCGCAACATCCAGCTCGGCCTGAGCGGCCTGGGCGCCGGCAGCAAGCCCGAGAAGGGCCGTGAAGCGGCCGAGGCCGCCGTGGACGAGATCCGCGCGGCCATCGACGGCGCCCACATGCTGTTCATCACGGCCGGTATGGGCGGCGGCACCGGCACCGGCGCCGCGCCGGTGATCGCGCGCGTGGCCAAGGAAATGGGCATCCTCACCGTGGGCGTGGTGACCAAGCCCTTCGACTGGGAAGGCGGCCGCCGCATGACCAACGCCGAAGCCGGCCTGGCCGAACTCGAGGCCAACGTCGACTCGCTGATCGTGGTGCTCAACGAGAAGCTGCTCGACGTGCTGGGCGAGGACATCACCCAGGAGGAAGCCTTCGCGCAGGCCAACGACGTGCTGAAGAACGCCGTGGGCGGGATCTCGGAAATCATCAACGAGTACGGCGGCGTGAACGTCGACTTCGAGGACGTGCGCACCGTGATGGGCGAGCCGGGCAAGGCGATGATGGGCACGGCCGTGTCCTCGGGTCCGGACCGCGCGCGCATCGCGGCCGAGCAGGCCGTGGCCTGCCCGCTGCTCGAAGGCATCGACCTCTCGGGCGCCAAGGGCGTGCTGGTGCTGGTGACCGCATCGAAGAATTCGCTGAAGCTCAACGAGTCGAAGCTCGCGATGAACACCATCCGCGCCTACGCCTCGCCCGATGCGCACGTGATCTACGGCGCGGCCTACGACGACGCCCTCGGCGACGAGATGCGCGTGACCGTGGTCGCCACCGGCCTGTCGCGCGCCGACGCGCGCCGCCAGGCACCGACGCTCGAGGTGATCCGCACCGGCACCGACAACATCCCGTTCAACGTGCCCTCGATGGGCACCGGCCACGGCGGTGGCGGCCACCAGCCCAACTACGAAGGCATGGCCGTGCCCAGCGTGTGGCGCACCAACCGCACGATGGCGGCCGCGAAGGTCGACGCGCTGTCCTCGGGCGGCATGGACGACTTCGAGATCCCGGCCTTCCTGCGCCGCCAGGCCGATTGAGAACCGGACCAGGGCCCGTCGCGGATATTTCGAAAGAGATGCCGCGCGGCGGGCCCGACCGGACGCAGAGGGTTTGAAGAACTCGCAAGAGGCGCAGGAGGAGGCCCAGATAAAGCCTTCCCGCCTGTATCAGGCGCGTTTTCTTCATCCCTTTGCGTCCATTTGCGGAGTGAGCCCGGCTATGCCGATCGAACGATGCCTATGGGTGTAATAGCCAGGGGATTGGCGCGCCACGCACGTCGCGCGCCTAAAATCGCAGGCGTGCTGCAACAACGAACCCTCAAGTCGATCAGCCGCGCCGTGGGCGTGGGGCTTCACAGCGGGCAGCGCGTGGAACTCACGCTGCGTCCCGCCCCGGCCGACACGGGCATCGTGTTCCGCCGCGTCGACCTGCCCGAACCCGCCGAGATCCGCATGACCGCCGAGGCGGTCACCGACACCCGGCTGGCCTCGACCGTCTCCACCGGCGGCGCCAAGGTCCAGACCGTCGAACACCTGATGTCGGCCTGCGCCGGCCTGGGCATCGACAACCTCTACATCGACATCACGGCCGACGAGGTACCGATCCTCGACGGCTCGGCCTCGTCCTTCGTGTTCCTGCTGCAGAGCGCGGGCATCGAGTTCCAGAAGGCGCCGCGGCGCTTCATCCGCGTGTTGCGCAAGGTCGAGGTGCGCGAGGGCGACGGCGCCAACGAGAAATGGGCCAGCCTCGAGCCGTACCACGGCTACAAGCTCAGCTTCGAGATCGACTTCGACCACCGCGTCGTCAACTCCACGGGCCAGCGCGTCGAGTTCGATCTGGGCAGCGATTCGTACAGCCGCGACATCGCGCGCGCGCGCACCTTCGGCTTCACGAAAGACGTCGAGTACATGCGCACCCGGGGCCTCGCGCTCGGCGGCGGCCTCGACAACGCCGTGGTGATGGACGACACCAAGGTGCTCAATGCCGGCGGCCTGCGCTACGACGACGAGTTCGTGAAGCACAAGATCCTCGACGCGATGGGCGACCTCTACATCATCGGCAAGCCGCTGCTCGCGGCCTACACCGCGTTCCGTTCGGGCCATGCGCTCAACAACAAGCTGCTGCGCGAACTGCTCGCGCACGACGACGCCTACGAGATCGTGACCTTCGCGGACGAGAAGCGCGCGCCGCGCGGCTTCAACGAAGTCGCTCGCGCCTGGTAGGCGACGCCGCGCCGATCCACGCATGCTCCTCTTTCGCTGGGCCCTGCTGTTCCTCCTGCTGATGGCCGGCGTTTCGTTCGCGTTCTATGCCGGTACCGGCCAGCCGAAGTACCGGCGCTTCGGCTGGATCGTGCTCAAGTGGACCTTGCTCGCGGCCTGCGGCTTCTTCGCGGTGCTGATCGCCGAGCGCGTGGCCTGATCCGGACCGGCACCGCCGGTCTCCCTTCGCCGCGTGGATGGCGATCTACGCTCCTCCGTCCGGAGGAGATTTCATTAAGAATTCCTTTTGTAATATCCGCCCCGAAAATTTGATCGGGGAGGGGACGGATGACTCCATCGCAACAGGGTGGCGTCTGCGGCGTGGCCAAGCCGCAGGAAGAAGGGGTGGCGGGGCGGATCTTCGGACTGGACCTCTTGCGGGCACTGGCCATCGGCGGCGTGCTTATCAGCCATCTGCAACTGGTGTTCTGGGGCGGCCGCTCGGCGCTGGCCGGTGTCCTGGGCACTCTGGGCGTCGAACTCTTCTTCGTGCTCAGCGGCTTCCTCATCGGCGGCCTGCTGCTGGACATCCTCGAGCAGGGCGCCGGCCCGCGGGCCCTGTGGACCTTTCTGGTGCGGCGCTGGATGCGCACGATCCCGCTGTACTACCTGTGGCTCGGCGTGCTGCTGCTGTGCGGGACCTGGGCCGGTGCCACGCGATGGCCCTGGTTCTTCCTGAGCTTCACGCAGAACCTGGCCTGGCCCATGACCAGCGCCTGGTTCGACGTCTCGTGGTCGCTGATGGTCGAGGAGTGGTTCTACCTGCTGTTCGCCAGCCTGCTGATCGCGCTGGCCGGCGTCATGCGCGCCTCGCGGGCCCTCGGGATCAGCTGCGCGCTCTTCATCGTGCTGCCCCTGCTGGCGCGCTGGATCGCCGACGACGCGGTCGCCGCCGACTGGGACGCGCGGATTCGCAAGGTCGTGCTGCTGCGCCTCGACGCGATCGCCTATGGCGTGGGCATGGCCTGGTTGATGCGCAGCCGACGCCGGGCCTGCGATGCGCTCGCGCAGCCGATGCTGGCGCTGGGCCTCGCGCTGGTCGGCGCCTCGGTGCTGAGCAGCCTCGAGCCGGCCTCCTACCAGAGCGCGTCGTGGCGCGCGGGCTTCTTCAGCCTGACCTCGACCGGCTTCGCGCTGTGCTTTCCGGCCGTCGTGCGGATGCGGCAGCCGGGCCGGGGCATGGAGGTGCCGGTGCGCTGGGCCAGCCAGCGTTCGTACGGCATGTACGTCGTCCACCTGTCGGTGATGGAGTTCGCGCGCCGGCTGATGCTCGACGGCGTGCTGCAGCCGCGCGAGGGCGTGCTGCTGGCCTGCCTGGCCACCGCCGTGCTGGCCGAGCTGTCGTACCGGCTGGTGGAGGTGCCGCTGCTGGCCCGGCGTCCGCGGCAGCATGCGCGCGGCGAACGCGGCCATCGCAACCGCCGCGGCATGCGGGTTATCGCTTCCTGAGCGCGCCGGCGCCTCAGCGCGAGCGGCCCTGGCGGTAGCGTCCGGTCGTCGAGGTCGTCAGCGTGGCGGCCTCCGCCAGCCGCGCCAGCGAACGTCCGACCTGCGCATGCGTGATCGCGATGCCCAGCGCGTCGGCCGCGTCGCTGCCCGGCAGGCCCGGCAGGTCGAGCAGGCGCTTCACCATCTCCTGCACCTGCGCCTTGGCCGCCTGGCCATGGCCCGCCACCGCCTTCTTCATCTGCAGCGCGGTGTACTCGGCCACCGGCAGGTCGCTGGTGACCAGCGCGGTCACGCAGGCGCCGCGCGCCTGGCCCAGCAGCAGCGTGGACTGCGGATTGACGTTGACGAACACGATCTCGACCGCCGAGGCGTCGGGCCGGTAGCGCTCGGTGATCTCGGCGATGCCGTCGAACAGCACCTTGAGGCGCTGCGGCAGGCTGCCGCTGGTGACGCTGCGCGTGCTGATGGTGCCGCTGGCCACGTAGCGCAGCGCATGGCCGTCGACATCGACGATGCCGAAGCCGGTGGTGTTGAGGCCGGGGTCGATGCCCAGGATGCGCATATGTTCTCTAGGCCCCGAAGTACCAGCGCACGGAATGGAAGAAGATCGGCGCCGCGAAGCACAGCGCATCGACGCGGTCGAGCAGGCCGTTGGCACCCGTGACGCCCACGCCCTTCTGGCCCCAGTTGGGAATGCCGCGGTCGCGCTTGAGCGCCTTCATCACGAGGTGGCCCATCGAGCCGGCGATGCAGGCGATGACCGAGACCGCGAGCGCCTGGCCGAACTTGAAGGGCGTGATGAAGGAGAACAGCGCGCCCACCAGGCTGGCCACCGCGATGCCGATGCCCCAGCTGGTCCAGTTGAAGCTGCGGCTCACGTTGGGCGCGAAGGGCGCGCGCTGGCTGCGGCGCGAGATCAGGTGCTGCACCAGCACCGAGGTCTGGACCACGAAGACCAGGAAGAACACCAGGAAGGCGCTCTTGCCCTCGTAGCCCGGAAAGCTCAGCAGCAGCAGCGCGGGCACGTGGCTCATGCCGTAGACGCAGACCATGATCCCCCACTGCAGCTTGGCGTTGCGCTCGAGGAAGTGGCTCGGGTCGTCGGCCAGCGCGCTGGCCACCGGGATCGCGAGGAACACGTAGACCGGGATGAACACGGTGAACAGGTCGAAGCGCGCGGTGGCCACGAGCCAGAACTGCACCGGCAGCACGACGAAGAAGGCGAGGATCAGGCTGCGGTGGTCGCCGCGCCGCGTGGGCGAGAGGGTGATGAACTCGCGCAGCGCGAAGAAGGCGATCAGCGCGAACAGCACCGTGGCCACGGTCTCGCCGAGCGCCCAGCCGATCCAGAAGATCACGGCCATGAACCAGGTGGTGCCCAGCAGCTTGCGGAAATGCGCGAGCTCGGCCTGCCAGGCGGCGTCGTGCACCGGGTTGCGCCGCTCCCTGAAGCTCAGGAAAAAGGCGGCGGTGCTCACGATCACGAGCACGCCGAAGACGATCAGGAACAGCGCCGCGACCTGCTGCGTGGGGCTGAGGCTGCGCAGGAACTGGTTCATTCTTCTTCAAACGTCGCGCAAGGCGATCACTGCGGCACGCGCGCGGTCGAGGAAAGGACGCCGCTCCTCGCCGGCCTCGACGCGGATCGGCGCGCCGAAGGTGACGGAGCAGAGGATCGGCACCGGCACGATCTCGCCCTTTGGCATCACGCGCTGCACGTTGTCGATCCAGGCCGGCACCAACACCACCTCGGGGAACTGGGTGGCGAGCGCATAGAGGCCCGACTTGAACTTCTGCGGTTCGCCGGTGTGGCCGCGCGTGCCCTCGGGGAAGATGATGATCGAGTCGCCGCTGCGCAGCGCGTCGATCAGCGGGGCGAGCGGGTCGGCCTCGCGGGCTGCCGGGGGCACGGGCGGCGCAGGTGGCGCGGCGGGCGCTTCGGGGGCGGAGACCGGTTGCGCGGGCAGGTCGAGTTCGCCCTGGATCTCCGTGCGGACCGGGGCCGTGTCGACGGGCGCGGAGCGCGGCAGCAGCGGCTCCATCGAAGGCTCGATGCGTTCGGCGGCGGCGGGTGCTTCGACAGGCTGCACGGGCGTCCCGGCCGCGACCGGCACGACGGGTGCGGGCGGCGAACCGGCGGCCGCCTGCCGCTCCACGTACACCGCGTTGAACACCTCGGTCGTGATCCAGCGCTTGACCGGCGTGTTGGCCCAGTAGTCGCGCGCCGCGATCGGCCGCGTGATGCTGCGCAGCTCCTCGGGCAGCGCGGCCCAGATCATCACCAGGTCGGCATGGCTCTGGTGGTTGGCGAAATAGATGCGCTGCTCGGCCTTCGGCGGGCAGCCGTACCAGCGCGCCTGGGCACCGGTGAGCAATCGCACCACGCCCAACAGCAACCATCCCACGAGCTTCGCCAACATGGAGGCGATGATACGGGGCATGCGATGGCGTCTTGCTCCTCTTTCCCTGGCCGGGGCCGCGGCCCTGTTCGTGCTGCTGGCACTGCTCGCGACCGTGGGCGCGCGCTGGGGCTGGGTGCGCAGCTTCCTCGGCGACGTGCTGGCCGTGGTCTGGGTCTACCTGGTGTTCAAGGCCTTCATCGAGGCGCGCGTGCTGCCGCTGGCGCTCGCGGCCTTCGGCGTGGGGCTGCTGGTGGAACTGGGCCAGTACCTGGCGGCCGCGTGGCAGCTGCACATTCCCAATCGCGCGCTGCGCATCGTGCTCGGCAGCACGGCCGACTGGTGGGACGTGCTGGCCTATGCGATCGGCTTCGCGGCGGTGCTGGCGGGCGAGGCCCTGTTCAGGGCAGGTCGGCCGAAGGCATCCGCGCCACGATCGTCGATGCCCGTCCGTTGAGGTAGGGCGAATTGGGCCGGCGCTCGTAGAACTTCGGGCTCGGCAGCATCACCGCGAGGCGCGCCGCCTCGTACGAACTCAGGCGCGCGGCCGGCTTCTTGAAGTAGTACTGCGCGGCCGCCTCGGCGCCGAACACGCCTTCGCCCCACTCGACGCTGTTGAGGTAGATCTCGAGGATGCGTCGCTTGTCGAGCAGCGTCTCGAGCAGCACGGCGAGCACCAGCTCCTGGCCCTTGCGCAGCATGGTGCGTTCGCCCGACAGCAGCAGGTTCTTCGCGAGCTGCTGCGTGATGGTGGAGCCGCCGCGCAACGGTGCCGCCTGCGCCGTCTTGCCGCGCGCCGCGGCACGTGCCATGCGCTTGGCGGCCAGTTCCTCGGCGCGCGCATTGCGCTGGCGCGCGCGCTCGATGGCTTCCCATTCCACGCCGTCGTGGTCGATGAAGCTGGCGTCCTCGCTCGCGATCACCGCGCGCTTGAGGCTGTCGTTGATCTGCGCATAGGGCACCCACTCCTGGCGCCAGGCGCCCTCGCTGCCCTTGTGGATGGCGATCTGCCAGGCCTCGGAGCGCTGGAAGGCGGTGCTCTGCGGATCGATCGCCGCCATGGCCGCGATGCGCACGACGAAGAACAGCTCGAGCGCGAGCCCGGCCAGCAGCAGGCAGGCGATCCAGCGCAGCGCGGCCTTCATGGTGCTTCAGGCGGCGGCGAGCCGCGCGCGCAGTTCGTCGAGCACCTGGGCCGAAGGCGGTCGCACGCCGCGCCAGATCTCGAAGGATTCGGCGGCCTGCTCGACCAGCATGCCGAGGCCGTCGCGCGCCACGGCGCCGTGGGCCTGCGCCCATTGCAGGAAGCCCGCGGCCGCGGGGCCATACATCATGTCGACCGCCAGCGCGCCCGGGCGCAGCACCTGCGCGCCGACCGGCACCGCGTCGCCCGCGAGGCTGGAGGCGGTCGCATTGACCACGAGGTCGAAGTCGCCCGGCACCGCGTCGAGCGCCCAGGCCTCGAGCGAGGCGCCGTGGGCCAGCGCGAGCGCCGCATGCCGGCGCACCAGCGACACCGCCTTGTCGACCGTGCGGTTGGCCACCACCACGCGCGCCGCGCCCGCGTCGAGCAGCGGCCCGAGCACGCCGGCCGCCGCGCCGCCGGCGCCGATCAGCAGCAGCGACTTGCCGGCCAGCGGCACGCGCGCATTGCGCTCGATGTCGTTGACCAGGCCGATGCCGTCGGTGTTGTCGGCATGGATGTCGCCATCGGCCGCGAAGCGCAAGGTGTTGACCGCGCCCGCCAGCGTGGCGCGCTCGCTGGTGTGCTGCGCGATGCTGGCGGCGTCGAACTTGAAGGGCACGGTGACGTTGCAGCCGCCCGCGTGGTCGCCACGTTCGGCGGCCTCGCGCCGGAAGGCGGCGATGCCCTCGGCGAAGGCGCCGAGCGCGACCAGCCGGCGCTCGTAGGCGATCGGCTGGTGGCAGAGCTCGGCGAAGCGGGCATGGATCCACGGCGAGCGGCTGTGCTCGACCGGGTTGCCCATCACGCAGTACAGATCCATGGCGCGGGTCTCCTGGCTTCTTTTTCTTCGGCGGGCCGTCGCGGCTACTGCGACGACAGCTCGATGGTCTCGTCGCGCGTGAAGCGGAAGCGCGACTGGATCACGATCTGGTCGGTCTGGCGGCGCATCGCGTCGGTGAACTTGCCGAAGCTGCCGATGCTGCGCACGATGGCCTGGGCGCGGCGGTCGAGCGTGGTGTTGCCCGAGCTCTCGTCGATCACGGTGTCGAGCAGGCTGCCGTCGTGGTTGATGGTGATCGTCATCTTGAGTTCGCCGTAGAGCTTCTTGCCGGCCGCGGTCGGGAAGTTCTCGGTGCCACGCACCTCGATGCGCCGGCGCAGCGAATCGACGTACAGCGCATAGGCGGCCTCGCGCGTCGACGGGCTCAGGTAGCGCTTCTTGGGGCGCGCGTTCTCCTCGTTCACGCGGCGCTCGATCTCGGCCAGCAGCTCGACCATCTGGCGACGCTTCTCCTCGCGCGCGGTGGCTTCCTTGGGGTCGCCGCTCACGCGCGGATCGGGCGGCGGCATGGCCGCGAGATCGCGCTTGAGCTGGGTCAGCAGCTGCATCTGCTGCTGCTGCATCAGGTCGACCTGGCGCTGCGCCTCCTCGGCGGAATCGCCGACCGCGCTGAAGGAGGAGGGCGGCAGCGGGCTGGTGGCGCGGCCGCGCTCGAGGTCGCCGCCGCCGGCGAGCGAGGTCTGGGCCATCACACGGGCCTGGGGATCCGGCGCTTCGTTGGTCTTCGAGTTGACGAGGATCACTTCGAGCGGCGTCTCGGTGAACGCGCGGTTGAAGGCCTCGGGGTCGACGAAACGCACCGCCAGCAGCGCGGCATGCGCGATGACGGACACACCCAGCGCAATCTGCAGGGTGCTCAGATCCTTGAGGTTCATGCGGGCGCGTTCTCCACGGCCGCTCCCGCGTCGGGGGCGGCATCGCCATCGGCCAGGTCGACCGCGATCGCGATCGGGCCGGCGACCACCTCTTCCTCGTCCTCGGCGTCGTCCACCGCGCCGGCCGCGGGGGCATCGAGGCGCTCGAGCACGGTGCCGCTGACGTCGAGCGCGATCTCGTCGATCTCGCCGAGCTTCACGCGCAGGCGCGCGCCGCGTTCCTGCTGGCCGGCCACCGGGAACACCAGCGGCAGCGCGTCGGCCCGCACCAGCGCGCCGTTGGGCAGGTCCTTGATGACGGTGGCCTCGAGCTCGGTGATGCCCTGCTGCTCGAGGTACTTGAGGGTCCAGAAGCGTTCCATGCCGCCCTGGTAGCCGTTGTAGGCCGCATAGGCCGCGTCGAAGCCCGAGAGGATCGAGAACAGGTCGGCGTCCTTGGGCTTGAACGGCGCGGCCAGCGCGGCGGTCTTGCCGTGGCGCGCGGCCGCGATGATCTGCCACTGGTTCACCAGGTCGGTGTAGCGGCGCAGCGGCGAGGTGCTCCAGGCATAGCTCTTCACGCCCAGGCCCGCATGCGGCAGCGCGCGCGTGCCCATGCGCACCTTGATGCCGGGCGCGAGGCTGGCCTGGCTGCGGTAGAGCCCGGGCACGCCGAGCTCGCCGAGCCAGCCGCCCCAGCTGCTGTTGGCCAGGATCATGGCCTCGGACACGATCAGGTCGAGCGGCGCGCCGCGCTGGCGCGTCGTGATCTGCACCTGCTCGGCGCCCGTGGGTTCGGCGCCGTCGTTGCCGACGAGGCGGAAGTTGTAGTCGGGCCGGTTGAAGTTCTCGGGCTTGCCGCGCACGACCTCGCGCTGCGCCTTCAGCTGGCGCGCGAGGCGGTGCAGGAACGAGAGCTGGGGACGGAAGCGCGCGGCGGCGGCCGGCGTGTCCTCGTGCGTGACCGAGCTGTCCTCGAGCCAGGGCTGCGTCACCACGCTGTCGAGCTGGTCATGGCGCAGGTTGGCGGCGATCGGCACGCGCTCGAGCTTCGTCTCGGTCGACTGCAGTTCGAGCGTGGCTTCGTCGAAGCGCGCATAGAGCGACACGGCCGGGCGATCGGCGCCCTCGAGCAGCGTGTAGGTGTCGACCACCGCGTCGGGCAGCATCGTGATCTTGTAGCCCGGCATGTAGACCGTGGACATGCGCGCGCGCGCCACCTGGTCGATGGCGCTGCCGGGCGCGAGCGCGAGGCCCGGCGCGGCGATGTGGATGCCGACCGTGACCGTGCCGCTGCCCAGGCCCTGCACCGAGAGCGCGTCGTCGATCTCGGTGGTCTGCGAGTCGTCGATGGAGAAGGCCTCGACACCATCGGCCAGCGGCAGTTCGTCGGCGATGGCGGGCGCCGTGAGCGCGGGGAAGCCCGTGCCCTTGGGGAAGTTCTCGAACAGGAAGCGGCGCCAGTGGAACTGGTAGGGCGAGTCGATCGCGCCGGCGCGTTCGAGCAGTTCGAGCGGCGCGCGCTGCGAGGCGCGCGAGGCTTCCACCACCGCCTTGTATTCGGGCGCGTTCTTGTCGGGCTTGAACAGGATGCGGTAGAGCTGCTCGCGCACCGGCGCGGGGCACACGCCCTCGGCGAGCTGGCCGGCCCATTCCACGATCTGCGCCTGGATCGCCTTCTTCTTCTCGATCGCGGCCAGCGCCTGCTGCACGATCTCGGCCGGCGCCTTCTTGAAGCGCCCCTTGCCCGCGCGGCGGAAGTAGTGCGGCGCCTCGAACAGCGCGAACAGCGCCGCGGCCTGCTGCGCCAGCGAAGGCTTGTCGCTGAAATAGTCGGCCGCCAGGTCGGCGAAGCCGAATTCGCCCTCGGCGGCGAATTCCCAGGCCAGGTCGAGGTCCATGGCGGCCGCGAGCGCGCGCGCCTCGGCGATCAATTCGGCGGGCGAGGGCTTCTCGAACCGCAGCACGATGTTGGCGCCCTTGACCTTGACGCGCTTGCCGGTCTCGAGCTCGACCTGCGCCGAGGCTTCCGCCTCCGACAGCACGCGCCCGCCGAGGTATTTGCCGGCTTCTTCAAACAATACAAACATGGGCCGGATTCTCCCATGCAGGCGGGGCGGGCCTGTGGCGCGGGAGCCGCAGGCCCCCGATCGGCGCGTTATGGAACGGGGTTGATGAAGGCCATCACGTCGTCCAGGTGGCTCTTCTTGAAATCGGACAAGGCATGATCGCCGCCCTCGATCAGCTTGACGCGGCTGTCGGCGTAGCGCGCCGACATCTCGTGCCAGTCGAGCACCTCGTCGCCCTTGGCGATGACCGCGAACACGCGCTCGGGGCGGGTCAGCGAGCCGACCTCCATGGCGCGCAGCTCGTGGATGTACTCGGGGCGGAAATAGAAATGCTCGGCCGGGTCGTGCCAGGCGCTCTGGTCGCCGATGTAGAGCGTGAGGTCGCGCGCCGGATGGACGGCCGGGTTCAGCAGCACGGCGCGGCAGCGCGTCATGCCCGCGACGTAGGTGGCGTAGAAGCCGCCGAGCGAGGAGCCCACCACCGCCATCGACTTGCGCGGCCAGTCGGCGATGCCCTTCATCACCATGTCGATCGCATCCTTGGGCGAGGGCGGCAATTGCGGGCACCACCAGTGCAGGTTCGGATGCCGCTGCGCTACCCGGTCCGCCACCGCGCGCGCCTTGGTGGAACGGGGCGAGGAACGGAAGCCGTGCAGGTACAGCAGATGGGTGGTTTGTGGTTCCATGCGGGGGGGCGACGGAAAGCGCGTCGATGGCGCGCTGCTTGCGAAGTCCAGGTAATTTTGCATGAGGTCCGTGCCCATCAGATGGCGTCGAGGCGACAAAAACCCCGCGATGCGGGCTTCCCGGAACGGGAGGAGGTCCTCGATGCCTGCGTGGCGCGGCCGGGGCACAACGCGAAAGTATTCATCGCGTGTTCGCATGCCGTGCGCCTCGGGGTCGACCAGATTCGAAGACGGTTCGAGTGTGTGGGCGAAGCGCGCGATGCACATCCCATGAAAGGGTGAGGCTTCGCGGACCTGCGACCGCGTGCGCAGGCTTATGCTTCGGCCCCATGACTAACGAGGACCCCCATGACGCTACGTCCCGCCGCTGGGGCGTGCTCGTGGTCGAGGACGACAGCCGCGCGCGCGCCTTCTTCGAGACCAGCGTGCAGCGCAGCCCGCAGCTGTTCTGGCTCGGCAGCGCCGGCACGGTGAACGAGGCGCTGGGCTGGCTCGCGCGCACCGCCACCATTCCCGACGTGCTGCTGGTCGACCTCGGCATGCCCGACGGCACCGGCCTCGACGTGATCCGCGACGCGGTCGCGCGCTTTCCGGGCTGCGAGCCGCTGGTGGTGTCGGTGTTCGGCGACGAGGAGAACGTGCTCGCGAGCATCGAGGCCGGCGCCGTCGGCTACATCCACAAGGACGCCGCGCCCGAGGACATCGCCCAGACCATCGTCGAGATGAAGGCCGGCGCCTCGCCGATCTCGCCCATGATCGCGCGCCGCGTGCTCGCCAAGTACCGCAGCCTGCAGTCGGCCAGCGTGCCGGGCACGGCCGAACCGGCGGCGGCGCCCGATGCGGGCGAGCGCGCGCTGCTGTCGGCGCGCGAGCACGAGGTGCTGACGCTGATCGCGCGCGGCTTCTCGTACGCCGAGATCGCGCGCCTCAAGGGCCTGAGCGTGCACACGGTGCAGACCCACATCAAGAACCTCTACGGCAAGCTCGCGGTGCATTCCAAGAGCGAAGCCGTGTTCGAAGCCACGCGACTGGGGCTGCTGTCGCGCTCTGGCTGAGACGGGACATCCGTGCTCCGGACCCTGCGCGGGCGGCTGCCCGCGATGCCGATCGCGCCGTGGCTGCTGCTGCTCGTCCTGGCCCTCTGGAGCGGGTGGGCCGGATGGGCGCATGCCGCCGACGCGCCGATCGAGTTGCGCCGCGGCACGGTAACCACCGAGGTCGACGGCGTGCGGCGCAGCGAGCCGGTCGAGTTGTCCTACCACTGGGACCGGCAGCACCGCGGCCGCTCCGGCTTCGCGAGCTTCGACCTGCCCTTCGAGCTGGCGGCCGCGCCGAGCATGCCCTGGGGCATCTTCATCCCGCGCACCGGCAACGTGTTCGAGGTGGAGCTCAACGACGCGCTGCTGCAGGTCTACGGTGACCTCTCGCAGGGCAACGGCGCCGACTACGCCAAGGCGCCGATCTACGTGCCGGTGCCCAGCGAGCTGCTGAAGGCGGGCCGCAACCAGCTGCAGATCCGCATCCGCGCCGACAGCGCGCGCCGTGCCGGGCTGTCGCCCGTGTTCATCGGCCCGGCCGACCCGGTGCGCAACGGGCTGTTCGAGCCGGCCTACGCCTGGCGCTTCACCGCCTCGGTGCTGCTGACCGCCTTCAGCCTGATCGTCGGCGCCATCGCGCTGGCGCTGTGGGTCACGCAGGTCGACGCGACCACGGCCGGGCAGCCGCGCCGCGACGGCATCTACCTGTGGGCGGCGCTGGCCGAGTTCTGCTGGGCGATCCGGGTGGCCGACGGCGTGATCGCCGAGCCGCCGCTGCCCTGGGTGCCCTGGGGCGTGCTGATGGCGGCCTGCTACGCCGGCTGGGCGGCCTCGGCCATGATGTTCTGCTACCACCTGGCCGACTGGGGCCGCACGGCGCACACGCGCTGGCTGCGCTGGCCGCTGCTGGCCGTGGTGCTGGGCACCGTGGTCTCGACCACGCTCGCGCTGCAGCGCGAGGAGCCGATCTGGCTCACCGGCTGGCTCGCGATCGAGATCGTGGTGATCGCGGTCTTCGTCGGCGCCTTCGTCGGGTCCACGGCGCGGCGGCCCAGCGCCGAGCGGCTGCTGGTGGCCGCCGCTGCCCTGCTCACGCTGGCCTTCGGCGTGCGCGACTGGCTGGTGATCCGCCTGAGCGACGCCTACGGCGAAACCACCTGGGTGCGCTATTCGTCGGTGTTCTTCGGCATCGCGCTGCTGTTGATCGTGCTGCGGCGCTTCCGCGCGGCCAGCGTGGCGGCGCGCGGCGCGGTCCGCACCCTGGCCGAGCGGGTGGCGCAGCGCGAGCGCGAGCTGGCCTCGACCTATGCCGAGCTCGAGCGGGCGGCGCGCGACCAGGCGCGCACCCACGAGCGCGAGCGCATCCTGCGCGACATGCACGACGGCGTGGGCTCGCACATCAGCTCGGCCATCCGCCAGCTGCAGTCGGGCCAGACCAGTTCGGAGGAGCTGCTGCGCACGCTGCGCGACTCGATGGACCAGCTCAAGCTGTCGATCGACTCGATCCACCTGCCGCCGGGCGACGTCGGCGCGCTGCTGGCGGCGTTCCGCTATCGGCTCGAGCCGCGGCTGGCCACGGCCGAGATCGTGCTCGACTGGGCCGTGGACGAGGTGACGCCGGTGGCGCACCTCGACGCGCACGGCATGCGGCAGCTGCAGTTCCTGCTGTTCGAGGCGATCTCGAACGTGCTGCAGCATGCCCGGGCGCGGGTGCTGCGGCTGGAGGCGTGCATGGAGGGCACGGCGGTGGCGCTGCGCGTGATCGACGACGGGCGCGGCTTCGATGCCAGCCAGCCGCCGCGCTCGCTGGCCGAGCGCGCGGGGGCCATCGGGGCACGGCTGGCGCTCGAAAGCCGACCGGGCCGCACGGTCGTTCAACTGGTCTTCGATTGAGCGGACGCAGCGGGCGCGGATAATCCGCGCCCATGTCCGCCGTGTTCAATCAGCCCTCCCTGGCGCGCCGGGTCGCGCCCATCTTCCAGGGCTTCGACGGCTTTCTGGCCTTCGCCGTGCTGCTGCTGGCCTTCGCGGGCCTGCTGACGATGTACTCCTCGGGCTACGACCACGGCACCCGCTTCTTCGACCATGGCCGCAACATGCTGCTGGCCGGCTTCATCATGTTCGTGGTGGCGCAGGTGCCGCCGCAGCGGCTCATGCTGGCCGCCGTGCCGCTCTATGCGGCGGGGGTGGCGCTGCTGATCGCGGTGGCGCTGTTCGGCATCACCAAGAAGGGGGCCACGCGCTGGATCAACGTGGGCATGGTGATCCAGCCCAGCGAGATCCTGAAGATCGCCATGCCGCTGATGCTGGCCTGGTGGTTCCAGCGCCGCGAGGGGCAGCTGCGGCCGCTCGACTTCGTGGTGGCGACCGTGCTGCTCGCGGTCCCGGTCGGCCTGATCATGAAGCAGCCCGACCTCGGCACCTCGCTGCTGGTGCTGGCGGCCGGCCTGGCGGTGATCTTCTTCGCCGGGCTGCCCTGGAAGCTGATCGTGCCGCCGGTGCTGCTGGGCGCCGTGGCGATCACGCTGATCGTGAGCTTCGAATCGCAGCTGTGCACCGACGGCGTCGACTGGCGCGTGCTGCACGACTACCAGAAGCAGCGCGTGTGCACGCTGCTCGACCCGAGCAAGGACCCGCTGGGCAAGGGCTTCCACATCATCCAGGGGATGATCGCCATCGGCTCGGGCGGCGTCGGCGGCAAGGGCTTCATGCAGGGCACGCAGACGCACCTCGAGTTCATTCCCGAGCGCACCACCGACTTCATCTTCGCCGCCTATTCCGAGGAATTCGGCCTGGTGGGCAACCTGGCACTGATCTCGGCCTTCATCCTGCTGATCTTCCGCGGGCTGGCGATCGCGCTCAATGCCCCCACGCTGTTCTCGCGCCTGCTGGCGGGCGCGGTGACCATGATCTTCTTCACCTACGCCTTCGTGAACATGGGCATGGTCAGCGGCATCCTGCCGGTGGTGGGGGTGCCGCTGCCCTTCATCAGCTATGGCGGCACGGCCATGGTCACGCTGGGGCTGGGGCTCGGGATCCTGATGTCGATCGCGCGCGCCCGGAAACTGGCGCAGAACTGAGCGCGGCCCGAGCATCCCGCCGCCCCCGCGGAATGGGGCGGCTGCCTAGAATGGCTCTTATGATCTCTCGCGAACCCACCATCGAGCGCCTCGCCACGGCGCAACAACTGCTGCTCACGCCGTTCGGCCTCGACGAATCGCACCTGAGCAAGGCCCTGGCCGAGATCACCGCGCACCGCGTGGACGACGCCGACCTGTACTTCCAGTACACCCGCAGCGAGGGCTGGAGCCTCGAGGAAGGCATCGTCAAGACCGGCAGCTTCAGCATCGACCAGGGCGTCGGCGTGCGCGCGGTCAGCGGCGAGAAGACGGCCTTCGCCTATTCCGACGACATCTCCGAGGCCTCGCTGCTCGACGCGGCGCGCACGGTGCGCTCGATCTCCTCCGCGGGCCGCACCGGCCGCGTGAAGACCGTGCCGCGCAAGATCGCCTCGAGCCGCTCGCTCTACGCCGGCCTCGATCCCATCGCCACGCTCGACAGCACCGCCAAGGTGAAGCTGCTCGAGAAGGTCGAGCAACTGGCCCGTTCGCGCGACCCGCGCGTGTCGCAGGTCATGGCCGGCCTCGCGAGCGAGTACGACGTGGTGCTGGTGGCGCGCGCCGACGGCACGCTGGCGGCCGACGTGCGGCCGCTGGTGCGGCTGTCGGTCACGGTCATCGCCGAGCAGAACGGCCGCCGCGAGGTGGGTTCGGGCGGTGGCGGCGGGCGCTTCGGCCTGGCCTATTTCGACGACGAGCAGATCGCCGAGTACGTCGACCATGCCGTCAAGTCGGCACTGACCAACCTCGAGTCGCGCCCCGCGCCCGCGGGCGAGATGACCGTGGTGCTCGGCCCGGGCTGGCCCGGCATCCTGCTGCACGAGGCCATCGGCCACGGCCTCGAGGGCGACTTCAACCGCAAGGGCTCGAGCGCCTTCTCGGGCCGCATCGGCGAGCGCGTGGCCGCCAAGGGCGTGACCGTGCTCGACGACGGCACCATCGCCGACCGCCGCGGCTCGCTCAACGTCGACGACGAGGGCAACGCCAGCCAGCGCAACGTGCTGATCGAGGACGGCATCCTCAAGGGCTACATCCAGGACGCGCTCAATGCGCGCCTGATGAAGGTCAAGCCCACCGGCAACGGCCGCCGCGAGAGCTATGCCCACGTGCCGATGCCGCGCATGACCAACACCTACATGCTGGGCGGCGACAAGGTGCCCGAGGAGATCGTGGCGAGCATCAAGAAGGGCCTGTACGCCGTCAACTTCGGCGGCGGGCAGGTCGACATCACGAGCGGCAAGTTCGTGTTCTCGGCCAGCGAGGCCTACTGGGTCGAGAACGGCAAGATCCAGTACCCGGTCAAGGGCGCGACCATCGTGGGCAACGGCCCCGACGCGCTGACCCGCGTGAAGATGATCGGCAACGACATGGCGCTCGACTCGGGCGTGGGCACCTGCGGCAAGGAAGGCCAGAGCGTGCCGGTGGGCGTCGGCCAGCCCACCTTGCGCATCGACGGGCTGACTGTAGGCGGAACGGCTTAAGACTTTCGTCACTTGCGGAGCGTTTCCTCCCGTTGCTAAGCTGCGCCCTTTTGCGAACGACGCATTCAAGGAGCATTTCAATGGGGAACAGGATCCACTCGCCCGCCGCCCTCTGGGCCATGACCGCCCTGGTCGCGCTGGCCAGCGCCGGCTGCGCATCGCGCGGCGGTTCGGGCAGCCAGAGCGAGGCCGCGCCCGCGGCGTCCGCTGCCCCGGCCGCCCCCGCGCGCAGCGGCTCCAGGGCCGGCATGGATGCCCAGGGCAACGTCGTCGATTCGTCCAAGGTCGAGGCCGGCAGCGGCCGCACCGTCAAGGGCCTCAACGGCTACGAGGGCGAGATCACCGGCAACCCGGCGCGCAACAGCAAGTTCGCCCGCCTGCAGATCGGCATGAGCGCCAAGCAGGTCACCGACCTCGCGGGCCAGCCCACCGACCAGGGCGCCTACGTGACCGGCAAGGCCTTCATCCCGTTCTATTTCGGCAGCGACCGCCATCGCTTCGAGATGACCTACAAGGGCCAGGGCCGCCTGATCTTCGCGGGTGGCGGCATGGGCGACTACTCGAGCGGCAACCTGATCTGGATCATCCACAACGCCAACGAGTCGGGCTACCGCTGAGCCCGCACCGAGGCGCCGGCCCGTCCGGCGCCAAAACAACGAACGCCCGGCCTCCAAGCCGGGTTTTGTTTTTCCGTGCTACATTCGCGCCCATGTCCGCCGCTCTCCGCGCCTATTTCTTTGCCTACTTTTGGTTCCCGGTTTCCGGCGGACGAGAGGCGAGCGCGTAAAGCAGACAGGCACCCCTCCCAGAACCGCCGGCGCAAGCAGCCCCGGCGGTTTTTTTATGCCCTGACGATATTCAATCCAACAAGGAACCCTCATGAGCACGAACACTGCCCCGGCCAGCGAGAGCTGGTATGCGAGCGTCGAAAAAACCAGCAAGACCGACGACGAACGCATCAAGGACATCAACGTGCTCCCCCCTCCCGAACATCTGATCCGCTTCTTCCCGATTCGCGGCACACCGGTCGAAACGCTGATCACGGGCACGCGCCGCAACATCCACAACATCATGGGCGGCAAGGACGACCGGCTGCTGGTGGTGATGGGGCCTTGCTCGATCCACGACCCGGCCGCCGCGCTCGACTACGCGCGCCGCCTCAAGGTCGAGCGCGAGAAGTACGCCGACACGCTGGAGATCGTGATGCGCGTGTACTTCGAGAAGCCGCGCACCACGGTCGGCTGGAAGGGCCTGATCAACGACCCCTACCTCGACGAGAGCTACCGCATCGACGAAGGCCTGCGCATCGCGCGCCAGCTGCTGATCGACATCAACCGCCTGGGCCTGCCGGCGGGCAGCGAGTTCCTCGACGTGATCTCGCCGCAGTACATCGGCGACCTGATCGCCTGGGGCGCGATCGGCGCGCGCACCACCGAGAGCCAGGTGCACCGCGAACTGGCCTCGGGGCTGTCGGCACCGATCGGCTTCAAGAACGGCACCGACGGCAACATCCGCATCGCCACCGACGCCATCCAGGCCGCGGCCCGCGGCCATCATTTCCTCTCGGTGCACAAGAACGGCCAGGTCGCGATCGTGCAGACCAACGGCAACCGCGACTGCCACGTGATCCTGCGCGGCGGCAAGGCGCCCAACTACGACGCGGCCAGCGTCGAGGCGGCCTGCAAGGACCTCGAGGCTGCCAAGCTGCCGCCCACGCTGATGGTCGACTGCAGCCATGCCAACAGCTCCAAGCAGCACCAGAAGCAGATCGACGTCGCGAAGGACATCGCCGACCAGATCGCCGGCGGTTCGCGCCGCGTGTTCGGCGTGATGGTCGAGAGCCACCTGCAGGCCGGCGCCCAGAAGTTCACGCCGGGCAAGGACAAGATCGCGGGCCTCGAATACGGCAAGAGCATCACCGACGCCTGCCTGGGCTGGGAGGACTCGACCCAGGTGCTCGAGACGCTGTCGCAGGCGGTCAAGCAGCGCCGCGGCTGATCGCTCAGATCAGCGCGGCGAGTTCGGGCCAGTGATGGCGCACCGCGGCCGCCTCGTCGCCGTCGGGCGCCATCAGCGAGAAGTCGGCGAAGTCGAAGCCCGGCCCGACCATGCAGGCGACCAGCGTGAAGTCGCCCGCCGAATGGCTTTCGATCGGCCGCGCGGCCTGCCACTGGCCCGCGGGCACCACGTGCTGGGGCCGCGTGCCGTGCACGTCGACCGGCCCGAGCCGCACATGGGCCGGCGCGGTGCGCAGCGAGGCATCGCAGGTCCACAGTGCCAGCGGCACGCCTTCGAGATGCACCCAGACCTCGTCGGACAGCACCCGGTGCCAGCGCGAATGCTGGCCGGCTTCGAGCAGGAAGTAGATGCTGGTGAGCGCGCTGCGGGCCGCGCGCTCGTCGGCGGGAGTCACCTGCACCGCGGAGCGGAACACCTCGCGGTACCAGCCGCCCTCGGGATGCGGCTGCAGCCCCAGCGTGTCGATGAGTTGGGTGGCGCGCTGGGTCATGGGCGGGTCCTCGTTCAGGGTGTGGCGGGAAAGTGCCAGCCGGCCAGGTGCTTCAGGTCGCTGGCCTGGCCGCCGGGAATGCGCTCCGGCAGGGGCTGAGCATGCGATGGTGCCGGCACGCCGACCGCGATCCGCGTCACGCCGGTGGTCTTGCCGAGCCCGGCGACCCAACTCTGCCAGCGCTCGCCGTTGCGGCGGTCGCGAAAGCCGATGCCGGCGATCTGCTCGGCGGTGGGTGGCGTGGGCGAGAGCAGGTCCAGGTATTCCACGCGGCCACGCACGATGCCGCGATGGTCGGCCTTCACTTCGTGGCAGTAGGCGGCGGTCCACAGGTCTTCGCGCAGGCGCACGGCGTGCACGTCGCCCGCGGCCGGCGGGCCGGGGATCGACTTGGCGCGCGCACCGGCGGCGGCTTTGCGCCGAACCGGTTCGGCGGCCTCGGCAGGCGGTTCCTGCCTGGGGCGTTTCAGATGGCCGAACAGCTGCTTCACCAGTTGCTCGTCGAGGCCATCGGCCGCGCGCCACCAGCCCAGCGGGGCCGGTGCTTCGACCTTGGTGGAAGGGCGCTGGTCGCGTTCGACGGCGGTGGTCCAGCGCGTGAAGAGGCCCGGATGCTCGGGCGTCTGCATGACGCCGAGCGTGGCCAGGGCCTCGAGCACCGTCTCGCAGCGGTAGGGATTGTTCACGCGCAACAGCTTCGCGTCCTTGAGCGCCGTGCGTGCCTTGCCGTAGCGCGTGTCGGCCGGCAGGGCGCGCAGCAGGTCGAGCAGGCGATGGAAGACCCAGATGTCGCGCGGTGTAGGCCGCGGCCAGCCATCGGCTGGGCCGGTGGCTTCCAGGGCGAGCAGGCCTTCGACCGGTCCGCTGGTGCCCCAGCCCGCGCCCTGCAGGTGGCGGAAGTAGGCGCGCAGCGTCGGGTCTGCGCGCCCGTCGCGGTAGAAGCAGACGCGGCAGCTGCCACCACCCATGGCCGCCATCGGATGCGCCGGCATCGCCAGGCCGAGGGCGGTGGCGGGCAGCACCGTGAGCCAGGCCAGGTCGCTCGAGGTCATTGAAGCGACGAAGGCATCGGCCGCGCGGCGCAGGTCGACGCCGGCCGCTGCCTGCCGCAGTCGGTTCACCGCCTCGTCGTGCGGGATCGCGACGAAGCGATTGGGCTCGAGGCCCGCGTCGGCCAGCGTCTGCCGCTCGGCCTCGCTGAAGGTGTCGGGAATGCGGTGGCAGTGGTTGCCGTCGGCGTCGAAGTAGCTGTTGCCGTTGTCGTACACGCGGCGCAGCAGGCCGAGCAACGTGTCGTCGGGTGCCGCGGCCGCCATGCGCGTTCTCTCTTTCAGGCGATGCCGTCGCGCAGGGCCTGCAGCAGCTTGTCGTGCACGCCGCCGAAGCCGCCGTTGCTCATGCAGACGATGTGGTCGCCGGGCCGCGCCGTGGCGACCAGTTGGTCCACCAGCGTGCCGATGTCGCCAGCCACCCGGGCACGCTCGCCCATCGGGGCCAGCGCCGCGGCCGCATCCCAGTCGAGCCCGGCCGTGTGGCAGAACGACAGGTCGGCCGACTCGAGGCTCCAGGGCAGTTGCGCCGCCATCACGCCGAGCTTCATCGTGTTGCTGCGCGGCTCGAAGGCCGCGAGGATGCGCTCGCCTTGGCGACCCGCGGCGTCGAGCTTCTGGCGCAGGCCGTCGAGCGTGGTGCGGATCGCGGTCGGATGGTGGGCGAAGTCGTCGTAGACCGTGATCGCGCCGCCCGCGCGCTCGACCGTGCCGCGCAGTTCCATGCGCCGGCGCACGTTGCGAAAGCTGCCGAGCGCGCGCGCCGCCTCGGCCGGCGCCACGCCCACGTGCTCGGCGGCCGCGATCGCGGCCAGCGCGTTCATCTGGTTGTGCAGGCCCGACAGCGCCCATTCGACGCGGCCGACCGGCTCGCCCTCGTGCAGCACGTCGAAGGCGTCGTGCGTGCCCCGCGCCTGCCACCGCGCGCCCGGGCCTTCGCCGCCGAAGCGCGCGAGTTCGCTCCAGCAGCCCTGCGCCAGCACGCGCTCGAGGCTGGGCTCGGTGGCATTCACCACCAGCCGGCCGGTGGACGGCACGGTGCGCACCAGGTGATGGAACTGCCGTTCGATGGCCGCGAGGTCGTCGAAGATGTCGGCGTGGTCGAACTCGAGGTTGTTGAGGATCGCCGTGCGCGGGCGGTAGTGCACGAACTTGCTGCGCTTGTCGAAGAAGGCGGTGTCGTACTCGTCGGCCTCGATCACGAAGGCCGGTCCGTCGCCGAGCCGGGCCGAGACGCCGAAGTCCAGCGGCACGCCGCCGACCAGGAAGCCCGGCGCCTTGCCCGCGCGCTCGAGCACCCAGGCCAGCATCGAGGTGGTGGTGGTCTTGCCGTGCGTGCCGGCCACCGCCATCACGTGGCGGCCCAGCAGCACGTGCTCGGCCAGCCACTGCGGGCCGCTGGTGTAGGGCTTGCCGGCGTCGAGGATGGCTTCCATCAGCGGAAACTTCGGCGTGCCGTCGGCCAGCCGGGCGCGCGACACCACGTTGCCGACCACGAACACGTCGGGCGCCAGCGCGAGCTGGTCGGCGCCGAATCCCTCGATCAGGTCGATGCCGAGCGCGCGCAGCTGGTCGCTCATCGGCGGGTACACGCCGGCGTCGCAGCCGGTGACCCGGTGGCCTGCCTCGCGCGCCAGGGCGGCCAGACCGCCCATGAACGTGCCGCAGATGCCCAGAACATGAATATGCATGGGGGGCGATTCTAGGGAGGCCGATCCTCCCGGCCCGAGGCCACGGCCTTGGCCGCGGTACTGATGTTCATCGTACGGACCATGCTCTGCGGGCAAAATGCCCCGATGGACACGTCCAAGCGCGAAATCGCCGCCACCGCCGCCCGTCTCGTGGTCGAGGAGGGGCTCGAATACGGCCCGGCCAAGCGCCGGGCGCTACGTGACCTGGGCCTGTCGGCGCGCACCGCGTTGCCGAACAACGACGATGTCGAGGCCGAGGTCCGCGACTACATCGCGCTGTTCTGCGCCGACACCCAGCCCAAGGAACTCCAGGCGCTGCGCCTGCTGGCGCTCGAATGGATGGAGCGGATGGCCGTGTTCCGGCCCCATGTGGGCGGCGCCGTCTGGCACGGCACGGCGACCCGGCTGTCAGACATTTATATTCAGTTGTTCTGCGATGATTCGAAGTCGGCCGAGATCGCGCTGATCGACCATCACGTGGATTACGAGCCGCGCATGGTGACCGGCTTCCATGGCGAGCAGGTCGAGGCCTTGAGCGTGCATGCGCCGAGCCGGGCCCTGGGCGAGGAAATCGGCGTGCACCTGCTGGTCTACGACCTCGACGACCTGCGCGGCGCGCTCAAGCCCGACGCCCAGGGCCGTTCGCCGCGCGGCGACCTGGCGGCGCTGCGGCGGCTGATTGAAAGAGAAAAGGACAACGGATGACTTCTTCGACCACACGACGCGGCCTGCTGTACGGCGGCGTGGCGGTGGTGGCCGCCGCGGCCGGCCTCGGTGGTGCCTGGTGGCGCCATCGCGGCAGCGGCGCGGCCGGCGAAACGCTCGGCGCCGATTTCTGGGCCCAGCGCTTCGAGCGGCCCGAGGGCGGCGAGCTCGCCATGACCAGCCTGCGCGGCAAGCCGGTGCTGCTCAACTTCTGGGCCACCTGGTGCCCGCCGTGCGTGGAAGAAATGCCGATGATCGATCGCTTCTTCCGCGATCATGGCGCCAACGGCTGGCAAGTCGTCGGCTTGGCGATCGATCAGCCGAGCGCCGTGCGCAAGTTCCTGCAACGCACGCCGGTCACCTATCCAACCGGATTGGCCGGCCTGCAGGGCACGGAACTGGTCAAGAATCTCGGCAACACCGGTGGCGGGCTGCCGTTCACGCTGGTGCTGAATGCCGACGGTTCGGTGGCGGCCCGTAAAATGGGCAAGCTCGAAGAGGCCGACCTGGAGGGTTGGCGACGTGAACTCGTTCACAGTTAGAATTAGATACACAGGTCGGCGTTAACCGCCGAAAGCCGACAATCAACGATGTTCGGCCTAGTTGTATCCTAATAACCGGAAAACCCGGCACTGGAGTCCCATGGATCTGCGCAAACTCAAGACACTGATCGATCTGGTGTCCGAATCGAATATTTCCGAACTGGAAATCACTGAAACCGAAGGCAAGGTCCGCATCGTCAAGGGCGGCGGTGCCGCCCCCGTTCAGTACGTGCAGACCCTGGCCGCACCGCCCGCCGTGGCCGCGGCCCCCGCCGGCGCAGCGGCACCTGCCGCACCCGTGGCCGAGGCCGCTCCGGCCGGCCATCCGGTGAAGTCCCCGATGGTGGGCACCTTCTACCGCTCGGCCAGCCCGGGCGCTCCGGCCTTCGTCGAGGTCGGCAGCAAGGTCAACGAGGGCGACACGCTCTGCATCATCGAGGCGATGAAGATCCTCAACGAAATCGAGGCCGACAAGGCCGGCACCGTCACCCAGATCCTCGGAGAAAACGGTCAGGCGGTCGAATACGGCCAGCCGCTGTTCATCATCGAGTGACCATGTTCAAGAAGATCCTGGTCGCCAACCGCGGCGAGATCGCTTTGCGCATCCAGCGCGCGTGCAGCGAACTCGGCATCAAGGCCGTGATGGTCTATTCCGAGGCCGACCGCGAGGCCAAGTACGTCAAGCTGGCCGAGGAAGCCGTCTGCATCGGCCCGGCCCCCTCGTCGCTGAGCTACCTCAACATGCCGGCCATCATCTCGGCGGCCGAAGTGACCGATGCCGAGGCGATCCACCCCGGCTACGGCTTCCTGAGCGAGAACGCCAACTTCGCCGAGCGCGTCGAGCAGAGCGGCTTCCAGTTCATCGGGCCGACGCCCGACAACATCCGCACGATGGGCGACAAGGTCTCGGCCAAGCAGTCGATGATCAAGGCCGGCGTGCCCTGCGTGCCCGGTTCCGATGGCGAGCTCTCCGACGACGCCACGGCCAACAAGCGCATCGCGCGCGCCATCGGCTACCCGGTGATCATCAAGGCCGCGGGCGGCGGCGGCGGCCGCGGCATGCGCGTGGTCCATACCGAGGCCGCGCTGATCAACGCGATCCAGATGACCAAGGCGGAGGCCGCGGCGGCCTTCAACAATCCCTCGGTCTACATGGAGAAGTTCCTCCAGAACCCGCGCCACGTCGAGATCCAGGTGCTGGCCGACAAGCACCGCAACGCGGTCTACCTCGGCGAGCGCGACTGCTCGATGCAGCGCCGCCACCAGAAGGTGATCGAGGAATCGCCCGCACCGGGCATTCCGCGCAAGCTGATCGAGAAGATCGGCGAGCGCTGCGCGGCCGCCTGCAAGAAGATCGGCTACCGCGGTGCCGGCACCTTCGAGTTCCTCTACGAGAACGGCGAGTTCTACTTCATCGAGATGAACACCCGCGTGCAGGTGGAGCATCCGGTGACCGAGCTCACGACCGGCATCGACATCGTCAAGACGCAGATCATGGTGGCGGCCGGCGAGAAGCTGCCGTTCACGCAGCGCCAGATCCAGATGCACGGCCACGCGATCGAGTGCCGCATCAACGCCGAGGACGCGTGGAAGTTCACGCCGTCGCCGGGCCGCATCACGATGTGGCATCCGCCGGGCGGTCCGGGCGTGCGCGTGGATTCGCATGCGTACACCAACTACTTCGTGCCGCCGAACTACGACTCGATGATCGGCAAGATCATCGTCTTCGGCGACACCCGCGAGCAGGCCATGGCCCGCATGCGCACCGCGCTCAACGAGACCGTGATCGAAGGCATCCAGACCAACATCCCGCTGCACCGCGAGCTGATGGTCGACGCCAAGTTCATGGCCGGCGGCACCAACATCCACTACCTCGAAGAGTGGCTGGCCGCGCACAAGCGCTGAGCCGTCCCTGCCCGCCATGTTCGAACTTCGCCTGCTGGCCCCCGAGGAGCGCATCGAGTCCCTCGGCGACGCGCTCGATGCGCTCGACGCACTGAGCATCTCGGTCGAGGACGCCGACGCGCAGACCGATGCCGAGCAGGCGTTGTTCGGCGAGCCCGGCATGCCGCCGCCCAAGGAGGGCTGGCAGCGCTCGCGCGTGATCGCGCTGTTCGCCACCGAAGAGCTGGCGCGCGACGCGGGCTCGGTGCTCGCGCTGCAGGATTTCTTCGAAGGCTGCACGCTGCTGGGCATCGCCGAGCTGCAGGACCAGGACTGGGTACGGCTCACGCAGTCGCAGTTCGCGCCGGTCGAGATCACGCCCGAGTTCTGGATCGTGCCGAGCTGGCACGAGGCGCCGGCGCAGGCCACGCAGGTGATCCGGCTCGATCCGGGCCTGGCCTTCGGCACCGGCACCCATCCCACCACGCGCATGTGCCTGCGCTGGATCGCGACCCGCGGCGCGCTCGCGGGCCAGCGCGTGCTCGACTACGGTTGCGGCTCCGGCATCCTGGCCATCGGTGCCGCGAAGTACGGTGCGAGCGAGATCGACGCGGTCGACATCGACGAGGCCGCCGTGAGCTCGACGCGCCTCAATGCCGAGGCCAACGGCGTGACGCTCCACACGGGCCTGCCCGAGGCGGCGCAGGGCCAGTACGGCACGGTGCTCGCGAACATCCTCGCGACCCCGCTCAAGGTGCTCGCGCCGCTGCTGTGCGAGCGCGTGGCGGCCGGCGGCTCGCTGGTGCTCGCCGGCATCCTCGAGCGCCAGGCCGACGAGCTGAAGGAAGCGTACGCGCCCTACGTGGCGCTCGAAGTCAGCGACAGCGAGGACGGCTGGATCCTCATGACGGCACGCCGCTGAACGCGTTCGCGCCGGGGCTGCGGCCCGGCGCAAACGGCGCTGCCGGCACCACGTCGCGCCGAGGGCCCAACCCTACAATCGCCCCCTCATGAGCCTCGTCACGCGTTGCCCCGCCTGCGCCACCACCTTCAAGGTGGTGCGCGACCAGCTCCGGATCTCGGACGGGTGGGTGCGTTGCGGTCGCTGCAGCCATGTGTTCGATGCGACGCTCGATCTGCACGAGACGCCCGATGGGGTGGCTCGACCGGGTGCCGTCGCACCGCCCCAGGAACAGGTGCCATCGGCGCCGGCAGTCGCGCCGAGCGCGGAGCCCGTTGAACCCGAGGCTTCGACACCGCCAGCGCCCGCGGCCCCTTCCATCGACACCGGCTTCGGATTCGATGCGCGTGCCGACGAGGGTGCAGCGCCGCCGCAAGAGCCGGCCGGCGGATTCGACGGCCTGTCGGCGCCGCCTTCCTTCGCACCGGCTCCGCCGCAGGTCGAGGAGTCCGACTTCCTCGACGACGAGGTCAACGAAGATCCGCCGCCGGTGCAGCCCGAGCCGTCGCCGCCCGCGCCACCGCAGTCCCCGGAGGTGCGTGACAGCGCGGACTTCACGCTGCCCGCGCACGGCATCGTCGCCGACGAGCCCTGGTCCGACCTCGAGGCGCGCGAGCCGCCATGGCGGCCGCCGCCGAGTTCGCTGCCGCCGTTTCCCGACATCGACCTCAACCTCGCCGCGCCGCCATCGCCGCCGCCCGCACCGGTGCCACCGCTGCCCGCGGTGTGGACGCGTCGATCCGATGCGGCCGCGGCACCGGCGAATGGCAAGCCCGCGGGCTTCGCAACGCTGCGCCGTTCCGGCGCCGACGAAGACGGCGACCAGGACACCGAGCTCGAGCGCGACGACGCCGATGCACCCGAGGCGGGTGACGACAAGGACCAGCTGCAGATGCAGAAGGCGCTGCGCAGGGCACGCGCCAGGTCGGCCAAGATCGCCGCCAGCGCCAAGGCGCGCGACGAACGCGACGAGCGAGAGGCGCGCGCGAACAGCGAAGACCCCGCGCTGCTGCCTTTCGCCTCCGTGCTCGACGCGGCGGACGAGACCGAGGATCGCGCGGCGCATCGCTTCACCGACGAGGCGGACGAGGACGAGAGCGACGATCGACCGAAGTCCCTCTGGCAGCGCATCGGCACGCGCCGCGGGCTGATCGCGCTCGCGGTGCTCGCGGTCCTGCTGCTCGCCGTGCAGGTCCTGCGGCACGAGCGCGACGGCATCGTCGCGCGCCAGCCTTCGCTGCGCCCCGCACTGGCCGCGCTGTGCCAGGCGACGGGCTGCGAGCTCGCGCCGCTGCGCCGCATCGGCGACATCGTCATCGAGGGCGCGGCCTTCGCGCGCGAGAAGAGCGGCGGCAACGACTACCGGCTCAGCTTCAACCTGCGCAACAACGCCGCGGTGCCGCTCGCGATGCCGTCGATCGAGCTGGTGCTGCTCGACACGCAGGAGCGTGCCGTGGTGCGGCGCGTGCTCTCGCCGGCGGACTATGGCGCGCCCGCGGTGCTCGCGGCGCGCGGCGAACGCTCGGCTTCGCTGCCGATGACGCTGACGGCGTCCGAGGCGGACGCCTTGCCGCCGATCGCGGGCTATCGCGTGGAAGCTTTCTATCCCTAGGCCTGGGGCGAGCCGCCGGTTTCGCCTCCACGCCTTCTTCTCTTTTTTCTTTTCCTCACCTCAACGGATCAGCCCATGGCAGCAGTGATTTGCGGTTCCCTCGCCTTCGACACCATCATGACCTTCGAGGGCCGGTTCGCCGACCAGATCCTTCCGGACCAGTTGCACATCCTCAATGTGTCCTTCCTGGTGCCGGGCCTGCGCCGCGACTTCGGCGGCTGCGCCGGCAACATCGCCTACAGCCTCAACGCGCTCGGCGGCACGGCGCTGCCGATGGCCACGCTCGGCAGCGATGGCGCCGACTACATCGAGCGCATGCGCTCGCTGGGCATCAGCACGGAGTTCGTGCGCCAGCTCGACGACACCTTCACCGCGCAGGCGATGATCATGAACGACGCCGACAACAACCAGATCACGGCCTTCCATCCGGGCGCGATGCAGCAGGCGCACATCACGAAGGTCGCGGCGCGCGAGGACATCCGGCTCGGCATCGTCGCGCCCGATGGCCGCGAGGCGATGCTGCAGCATGCCGAGCAGTTCGCGGCCGCCGGCATTCCCTTCGTGTTCGATCCGGGCCAGGGCCTGCCGATGTTCGACGGCGAGGCGCTCAAGCATTTCGTCGAGCTCGCGAGCTGGGTGGTGGTCAACGACTACGAAGGCAAGATGCTGTCGCAGCGCACGGGCTGGAGCCTGGCGGAGATCTCGCAGCGCGTGCGCGGCCTCGTGGTCACGCTCGCGGCCGAGGGCTGCGAGGTGTGGATGAACGGCGAACGCGAGCATGTGCCGGGCGTGGTGCCGACCGCGGTGATCGAGCCCACGGGTTGCGGCGATGCATGGCGCGGCGCGCTGCTGTTCGGTCTGGAAAAGGGCTGGCCGCTCGCGCAGTGCGCGGCGCTCGGCAACCAGGTCGGCGCGCTCAAGATCGCGCAGCGCGGCCCGCAGAACTACCAGGTCGATCGCCAGGCACTCGGCCTGGCTTGACGGGCGATGGCGCGGCGGTGGGGGCCGCCGCCTCGTCGTTTCGCGATCTTCTTCGCCCAATGAAAAAGCCCGACACCTTGCGGTGCCGGGCTTGATGCCTTTTCAGGGCTGCCGAGAAAACTCAGGGCTTGCTGGCCGTGGGAAACGGCCAGGCTGCCTGGGGATTCAGCGTCGTCTGCGCAGCGGGAGCGGGCGCAGCAGCGGCCTTGGCGGGTGCCTTGGCAGCCTTCTTCGCAGCAGGCTTCTTGGCAGCAGCGGCAGGCTTGGCAGCGGGCTTTTTCGCGGCTTTCTTGGCCGCAGCCTTCTTGGCAGGGGCCTTCTTGGCGGCAGCCTTCTTCGCAGGCGCCTTCTTGGCAGCAGCCTTCTTCGCCGGAGCCTTCTTCGCTGCGGCCTTCTTCGCCGGAGCTGCCTTCTTCGCCGGAGCCTTCTTGGCGACGACCTTCTTCGCGGCTACCTTCTTGGCAGCGACCTTCTTGGCCGGAGCCTTCTTGGCAGCGACCTTCTTGGCCGGAGCCTTCTTGGCGGCGACCTTCTTGGCCGGAGCCTTCTTCGCTACGACCTTCTTGGCCGGAGCCTTCTTCGCTGCGGCTTTCTTAGCCGGTGCTTTCTTTGCAGTTGCCATTTCTGTTTTCTCCTTGATCAAGTTGAAAAAATCAACCTATTGAAGCACTCCGCGCATGTTGGTAGCGCTGGAGTGATTCATGGCGTTGGATTCCGTGCTCCAGCACCATGAACACCTGAGCCCTCATCCATGCCGCGCTCTTCGGCGCGGTCGGTGGCAAGGGCAATTCTTGAATTCATTTATTGTTATCGAAATATTCAATCCCAGGAGAGCGCACCACCCGATTGGTATTCGATCACGCGGGTCTCGAAGAAATTGCGCTCTTTCTTCAGGTCAATCATCTCGCTCATCCATGGGAACGGATTTTCCTCGTTCGGGAAGAGCGTTTCGAGGCCGATCTGCTGCGCGCGCCGGTTGGCGATGTAGCGCAGATAGCCCTTGAACATGGAAGCATTCATGCCGAGCACGCCACGGGGCATGGTGTCTTCGGCGTACTTGTATTCGAGCTCGACGGCGCGCATGAACAGCGCCTTGATCTCGGCCTTGAACTCGGCCGTCCAGAGGCCGGGGTTCTCGAGCTTGAGCTGGTTGATCAGGTCGATGCCGAAGTTGCAGTGCATCGACTCGTCGCGCAGGATGTACTGGTACTGCTCGGCGGCGCCGGTCATCTTGTTCTGGCGGCCCAGCGCGAGGATCTGCGTGAAGCCGACGTAGAAGAAGAGGCCTTCCATCAGGCAGGCGAACACGATCAGCGACTTGAGCAGCGTCTGGTCGGTCTCGTGGGTGCCGGTCTTGAAGTTCGGGTCGCTGATCGCGTCGATGAACGGAATCAGGAACTGGTCCTTCTCGCGGATCGACGGCACCTCGTTGTAGGCGTTGAAGATCTCGCTCTCGTCCAGGCCGAGCGACTCGACGATGTACTGGTAGGCGTGCGTGTGGATCGCTTCCTCGAAGGCCTGGCGCAGCAGGAACTGGCGGCATTCGGGGGCCGTGATGTGGCGGTAGGTGCCCAGCACGATGTTGTTGGCGGCCAGCGAGTCGGCGGTGACGAAGAAGCCGAGATTGCGCTTGACGATGCGACGCTCGTCTTCGGTCAGGCCGTTCGGGTCTTTCCAGAGCGCGATGTCGCGCGTCATGTTCACTTCCTGCGGCATCCAGTGGTTGGCGCAGGTGGCGAGGTACTTTTCCCACGCCCACTTGTACTTGAACGGCACCAGCTGGTTGACGTCGGTCTCGCCGTTGATGATGCGCTTGTCGGCGGCCCTGACGCGGCGCGTTTCAGCCGGAGCACTCGCGCCGCTCGATGCGGGCGCGGCCTGGCGGGCAGGCTGCTGCACGGGTTGCAGCGAAGGTTGTGCCATCGATGAAGCCGACACATCCACCGCACGGCCGGCGGCAGCGCCGGTCGAGGGGTGGTGATGCAAACCTTGTTGCATGTCCTTTGGCAAGGAGGGCTTGACTTCTTCGTCCCAGGTCAACATAGAAAAATCCAATGCTCAAATTATCCGAGCAACGATGTGAGTTGCAAAGTGCTCGTTCACATCGCACTCCATTTATGTGGTTGTTATGTTGCTCGCATGCATCGCGCGATGTCGGTCAATGCCTTCAAGTGGCCTCCGTCATCGCACGACATCGCATGCGCCTCACTCTTGGTAGTGCAGCGCACCGCGCTGTGTTCGCGGTGCGCTGCGTGCATCACTGGCAGGCTTCGCAGGTCGGATCGTCGACGCCGCAGAAGGCGATGTCGGTCGCGGGGATCGCGCTCATCTGTGCCTTCGCCGCGGCGGCCGCTGCCTCGAGTGCGCTCATGCCCGACGGTGCGTCGTTGCCCGAGGACACCGCGTTGAGGCGGCCCGACTGCACCGTCGACTTCTCGGCATGCGTCGCGCTCTGCGTGCGCAGGTAGTAGGTGGTCTTCAGACCGCGCAGCCACGCGAGCTTGTAGGTGTCGTCGAGCTTCTTGCCCGAGGCGCCGGCCATGTAGATGTTCAGCGACTGCGCCTGGTCGATCCACTTCTGGCGACGCGCGGCGGCTTCCACCAGCCACGTCGTCTCGACTTCGAACGCGGTGGCGTAGAGCGCCTTCACGTCCTGCGGCACGCGGTCGATGGGACGCAGCGAACCGTCGAAGTGCTTCAGGTCCATCACCATCACGTCGTCCCACAGGCCCAGGCGCTTGAGGTCGCGCACCAGGTAGTGGTTGATCACGGTGAATTCGCCAGACAGGTTCGACTTGACCGAGAGGTTGCCGAAGCAGGGCTCGATCGAGGCGTCCACGCCGATGATGTTCGAGATGGTCGCGGTCGGGGCGATGGCCACGCAGTTCGAATTGCGCATGCCGTCGGCCTTGATCTTGGCGCGCAGCGCGTCCCAGTCGAGGGTCGACGAGCGGTCGACCTCGACGTAGCCGCCGCGTGCCTTCTCGAGCAGGTCGAGCGAGTCGATCGGCAGGATGCCCTTGTCCCACAGCGAGCCCTTGTAGCTCGAGTACTTGCCGCGCTCGCGCGCCAGCTCGGTCGAGGCCCAGTAGGCGTGGTAGCAGATCGCTTCCATCGATTCGTCGGCGAACTGCACGGCTTCCTGCGAGGCGTAAGGAATACGCAGGTCGTACAGCGCGTCCTGGAAGCCCATCAGGCCCAGGCCGACCGGACGGTGGCGCAGGTTCGAGTCGCGCGCCTTCTTCACGGCGTAGTAGTTGATGTCGATCACGTTGTCGAGCATGCGCATCGCGGTCGAGATCGTCTTCTTGAGCTTCTCCTGGTCGACCTTGCCGTCTTTCAGATGCTGCAGCAGGTTGACCGAGCCGAGGTTGCAGACCGCGGTTTCGGTGTCGCTGGTGTTCAGCGTGATCTCGGTGCAGAGGTTCGACGAGTGCACCACGCCGGCGTGTTGCTGCGGCGAGCGCACGTTGCAGGCGTCCTTGAACGTGATCCAGGGATGGCCGGTCTCGAACAGCATCGTGAGCATCTTGCGCCACAGGTCGGTGGCCTGCACAGTGCGGCTGGGCTTGATCTCGCCGCGCGCGGCCTTCTCTTCGTAGGCGACGTAGGCCTTCTCGAAGTCGGCGCCGAACAGGTCGTGCAGGTCGGGCACGTTCGAGGGCGAGAACAGCGTCCACGAACCCTTTTCCATCACGCGGCGCATGAACAGGTCGGGGATCCAGTTGGCGGTGTTCATGTCGTGCGTGCGGCGACGGTCGTCGCCGGTGTTCTTGCGCAGCTCCAGGAACTCCTCGATGTCGAGGTGCCAGGTCTCGAGGTACGTGCAGACGGCGCCCTTGCGCTTGCCGCCCTGGTTCACGGCCACGGCGGTGTCGTTGACCACCTTGAGGAAGGGCACCACGCCCTGCGATTCGCCGTTCGTGCCCTTGATGTGGCTGCCGAGCGCGCGCACGCGGGTCCAGTCGTTGCCCAGGCCGCCCGCGAACTTCGAGAGCAGCGCGTTTTCCTTGATCGACTCGTAGATGCCGTCGAGGTCGTCGGGCACGGTGGTCAGGTAGCAGCTCGACAGCTGCGAGCGCAGCGTGCCGCTGTTGAACAGCGTCGGCGTGCTCGACATGAAGTCGAAGGACGAGAGCACTTCGTAGAACTCGATGGCGCGGGCTTCGCGGTCGATCTCGTTGAGCGCCAGGCCCATCGAGACGCGCATGAAGAAGGCCTGCGGCAGCTCGATGCGGCTCTTGCGCACGTGCAGGAAGTAGCGGTCGTACAGGGTCTGCAGGCCGAGGTAGTCGAACTGGTTGTCGCGCTCGGCCTTCAGCGCCGCGCCCAGGCGGGGCAGGTCGTACTGCAGCAGCTTCTCGTCGAGCAACTCGTTCTCGACGCCCTTCTTGATGAAGGAGGGGAAGTAGTCGGCGTAGGCGGTGGCGCGATCGGCCGGCATGACTTCGCGGCCGACGATCTCCTTGAAGATCGTGTGCAGCAGCAGGCGCGCGGTGGCGAAGGTGTAGTCGGGATCCTTCTCGATCAGCGTGCGGGCCGCGAGGATCGAGGCCTTGTAGACCTCGTCGAGCGGCACGCCGTCGTACAGGTTGCGCATCGTCTCGGCCACGATCGGCGCGGCCGTGATGCTGTCGCCCAGGCCCTGGCAGGCCGACTCGATCAGGCCCTTGAGTTCGCCGAGGTCGAGCGCGACGCGTTCGCCGCGGTCGAGCACGTGCAGCGCGGGGGCCGCGACCTGCACATCCTGCTCGCCCTGCTTCGCGCGTTCCTGGGTGCGGCGTTCACGGTAGAGCACGTAGGCACGCGCCACTTCCTGGTGGCCGCCGCGCATCAGGCCCAGTTCGACCTGGTCCTGCACGTCTTCGATGTGGAAGGTGCCGCCGCCCGGACGCGAGCGCACCAGCGCCTTCACGACGGCCTGGGTCAGCGCGTCGACGGTCTCGCGCACGCTGGCCGAGGCCGCGCCCTGGGTGCCATGCACGGCCAGGAAGGCTTTCATCATCGCGATCGCGATCTTGTTGGGCTCGAACGGGACCACGGCGCCGTTGCGGCGGATGATCTGGTAGTGCGCGAGGTTCTGTCCGGTGGGCGAACCGGCGGTGTCGCGGGGGGACTGGGGCGGCGTGGAGGGGATGGCACGCGCGGCGGTAGGTGTATTCAGTGCTGTTTGCATTCGCTTCCTCTCGGTTGGCAATTCTTGTTGGATGAGCGGCGCTGCTGGGGCCGCTTCGTCGGCTCTGAGGCCGGCCGGGACACACTATATCTAGGGTGCGGGGGGTGTACAACCCACTAGATGTAGCGTTTTCCTTCAGGCTTCAAGAGGGAGGGGAAACCTGTTTTCGCGCTTCGCGGCCATCCATGCCGCATGAACAGTGGATCATCCTCTCGCAACCCACGTTCCATGCGGCTTTCGAGCCGATTTGGGCCTGCAAGGCGCATGGTTGCTACGCATCGCGCTTGCGAATGGAGCGATTGCTGCACTGCGAGCCCAGGGCATCGCACGGCGTGCAGCGATTGAAAAAATTAGCGCTCCACCACCTGCGAGGGAAACATGTGTGGACCCCAGCCGAGATGATCGCGCAGCCGATGCCAGTCGAAGCCGGCGCCGGGATCCTGCTTGCGGCCCGGTGCGATGTGCTCGTGGCCCGCGATGTGCGCGATCGGATAGTGCTGCGCGATCGCCGCCGCGAGGCTCGCGAGCGTCTCGTACTGCGCATCCTCGAACGGCCCGCCCTCGAGGCCCTCGAGCTCGATGCCGATCGAGTCGTCGTTGCAGTTGTCCCGGCCGCGCCACGACGACACGCCCGCATGCCACGCGCGATCGTCGCCGCTCACGAACTGCCAGAGCTCGCCGTTGCGGCGCACGTAGAAATGCGACGACACCTCGAGCCCACGAATGCTTTCGAAGTAAGGATGTGCGTCCCAGTCGAGCCGGTTGGTGAAGAGCCGTTGCACCGCGTCGCCGCCGTACTCGCCGGGCGGCAGGCTGATCGAGTGCAGCACGACGAGGTCGATGCGCTCGCGTGCCGGCGCGGGGCGCGGTCCGAAGTTGGGCGAGGGCAGCGCCTTCGCGAAGCGGTACCAGCCGTCGCGCCAGAGCGCATCGCCCGTGGAGGCGCGCAGGCTGTCTTCAGTCGTCGACATGGCTGCTCGCGCCATCGTCGCCGTTGGGCGTGTTGATGCCCAGGCGCGCGATGCGATAGCGGATCTGGCGCAGGCTCATGCCCAAGCGCGCGGCGGCCGCCGTGCGGTTGAAGCCGCTCTCGTGCAGCGCGCGCACGAGGATCTCGCGCTCCTGCTGATCGAGGTAGGCCTGCAGGTCGGAGGGCAGCGGCGTGGGCACCACGGGGCGCGGCGCGGGCGGCGGCGCGGCCACGACGGGCTTCGCGTCGAAAGCCTCGGGCTGCGCGAGCGGCGCCGCAGTCGTCGCGGTGTTCGCGGCTTGCGGCGCGGCAGGCCCGGGCGCGGCCGTCACCCAGCCGCCGCCTGCGCCATCCATCAGGTCGAGCTGCAGTTCGTCGCCGTCGTAGAGCGCGACCGCGCGGTGCAGCAGGTTCTCGAGCTCGCGCACGTTGCCGTGCAGCGGATGCTGCGCGAGCTGCCGCAGCAGCGCGTCCGACAGGCGCGGCGCGGGCAGCCCGCCGTCCTGCGCGATGCGCGCGAGCAGCGCGACGCACAGCGCGGGCAGGTCCTCGCGGCGCTCGCGCAGCGCGGGCACCGCGATCTCGATCACGTTGAGCCGATAGAACAGGTCCTGCCGGAAACGGCCGGCCTGCACCTCGGCGTGCAGGTCCTTGTGGGTGGCGCTCACGATGCGCACGTCGACCGCGTCTTCCTGCGTGGAGCCGATCGGCCGCACGCTGCGTTCCTGGATCGCGCGCAGCAGCTTGGACTGCATCGCCAGCGGCAGGTCGCCGATCTCGTCGAGGAACAGCGTGCCGCCGCGCGCGGCCTGGAAGTAGCCGTCGCGGTCCTGCGCCGAACCGGTGTACGAACCCTTGCGCGCGCCGAAGAATTCGGCCTCGAGCAGGTTCTCGGGAATCGCGCCGCAGTTCACCGCGACGAACGGGCCGTCGCTGCGCTGGCTGCAGGCATGGACCGCGCGCGCCACCAGCTCCTTGCCGGTGCCCGATTCGCCGCGCACCAGCACCGGCGCCATGCCGCGCGCCACCTTGGCGATGCGCGACTTCACGAGCCGCATCGGCTCCGAATCGCCGACCAGCCGCTCGAGCGCGGAAGCCCCCGCGCTGCCCGCGGCGGCCAGCGCCGACGTGCCGTCGCTCGCATCGGCGGCCTTGGCCGGGCGCGCCGCGGCCTGCGCGACCGGTGGCGGCTGCTGCGCCTGCACCGCCGAGGCGACGACCGCGCGGAACTGCTTCAGGTCGACCGGCTTGGTGAGGTAATCGAAGGCGCCGGCCTTCAGCGCCTCGACCGCGTTCTCGGCCGAGCCGTAGGCGGTCATCACCACGCAGCGCTCGCTGCGCTGGTTCTTCTGGATGCGCTGGATGATCTCCATGCCCTGGCCGTCGGGCAGCCGCATGTCGGTGATCACGGCGTCGAAGCGCGTGGCCTCGAGGTGCTGCCAGGCTTCGGAGACGCTGCCCGCGGCCTCGACCCGGTAGCCTTCGCGCAGCAGCGTGAGTTCATAGAGCGTGCGAAGGTCGGGTTCGTCGTCGATGACGAGGATCTGCGCGGGACGCTGGGAGGGCGGATGGGAGCTGCTCACGCCGCTATTGTGTCAGCCGGTTTTCGCTCGCGGCGAAGCCGACGAAGAATTCGTTGCCCTCGGGCGCCTCGCCCGCCAGCGCGCGCCGCTCGTAGCCGATGGCCGCGCCGTGGCGCCGGCACAGCTCGCGGCACAGGAACAGGCCGAGCCCGCTCGAGCGGCTCTCCGACGAGAAGAAGGGTTCGAACAGGTGGCGCTGCACGGCCGGTTCGAGCGGTGCGCCGTCGCTCCAGACCTGCAGGGTCGGCCGGCCCGGGCTGCCCGCGCGCTGCAGCGTGGTCACGACCTGGATCGCGCCCTCGCGCAGGCTCGCGTAGCGCGCCGCGTTGTCGAGCAGGTTCACCAGCAGGCGGCGCAGGTGCTCGACGTCGAAGCGCACCTCCACGCCCGGCGCGTCGAGCACCACGGTCACGCCCTTGCGCTGGGTCTGGCGCATCCATTCCTCGGTCAGGGCCTGCACCGTGGGGTCGAGCACCACCTGCTCGCCGAGCGACAGCACGCGCTGCTGGCGCGCGCGCGAGACGTCGAGCACGTCGTCCACGATGCGCGCCAGGCGCTGCGCGTTGTGCTGCACCATGTGCGTGAGCTGGCGGTGCGCGGGATCGGTCAGGTCCTCGTTGAGCAGCGCGCTGGCCTGCGTGATGGCGGCCAGCGGGTTGCGGATCTCGTGCGCGACCGCGGCCGACATGCGGCCCATGGCGGCCAGTTTCTCGGTGCGGATGCGGGCCTCGAGCTCGCGCAGGTCCTGCAGGAACATCACGCACAGGCTGCCCATGCGCTGGTCGCTCGAGGGCGTGAGGCGGGTGCGCACGCGCACCTCGCGCGCTGCGCCGCGCGCCTGCGCGACCGGGATCTCCTCGGACTGCGGTTCGCGGCGCGCATAGGTCTGGCGCGCCAGCGCGGCCAGCGCATGCCAGGCCGGCTGGGCATGCAGCGGAAAGGGCAGCCGCAACTGGCCCAGGCCCTGGCCCAGGATCGCGTCGGCCGCCGGGTTGGCCGCATGCACCAGGCCCTCGGCATCGATCACCAGCACGCCTTCGCTCAGCGTCTCGATCACCAGGTCGTTGACCTGCGCCTGCATCTGCGCGCTGCTGCGGTTGTGCTGCGACACGGCTTCTTCGCGCGCCAGCCGGCGCGCGAGCTCGTGCGCCAGCAGCGCCACCACGAACAGCCCGGTGCCCGTGAGTGCCGCCTGCACGAAGCGCGCGGGCGAGTCGCCGGGCTGCTGCACCCAGTGCCAGGCGGCATCGGCCAGCAGCAGCAGCGTGACGGTGGCAGTGGTGCCCATGCTCACCATCACCGTGCCGAGCACCGCGCTCATGAGCACCGGCAGCGCGAACAGCGGCGTGTAGTTGATGTTGCCGCCCTGCGTGACCTGCAGCGCCGCGAAGACCGCGAGGTCGACGCCGGTGCTCAGCATCCAGGTGGCGCCGAAGCCGCGCATCGGCGGCTCGAAATGCACGTAGCGCGCACCCAGCGCCGCCGCCGCGAGGTAGCTGGCCGACAGCACCACCGCCACCGGCTGCATGGTCTGGCCGAGCGCGAAGCTCACGCCCTGCAGCAGCACCAGCACCAGCGCGACGAAGCAGCGCGCGCCCATGAAACCGCGCCACAGCCGCAGCAGCGCGGCGCTCTCGCGCGCGCCGGGCTCCAGCACGTCCCAGTCGGTGACCGGTTCGCCGCTGGCCCAGAGGGAGGAGCTGCTGCCCATCGCTGCGACGAAGCCGGCTCGGCGCCGTTCAGGCGCGCTCGGCGACCTGCCGGTGCGCGGCGCTGCAGAAGGCGGTGCCGTCGGCGCCGCGCACCGCGTCGCTCGCGGGCAGGTGCAGGCCGCAATGCGCGCAGCGCACCATCGCCTGCGGCGCGCCCACAGCGGGCGGCGCGGCGGGACGCGGCGTGCGGGCGGCGCGCTCCTGCATTTCTTCGCGGCGATTCTTGCGCCAGAGCCAGATCGCGACCCAGACCACCGCGAGGACGAGAAGGTATTTCATGAGGTGTCTTCAGGCCGGCGGACGCGCCAGCACCACTTCGAGCACGAAGCGCGAGCCCACGTAGGCCAGCAGCAGCAGCGCCGAGCCCGCGTAGAGCACGCGCCGCGCCGTGCGCCCACGCCAGCCGAAGCGCGCGCGGCCGATCAGCAGCACCGCGAAGCTGATCCAGGCCAGCACCGAGAAGGCCGACTTGTGGTCCCACTTCCAGGCCCGGCCCGCGGCGCCGTAGAGTTGTTCGCTGAACAGCAGCCCGGCCAGCAGCGTGGCCGACAGCAGCACGAAGCCGGCCGTCACGAAGCGGAAGGTGAGGCGTTCGAGCGTCAGCAGTGGCACGCCGCCCTGCGGTTCGGTGGCCAGGCGGATCTGCTTCTCGGCGCGGGTCGTGAGCCAGGCGTGCACCACCGCGGCGGCGAACAGGCCGTAGGAGGCGATGCCCAGCGCCAGGTGCAGCGGCAGCCAGGGCGAGGCCGACACATGCAGCGGCGTGCCGGGAAAGAGGATCGCGAGCAGCACCGCCGCCGCGCCGAGCCAGGCCAGCGCGCGGCGCACCTGCAGCTGCGGGTACATGCGGCTTTCGACCGCGTAGACGGTGAGCACCAGCCAGGCCGTGACCGACAGGGCGGGCGCGAAGCCGAAGCGGGGTTCGTGGCCGACCAGGCCATGGCCGAGCACCGCGGCATGCAGCAGCCAGGCCAGGCCGAGCGCCCACTGGGTGGCCTGCCGGCTCAGCCGGGCGCCTGCGGCGGCGGCAAAACCGTAGGCGGCCGCGGCGGCGATGCCCAGCGCCACGCCGAGTGGGGAGGGGATCGCTAAAATCATCGATCGGAGTTTAGCCGCTCACCCTTGCATTTCCGGGTGCCGCGCGCCAGCTTCCCTCCTACCCGTCTCCCGCGACTTCTCCCATCCGTCCCGCCGCAGCGGGGCAGCAAGCAAGGCATCCCCTCCATGGCCAGCGCTCTCACCGAAAAATTCTCCCGCCTCGTCAAGACGATGAGCGGCCAGGCGCGCATCACCGAAAGCAACGTGCAGGACATGCTGCGCGAAGTGCGCATGGCGCTGCTCGAAGCCGACGTGGCGCTGCCCGTGGTGCGCGACTTCGTCGCCCGCGTGAAGGAAAAGGCGCTCGGCCAGGAAGTGCTGGGCTCGCTCAAGCCGGGCCAGGCGCTGGTGGGCATCGTCAACCGCGAACTCGCCGCCACCATGGGCGAGGGCGTCTCGGACATCAACCTCGCGGCCCAGCCGCCGGCGGTGATCCTCATGGCGGGCCTGCAGGGCGCCGGCAAGACCACCACCACCGCCAAGCTCGCCAAGCACCTGATCGAGAAGCGCAAGAAGAAGGTGCTCACGGTCTCGGGCGACGTCTACCGGCCCGCCGCCATCGAGCAGCTCAAGACCGTCACGAAGCAGGCCGGCGCCGAATGGTTCCCGAGCACGCCCGACCAGAAGCCGCTGGACATCGCGCGCGCCGCGCTCGACCACGCCAAGCGCCACTTCTTCGACGTGCTGCTGGTCGATACGGCCGGCCGGCTCGCGATCGACGAGGTGCTGATGGCCGAGATCCAGCAACTGCACGGCGCGCTGAACCCGGTCGAGACCCTGTTCGTGGTCGACGCCATGCAGGGCCAGGACGCGATCAACACGGCGCGCGCCTTCAAGGAGGCGCTGCCGCTCACCGGCATCATCCTGACCAAGACCGACGGCGATTCGCGCGGCGGCGCGGCGCTGTCGGTGCGCCAGGTCACGGGCGTGCCGATCAAGTTCGCGGGCGTGAGCGAGAAGATCGACGGCCTCGAGGTGTTCGATGCCGAGCGCCATGCGGGCCGCATCCTGGGCATGGGCGACATCGTCGCGCTGGTCGAGCAGGTCACGGCCGGCGTCGACGTGGCGGCGGCGCAGAAGCTCGCGGCCAAGGTCAAGAGCGGCGCGGGCTTCGACCTCAACGACTTCCTCGGCCAGCTGCAGCAGATGAAGCAGATGGGCGGCCTCTCGAGCCTGATGGACAAGCTGCCCACGCAGATGGCCGCCAAGGCCAGCGAGGCCGACATGACGCGCGCCGAGCGCGACATCCGCCGCAAGGAAGGGATCATCCAGAGCATGACGCCGCTCGAGCGCCGCAAGCCCGAGCTGCTCAAGGCCACGCGCAAGCGCCGCATCGCGGCCGGCGCGGGCGTGCAGGTTCAGGAAGTGAACCGCCTGCTCAACGAGTTCGAGCAGATGCAGGGGATGATGAAGAAGATGAAGGGCGGCGGCCTGATGAAGATGATGAAGAAGATGGGCGGCATGAAGGGCATGGGCGGGATGGGGGGGCCCGGCGGGCCGAAGCTGCCGTTCTGAGCCGCGTACATATATAGAGAGATGGACGAAGCCCGCCGGGGATGACCCGGCGGGCTTCGTCGCTTTCAGGTCTGCACCTCATAGACCGTCGCATGCGCCTCGATCGGCGTCGGCAGCTCCCAGCGGTGCAGCATGCGCTCGATGCCCGCGTTCGACAGCGTCGTGTCGCGCTCGCGGTTGCGGCGCATCAGCTCGGCATGCGGCACCTCGAGGTACACCAGCTCGATCCGGGCGTGGTAGGCCCACAGCAGGTCCAGCGTCTTGGTGCGCATCTGCTGGCTCAGGTGGGTGGCGTTCCAGACGAAGTGTTCCTGCCTGCGCAGCAGCGCCTTCGCCTGGTCGACCGCGTGGTGCGCGGCGAGCCCGTCGTTCTCGCCGTGCTTCAGGCCCAGCCCGGCGCGCGCATCGTCGAAGGACACGACCGGCCACCCCTTGCGCTGCTGCGACACCCAGTGGTTCTTGCCGCTCGCGGGCAGGCCGCACATCACCGTCACGCGCGAGCCCGGGTTCTGGAACAGCGGGTAGTCGGGGCTGGTGTCGGCGCCGCGGAAGTAGGCCAGGCGCGTGTGGGCGTCGACCATCCGTCGCGGGCCGTCCCAGCAGCCTTCCTCCTGCGCGAGCTGCTCGAACAGCGCGATGTCGGCCAGGCTGTCGGAGCGCTTCTCGTAATGGCGCCCCAGCATGTCGCAGCGCGCGACGCAGCAGAGGTCGGGCAGGCTCAGTTCCCACGACAGCCGATGCACCAGCCGCTCGGGCCGCTCGCCCTTGCGCGAGGCGAAGGCATGGAACGGCAACTGATGCACCGCGACGATCCGGCACACGGCCTCGCGCAGCGCGAACGGCACGCGCGCCTTCCACATCAGCACGCGCACGTCGACCGCGCCGCGGCGCGAATGGCCGGGCTGGCCGATGCGGCCGCTGGCCTCGTCGATCACCGTGGTGTCGGGCTTGGCGATGTCGTGCAGCAGGCAGGCCATGAACAGCACGAAGCGGCCGTCGGCATCGGCGCGCCGGTAGTGCTCGTCCTGCAGCAGTGCATCGAGCACCATGCGCGTGTGGAGGCCGACGTTGCCCTCGGCGTGGTAGTACGGATCCTGCGGCGTCTCCTCGAGGCGCAGCAGGCCCGGCAGCAGTTCGCAGCAGCGCGCCCACTCGGCGCCTGCTCCGGGCGCGGGCACCAGCGTGCGAAGTTCGTCGAAAGTCATCGCGGCCTCCCGGTGGTCGTGAGTTCGGCGGGATCGCGCAGCGTGCGCAGTCCCAGGTCGTGCCAGCCGAGCGGCGGCACCGGTGCATGGAGGTCCGCGCCCGGCGCCAGCCGGTTGGGCAGCAGCGGCCGGCGGCTGTGGTGCGAGCCCGAGTCGAGGATGGTCTGGACGAAGTCCGGGCGCACCCACTTGTAGCGGCCCGTCACCTGGCCGTCCGACTCGGACTTGAGGTAGAGGCCCTCCGCGAGGTCCGACAGGTCGGTCTGCTGCCGCGCCAGCGCGAGCGGCTGGCCTTCGTCGGCCACGGCCTGTTCGAAGGCCGAGCGCCAGTCGGTGCTGCGCGCGAGCGAGGGCCGCACGAGCGAACGCAGGGCCTTCGGCTGGCGCGGCATCGCGCCCTCGTAGAGCACGGGCACCGACAGCACCGGGCCGCCCGCGAGCAGCGCCTGCCGCGCCGGCGTCGAGAGAAAACGCTGCGCCTGGCGGTCGTAGAGGTCGAACTCCAGGAAGAAGGCCGGCAGCCGGTCGTACCAGCAACTGTGCTTGGCGAAGCACCATTCGCCGTACATCACGTAGCGGTCCTCGAGCCGTTCGAGCAGCGCCGCCTCGTGCGTGGCGGCCCAGTGCTTGAACAGGTTGAACTGGCGCTCGCCGGCACCGCCCGCGAGGTAGTGGCCGCGCGACTGCAGCAGCAGTTCGCCGGCCGCGCTGAACGACACGGCGGCGTTCGCGCCATCGAGCTTTTCCTCGATGACCACGTGCAGTCCGTGCAGCGCCGCCAATGGCGTCTGGCCGTCGTCGCTGTCGCCGGGCTGCAGCCGCGAGCCTTCGAGGTGCGCGGTCCGCGGGTACTTCAGCAGCGGCAGCGACGAGAGGGAAGAAGAAAGGGGAAACACGTTTGTTCTCCGGATGGAAACCAGGAAGAACCGACAACGTGCGGGAGCGAAGCTGAGAGGGATCGGGAGCGACTTCGACGGCCGCTGTTTCCAGCGAAGGGCCGTGTCCGGTCAGCGGATGCGCAGCTTGGCGCCCGACATGACCAGTGAAGTGGTGTTGTCGGCGTCAGAGGGTGATGACGGCGAATCGGGGCACTTGGCGCTCCAGGGGATCGAGAGGATCCGTGGGTGGAAAAAAAGGAAGGCGCGATTCTAGGCGCGCCATGAAAAAAGCCGGCCCCTCGGGGCCGGCTTCGTGCGAGGCGTGTGGCGTGCGCGCGTCAGGCCGTGGCCAGCGCCGCGGGACGCGAGAGGCGCAGCGCATGCATCCAGGCGCGGCGCAGCACGGCCGGCGAACGCGATTCCTCGGGGATCAGCAGGAAGCCACGGTCGCGCAGCGTGGTGCCCAGCGCGATCTGGCTGGTCAGCACGGTCAGCGGGATCGCCAGCAGCAGCGGCAGGCCGACCGGCATGAGCCACATCAGGGCGCTCGGGTCGATCATCGCGACGCCGACGGCCAGCAGTGCGATCACCAGCGTCATGGGGGCCAGCTGCGAGGCAGCGACCTTCCACGGCACGGCGGCGGCTTCGCGCGGGGGCGACTTCCAGTCGAGCTTGATGCCGGTGAGGGCGACCAGCACGAACAGCGAGTGGGCCAGCATGCGCACCGGTGCCTGCACGATCGCGAGACCGCTTTCCATCACCGAGCTCTTGATCAGGCCCCACAGGCCGCCGAACTGGCGTTGCTCGCCGCGCATCAGCACGGCAACGATGCCGAGCACGCGGGGCAGGAACAGCAGGCACAGGGTCCAGATCCAGAGGCCGGCGAGTTCGGCCGGCAGCACGCTCCAGCTCGAGATCAGGCTGGAACCGCTGAGCCACAGCGCGGTGCCCAGCGTCAGGAACGCGAGCCACAGCGGGGCGGAAACGTAGGCCATGGTGCCGGTCACGAACATCGCGCGGTGCACCGAGTGGATGCCGGGCTCGGCCATCAGGCGGGCGTTCTGCAGGTTGCCCTGGCACCAGCGGCGGTCGCGCTGCAGCTCGGCCAGCAGGTCCGGCGGTTGCTGTTCGTAGCTGCCGACCAGGTCGGACACCAGCCACACGTTGTAGCCGGCACGGCGCATCAGCGCGGCTTCGACGAAGTCGTGCGACATGATGCCGCCCGACATGCCGCCGGTGCCCTTGATCGGAGCCAGCGCGCAGTGCTTCATGAAGGGCTCGACGCGGATGATCGCGTTGTGGCCCCAGTAGTGCGATTCGCCCAGTTGCCAGAACTGCATGCCCAGCGTGAACAGGCGGCCCGTCACGCGGGAAGCGAATTGTTGGGCGCGGGCATGCAGCGTCACGTGGCCGATGGCCTGGGTAGCGGTCTGGATGATGCCGGCGCTCGGGTTGGCTTCCATCAGCTTGACCATCGAGGTCAGGCAGTCGCCGCTCATCACGGAGTCGGCGTCGAGCACGACCATGTAGCGGTAGTCCTTGCCCCAGCGGCGGCAGAAGTCGGCCACGTTGCCGGCCTTGCGGTGCGTGCGGCGGGTGCGCAGGCGGTAGTAGACCTCGACCTGCGGCTGGTTCGGGCTGTCGGCCAGCGCGGCGCGCAGGTCTTCCCAGGCGGCGCGCTCGGCGGCGGCGGTCTCGGGGTTGTAGCTGTCGGACAGCACGAACACGTCGAACTGCTTGGCGTGGCCGGTGGCCGCGACCGATTCGCAGGTGGCGCGCAGGCCAGCGAACACGGTGGCCACGTCCTCGTTGCAGATCGGCATGATGATCGCGGTGCGGGCCTCGGGGTTCATCGGGTGGTTGGCCACCTGCTTGACCGAGAGCGCGTGCTTGTCGCCGCGCACCGAGACGTAGAAGCCCATGAGGGCGGTCACGAAACCGGTCACGACCCAGCCCGAGAGCAGGCCGTAGAGGCCGATCTGGCCGTATTCGAGCCAGACGTTGTCGTAGTCGGGCTGCACGCCCGCGAACAGCGTGGAAGCGACCACGGTGCTCAGCACGGTCAGCAGCATGAAGGCCAGGCGGCGCTGCGAGGCGGCGCGCTGCCACGGCTGCCTGGCTTCGGCCGGGGCGCTTTCGCGCTTGCCGCCGGCACCCAGGCGGACCAGCAGGGCGGTGCCGATGCTGTTCCAGAAGCCGCGCCAGGGGCGGGGCGTCATCGAGCCGCGGTTGACCGGGGGCGCGGTGACGGCGTTGGGATGGCGTTCCTCACGCACCGGGCTGCGGCGCGAGAAGTCGGAATCGGCCAGGACATTGAGTTGGGAGAAGTCGTTCGGCTTCATGGTGTTTACCAACGTTGCTTGTCGAGGGAGGAGGAGGTGTCGCCAATGGCCGGAAAGCGCTTGAAGACGCAATCCGTCGCGACGCCGCCGGCGCTGGCGAGCGCGGCTGGCGAATGGCCCGCGGCACGGGGCCGCGAGGCGGAAAACTGCTTTTGACGCAGGCCGTCGCGCTGCGGACGCAGTGCGAAAGATGGGCTGTTGAATGCTGTCATGCCACTACAGGGGCAAACCCTGTGCCAGCATGGAAAAGTGCTTTGGAATCAAGCACTTGGGCCGCTTCGGCCGGAATTTCCGGGGGCCGGAGGGCGAAAAGGGCCTCAAAACCCCCGTTTTTGTCGCCGAATCCCGACAAGCTCACCGGCCTGCCGAAAAACACCCATATGAATCAACGACTTAGGGGCGTCGCTCGTCAGCGACACCCTCGCCGCCGGGAGCGACAGCATCGGCCTTGAAGTGGCCCGGCGTGAGCTCGTGCTTCTGCAGCAGGCGGTAGAACTCGGTGCGGTTGCGGTCGGCCAGGCGGGCCGCGTCGGCGACGTTGCCGTCGGTCAGTTTCAGCAGGCCGACCAGGTATTCGCGCTCGAAACGCTGCTTGGCCTCGGCATAGGTCTGGACCTCCACCGTCGGCACCCGCAGCGCGCGCTGCACCAGCGCCAGCGGGATCAGCGGCGAGCTCGACAGCGCGCAAACCTGCTCGACCACGTTGTAGAGCTGGCGCACGTTGCCGGGCCAGGCCGCGGTGGTCAGCGCCTTCAGCGCCTCGGGCGCGAAGCCCGACAGCCGCTTGCCGTACTTGGTCGAGAGCTTCTGCAGGAAGTGGTTGGCCAGCAGCGGGATGTCCTCGCGGCGCGCCGACAGCGGCGGCAGCGTGAGAGTGACTACGTTGAGCCGGTAATAGAGGTCTTCGCGGAACTGGCCGGCTTCCATCGCGGCATCGAGGTCGCGGTGGGTGGCCGAGATGATGCGCACGTCGACCTCGATCGACTGGCTGGCGCCCAGCGGGCGCACCGCGCGCTCCTGCAGCACGCGCAGCAGCTTGACCTGCAGCGCGGGCGGCATGTCGCCGATCTCGTCGAGCAGCAGGGTGCCGCCGTCGGCCTGCTGGAACAGGCCCTTGTGGTTGGCGTGGGCGTCGGTGAAGGCGCCCTTCATGTGGCCGAACAGCTCGGACTCGAGCAGGGCCTCGGGGATGGCGCCGCAGTTGACCGCCACGAAGGGCTTGTCGGCGCGCGCGCTGGCCTTGTGGATGGCGCGCGCCAGCATTTCCTTGCCGGCGCCCGAGTCGCCGCGCAGCAGCACCGAGGCGTCGGACTTGGCGACCATGCGCGCCTCGGCCAGCAGCTCGGCCATGCGGTTGCTGCGGCTCACGATGTCGACGCGCCAACTGTCGTCGCCGGTCTTGCTCGGCACCGTGGCCGGCGCGCCCAGCGCGAGCGCCTGGGCGATCTTGTCGAGCAGTTCGCGCCCGTCGTAGGGCTTGGTCAGGTAGGTGAAGACGCCGCGCGCGGTGGCTTCCACCGCGTCGGGGATGGTGCCGTGCGCGGTCAGCAGGATCACCGGCAGCGAGGGATGGCGCTTGCGGATCTCGTCGAACAGCGCCAGGCCGTCGCGCCCGGGCAGGCGCACGTCGCTGAGCACCAGCTGCGGATGCTCGATCTCCAGCTGCGTGAGCGCCGTCTCGGCCGAGGTCACGGCCGTGACCTGGTAGCCCGCCGAGCTCAGCCGCATCGACAGCAGCCGCAGCATGTCCGGATCGTCGTCGACGACCAGCAGGCGGGCGCCCGAAGTACTCATGGGGTGGACCTGCTTCCGTTGGGTGCCGAGGCCGGTGCCGCGGGCGTGTTGGGCCGCGCGAAGCTGCGCTCGATGGCGCGCAGCGCTTCGATGCGGTCGTTGAGCTGGTCGATGCGGCGCTGGCTGTCGCGCAGCTGCTGCACCTGCTTGTCGCGGTCGTCCTCGACGCGGCGCTGCTCGATGTAGCGCGCGGCCAGCGCGCGCGCCAGCGGCTGCAGCGGCTGGGCCTCGGGCGCGGGATTGGCGATCACGCGCTGCAGCAGGCCCAGCGCGCGCGCCAGGTCGGCCGGCACGCGGGTCTGCGACAGCAGGATCGCGAGGTGCATCTGCGCCGTGGGCGCGTCGCCGGGGTCGCCCAGGCGCTGGATCTCGGCGCTCAGTTCGGCGCCGCTGAGCGGGCGCATCTTGTCGGCGTAGGCCAGCACGGCGGCCACCGGGCCCTGGGTCATCAGCGTGAACAGCGAGGCCGGCTGGGTGGCCGGCGCCTTCGGCTCGGCCTCGACCGGCATCACGCGCGGCAGCACCGGCGGCGGCGGCAGCGCATCGGCTTCCGCGGGCGGCTTGGGCGGCGCGCTGCAGGCGGCCAGCAGCAGGAGCCACGGCGCGGCCAGCGCAGCCAGTGCGCGGGTGGCGGTGGAGGGGCGTACGGACGAAAAAGACATGGACGAAGAAGGACGACGCGGGGCGTTGGCGATGGCTACGGGGATGTGGGGGCGCCGGGAAGCTCAGGCCGTGCGCGGCAGCTCGATGCGGAAACGCGCGCCGGGCCCCTCGGGCAGCAGGGCGATGCGGCCCCCATGGGCTGCAATGTACTCCTGCACGATGGAAAGTCCGATGCCCGTGCCCTTGACCGCATGCTCCGGTTGGCGTTCGCCGCGGTAGAAGGGCTCGAAGATGCGGTCGCGGTCGCCCTCGGCGATGCCCGGGCCGGCGTCGTTGACGTCGATGCGCACCGCCTCGGGCGTGCCCGAGACCACGAGGGTGATGGTGCCGCCGCGCGCCGAGAAGCGGATCGCGTTCGACAGCAGGTTGGCGATCGCGGTGCCGAGCTTGGTGCGGTCGACCGTGAGCGCGATGCGCTCGCCCTCGGCGCGCACCGTGAGGCCGTGGGCTTGCCACTGCAGCCGCTGCGACTCGATCTGCTCCTCGATCAGCGGCAGCAGCTCGGTGCGCTCGCGGCGCAGCTCGCGCGCCTCGAAGGCGGCCGCGTTGAAGCGCAGCAGGGCCTCGATCTGGCCCTGCAGCGCCACCGTGTTCTGGTTCAGGATCTGCGCCACCTCGAGCTGTGCCGGGTTCAGCGCGCCGGTCACGCCGTCCTCCAGCAGCGACACGCCCTCGCGCAGCGCCGCCAGCGGCGTCTTCAGTTCGTGCGAGACGTGGCGCAGGAAGCGCGCCTTGTCGGCGTCGAGCTCGGTCAGCCGCAGCCGCAGCCATTCGAGCTGCTGCGACACGCGCCGCACGTCGGCCGGGCCGCGGATGTCGATCGGCTCGTCGAGCCGGTTCTGGCCCAGGCCGACGATGGCGTGCTCGAGCCGCTTGAACGGCCGCGCCAGCCAGATGCCGAAGGCCAGCGCCAGCGACACCGCGAGCACGCTGGCCGCGACCACCTCGCGCATCAGCCGGCGGCGCGCGTTCTCGATGCGCTTGGCCAGCGCGTCGTTCTGCATCTCGATCAGGAACTGGGCCTGCTGCGCGATGTTGGTGTTGAGCGCATCGAGGTCGCGGAACTGCATCGCCATCGTGCTCTCGCGCTGCAGCGCGCTGTCGGCGTTGCCGCTCATCAGGCCCTCGATCACGCCGAGCTGGGTGCGCCAGGCCTCGGTGCTGGCGGGCGCCAGGCCGTTCTTCTCGAGCCGCTCGAGCACGCCGTGGGCCTCGCGCGCGGCATCGTCGAAGCGGCGCCGCAGCACCGAGTCGTTGAGCACCAGCGACTGGCGCCCGGCACGCTCCATCGCCGCGCTGCGCTCGGCCAGCGACTGGGCCGCGCCCGACAGCCGCAGCGCGCGCGCCGCGGCGTCGCGGCTTTGCGTCATCAAGGTGTCGTACTGCAGCACCGAGCGCAGCGCCACGCCCACCAGCAGCGCGGTGATCAGCAGGAAGGCGAACAGCAGGAGCTGCTGGAACGAGCCCCGTATCGATCGCTTCGCCATCAGGCGAGCGCCCCGGCGGCGGACGCGCTCTCGCGCGTGGGCACTTCGCCGCGCAGCGTGTAGGCCAGCGAGCGCGTGATGCGCAGGTCGGTCATCCGGCCCACGAGCCGTGCGTCGCCCTCGAAGTTGACGACCCGGTTGCAGGCCGTGCGGCCCATGAGTTCGCTCGCGTCGCGGCGCGAGGCGCCTTCCACCAGCACGCGCTGGGTGCTGCCCACCAGCGCCTCGCCGAAGCGCTTCACGTTGCCGTCGATCACGGCCTGCAGCTTCTGCAGCCGCGCCAGCTTGACCTCGTGCGGCGTGTCGTCGTGCAGTGCGGCGGCCGGCGTGCCGGGGCGCGGGCTGAAGATGAAGCTGAAGCTGGCGTCGAACTGGCAGTCGTCGATCAGCTTCATCATCTTGTCGAAGTCGGCCTCGGTCTCGCCGGGGAAGCCGACGATGAAGTCGCTCGACAGCGCGAGCTCGGGCCGGATCGCGCGCAGCTTGCGCACCGTGCTCTTGTATTCCATGGCGGTGTAGCCGCGCTTCATCGCCATCAGGATGCGGTCGCTGCCGTGCTGCACCGGCAGGTGCAGGTGGCTCACGAGCTGCGGCACCTTGGCATAGGCCTCGATCAGCCGCGGCGTGAATTCGTTCGGGTGGCTGGTGGTGTAGCGGATGCGCTCGATGCCCGGGATCTCGGCCACGTACTCGATCAGCAGCGCGAAGTCGGCGATCTCGGCCGTGTCGCCCATGCGGCCGCGGTAGGCATTGACGTTCTGGCCCAGCAGCGTGACCTCGCGCACGCCCTGGTCGGCCAGGCCGGCGATCTCGACCAGCACGTCGTCGAGCGGCCGGTTGACTTCCTCGCCGCGCGTGTAGGGCACCACGCAGTAGCTGCAGTACTTGGAGCAGCCTTCCATGATCGACACGAAGGCGGTGGCGCCTTCCACGCGCGCGGGCGGCAGGTGGTCGAACTTCTCGATCTCGGGAAAGCTGATGTCCACCTGCGGGCGGTCGAGCCGCTCGCGCTCGGCCAGCATCTCGGGCAGCCGGTGCAGGGTCTGCGGGCCGAACACGATGTCGACGTAGGGCGCGCGCGCGATGATGGCGTTGCCCTCCTGGCTGGCCACGCAGCCGCCGACGCCGATCTTCACGCCGCGCGCCTTCAGGTGCTTGACGCGGCCCAGGTCGGAGAACACTTTTTCCTGCGCCTTCTCGCGCACCGAGCAGGTGTTGAACAGGATCAGGTCGGCCTCGTCGACGTTCTGCGTCGGCTCGTAGCCCTGCGCGGCATGGAGCACGTCGGCCATCTTGTCCGAGTCGTACTCGTTCATCTGGCAGCCGAAGGTTTTGATGAAGACTTTCTTGGCGGTCATGGGGAGCTCTTCTATATGTATGAGTGGCCCCTCGTCTTGCGGAGGGGCCGGGCGGACACGGGGCTTTCGTGGCGAAAGCGGCGGGGCGTGTCCGCGAAAGGAATGCCGGTGCGGCCGGTGGCCGCTGGCGAGATACCTACTGCGTGTTGACCGTGTCGTTCTGCACGAAGGGCCAGATGTTGAGGAAGGGCTTGTTCAGCGATTCGCGGCTGGCGGTGGCTTCGTCGGGCGTGAGGATCCAGACCTCGCGCAGCATGCCGGCGGCATCGCGCGTGTAGTTGACCAGCAGGTTCTGGCCCGTGATCGCGCCGCTCATCACCAGCATGTTCTGGCCGCTGCGGATGCGCGCGCCGGGCGCGAGCCGGTCGGCGCGGCCGTCGAGCATCACGTCGTTGCCGTCGATCACGCGGAACTTGCCGCGCAGGGTGCCGACCGGAAAATTGCGCCCGCCGACCAGCGATTCGTTCTGGGTCTGCGGCCGGGGCACCGCGTCCTGCGCGCTGGCCTGGAGCGGGAAGAAGCTGGAAGTGGCTGCCAGCGTTGCGCAGGCTGCTATGAAATGAAGAGCGTTCGTGGGTGTCTTGCAGCGGTTCATGGGGTTCATCCAGAGGCTGTGGAGCGGGGATTCTAGCGAGCGGGGTGCCTGTCCATCGGTGCTTATCCCGACCGTTTTTACCGGGCGCGGCGCCCTGGCCTTTACTTTTCTTTACGGTGCGGATGGACACTCGGAACCCCCCGCGATCCAATAGCCGCTGTCAGCCCAAAGTGCACAAAAACCCATGAAGAAGAACGCAGTCATCGCCCTCGTGGGCGTGTCGATCGTCGCCGCCGCGGGATGGTGGTGGAGCGGCTCGGGCGAGCGCGCCGCGGCGAAGAGCGCCAAGGGGCCGGCCGCCGCGCCGACCGCGCTGGTCACGCTCGCCACCGCCGTGCGCCAGGACGTGCCGGTCACGGTGCAGGTCAACGGCAGCGTGGTCTCGCTCAACAGCGTGGACCTGCGACCGCAGGTGACCAACACGGTCGACGTGGTGCACGTGAAGGAAGGCCAGTTCGTGAAGCAGGGGCAACTGCTCTTCACGCTCGACGACCGCAACGACCAGGCCAACCTGGCGCGCGCCCAGGCCCAGCAGAAGCGCGACGAGGCCACGCTGGCCGACCTCGAGCGCCAGTACAAGCGCAGCCAGGAATTGCTGGCGCAGAACTTCATCTCCAAGAGCGCGACCGATGCCACGCTGTCGCAGCTCGAGGCGCAGCGCGCGGCGGTCGCGGCCGACCGCGCCGCGGTGCAGTCGGCCCAGGTGGCGCTGAGCTACACCAAGCTGCATGCGCCGATCGCGGGCCGCATCGGCGCCGTCAACATCTACCCGGGCACGCTGGTGCAGCCCACGCTGTCGCTGGTCACGGTCACGCAGCTCGACCCGATCGCCGTGAGCTTCCCCGTGCCCGAGGCCAACCTGCAGGACCTGCTGGCCGCCGCGCGCACGCGCTCGCGCGTCGAGGCCGTGGTCACGGGCCGCAAGGACACGCTGCAGGGCACGCTCAACTTCGTCGACAACACGGTCGATCCGCAAATCGGCACCGTGCGCGCCAAGGCCGTGTTCGACAACGCCGACCAGAGCCTGTGGCCCGGCCAGTTCGTCGGCACCCGCATCACGGTGCGCACGCTCGAGGGCGTCACGGTGGTGCCCGCGGCGGCGCTGATGATGCTGCCCGAGGGCACCTCGCTCTACGTGGTCGACAAGGAACGCAACGCGAGCCGCCGCAAGGTGAAGACGCTGCACACCTTCGGCACCAAGGTCGCGGTCAGCGGCGTCGAGCCCGGCGAGCAGGTCGTGATCGAGGGCAGCCAGAACGTGCGGCCCAACGGCAAGGTGCGCATCGACGACAAGCCGCGCGGCGACACGCCCGCGACCCCGGCCGCGCCTGGCGGCACCACGGGCGTGACGCCCGGCAGCGCGGCGTCGTCCGATGGCGTCGACATCCGCTCGACGCAGCGGGAACGCGCATGAACATCTCCGAGCTGTGCATCCGCCGTCCCGCGATGACGGTGCTGCTGTCAGCGGCCGTCGTGGTGGTGGGCATCTTCGCCTACTTCAGCATCCCGGTCGCGGCGCTGCCCAGCTACAACACGCCCGTCATCAACGTCAATGCGCAGCTGCCGGGCGCCAGTCCCGACACCATGGCGAGTTCGGTCGCGCTGCCGCTCGAGAAGCAGTTCTCGACCATCCCGGGCCTGCAGACCATCAGCTCGGTCAACACCCAGGGCGTGACCTCGCTCACGCTCGAGTTCGTCAGCAGCCGCGACATCGACGCCGCCGCGGTCGACGTGCAGGCCGCGCTCCTGCGCGCGCAGCGCCAGCTGCCGCAGGAGCTCACGCAGCTGCCCTCGTACCGCAAGGTCAACCCGGCCGATGCGCCGGTGCTGTTCATCGCGCTGATCTCGCCGTCGATGAACCCCTCGGAGCTCAACGACTACGCCGAGAACCTGATCTCGCCCACGCTCTCGACCATCGACGGCGTGGCGCAGGTGGGCGTGTACGGCCGCAAGGCCTTCGCGGTGCGCATCAAGGCCAATGCCGACCTGCTCAACGCGCGCAACATCACGCTCGACGAGCTCGCGCGCGCGGTCAACTCGGCCAACGCCAACACGCCGGTCGGCGTGCTCGACGGCCCGCGCCAGACGCTCACCATCCAGGCCAACCAGCAGCTCACGCGCGCGGCCGACTTCGCCAAGCTGATCGTCGGCCAGCGCAACGGCGCGCCGGTGCGGCTCGACGAGGTCGCGACCATCGAGGACAGTTTCGAGTCGGTCAAGACCGCCAGCAGCTTCAACGGCCAGAGCTCGATCTCGCTGGCCGTGCAGCGCCAGCCCAATGCCAACACGGTGCAGGTGGTCGACGCGGTGCGCGCGCTGATCCCGCGCTTCAAGGCCGAGCTGCCGCAGTCGGTCGAGATCCAGATGGTCAACGACCGCTCGCTGTCGATCCGCGAGGCGGTGCACGACGTGCAGCTCACCCTGCTGGGCACCATCGCGCTGGTGGTGCTGGTGATCTTCCTGTTCCTGCACCGGCTGGTCGCCACGCTGATCCCGGCCGCCACCATCCCGATCTCGCTGATCGGTGCGGTGGCGCTGCTCTATGCCTTCGGCTACAGCCTCGACAACGTCTCGCTCTTGGGCATCACGCTGGCCGTGGGCCTGGTGGTGGACGACGCGATCGTGGTGCTCGAGAACATCATGCGCTACGTCGAGAAGGGCATGGACCCGCTGGCGGCCTCGCTGCGCGGCGCGCGCGAGGTGGGCTTCACCATCGTCTCGATCTCGATCTCGCTGGTGGCGGTGTTCATCCCGATCTTCTTCATGCCGGGCGTGATCGGCCTCTTGTTCCACGAGTTCGCGGTGGTGGTGGCGCTGGCGGTGCTGGTGTCGGCGATCGTCTCGCTGACCCTGGTGCCGATGCTCGCGAGCCGGCTGCTCAAGCAGGTGCCGCGGCCCGAGGGCGGCGCGCGCCACGACCATGAAGAGGAGCATCCCGAGCCCGGCACCGCGATCGGCCGCGCCTTCGAGCGCGGCTACCGCTGGGTGCACGGCAGCTACATGCGCACGCTCGACTGGACCCTGGCGCACCGCGGGCTGATGCTGCTGATGGCCGGCGCCACCTTCGTGGTCACGGCCTGGCTGTTCATCACGATCCCCAAGGGCTTCTTCCCCGAGGAGGACATCGGCCAGATCCAGATCACGACCGAGGCCGCCGAGGACATCTCCTTCACCGCCATGAAGGCGCTGCAGGACCGCGTGTCCGACGCGCTGATGGCCGACCCCAGCGTCGACTACGTGAGCTCCTTCGTCGGCGTGGGCGGCCCCACCGCCACGCAGAACTCGGGCCGGCTGTTCGCGGTGCTCAAGGCGCGCGGCGAGCGGCCGAAGATGCCCAAGGTGCTCGAGTCGCTGCGCCAGCGCTTTCGCGAGATTCCCGGCATCGCCGTCTACATGCAGCCGGTGCAGAACCTGCGCCTGGGCGGGCGCCAGAGCAAGGCGCGCTTCCAGTACACGCTGCAGAGCGTGAACGCCGGCGAGATGGTGCCCTGGGCCACGCGGCTGATGGAACGCATGCGCGCCGACCCCGACTTCCGCGACGTCACCAGCGACTCGCAGAACCGCGGCCTGCAGGCCACGCTGAAGATCGACCGCGACAAGGCCGGCGTGCTCGGCGTGGCCGTGGGCGACCTGCGCACCGCGCTCTACAACGCCTACGGCGACCGCCAGATCGGCAGCATCTACGCGGCCAGCAACACCTACCAGGTGATCCTCTCGGCGTCCGACAACGACCGGCAGTTCGAGGACGACGTCTCGCGCCTGTCGGTGCGCAGCACCACCGGCCGGCTGGTGCCGCTGTCGGCCTTCTCGAGCATCGAGCGCACCGTGGGCCCGACCTCGGTCAACCACCAGGGCCAGCTGCAGGCGGTGACGGTGTCGTTCAACCTCGGGCCCGACGTCCCGCTGGGCAATGCCACCGCCAAGATCGACCGCTTCAAGGACGAGCTCAAGATGCCGCAGTCGATCATCACCACCTACGGGGGCGATGCCGCGGTGTTCCAGAGCTCGCAGTCCAGCCAGGCCGTGCTGCTGGTGCTCGCGGTGCTGGTCATCTACGTGCTGCTCGGCGTGCTCTACGAGAGCTACATCCATCCGATCACCATCCTCGCGGGCCTGCCCTCGGCGGCGGTGGGTGCGCTGATCTCGCTGAAGATCTTCGGCTTCGACCTCACGCTGATCGCGACCATCGGCATCCTGCTCTTGATCGGCATCGTGAAGAAGAACGCGATCATGATGATCGACTTCGCGCTCGACGCGCAGCGCACCGAGGGCCTGCAGCCGGTGGAGGCGATCCGCGAGGCCTGCCGGCTGCGCTTCCGCCCGATCCTGATGACCACGCTGGCCGCGCTGATGGGCGCGCTGCCGCTCGCGCTGGGCCTGGGCGCCGGCGCCGAGCTGCGCCAGCCGCTGGGCGTGGCGGTGGTGGGCGGGTTGATCTTCTCGCAGGTGATCACGCTCTACATCACGCCCGCGATCTACCTCGCGCTCGACCGCTACAGCGGCAGCGGGCCGATGGTCGACCTGCCGAAGGAAGCGCAGGCCGAGGTCTCGCACGCCTGAGCGAGCGCGTCGGGCTCAGGCGCGCCCGCGCCCCTGCCGCGCCGACGCGGGATCGAGGAACAGCTGGCGGAAGTAGTCGCGCAGCGCCGTCATCGCGGGCGAGAACTCCACGCCCTGTTTCCAGCCGAGTCCGATGTTCATGGTGGGGATCGGGTCGCGCAGGTTGATGGTCTCGATGCGCTTGCCCTCGAGCGACCACGGGCGGTAGACCATGTCCGACAGCACCGTCACGCCGCCGCCGTTGGCGACCGTGCTGCGCACCGCCTCCACCGAGCTGGTGCGCAGCCGCACCTTGGGCTGGTGCGGCGTGCGGCCCCAGTACTTGAGCGCGGTGGCCGCGGCCTCGTCGACCGTGAGCATGATGTAGGGCTCGGCCGCCACGTCGGCCAGCGTGACCTCGGCCTTGTCGAGCAGCGGATGCTTGGCCGGCACCCACAGCCGGCGCTGCGAGCCGAAAAAGGTCTCGAGCGAGAGCTCGCGCAGCACCACGTTCGAGGTCAGCACCACGCCGAGGTCGTAGCGCCGCGTGATCAGCCCTTCCTCGATCGCCTCGCGCGCCACCTCGTGCACCTTCAGCGTGACCTGCGGATGCAGCTGCTCGAAGCGCTGCAGGTGGTGCGGCAGGAAGTAGCCCAGCACCGTGTAGCTCGCGGCGATGGTCAGCTCGCCCTGCACGGCGGCGTCCTCGTGCGGCATGCGCTGCGCCTCGTCGGCCGCGGCCAGCACCGCATAGGCATGGCTCAGGAAGCGGCGGCCGCCCTTGGTCAGTTCCACGCCGTGCGGATGGCGCTCGAACAGCTGCTGGCCCAGCATCTCCTCGAGCTCGCGGATCGCGGTGGTCACGGCCGACTGCGAGATGTTGAGCTGCAGCGCCGCGTGCGAGATGCGGCCCGCCTCGGCCACCGCCGAGAAGTACTTGAGCTGGCGAAGGGTCAGGGACATGGCGGGGCTTCGGGGAGTGGATCGGTATCGGCAACGCGGGGCAGCCGGTGCATGGGTTGGTGAAAACCCGATACCGCGCGATCGAATGGCTCCAGCGTAGCAAGGCATGCGCCGCAACGCAGCATCTGTTTTTCAGATACCGAGTGCGCGGAAAACAATGCTTTTCAGTCTTTGGACCGCTCACTAATCTTCGGACCGTCCCGCCGCGCCGCGCCTTGGCGGCCACGGGACGCACAACGAACAAAGGCTGTCACACGTGAAGAAGAAGCGGATCGATCTGAACTCCGACATGGGCGAGGGCTTCGGCCCCTGGACCATCGGCGATGGCGTCGACGCGGAACTGATGCCGCTGATCAGTTCGGCCAACATCGCCACCGGCTTCCATGCCGGCGATCCGAACATCATGCGGCGCATGGTCGCGCTGGCGCGCGAGCACGGCGTGGGCATCGGGGCGCACCCGGGCTTTCGCGACCTCGTGGGCTTCGGCCGGCGCCACATCCAGGCGCCGGCCGAGGAACTGGTCAACGACATGGTCTACCAGCTCGGCGCGCTGCGCGAGTTCGCGCGGCTCGAGGGGCTGGCGCTGCAGCACATCAAGCCGCATGGCGCGCTCTACATGCATGCGGCGCGCGACGAGGCGCTGTCGCGCACGCTGGTCGAGGCGCTGCAGCGCATCGAGCCCGGCCTGCGCCTGTTCTGCATGGAGTCCTCGGTCACCTGCCGCGTGGCGCGCGAGCTGGGCCAGCCGGTGGTGCGCGAGTTCTATGCCGACCGCGACTATGACCTGAGCGGCTCCATCGTCTTCACGCGCCGCGTCGGCGCGCTCGACCCCGAGGCGGTCGCGGCCAAGGTGCTGCGCGCCTGCACCGAGGGCACGGTGCGCACGGTCGAGGGCGAGGACCTGGCCATCGGCTTCGACTCGGTCTGCATCCACAGCGACACGCCCGGTGCGCTCGCGCTGGTGCAGGCCACGCGGCGCGCGCTGGCCGCGCATGGCATCGAGGTTGCAGGGCTCGCCGCGCAGGGCTGATCCCCTCTTTCCCTTCCCCGTTTTCCGTTCCGTCCCCAGGAGTGCATCCCATGTCCGCTACCCATGAAGTCCTGAGCCCGCTGCCGGGCACCTTCTACCGCCGCTCGGCGCCCGATGCGCCGCCGTTCAAGTCCGAGGGCGACACGGTGGCCGTGGGCGACGTGCTGGGCCTGGTCGAGGTGATGAAGCAGTTCAGTGAAGTCACGGCCGACGCGGCCGGTCGCCTGCTGCGCTTCGCGGTCGAGAACGCCGAGCCGGTCGATCCGGGCCAGCCGCTGGCCGTGATCGAGACCGCCTGAGGAAGACGACGCGATGACCGCCGCATTCGACAAGCTGCTGATCGCCAACCGCGGAGAGATCGCGGTGCGCGTGATCCGCGCCGCGCAGGAGCTGGGCCTGAAGACCGTCGCCGTCCACAGCGACGCCGACGCCCAGAGCCTGGCCGTGCAGATGGCCGACGAGGCCGTGCGCATCGGCCCGGCCCATGCCAGCAAGAGCTACCTGAGCGCCGATGCCATCCTGCAGGCCGCGGCCCACAGCGGCGCGGGCGCCGTGCATCCGGGCTACGGCTTCCTCTCGGAGAACGCCGACTTCGCGGCGCGCGTCGAGGCCGCGGGCCTGGTGTTCGTGGGCCCGACGCCGCATGCGATCCGCACCATGGGCGACAAGGCGGCCGCGCGCGCCGCCGCCATGAAGGCCGGCGTGCCCACCGTGCCCGGCAGCGCCGGCGTGGTGAGCGATGCCGGCGTGGCGGTCGAGCTCGCGCGCGACATCGGCTACCCGATCATGATCAAGGCCTCGGCCGGCGGTGGCGGGCGCGGCATCCGCGTGGCCCACGACGAGGCCGAACTGCGCCAGCAGTTCGCCACCGCCACCGCCGAGGCGCAGGCCGCCTTCGGCAACGGCGAGGTCTACCTCGAGCGCTTCATCCGCAAGGCGCGCCACATCGAGGTGCAGGTCCTCGGCGACGGCCAGCGCGTGGTGCACTGCTTCGAGCGCGAATGCTCGCTGCAGCGCCGGCGCCAGAAGGTGTGGGAAGAGGCGCCCTCGGCCGCCATCGATGCCGCCACGCGCGCCGCGCTGTGCGAATCGGCGCTGCGCCTCGCGAGCGCCGTGGCCTACCGCGGCGCGGGCACGCTCGAATACCTCTACGACGACGACACGCGTGAGTTCTTCTTCATCGAGATGAACACCCGCATCCAGGTCGAGCATCCGATCACCGAGATGGTCACCGGCATCGACCTCGTGAAGGAGATGCTGCGCATCGCGCTGGGCCAGCCGCTGCGCCTGAAGCAGGAGGACATCCGGCTCGCCGGCGCCGCCATCGAGGTGCGCATCAACGCCGAGAACGCCGCGAAGAACTTCATGCCGAGCCCGGGCCTGGTGACGCGGCTCGCGGTGCCGGGCGGGCCCGGCGTGCGCTTCGACACCCTGATGTTCGCGGGCTGCAACGTGCCGGCCTACTACGACTCGCTGCTCGGCAAGCTGATCGTGCACGACAGCGACCGCGCCGCCGCGCTCGCGCGCATGCGCCGTGCGCTCGGCGAGCTGCGCGTGGAGGGCATCCACACCACCATCCCGCTGCACCGCGCGCTGTGCGACGACGCCGAGGTCGCGGCCGCGGCCTTCCACACCGGCTTCCTCGAGCAGTGGCTTGCGGCGCATCCGCTGGCCGAGCCGGCCGCTCCCGTTCCTGCTTCCATGGCCGAGAAGGTGCCCGCATGACCGCCGCCGCCATCCTCCCGGCCCAGGCCCGCTACAGCTTCGGCGGCGACGAGCACCTGTTCGTCGAGATCAGCGAATCGATGTCGCTGCCCGCCTTCTTCAAGGGCATGGCGATCTGCAACGAGCTGCGCCGCCGCGTGCAGGCCGGCGAGATCGCGGGCGTCACCGAGATCTGCCCGGCCAACGCGGCCTACCTGGTGCGCTTCGATCCCGACCTGATCGCGCCCGACGCGCTGCAGGCCGTGCTCGAGGGGATCGAGTCCGGCATCGGCGAGGCCGACCTGCGGCTTCAGACCCGCATCGTCGAGATTCCCGTGCTCTACAACGACCCGTGGACGCACGAGACCCTGATGCGCTTCCGCGAGCGCCACCAGGACCCGGCCAGCACCGACATCGAATACGCCGCGCGCATCAATGGCCTCGATTCCGTCGAGGCCTTCATCGCCGCGCATTCGGGCGCGCCGTGGTTCGTCTCCATGGTGGGCTTCGTGGCCGGGCTGCCCTTCCTGTTCCAGATGGTCGAGCGCGAGCGCCAGCTCGAGGTGCCCAAGTACCTGAGCCCGCGCACCGACACGCCGCGGCTCACCCTGGGCCATGGCGGCTGCTTCAGCTGCATCTACTCGGTGCGCGGGGCCGGCGGCTACCAGATGTTCGGCGTCACGCCGGCGCCGATCTTCGATCCGGCCCAGCGCCTGCCCTACCTCAAGGAGCTGATGGTGTTCTTCCGCCCCGGCGACATCGTCAAGTGGAAGCCGATCGACCGCGCCGAGTACGACCGCCAGGTGGCGCAGGTGGAGGCCGGCGACTACACCTTGCGCATCGCGCCGGTGTCGTTCTCGCTGCAGGAATTCCTGGCCGATCCCGACGGCTACAACCAACAGCTGCTGAAGGTGCTCCATGGCGATTGAAGTGCTCAAGCCCGGCCTCGCGACCAGCGTGCAGGACGCGGGCCGTCCCGGCTACTACCACCTGGGCATCCCGCTGTCGGGCGCGCTCGACCAGCAGGGCCTGGTGCTGGCCAACCTGCTGGTGGGCAACGACGAGGGCGCGGCCGTGATCGAGAGCACCCTGCTCGGGCCCGAGCTGCGCTTCGATGCGCCCGCCGTGGTGGCGGTGACGGGCGCGCAGGCCAAGGTCAAGCTCAACGGCGCCGAGAGGCCGCGCAACGAAGCCTTCGCGGTGCAGGCCGGCGACGTGCTCGGCTTCGACTTCATGCTGCTGGGCGCGCGCATGTGCATCGCGGTGGCCGGCGGCATCGACGTGCCGCTGGTGCTCGGCAGCCGCTCGACCTACGGCCTCGGCGCCTTCGGCGGCTTCGAGGGCCGCAAGCTGCTGGCCGGCGACCGGCTGCCCGTGGGCACGCCCTCGGCGCGCGCACGGCCCGGGCGTGGCGTGGCGGCCGAGCTGCTGCCGGTGCTCGCCAAGGAGGTGACGCTGCGCGTGCTGCCCGGCATCTACTTCCACCGGCTGCAGCAGGACTCGGTGCGCAGCTTCTTCGCCGACACCTGGAGCGTGGGCTCGGAGGCCGATCGCATCGGCTACCGCTACAAGAACGGCACGCCGCTGAAGTTCATCGAGCGCACGCCGCCCTTCGGCGCGGGCGCCGATCCGTCGAACATCGTCGATGCCGGCTATCCCTATGGCTCGATCCAGGTGCCGGGCGGGCGCGAGCCGATCATCCTGCACCGCGACGCGGTCTCGGGCGGCGGCTACGCGATGGTCGGCACGGTGATCAGCGCCGACATGGACCTGATCGCCCAGATGCAGCCCAACCACAAGGCGCGCTTCGTCGCGGTCGACATGGCGCAGGCGCTGGCCGCGCGCGCCGAGCGACGACGGCGCATCGAGCGCCTGCGCGCCGCGCTCGCCGACTGAGCGCCCGGGCGGCAAGGCCGCCCACCCCCTTTCTTTTCTTCCCCGTTGCCACCTAGGAGTTCTTCATGAACAGCTTGCCCCTGCGCGTTTCATTGACCGCCGCCGCCTTCGCCGCCACCGTGCTGTGGCACGGCGGTGCCTCGGCCGCCGACTGGTTTCCCTACAAGGCCGAGGCCACCGAGCCCGCCTTCTCGGCCGAGGGCACGAAGAAGCCCATCGACTACGTGCCGCTGCCCAAGGCCTCGAAGAAGTGGGACCTCTGCGTGTCGTTCCCGCACATGAAGGACGCCTACTGGCTCGGCGTGGACTACGGCGTGATCGAGGAGGCCCGGCGCCAGGGCGTGAAGCTGCAGGTGGCCGACGCGGGCGGCTACACCAACCTCGGCAAGCAGGTCTCGCAGATCGAGGACTGCGTGGCGCGCGGCGCCAACGCGGTGATCATCGGCGCGATCTCGGGCGACGGCCTCAACAACGTCATCAAGGCCACGGCCGCGAAGAAGGTGCCGGTGATCGACCTGGTCAACGGCATCAATTCGCCCGACCTCTCGGCCAAGTCGCTGGTGTCCTTCCACACCATGGGCCAGTCGACCGGTGCCTACCTCGCGAAGAAGCATCCGGCCGGTTCGCCGCCGGTCAAGGTCGGCTGGTTCCCGGGACCCGCCGGCGCGGGCTGGGTCGAGGCCGCGCACAAGGGCTTCATGGAGGCGGTCAAGGGCAGCGCGGTGGTGGTGCTCGATCCGAAGTACGGCGACACCGGCAAGGAAGCGCAGAGCAAGCTGATCGAGGACGTGCTGCAGGCCAACCCCGACCTGGCCTACGTGGCCGGCACGGCGGTCACGGCCGAGGCCGCCACCGGCATCCTGCGCTCGCGCAACCTCGACAAGAAGGTGCAGGTGCTGTCCTTCTACATGACGCCGGGCGTCTACGAGGGCATCCAGCGCGGCCGCATCGTGGCCGCGCCGGCCGACTCGATGGTGATCCAGGGCCGCATCGCGGTCGACCAGGCGGTGCGCCTGCTCGAGGGCAAGGAGGTCGCGAAGCACGTGGGCCCGAAGATCTTCGTGGTCGACAGCGGCAACATCCAGAGCGTGAAGCAGGCCGACATCCTGCCGCCGACCGGCTTCAAGCCGGTGTTCGAGGTCAAGTAAGGCCCGCGATGCCACCCCTGCTGCAGACCCGCGGACTCGGCAAGCGCTATCCGGGCGTGCTGGCGCTCGACGGCGTGGACTTCGAGCTGCGCGCGGGCGAGGTGCACGTGCTGTTCGGCGAGAACGGCGCCGGCAAGTCGACGCTGATCTCGCTGCTGGCCGGCGCCAATGTGCCGAGCGCCGGCGAGATCCGGCTGCGCGGCGAGCCGGTGCGCTTCGCGAACGTGCACGACGCGCGGCGCCACGGCATCAGCGCGGTGTTCCAGGAGTTCTCGCTGATCCCCACGCTGTCGGTGGCGCAGAACCTGAGCCTCGGCGAGGAGCCGCGCAGCCGCGGCCTGCTCGACCGCGGCGCGCTGCGCGAACGCGCCCGCGCGATGCTGGCCGACCTGGGCTTCGCGATCGACGTCGATGCGCCGGTGGCCGGCCTCACGCGCGCGCAGCAGCAGATGGTGGAGATCGCCAAGGGCCTGCGCGGCGAGGTCTCGGTGCTGATCCTCGACGAGCCCACGGCCTCGCTGACCGATGCCGAGGCGCAGCGCCTGTTCGAGCTGGTGGCGCGGCTGCAGGCGCGCGGCGTGGGCATCGTCTACATCTCGCACCGCATGCAGGAGATCGCGCGGATCGCCGACCGCATCACCGTGCTGCGCGATGGCCGCCAGGTCACGACGGTCGAGGCGCGCGAGACCGATGCCGATCGCCTGATCGAGCTGATGAGCGGGCGCGCCATCGAGCAGGTCTATCCGCGCATCGCCTTCGCGCCGGGCGAGACGGTGCTCGAGCTCGAGGGCCTGCATTCGCCCAACGGCGTGCGCGGCGCCAGCCTCAGGGTGCGGCGCGGCGAGGTGGTCGGGCTGGCCGGCCTCGTGGGCTGCGGCAAGTCGGAGCTGTTCCGCGCGGTCTGCGGGCTCGACCCGGTGAGCGCGGGCCGCGTGCTGTTCAGGGGCCAGCCGCGCACCGGCGCCAGGGTGCGCCGGCTGCTCGACGAGGGCCTGTTCTACCTGCCGCCCGACCGCAAGGGCGAAGGGCTGGTGCTGGGCTTCAGCTCGCGCGCCAACATCACGCTGCCGCTGGTGCACGGCCCGCTGCGCGGCCATGGCGGCTGGCTGCGCAAGCGGCTCGGGCGCCGGCTGTCGACGGCCGCGGCCGAGCGCGTGGAGCTCGCGCCGCGCAACCTCGAGCGGCCGGTGGCGCTTCTTTCGGGCGGCAACCAGCAGAAGGTGCTGTTCGGCAAGGGCATGACGCGCGACGCCGCGCTCTACGTGTTCGACGAGCCCACGGTGGGCGTCGACATCGGCACCCGCAGCGCGCTCTACCAGGTGATCCGCAAGCTCTGCGAGGGCGGCGCGGCGGTGGTCGTGATCTCCTCCGATCTGCCCGAGGTGCTGCACCTGAGCCACCGCGTCTACGTGATGTGCCGCGGCGAGATCGCCGGCGAGCTGCAAGGCGACGCCATCGGCGAGAGCGCCGTGCTCAACCTCTTCTTCGGTCCCAGCGAGAACAACAAGCCATGACTTCGTCTTCCTCCGTCGCCACCGCCGTGCCCGCGGCACCGGGTCCCGCCGGCCGCGCGCTGGCGCTGCTGCGCGCGCTGTTCCTGCGCCTGGGCGTGCTGCCCTTCATGCTGGCGATCGCCTTCGTGGTGTTCGGCAGCCTCTCGGACCAGTTCCTCACGGTGCAGAACCTGGTCAACCTGCTGCGCCAGTCGGTCTACCTGATCCTGGTGGCCATGGGCCAGATGCTGGCGCTGGTGACCGGCGGCTTCGACCTCTCGGTCGGCACCGTGATGGCGATCACCTCGGTGGTGGCGGCGCTGGCCATGCAGTTCCTCGGCGCCGCGCTGCCCGACGCCGCCTGGCTGGCCATCGCCCTGGGCTGTGCCTGCGGCATGCTGGCCGGGCTCGCGGTGGGGCTGGTCAATGGCATCGGCGTGGCCTTCATCGGCGTCTCGCCCTTCATCGTCACGCTGGGCGTGCAGTCGATCGGCTTCGGCCTGGCGCTCTACCTCACGGGCGGCGTGCCGGTGTCGGGCCTGCCCGCGGGCTTCAGCGAGCTGTTCGGCTTCGGCACGCTGCTGGGCGTGCCGGTGCCGATCTGGGTCACGGCGGTCTGCGTGGCGGCCATGGGCGTGCTGATGGGCCGCATGCCGACCGGCACCCACCTGCTGGCCGTGGGCGGCAATGCCAAGGCGGCGGCGCTGTCGGGCATCGACACCCGGCGCGTGCTGCTCGTGGCTTACCTGCTGTGCGCGGGCCTCGCGGCCGTCAGCGGCCTGCTGCTGACCGCGCGCGTCGAGACCGGCGAGGCCAACCTCGGCGGCACCGTGGCGCTGGAGTCGATCGCGGCCTGCGTGATCGCCGGCGTGAGCCTGCGCGGCGGCATGGGCCGGGTGCCGAACGTGGTGATGGGCGCGATCTTCATCGGCCTGGTGCAGAACGGCATGAACCTCGCGAGCGTGGGGTCGTACCTGCAGATGGTGGTGCTGGGCGCGCTGCTGATCGTGGCGGTGGTGGCCGACCAGCTGCGCCACCGGATGGTGGCGCCCGGCTCGCACTGACGCACTGAGCTAGTTGGCGAACTCGTCGCGCGGCCCGCCCTCGGCCGCGAGGTGCGAGATGTCGCTCCAGCCCACGAGGCTGAAGCCCTCGCTGCTCCACAGCATGCGGTTGATGGCCGCGTTGCCGAGCTGCCAGGTGCGCGGCGCCTGCAGCTCCTGGCGCGTGGCGGCGCGGTAGAGCACGTCCATCACGCCGCCGTGCGCGACCAGCGCCACCAGCTCGCCCGTGTGGCGCGAGGCCAGGTCGGCGGCCACGCGCGTGATGCGCTCGCGGAACACCAGCAGGCTCTCGCCGCCCTCGGGTTCGAACTCGGGATCGCGCTCGCGCCAGCGCCTGGCCTGCTCGGGCAGCTCGGCCTCGATCTCGGCGAAGCTCATGCCCTCGAAGCGGCCGAAGGCGCGCTCGCGCAGGCCGGGTTCGGGCCGGACCTCGAGGCCGTGCGGCTTGGCGATCTCGAGCGCGGTCTGCCATGCGCGCGAGAGGTCGCTGGCGTAGATGACGGCCAGCGGTTCGTCGGCCAGCGCCTGTCCCACGCGCTGGGCTTGCCAGACGCCGGTGGCATTGAGTCCGATGTCGAGCTGGCCCTGGATGCGCGTGTCGACGTTCCAGGCGGTTTCGCCATGGCGAACGGCGATCAGGCGGGTGAGGTCTTCCATGGTCGAAATTCTAGGAGGGCGGCATTTCGGATCGTGCCGCCGCTCCAGGCCCGAGGCGGGCCCTTACTGTTGCTTCTTCGCCGTGGGCAGCTCGATGTTGACGCGCCGCACACCCTCGGGCGGCTTCGGGAAGCCCTGCAGCGCGGCCTGGAACATCACCGGCAGCACCGCCGCGCTCGCGGTGTAGGGGCCGTCGTTGCGCGCGCGGGTCTCGTAGACCACGCGGTTGCTGCCGAGCTCGCGCAGCACCACGCCGACCTCGCGCTCGTACCAGGGATTGGAGGCCTGCGGAATGATCGGCGCGCCATACCAGCCGCCGCCGTACCAGCGCCGGCCGTAGCCGTAGGGGCCGTAGCCATAGCCGTAGCCGAAGGGGCCGTCCCAGAGCCAGGGATCGGCCCAGGGCGACAGCGTGGTGGTCACGCGGGCGCTGATCTGCGCCGTGTAGCGCGGGTTGGCGTCGTCGCGGCGCAGGCCGACCTGCTCGAGCGCGGCGGCGGCCATGGCCTCGAGCGAGGCCTGGCGCTCGCCGTTGGCCTGTTGCGAGGGCAGGCGCTCGAAGCGGTAGGTGGCGCCGGCGGGAACGGTGTCGATGGCGGAGAAGCTCTTCACGTCGCTGTCGACCACCCAGGAGGTGGCGCAGCCGGACAGTGTTGCTACCAGAAGCAGAGCAGGAAAAGCACGTTTCATGAGGGTCTCCGGGCTGGTGAGCCCAAAATTCCCCTGGGTAGCCGGATCAGCCCTGGACGATGCGCAGGGCGGCGGGTGCCTGGGAGAGCGGGTCGAAGGAGGGCGCGTCGAAGGCCTTGTCGCCGTTCTCGTCGGCCACGCCCGTCGGCTTCAGACCCTTGAAGTCGTGCAGCGTTCCGTCGAGCAGGTGCGAAGGCACCACGTTCTGCATCGCGCTGAACATGTTCTCGATCCGGCCCGGGTACTTGCGCTCCCATTCGCGCAGCATCTCGCCGACCTGCTTGCGCTGCAGGTTCTCCTGGCTGCCGCACAGCGTGCACGGAATGATCGGGAACTCGCGGTGCTGGGCCCAGCGCACCAGGTCCTTCTCGGCCACGTAGGCCAGCGGCCGGATCACCACGTGGCGGCCGTCGTCGCTCACCAGCTTCGGCGGCATGCTCTTGAGCTTGGCCGCGAAGAACATGTTGAGGAAGAAGGTCTGCAGCATGTCGTCGCGGTGGTGGCCCAGCGCGACCTTGGTGGCGCCCAGCTCGTCGGCCACGCGGTAGAGGATGCCGCGGCGCAGCCGGCTGCACAGGCCGCAGGTGGTCTTGCCCTCGGGGATCACGCGCTTGACGATGCTGTAGGTGTCCTGGTTCTCGATGTGGAAGGCCACGCCGAGATCGCTCAGGTACTTCGGCAGCACTTCCTCGGGGAAGCCGGGCTGCTTCTGGTCGAGGTTGACCGCGACGATGTCGAAGTGGATCGGCGCGCGGGCCTTGAGCTTGAGCAGGATGTCGAGCAGGCCGTAGCTGTCCTTGCCGCCCGACACGCAGACCATGACCTTGTCGCCTTCCTCGATCATGTTGTAGTCGACGATGGCGCGGCCCACCTCGCGGCACAGGCGTTTCTCGAGCTTGTGCGTTTCGCGCTCGATCTTCATCGAGTTGGCGGGCGGGGGCGAGGCGGAGGCGTCGGCGACGGGCGCCTCGTCGATCCAGACGGCGTTCATGGCAAAAGGGCTGCCCGGGGCAGCAAAAAACGGGGGAAGGGGGCGATTTTGCCCCGGATCACCATTCCCCGGCTTCGATGCGGATCGCGACCTCGCAGTCCTCGAAGATCTCGAGCTTGGCGATCTTCACGCGCACGCCCAGCACGCCGGGCAGCTGCAGCAGGCGCTGCGCGAGCTTGCCGATGAGGCTTTCGAGCAGGTTCACGTGCTCGGCGGTGCACTCGTCGATGATGATCCGGCGCACCTTGCGGTAGTCGAGCACGTGGAAGATGTCGTCGTCCTTGGGCAGCAGCGGCTGCGGGCCGAGGTTGAGCTCGGCATCGACCTGGATCGGCTGCGGCGCGACCTTCTCCTGCTCGAGGATGCCGAGGTTGGCGTCGAAGCGCAGGCCGTTGAGGGTGAGCGTCTGGCGCCCGAGGGGGGTGGTGGGTGACATCGGGTGGTGCTCGAAAAAGGGGCCGCGGGCGGCGGGTTCAGCTCACATGTGCGAGAAATCGCGCTCGAACTTCATCAGGTGCTGGCCGCCGTCCACCAGCAGCGTGGTGCCGGTGATCGAGCCGTTCTCGAGCGCGAAGCGCACGGTGGCGGCCACGTCGGCCGGCGTGGACGAGCGCCCCAGCGGCGACAGCTTGTGCAGCTGCGCGAACTTGTCGTCGTCGTGCATGTGGCTCGGCAGCGTGAGGCCGGGCGCCACGCCCACCACGCGCACGCGCGGCGCGAGCGCCAGCGCCAGCATCGGCGTGGCGGCCTCGAGCGCGGCCTTGGAGAGCGTGTAGCTGAGGAAATCGGGGTTGGTGTTCCACAGCTTCTGGTCGAGCATGTGGACCACCGCGCCGGTGAGCGTGCCTTCTGGATCGCGTTGCGCGAGGTGCGCGTGCAGCGCCTGCGCCAGCACGATCGCGGCGCCCGTGTTGCCGCGCGCATGGCGGTCCATCAGCGCGTAGCTGAAGCTGGCCGCGTCGTCGTGCTCGAACAGCGCGGCGCTGTGCACCACCGCGTCGACCCGGCCGAAGTGCGCCGCCACCTGCGGCAGCAGCGCGCGCGTGGCGGCCTCGTCGAGCAGGTCGGCGCCGAAGGCGTGGGCCTCGCCCGCGAGCGCGGCGCAGTCGGCCACCGTCTGCTCGGCCTCGGCGCGCGACTGGCGGAAATGCACCGCCACGCGCCAGCCGCCGGCGGCCAGCGCCAGCGCGATCTCGCGCCCCAGCCGCTTGCCCGCGCCCGTGACGAGGACGGTGCGGCGCTCGGGGGCCGGGGCGGTGAAGGAGGGCGCGGCGCTCATGCGGAAGGTGGGGGCTGGAGGATGCGAGGAGAATCGGTGCCCGTGACGACACAGACCCACAGCAGTTTACCCATCGCCCTCGACACCCTGATCGCCCGCGCCGTCGAGCGCGCCGGCGGCTGGATCGGCTTCGACCGCTTCATGGCGCTCGCGCTCTATGCGCCCGGCCTCGGCTACTACGCCAACAGCCTCGCCAAGTTCGGCCAGATGCCCGAGTCGGGCAGCGACTTCGTGACCGCGCCCGAGCTCACCCCGCTGTTCGGCCGCGCGCTGGCCGCGCAGCTGGCCGAGGCGCTCGAGAAGACCGGCACCGCCACGGTGTGGGAGTTCGGCGCCGGCTCGGGCGCGCTCGCCGCCCAGTTGCTCGATGCGCTCGATGCGCTGGGCCGCGGCGACGTGAACTACCGCATCGTCGACCTCTCGGGCACCCTGCGCGCGCGCCAGCAGCAGGCCTTGGCGCGCTTCGGCGACCGCGTCGAATGGCGGCTCGAGCTGCCCGCGGCGATGCAGGGCGTGGTGGTCGGCAACGAGGTGCTCGACGCGATGCCGGTGCAGCTGCTGGCGCGCCACGGCGGGCGCTGGTTCGAGCGCGGCGTGGTGCGCAATGCGGCCGGCGACGGTTGGGCCTGGGCCGACCGCGAGACCGAGCTGCGGCCGCCGGTCGAGGTGCCGGGCGAGCACGACTACCTGACCGAGATCCATCCCCAGGCCAAGGCCTTCGTCGCGACCCTGGCGGACCGGCTCGAGCGCGGGGCTGCCTTCTTGATCGACTACGGCTTTCCCGAGAGCGAGTACTACCACCCGCAGCGGCACATGGGGACGGTGATGTGCCATCGGGCGCATCGGGCGGATGGGGATCCGCTGTCCGACGTGGGGCTGAAGGACATCACTGCTCACGTTGACTTCACGGGGGTGGCGTTGGCTGGGCAGGAGGCGGGGCTGGCTGTGTTGGGGTATGCGAGTCAGGCGCGGTTTTTGTTGAACTGTGGGTTGGTTTCGTTGATGGAGACGGCTTCTGTGGGGGAGAGGGCCATGGGGGCTCGGCTGGTGCATGAGCATGAGATGGGGGAATTGTTCAAGGTGGTGGGGTTTGCTGTGGGTGATGCGTGGGAGGCTGTTGGGTTTAGTGAGGGGGATCGGAGTCATACGCTCTGATTTTTTTGCGGCTGTTGACTTTGGGTAGGTTGTCGGCCGGGACTCGCCCCGGCGGGCGAGTCACTTTCTTTTGCTTCGCCAAAAGAAAGTAACCAAAGAAAAGGCGACCCA
>NZ_JBWKPN010000015.1:0-215513 GCF_059418265.1 Variovorax sp. GW821-FHT09B05
TTTCTTTGCCTACTTTCTTTTGGCGAAGCAAAAGAAAGTAGGTCGCCCGCCGGGGCGAGACCCGGCCAACGGCCTAACCAAAAAGCGCACCCTCAAAAAACATCAAGCCCTGAACCTCTTCCGAGTCAAAGCCAACGCCACCCAAAACGCCACCCCCGCATAGACCACCAACACAGCAGCATGCCGAGCCCACCCAACAGGCCACTGGTCCATGAACAAAGGCCGAACCAACGCCACCGCATTAGCCAACGGCAACCACCCCGCCACCACCTGCACAGCCTCAGGCAGTTGCTCGAGCGGAAAGAACACCCCACTCAAGAACATCATCGGCGTCATGAACAAGGTGAAGTAGTACGTGAAGAAGTCATACCCCTTCGCCATCGCATTGAAGATCAGCGCGATCGATGAAAACGCGACCCCCGCCCCCGCCAACACCAGCCAGGCCACGAACAGCTTCGGACTGTGACTGATCCCCAGCCCCAGCATCACGAACAGGATCGCCGTCACCGTGAAGATCGACTTGAATGCCGCCCACAGCATCTCCGCCAGCACGATGTCGTCGAGCCCCACCGGCGCGTTCATGATCCCGTCCCACGTCTTCTGCACGTGCATGCGCGAGAAGGCCGAGTACAGCGCCTCGAACGAGGCCGCGTTCATCGCGCTCATGCAGATCGAGCCGCTCGCCAGGAACAGGATGTAGGGCACCTTCGTCTCGCCCACGCTCACCTGTCCCACCAGCGCCCCCATGCCGTAGCCGAAGGCCACGAGCCAGATCAGCGGCTCGGCGATGTTGCCGATCAGGCTCGGGATCGCGAGCTTGCGCCACACCAGCAGGTTGCGCAGGAACACGGGCCACCAGCGCATCGACAGCTGCGGCGGCCGCCACGCGGAAGGCGAGGGTGGCGAAGAAGAGGAGAAGGGCTCGGTGGCGAGGGTCGGAGTGGTCATGCGATCGGTGTGTCTCTGGGTTGTCGTTCTGCGGCGTGCACGAGGCGAGGCCCTCAGCCGTCCTCGCGAATCTGCCGCCCCGTGAGCTTGAGGAACAGGTCCTCGAGGTTCGCGGGCCGGTGGAAGGTGCGCAGGCCCGGGTGCTGCGACAGCGCCTCGAGCAGGCGGCGCGCGTCCTGCGTGTAGAAGAACACCGTCTCGCCGCTGACCTCGACGCGCGCGGCCAGGGCGCGCAGTGCGTCGACGTTCGCCAGCGCGAGCGCACCGTTGCCGTAGACCTCGACCACGTCGGGCTCGAGGTGCTCGGCGATCAGGTCGCGCGGGCGGCCCTCGGCGATCTTGCGGCCGTGGTCGAGCACCAAGAGGCGCGAGCACAGGCGCTCGGCCTCGTCCATGAAGTGGGTGGTCAGCAGGATCGACTTGCCCTGCTGCAGCAGCACCTGCAGGCGCTCCCACATCAGGTGGCGCGCCTGCGGGTCGAGGCCGGTGGTGGGTTCGTCGAGCAGCAGCAGCTTGGGGTCGTTGACCAGCGCGCGCGCCAGCGAGAGCCGGCGCCGCATGCCGCCCGAGAGCTCGCCGGGCTTGGCATCGGCCTTGTGCGAGAGCGCCGCGAACTCGAGCAGCTGCGGCACGCGCTCGCGCACCTGCTTCTTCGCGAAGCCGAAGTAGCGGCCGTAGACCACGAGGTTCTCGGCGCAGCTGAAGTCGGGGTCGAGGGTGTCGAACTGCGACACCACGCCGAGCTGCGCCTTGATCGCGAGCGCGTCGCGCGGCATCTGCAGGCCCAGTGCCTCGATGCTGCCGCCATCGGGCGCCGTGAGGCCCAGGCACATGCGGATGGTGGTGGTCTTGCCGGCGCCGTTCGGGCCGATCACGCCCAGGCACTCGCCGGGCGCGATGTCGAACGAGAGATCGTCGACCACCGTGGTGTCGCCGTAGCGCTTGCGCAGGTTCGCCACGCGAAAGAGCGGCGCGGCGGGGGCGGCGGCCGGCGAGGGAGGGGAGGCAGCTTGGGAGGAGGAGTACACGGGCGGGACCAGAAAGAGGAAGACAAGGAGGACCGCGGAACGCGACGATTCTGACGCAGGCCCGCGCGCGGCGCCGTCCGTCGGGGGACCAGGGTTCACCGCGAGCCCATGGCGCGCGCGAGCGAGACACAATCGCGGCTTCGCCGGCCCTGGCCGCAGTCCGTCCACGCATCCTTTCGTCCGACCTTCCATGCAGACAAGCCACAGGCCGTGCACTTCCTTCTTCTTCCGGGTCCGCGGCCGATGACGGCAGCGACCGCGTCGCGGCCGTGGCGCGCGCTGCTGCTCGTGCTGTGCAGCGCGCTGCTCGCGGCCTGCGCGCCCTTCCATCGTTCGATCGGCGCGGCGGAGCGCGCGAAGCTGCCCGAGGTCGACGTGCGCGTGGTGGTCGCGCAGGAGAGCTTCATGTTCTCGGCCCAGCCGCCCGGCGCGGCCGCGGCGCTCGGCGGCGGCATGATCGGCGCGCTGATCGACTCCTCGGTGCAGCAGGCGCGGCAGAAGGAGATGAGCGCCGAGGTCGGCGCCACGGTCGGGCCGCTGCTCGACTACGACTACCGCACCGAGGCCGGCATCGCGCTCGGCGAGATCGGTGCCACCGGCCTCTATCCGCCGCTGCGCATCGCCTCGGCGCAGGTGCTGCCCGCGATGCCGCCCAAGGCACAGCACGAGGCGCGCATCGCGGCCACGCGCAACGGACCCGCCTACCTCGTGCTGCTGCTGCAGTACGCGCTCGAGCCGGGGCTCGGTGCCTTCACCACGCGCACCACCGCGCTGCTGTGGCAGGACGGCGGCAGCGAGCCGGTCTACCGCGCGGGCGCGATCTACCAGTCGCCGATCGGCGGCGGCACGCGGCCCACGGTGGTGCGGCGGCTGGTCGCCAACGATGGGCAGGCGCTGCGCGCCGTGATGCGCGACTCGGTGATGCAGACGATGCGCCTGTTCGCGCTCGACATCGCGGGCGCACGCTCGGGGCCGGTGAAGACCGGGCGCTTCAACGTCAACGGCACCTGGGTCGTGATCGGCGGCCAGGGCATCGAGGACACGCAGGCCGGTCCGCCGCGCGTGCTGTTCCGCGACGAGGACAAGGCGCTGTATTCGATCCGGAGCACCGTGCCATGACGCGCCTTCGCTTCCATCGCGCCGCCGTGCTCGTGCTGTTGGCCGGCGCGCTGACGCCGTTGGCGCACGCGGTCGACGAGAACGAGCCGCTGAGCATGGTCTTCGAGTCCTCGCCCGAGCCCGGGCAGCGGCCCGACGAGGCACCGGTGCTGGCGTTCCGCATCGCGCAGCGCTGCACCTTGTTCCTCGCGCGCGTCGACGACATCCGTCGCAACAAGAGCCACATGGGCAACCTCACGCGCATGCTGCCGACGGTGCATGCCACGCCGCGCCGCGTGGAGTCGCTGCGCGGCGGCGATGCCGTGCCCTGGGTGCGCGACGCGCTGCTGGCGACGCGCCGCTACGGCTTCGACACGCTCGCGGCCGCGCCGCCGGCCGCGGGCCTGGCGCGCCGCCAGCTCGGCGCCGAGGTCTCGCTGCGGCTCGCGCATGCCTGGTCGGTCGACCTCAACCTGGTGTCGCACGTGGCGATCAAGGTCGACTACCGGCTGCCGGGCGGCGCCACCGTCTCGCGCCAGTACCACGGCATGGGCACGCGCGCCAACTGGGCCAGCGCCAACGGCGAGTTCATGGCGGTGCTGAACCTCGGCCTCGAGGAAGCGGTGCGCGGCATGGTCAACGACGCCGAGCGGCTGTGCGACGGCCGGCCGCTTCCGCCCGAGGCGCCCTGAGCCCGGCACCAGCTACATCCGCAGCCCGGTGAACTCGTCCTTCATCCAGTCGATGAAGGCGCGTGTGCGCGCCGGCAGCAGCCGCGCGTTCGGATAGATCACGCTGACCGGCCGCGGCGGCGGCTCGAAGTCCTCGAGCACCAGCGCGAGCCGGCCCTGCGCCACCAGCGGCAGCACCTGGTAGGAGAAGAAGGTGCCGAAGCCCATGCCCGCGGCGCAGGCCTCGACGGCCGGCGCGAGGTGGTTGAACTCGAGCCGCGTGACGGTCGCGACATGGATCGTGCGGCTGCCTTCGTGGAAGCTCCATTGCGCGGGCGCATCGAGCCGGCCGCGCACCGCGGGCGCGCCGGCCAGGTCGCGCGGATGGCGCGGCGTTCCGTGGCGCTTCAGGTAGGCGGGGCTCACGGCCACCACGCGGCGGATGCTGCCGAGCGTCTGCGCGACCAGCGAGGAGTCTTCGAGGCTGCCGATGCGGATGCCCACGTCGATGCCTTCCTCGAGCAGGTTCACCGTGCGGTCGTACAGCAGCACGCTGCAGCGCACGCGTTCGTGGCGCTGCATGAAGCGCGTGATCGCGGGCGCCACGTACATGTGGCCGAACAGCACCGGCGCGGTGATCGTGAGCCGGCCCTCGGGCTCGCGCGCCTCGGCCTGCAGCGCGAGGTCGGCGGCGTCGGCCGCCAGCAGCACCTCGCGCGCGGCGGGCAGGTAGTGGCTGCCTTCCTCGGTCAGCGACAGCCGCCGCGTGGTGCGGTGGAACAGCCGCACGCCCAGGTGCGCCTCGAGCGCGGCGAGCGCGCGCACCACCGCGGGCAGCGAGGTGCCGAGCGCCTCGGCGGCGCGGGTCAGGCTGCCCTGGTCGGCAATCTGCACGAAGGTCTGCATGGCCTTGAAGCGATCCATCGGGCGATTAGAGCGGATTAATCCGAAAAACGCAGCAGTCAAATCCGATGACGTGTATTCCTTCGATCGACGCAAGAGAGAAGAATCCATTCCGACGCCACCACTTCGAGGATTCCGACCATGACCGCTTCCCGCCAACCGGCCCAGTTCATCAAGCTCTACGGCACGCCGATCTCGGGCCACGTGCACCGCGTGCGCCTGTTCCTGTCGCTGCTGGGCCTGCCCTTCGAGGCGATCGAGATCGACATGCGCGCCCGCGCCAACCGCACGCCCGAGTTCCTCGCGCGCAATGCCTTCGGCCAGGTGCCGGTGATCGAGGACGGCGAACTCACGCTCGCCGATTCGAATGCGATCCTGGTCTACCTCAACGAGCGCTATGCCCCCGACCCCGGCCGCTGGATGCCGCGCGATGCCTTCGGCGCGGCGCAGGTGCAGCGCTGGTTCTCGGTGGCCGCGGGCCAGCTCGCCTTCGGGCCGGCGGCCGCGCGTGTGTTCGCGCTGTTCGGCCGGCCCGACGATCCGAGCGAGGTGCGCAAGCGCGCCCATGCGCTGTTCGAGGTGATGGAGCAGCACCTCGCGGCCCAGCCCTTCCTGGTGGGCGAGTCGGCCACGCTGGCCGACATCGCGAACTACGCCTACGTGGCCCATGCGCCCGAGGGCGGCGTGTCGCTCGATCCCTATCCCCACGTGCGGCAATGGCTCGCGCGCGTCGAGGCGCTGCCGGGCTTCGTGCCGATGGTGCGCTCGCCCGTCGCGCTGGCCGCCTGATCGCGTCCACCCTCACCGAAGAAACTCGCGGAGGTCCGCCATGATCGATGTTCCCTTCCACGCCGGCGAACGCGCGATGCAGCTGCAGGCCGGCTCGCGCGAGGTCATGGCCGCGGCCGGCTCGCGCGTGATCCGCGACTTCATGCCCGACCAGCACCGCGACTTCTTCGCGCTGCTGCCCTTCCTGGTCACCGGCAGCATCGACGCCCAGGGCCAGCCCTGGGCCAGCATGCTGGCCGCGCCGGCCGGCTTCGCGCATTCGCCCGACCCGACGCACCTGCGCATCGATGCGCTGCCCGATGCCGGCGATCCGCTCGCGGCCTCGCTGCGCGACGGCGCGACGCTCGGGCTGCTCGGCATCCAGCCGCACACCCGGCGGCGCAACCGCATGAACGGCACGGTCGAGGCGCTCGACGCGGCGGGCTTCACGCTCGAGGTGCAGCAGAGCTTCGGCAACTGCCCGAAGTACATCCAGGCGCGCGAGCCCGCCTACCGGCCGCCGGCCTCGGCACCCGCGGCGGCGCAGTGGCTCGATGGCCTCGACGACGCGGCGCGCGCGCTGATCCGGCGCGCCGACACGCTGTTCATCGCCAGCGCCCATCCCGCGAGCGCGGCCATCGATGGCGACGAGGTCGATGCCAGCGCGCGCGGCGTCGACGTCTCGCACCGCGGCGGCCGGCCCGGCTTCGTGCGCGTGGACGACATCGGCGGCGGCGTGCTGACGGTGCCCGACTTCACGGGCAACCGCTTCTTCAACACCTTCGGCAACCTGCTGGCCTATCCGCGCGCGGGCCTGTTGTTCGTCGACTTCGACAGCGGCGAGATGCTGCATGTCGCGGCCACGGCCGAGATCGTGATCGACGGGCCCGAGCTCGCGTCCTTCGAGGGCGCCGAGCGGCTGCTGCGGCTGCGCGTGCAGCAGGTGCTGCGCCGGCCCGGCGCGCTGCCGCTGCGCTGGGGCGCGGCACAGCTGTCGCCGTTCCTGGAGCGCATGGGGCAGTGGGCCGAGGCAACGGCCTGAGTACCGGGCGCCGTGTTCAGTCGAACTGCGGAATGCGCCCGTTGACCGAGGGCCGATAGCGCCAGCCGCGTTCGAGCAGCCCCCCGACCTCGGCGCGGCGCTCGCGCAGCAGGGCCTCGAGTCCGGCCGCCGCGAGCGTGCAGGCCAGCGCCTGCCCCGGGCACGCATGCAGGCCATGCCCGAAGCCCAGCATGCGGCGCCGCGCGCGCAGCGGCTGGAAGCGATCGGGCTCGGGGTTGAAGGCCGGATCGCGGTTCGCGGCCGCCAGCACCAGCAGCACCGCATCGCCCGCGGCCAGCGTCGTGCCCGCGATGTCCACCGGCTCGGCCACGAAGCGCCGCGTGTTGTGCACCGAGGGATCGTGGCGCGCGGTCTCCTGCACCACCATCTGCAGGCCGTCGCGCGTGGCCGCGGCCTCGCGTGCGGCCGGTTCGCGCCGCCAGGCGATCAGGCCGTTGCCGAGCAGGCCGGCCGTGGCATCGCAGGTCTGCGACAGCAGGCCGACGAGGTTCGCGAGCAGCGCGCGCGAGGGCGGTGTGCTCGCGGGCTCGGCCTCGCGCACCGCCGCGAGCAGCGTGCCGCGCGCGGCCGGTGCGTCGGCCACCAGGGCCTCGAAGCGCGTCATCAGCGCGGCCGCGGCAACGCTCGCCGCACGCAGCTGCGCTTCGCTCGACAGCGGCGACAGGCAGGCCACGAAGTCGCGCATCCAGCCATCGACCCGCGGCAGCGCCGCATCGCCGAAGCCCAGCAGCCGCGCCACCGCGCGCAGCGGGATCGAGAACAGCGCGTCCGACAGCGGCAGCGCGCGCGTGCCCGTGGCCGCCTCGAGCGCGGTGGCATGCGCGCCCTGCAGGTCGAGGCCCGCGAGCGCGCGCTGCAGCGCGGGCCGGTGCGCCTGGTGCGCCGCGCCTTCGTTCATGCGCACCAGGTGGCCGAAGACCTCGCCCGCGGGCTGGCCGACGATGGCGCGCGGCACCGGCTCGGCGGCCGGCCGCACGCGCAGCGCGCCATGGGCCTGCAGCAGCGTCTCGATGACCTCGGCGCGGCTCGCGACCCACAGGCGCAGCGTGGCGTTCCAGGCCAGCGGCGGGCCGTCGCGCAGGGTGGCGTAGTAGGGATAGGGATCGGGATGCACGACGGCCTTGACGGGGTCGGTCGGGGCCATCGTCTCGAGGGTGGGGTGCGGCGTGCTCATGGCCGAAGTCTGCGCCGCCCGTGTCCGCCACACTTCGCTCGCGACCGAAGTGTGGGATGGCATGGCACCTTAGGATCGCCGCATGAACACCGCCGCCTCCGCGAACCCGGACCTCCAGCTCGCCCGCCTCGCCGGCGCCATCGCCGAGCCCGCGCGCGCCCGCATGCTCAGCTGCCTGATGGACGGCCATGCGCGCACCGCCACCGAGCTCGCGACCGTGGCCGAGGTCGCGCCCTCGACCGCGAGCGCGCACCTCGCGCGGCTCAAGGAGGAGCGGCTGGTCGCGCTGCTGGTGCAGGGCAAGCACCGCTACTTCCGGCTCGCCGACGACGACGTGGCGGCCGCGCTCGAAGGACTGATGGTGGTGGCCGGCGCGCCGCGCGTGGCCGGGTTCAAGCCCAGCACGCCGAGCCGGCTGCGCAGCGCGCGCACCTGCTACGACCACATGGCCGGCACGGCGGGCGTCGCGCTGCACGACCGGCTGCATGCGCAGGGCTGGCTCAGCGGCCTCGCGAGCGGCTCCTACGAACTCACGGCCGAGGGCGCGGTCGCGCTCGAGAGCCTGGGCGTGGAGGTCGATGCGGTGCGGCGCTCGCGCCGCCGCTTCGCCTGTGCCTGCCTCGACTGGAGCGAGCGCCGCCCGCACCTGGGCGGCGCGCTCGGCGCCGCGTGGCTGCAGCTCTCGCTGAAGCGCGGCTGGGTGCGCCAGGAGCTCGACGGCCGCGCGCTCGCGCTCACGCCCAAGGCCGTGCGCGAGATGCCCGAGCTGTTCGCCGGTGCCTGATCGGGCCTCGAGTCAGGCCTTGAGCTTGAGCAGGTAGATCAGCGGGCCCGCCATCGCGGTGTCGAGCTCGAGGAAGCCCTCGAAGTCCTTGCCCGCCATCCAGTAGGCGTCCCAGTTGTTCTTCCGGATGGTCTTCTGCCAGAGGTCGGCCACGGTCGCGCGGCGCACCGCCTCGAGCAGCACGGCGCGCCGCTCGGGCGTCACCTTCTTGCCGGTGAGCACGCCGCGCCAGTTGGCGAGGTCGGCGTCCACGCCCTGTTCGCGCACCGAGGGGATGCCGAGGAAGGGCCGCCTGGCCGACACGCCGATGGCGCGCAGCTTGCCGCTCGCGAGGGCCTCGCTGAATTCGCTGTAGCCCGAGATGCCGGCCGCCGACTTGCCCGACTCGAGCGACTCCACCACCTGCGCGCCGCCCGGGTGCGGCTGGTAGACCAGCGCCGCGGTGTTGCCCGCCACGCGCGCCAGCATGCCGGCGTACATGTGGTCCACGCCGCCGGCCGAACCGCCGGCGATCACGGTCTTGGCGGCGTCGGCGCGCAGCTGGGCGATCAGGTCCTTGGGCGTCTTGATCGGTGAATCGGCGCGCACCGCCACCACCTCGTAGTCGCTCGTGAGGCGCGCCACCGGCGCCACCTGGGCCAGCGTCACGGCCGGTTTCTGCAGCGCCACCGCGCCGACCATCACCATGCCGCTCATCAGGATCGCGTCGGGGTCGGCGTCGTACTTCTCGACGTACTTCGCGAGCCCGATGGTGCCGCCCTTGCCGCCGATGTTCTCGTAGACCACGTCGCCCACCGCGCCCGAGGCCAGCATCGCGGCGCCGAGCGCGCGGCCGGTCTGGTCCCAGCCGCCGCCCTCGTTGGCGGGGATCACGATGCGAAGCTTTGCGGTCAGCTGCGGCTCGGCCGCGCGCACCGCCCCCGTTCCCAGCACGGCCATCGCGCCCAGCCAGGCATGGAAGCGCCGGCGTCCGGGCGAAGGCGGCAGGGCAGTCGGGTGCGGCATGTTTGTTTCCGATTGTCTAAAAAGGTAAACAAATGATGACGCAAGGCGCCTGTCGTGTCGGTGACAGGCACCCAGGGGAAAACCCGGGGAATGGGCCCTCAGTCCCTCTAAATGCGGAACTAAGTCACGCTTTTGGCGGGCCAGGCCTTACTGGAACGCCACTTCCGCGAAGCTGCGCAGCTTGCGGCTGTGCAGCCGGGTCGAGCCTTCCTGGCGCAGGATCTCGATCGCCCGCATGCCGATGCGCAGGTGCTGCTCCACGCGCTCGCGGTAGAAGTGGTTGGCCATGCCGGGCAGCTTGATCTCGCCGTGCAGCGGCTTGTCGCTGACGCACAGCAGGGTGCCGTAGGGCACGCGGAAGCGGAAGCCGTTGGCCGCGATGGTCGCGCTCTCCATGTCGAGCGCCACCGCGCGGCTCTGGCTGAAGCGGCGCTGCGGCTGGTTGCCGGGCAGCAGTTCCCAGTTGCGGTTGTCGGTGCTCGCCACGGTGCCGGTGCGCATGATCTTCTTGAGCTCGGGCCCCTCGCACTTCGTGACGTCGGCCACCGCCTGCTCGAGCGCGAGCTGGATCTCCGACAGCGCCGGGATCGGCACCCACAGCGGCAGTTCCTCGTCGAGCACGTGGTCCTCGCGCACGTAGGCGTGGGCCAGCACGTAGTCGCCGAGCTGCTGCGTGTTGCGCAGGCCCGCGCAGTGGCCCAGCATCATCCAGGCATGCGGGCGCAGCACCGCGATGTGGTCGGTGATGGTCTTGGCATTGGCCGGGCCGACGCCGATGTTGACCATGGTGATGCCGCTGTAGTCCTCGCGCACCAGGTGGTAGGCCGGCATCTGCGGCAGCCGCGGCGGCGCCGTGCCCTGGCTGCCGTCGAGCAGGTGGCCGAAGGTGGCGCTGGCGCCGGCCGAGAGCCCGCGCCGGCGCGTCACCACGTTGCCGGGCTCGATGAAGGCGATGTACTCGCTGTTCTCGTCGGCCATCGCCTCGTGGCCCAGGCGCACGAACTCGTCGATGTAGAACTGGTAGTTGGTGAACAGCACGAAGTTCTGGAACCAGTCGGGCAGGGTGCCCGTGTAGTGGCGCAGCCGGTGCAGCGAGTAGTCGACGCGCGCGCCGGTGAACAGCGCCAGCGGCTGCGCCTCGCCGGGCAGCGCCTCGAAGGTGCCGTTGGCGATGCCGTCGTCCATCGCGCCCAGGTCGGGCAGGTCGAACACGTCGCGCATCAGCGCGCGCCGCTCGGGGCTCATCGTGCCCTCGATGTGGTCGTTCTCGGCGAACGAGAAATGGATCGGGATCGGCTGCGTGCTGGTGCCCACCTCGAGCTCGACCTGGTGGTTCTCGAGCAGCAGCCGGAACTGGTCGAGGTAGTAGCGCGCATAGAGGTCGGGCCGCGTCAGCGTGGTCTCGTAGCGCCCCGGTCCGGCCACGAAGCCGTAGCTCAGGCCGGCATTGGCCGGCGGCGTGTGGCGCGCCACCGTGTGGGTGTGGACCCGCACGAAGGGATAGCAGGCGCGCACGCGGCCCGGCAACTCGTCGCCGTCCACGAAGCGCAGCATCGATTCGCGCAGATGGGCGAGTCCGCCCTGGTAGATGGCCTTCACCTGGTCGAGCGCGGCGGCGGCGTCGGTGAAGCGGGCGGGTGCGACGAAGGGGGGCATGTAGGGCATGGCGGCATTGTGCAATGCCGTCGTGACCGCTTTCGGAACGCTTCCGGCCGGCTCGCCCTTCAGGCCAGCAGGCAGCCCAGCACCTTCGCGAGCATGTCGTCCGCATCCGCCGCCTGCACCGCGCCCGGCAGCTCGACGTCGCCATGCATCACGAACACCGGCTTGCCCCACTTGAGGCCCATCGCCATTTCCGACAGCGTGCCCATGTTGCCGCCGATGGCGACCAGGCACAGGCCGCTGCGCGCGACGATGCCGTTGCGCAGCTCGCCCATGCCGGTGGGGATGGCCACGCTGAGCCATTCGTTGGCGTTGCGGTCGTCGTCCTCGGGCAGGATGCCCACGGCGATGCCGCCGGCCTCGGCGGCGCCGCGCGAGGCCGCGGCCATCACGCCGCCGCGCCCGCCGCACACCACCGCCATGCCCGCGCCGGCCAGCGCATGCGCCACCGCATAGGCGGCCTCGCACTCGGCCGGGCCGCCGTCGCCGGGACCGATGATCGCCACCGGCTGGCGATGGCGATCGGGCCCGCGCTGCCGTTGCGCGAGGCGCGCCAGCGCCTCAATGACCGGCGCCGACCACCGCACCGCGTTCGCGCCTTCGCGTAAGCACATCGCCCACTCCCATCACGATCACACACACCACCATCAGCACCAGCGACAGGGCCGCCGCCACCGCGAAATCGGAACCGCCGTCGCCCACCTGCGCCAGCAGCATCAGCGGCAGGATGTTGAGCTGCGTGCCCACCAGCGCCAGCGCCGTGCCGTAGGTGCCCATCGCGATCGCGGCCACCATGCAGGCGTTCGACAGCACCGAGGGCGCGACCTCGGGCAGCACCGTGTCCCAGAAGGCGCGTGCGCGCGAGGCGCCGAGCGTGCGCGCGGCCTGCGCCGGGCGCGGGTCGAGGTTGGCGAACACCGGGTACAGCGACAGCGCCACGCGCGGGATCAGGTAGTAGGCATAGGCGAAGCCCAGGCCCGACACGCTGTAGATCCAGCTGCCGAGCACGGCAGGATCGGCGCCGAGCCCGGCCATGAGCTGGGTCACGAAGCCCGCGCGGCCGAAGGCCAGGATGAAGCCGTAGGCGATCACCAGCCCCGAGAACGCCAGCGGCAGGCCCAGCAGGGTCATCAGCCACTGGCGCCGCGCGGCCGGCTGGCGCGCGAGCTCGATCGCGATGCAGGTGCCGACCAGCGCCGACACCGCGCCCGCCGCCAGCCCGAGCGCCAGCGTGTTGCGCAGCGCGCCGAAGAACAGCGGGTTGCCGACCAGCCGGCCGAAGGCGCTGCCGCGCTCGGCGAAGGCCTCTGGCAGCAGCGCCGCCAGCGGCACCGCGAAGAACAGCGCCATGAAGGCCCAGGCGGGCCAGGCACCGAAGCGTCTCATCACGAAGCGCCTACTTCCCCAGCGCGGCCTGGGCCCAGAGCTTGTCGAGCTCGGCCTTGCGCTCCGAGGCCTTCACCACGTCGAGCGGCTTGATCTGCGGCGCGGCCGGCATCTTGGCCGCGACGTCGGCGGACAGCGGCGTGCCCGGCACCGCGGGCCGCACGAAGCCCTGCGCGAACAGCGACTGGCCGGCTTCGCTCATGATGAAGTTGAGCCACAGCTTGCCGGCGTTCGGGTTCGGGCCGTTCTTCACCAGGCTGATCGCATAGGGCGCGGCCACGCTGGCCTCCTTCGGGATCACGACCTCGACCGCGTCGCCCATGCCGTCGACATGCTTGGCCTTGAGGCCGTCGTTCTCGTAGCTGATCCAGACCGGGATCTCGCCCTTGAGGAACTTGGCGTACGGCGTGGTGCCTTCCACGCGCAGCACGTTGCCGGCCGCATGCAGCTTGCCGAGGTAGTCGGTGCCGGGTTGCACGTTGTCGACGCCGCCGCCGTTGGCATAGGCCGCGGCGAAGGTCAGCACCTGGCCGATGCCGGTGGAGCGCGGGTCGAGGTAGACGACCGTGCTCTTGAACTCGGGCTTGAGCAGGTCGGCCCAGCCGGTGGGCACGTTCTTCACCAGCTTCTTGTTCACGAGGAAGGCGATGTTGAGCGTGTGGATGGTGAACCAGCGGCCCTCGGCCTCGCGGAACACGGCCGGCAGCTTGTCGAAGTTGACGGGCTTGAACGGCGCGACCACGTCCTTCTTCGCGGCATCGACGGCCGAGGCCGCGAAGTAGTAGGCGGTGTCGGCCTGCGGGCGGCGCTTGGTCTTCTCCAACGCGACCACGGTGGCGGCCGAGCCGATGTCGTTGTAGGTCAGCTCGATCTCGGGATAGCGCTTCTTGAAGTCGCGGAACAGCGACTTCCAGTTGGCCCATTCGGGGCCGGTGTCGAAGGAGACGCACAGGCCTTCCTTCTGCGCCTCGGCGTAGAGCGCCTTCTCGCCCGCGTAGAGCTCGGGGCCGTCGAAGGCGAAGGCGGTGCGCGCGAGCGCCAGCACGGGCAGGGCGCCGGCGGCCTGGATCAGATGTCTGCGTTGCATGGGTGACTCCTCGGGAGTAGATGATTCAGTGGTCGAGCAGGCGAAGGTGTTCGGGCGCGATCGCGATGGCCTCCGTGGCCGGCCGCGCCGATTCGGCGAGAAAGGGCCTGGCGGCGCCCGGCACCTCGAAGTCGTAGCGCGTGAGCGAGCCGAGGTAGCGCTGCGCGCCGCAGCGGCCCGCGATGCGGTTCGGCGTGCCGGGCGCGGGATCGGCCGCGATGTGCTCGGGCCGCACCAGCACGTGCAGCGCGGTGCCGGGCGCGCGCATGCCGGTGGGCGCCGCGAGCTGGGCGAAACCCAGGTCGAGCTTGTTGAGGCCCGCCACTTTGGCCGGCAGGATCGTCGAGAGCCCGACGAACTCGGCCACCGCGCGGCTCGCGGGCTCTTCGTAGATCTCGCGCGGCGTGGCGATCTGCAGCAGCCGGCCGTCCTTGAGCATCGCCACGCGGTCGGCCATGGCGAGCGCCTCTTCCTGGTCGTGCGTGACCAGCAAGGTGGTGGCGCCGAAGCGCTGCTGGATCGCGCGGATCTGGTCGCGCAAATGGCCGCGCACGCTGGCATCGAGCGCCGACAGCGGCTCGTCGAGCAGCAGCGCGCGCGGGTCGATCGCGAGCGCGCGCGCCAGCGCCACGCGCTGCTGCTGCCCGCCCGAGAGTTGCGCGACGGCGCGCCGCGCGTACTCGCCCAGGCCCACGGTGTCGAGCAAGGCCTGCGCGCGCTGGCGGCGCTCGGCGGTCGCCACCTTGCGCAGCTTGAGGCCGTAGGCCACGTTGTCGAGCACGCTCAGGTGCGGGAACAGCGCATAGCTCTGGAACACCATGCCGATGTGGCGCCGGTGCACCGGCGTGCGCGACATGTCCTCGCCGTCGAGCGCGATGCGGCCCGTGTGGCCGGTCTCCAGGCCCGACACCAGCTTGAGCAGCGTCGACTTGCCCGAGCCGCTGGGCCCGATCACCGCGACCAGCTCGCCGGTGCGCACGTCGAGCGAGACCTCGTGCAGGCCGTGCGTGCTGCCGGGGTAGTTGTAGCTGACCGTGTCGAGGAGGAGGCTCATGGCGTGACGGCGCGTTGCTTCACCAGGGAGGAGGAAAGAAGCGCCGACGCGCTCGCCAGCACCAGGAGGATGACCGTGGCCGCGCAGGCGAAGCCCGTGGCGCCGTAGAAGGCCTGCAGCAGCACCACCGGATAGGTGCGGTTCTGGAAGCTGGTGAGCAGGTTCGACACGCCGAACTCGCCGACCGAGATCGCCGCCACCATCACCAGCCCGCTGATCAGGCTCTGGCGCAGGCTCGGCAGCACGATGCCGCTGAACTGCTGCCAGCCCGAGGCGCCGAGCGTGGCCGCGGCCTGCTCGAGCCGGTCCAGGTCGAGGTGGCGCAGGTCGGTCAGCAGCGTGTTCGTGAGGTAGGGCAGCGTGAGGATCGCGTGCGCCGCGATCAAGAGCGGCATCGAGCCCAGCCAGGGCGCGAGGTCGGTGTTGAACACGATCATGTAGCCGAAGGCCAGCGTGATCGCCGGCACCGCCACGGGCGTGGCGCTCACGATGCGCGCCGCCAGGCTGCCGCCGCGCCGCGCGCCGTGATAGAGCGCATAGGCCAGCGGCAGCGCCAGCACGGTGTTGATCGCGCAGGCCGAGAGCGCCACCACCAGGCTGCTCACGAAGGCCTTGCGAAACGAGGTGTCGAGCCAGAGGTCGACATACCACTGCCCGGTGAGGCCGGTGGGCAGCAGCGTGTTGGTCCAGTTGCCACCCACGCTGCCGACCAGCAGCAGGGCGATGGGCAGCAGCAGGTACAGGCCGTAGAGGAGCGAGATGCCGCGAACCAAGGGTTTGTCTCCGTGTCACGCGCGGCCGGCATACTTTCCGGATGCGCTACTGTCTGCGCCGGGTCTTCCGCCGCATCGGGCTGAATTCTAGGAAGCGCCTGCGTATTCATGGGTGAAAGTTGGATGACGACACTTGAGTGCTTGGCAACTGTTTTTCACCGAACTTTCATCAACCGGAGCCATGCATGAAGCGCGACTGCCCCACCATCCAGGAGCTGCTGGCCTTCGACGCGGTGGCGCGCCACGAGAGCCTGACGCTCGCGGCCGGCGCCCTGTGCATCACCGTGAGCGCGGTCAGCAAGCAGATCGCGGGGCTCGAGGCCTTCCTCGGCCGTGCCCTGCTGCAGAAGAACGGGCGCGGCGTGCAGCTCACGCCGCAGGGCCGCGTCTACTGGCAGAAGATCGCGGGCGGCCTGCGCGCGATCGAGACCGCCACCTTCGAGGCGCGCTCGGGCGATGCCGGCGCCGGCCTGCTCACGCTCGCGAGCGTGCCCACCTTCCTCACCAAGTGGCTGATCCCGCGGCTGCCCGCCTTCAGCCAGAAGAGCCGCCACGTCATGCTGAGCTTCAGCCGCCATCTCGAGCCCAGCGACGGCATCCCGGCCGGGGTCGACGCGGCGATCCGCTACGGCCCCGACGGCTGGCCCGGCGTGGTGTCCGAATACATCGCGGGCCGCGAGTTCGTGCTGATCGTCGCGCGCTCGCTGGTCGAGGGGCGGCACCGCATCGCGCAGCCGGCCGACATCCTCGGCCATACGCTGCTGCATCACGAGGGCGCGCCCACCGCCTGGCGCCAATGGGCCGCGCAGCACGGCGTGCCCGAGGTGCAGACCGTGGCCGGCCCGCGCTTCGCGCAGTACTCGGCGCTGATCCAGGCCGCGCTCAACGGGCTTGGCATCGGCCTGGTGCCGAAGCTGCTGGTGCAGGAGGAGTTCGCCGAGGGCTCGCTGCTCAGTCCCTGCGGCACGCCGGTCGGCGTGAACCAGGGCCACTACCTCTGCTACCGGCCCGACCGGCTCGACCTGCCGGCCTTCGCGGCCTTTCGCGCCTGGCTGCTCGACGAGGGCCAGAAGTCGCGCGGCGTCGAGGCCGAGGCATGAAAACGCGCGAGTGGTTACGCTCGCCATCCCTTCTCACGACAAGGACGATGCATCGATGAAAGTCGCAGTCATGGGCGCCGGCGCGGTCGGCTGCTATTACGGCGCCATGCTGGCGCGCGCGGGCCACGAGGTGGTGCTGATCGGCCGGCCCGCGCACGTGGAAGCCGTGCAGGCGCGCGGCCTGCGCCTCGAGGCCCAGAGCTTCGACGAACACGTGCCGATGACCGCGAGCACCGAGCCCGACGCCGTGCGGGGCGCCGACCTCGTGCTGTTCTGCGTCAAGTCGACCGACACCGAGGCCGCCGCCGCGCAGATCGCGCCGCACCTCGCGCCCGGCGCGCTGGTGCTCACGCTGCAGAACGGCGTGGACAACGACGAGCGCGCGCGCTCCGTGCTGCGGTCCCACGAGGTGGCCGCGGCCGTGGTCTATGTCGCGACCGGCATGGCGGGCCCGGGCCACGTCAAGCACAACGGCCGCGGCGAACTCGTGATCGCGCCCTCGGCCCGCGGCGAGGAAGTGGCGCAGGCGTTGCGCGCGGCTGGCGTACCGACGGAGATCTCCGACAACGTGCGCGGCGCGCTGTGGGCCAAGCTGGTGCTCAACTGCGCCTACAACGCGCTGTCGGCGATCACGCAGCTGCCTTACGGCGTGCTGGTTCAGAACGAGGGCGTGCCCGGCGTGCTGCGCGACGTGGTGGCCGAATGCCTCGCGGTCGCGCGGGCCGAGGGCGTGACGATCCCGGGCGACATCGATGCCGCGGTGGCGGGCATCGCGCGCACCATGCCCGCGCAGTTCTCCTCCACCGCGCAGGACCTCGCGCGCGGCAAGCGCAGCGAGATCGACCATCTCAACGGCTTCGTGCTGCGCCGCGGCGAGGCGCTGGGCGTGCCGGTGCCGGCCAACCGGCTGCTGTGGACGCTGGTGCGGCTGCTCGAGGACAAGCCGGCGCAGGCCTGAACCGGGCCTCAGCCCGGCATCGGCTCGCGCATCGTCACGAACTCCTCGGCAGCAGTGGGGTGGATGCCCACCGTGCTGTCGAACATCGCCTTGGTGGCGCCCGCGCGCATCGCGACCGCGAAGCCCTGCACCACCTCGCCGGCGTCGGCGCCCACCATGTGCAGGCCCACCACGCGGTCGCTCTTGGTGTCGACCACCAGCTTCATGAAGGTGCGCTCGCTGCGGCCCGAGAGCGTGTGGCGCAGCGACTTGAACTCGCTCGAGAACACCGTGACCTGGCCGAACTTCGCGCGCGCGTCGAGCTCGCCGTAGCCGCAGGTGCCGATGTTCGGGTGCGTGAACACGGCGGTGGGAATGAACTCGTAGTCGAGTCGGCGCTTGCCCTTGCCGAACAGTTCGTCGACCACCACCATCGCCTCGGCCAGCGCCACCGGCGTGAGCTGCACGCGCGTGGAGACGTCGCCCACCGCGTAGATCGAAGGCACCGAGCTGCGGTAGTGCGCATCGACCGCGATCGCGCCGCGTTCGTCGAGCGCCACGCCCGCGGCCTCGAGGCCCAGGCCCTGCGTGTTGGGCACGCGGCCGGTGGCGAACAGCACCGTGTCGGCTTCGATCTGCTGGCCGCGCGCGAGCGTGGCCACCAGGCCGTCGGCGGTGCGCGTGACCGAGGCCACCTCGCAGTTCAGGCGCACGTCGACGCCGGCCTTGCCCATCTCGTTGGCGAGGAACTGCCGCACGTCGTCGTCGAAGCCGGTCAGCAGGTGCGCGCGGCGGTGCAGCAGCGTGACCTGCGCGTCGAGCCCGTTGAAGATCGAGGCGAATTCGCAGGCGATGTAGCCGCCGCCCACCACCAGCAGGCGGCGCGGGAACGGGTCGAGGTCGAACATCGCATCGGAGGTCACGATGTGCTCGCGGCCCGGGATGTCGGGCACGAAGGGCGTGCCGCCGGTGGCCACCAGCAGGTGGCGCGCGGTGTAGCGCTTGCCGTCGACCTCCACCGTGTGGGCATCGGCGAGCTGGGCCCAGCCCGTGACCAGCGTGACGCCCGAGTTCTTGAGCAGCGAGGCGTAGATGCCGTTGAGCCGCGAGATCTCCGTGGCGCGCTGCGACTTCAGGTGCGACCAGTCGAACACCGGCTCGCCCGGCAGTTGCCAGCCGTAGCCCGCCGCTTCCTCGAAGGATTCGGCATAGCCGGCCGCGTAGCTGTAGAGCTTCTTGGGAATGCAGCCGACGTTGACGCAGGTGCCGCCGAGTTCGGCGGCCTCGGCCAGGCCGACGCGGGCACCGGTCTGCGCGGCCATGCGCGCGGCGCGCACGCCGCCGCTGCCGCCGCCGATGACGAAGAGATCGAAGTCGTAGGGGGTGGACATGGAACAAGGCTCTCCTTTGCGAGCGCACTGTAGCCCTCGCCGATGACCGCTGCCGGGCACGGGGCTTGGGGCCCGCGCGCGCCGGTGGCGGCGGTGGAGCGAGAATCCGCGCTCGTCGGCAACGAAGGACAGAGACAAGCGCATGAAGAACGACCCCAGGCACCTTCCACGCGGCGCGGTTGCGCGCCGGCTCGCGCTGTTCGTGTCGTGCCTGTCCGTTCTCGTGCCCCTGCCCGCCGATGCGCAGCTCGCGCGCAAGCCCTCGTTCTATGACGCGCAAAAGCGCGTGGAGGAACCGGCCTCGCCCGTGCGTCCCGCCGGCGGCGCCTCGTCGCTGCCCGCGCTCGCCAGCCGCGCCGACTTCGACGCGCTCGCGCGCACCTACGACGCCGGCACGCCGATGGCGCTGCCGCATGTGCTGTTCGTGATCGACCGGCGCGCGAAGCCGGCGCCGCGCGTGTACTACCTCGACACGCCGCGCTGGCAGCTCCATGTGCGTTTCGTGCGCGACACCGGCCTGGCGCCCCACGCGGGCAAGCGCGAGATCGATCGCAACTACCTCGTGCCCGACCGCCGCTTCCTGTTCGGCACGCTGAGCTGGCAGCAGAACGTCGCGGGCTTCGGCTACGAATTCTGGGAAGGCGACCGGCTCACCGCGCCGCTGCTGCGCGAGGCCGACCGCGCGGTGAAGGCCAGCTTCTTCGCGCCCGTGAAGTTCAAGACCAACTCCACGCTGCACGAACGCGTGGCACGCGAGGCCGGCGTCGACTTCGTGACGCAGGAGGCGCTGATCCGCGAGCAGCCCTACCTGCCGATGAACCTCGGCACCGCCAGCGGCCGGGTGCGCATCGTCGAGGACGATGGCGCGGTCAACGCCCTGCTGCCCGAGGACATCGCGGTGCTGCGCCAGGTGCCGATCGCGCTGCCGCCGGTGGCGGGCGTGCTGACCGAGCGGCCGTCCACGGCGCTGTCGCACGTCAACCTGCTGGCCAAGGGCTGGGGCATTCCCAATGCCTACGTGCGCGACGCGGCCGAGGCGCTGCGCGCGCATGCGGGCCAGTGGGTGGCGCTCAAGGTCGCGGCCTCGGGCTACCAGGTGCGCCCGCTCACGCCGGAAGAGATCGCGGCGCTGCCCACGCGCGCCGCGCGCACGGCCGCCATGGGCCGCGGCAGCGCCGCGCCGGGTGGCGCCGCGGCCGTGCGGCCCGACCTGCGCGAAGCGCGGCTGCTGCCGCTGGCTTCGCTGCGCGCTCGCCACAGCGCGCAATGCGGCGTGAAGGCGGCCAACCTCGGCGCGCTGCAGGCCGCGCGCATCCCGTCGACCAGCGTGCCCGACGGCTTCTGCATTCCGTTCGCGCACTACGACCGCTTCATGCGCGCCAACGGCCTGGCCGAGCGCATCGCGCGCATGCAGCAGGCGCCGGGCTTCGCGGCCGACCCGCTGGTGCGCCAGCGCGCGCTCGAGGCACTGCGCGCCGAGATCGTGCAGTGGCCGGTCGATCCCGCCACCGCGGCCGCGTGGCGCGCGGCCTGGCAGTCGCAGCTCGGCGGCGGCGGCGTGTTCGTGCGCAGCTCGTCCAACTCCGAGGACCTGCCGGGCTTCAGCGGCGCCGGCCTCTACACCACCGTGCCCAACGTGAAGAGCGGCGACGCGCTCGAGCTCGCGGTGAAGAAGGTCTGGGCCTCGGTCTTCAATGCCGAGGCCTGGGAGGCGCGCGGCGCCGCGGGCTTCGGTGCCGAGTCGGTGCTGATGGGCGTGTTCGTGCAGACCGCGATCGACGCCACCAGCGCGGGCGTGATGATCACGCGCGACCCCTTCGACGCCGGCCATCCGCACGTCACCTACATCTCGGCCAAGCGCGGCATCGGCATCCGCGTGGTCGAGGGCCGGCGCGTGGCCGAGCAGCTCATGTACTCGAGCTGGTCGAAGGCGATCCAGGTGCTGAGCCGCTCGGCCGAGGACAGCGCGCTGCAGCTCGACAAGGACGGTGGCGTGAAGGAGGTGCCGCTGGAGGCCGGCCGCGGCGTGCTGACCGACGAACTCGTGGTGCGGCTCGCGAACGTGGGCGCGGCGGTCAAGCGCGGCTTCGGCGGCGTCGACCAGGACATCGAATGGGCCACCGTGGGCGAGCGCATCGTGCTGCTGCAGGCGCGGCCCTACGTCGAGCGCCGCCGCTGAGGCACGGGCCCACGCCATGAACCTGCACCGCCTCGACCTGGTCTCGCTGTCGCTGTTCAACCTGGTGGTGCGCACCGGCAGCATCAGCAAGGGCGCCGAGCTCGCGCACCTCGCGGTGGGCGCGGCCAGCAAGCGCATCTCCGACCTCGAGGCGGCCGTGGGCACGCCGCTGCTCGAGCGCCATTCACGCGGCGTCACGCTCACGGTGGCGGGCGATGCGCTGCACCGCCATGCGCAGCGCATCCTCGACGACGTCGACCAGCTCGCGGCCGACCTGTCCGACTACGCCTCGGGCGTGCTCGGCGTGGTGCGGCTGTGGGTCAACACCTCGGCCGTCACGCAGTTCCTGCCGCGCGGGCTGTCGGGCTTCGTGGCGGCCAATCCCGGCATCCGCATCGAGCTCGAGGAACGCAACAGCAGCGAGATCGTGCTCGCGGTGCTCGACGGCCGCGCCGACGCGGGCATCTTCGCGGAGGGCACGCCGAGCCTCGGGCTGCACCTCGTCAACTACCGCGTCGACCGGCTGGTGATGGTGGTGCCGCGCGGCCATCCGCTGGCGCGCCGGCGCAGCGTGCGGCTCGAGGAGGCGACCGAGTACGACTTCGTGAGCCTGCCGGCCGAGACCTCGCTCGCGCAGCGGCTGCAGGCCGCGGCCGAGGCGCTGGGCCGGCGGCTGCGGCTGCGCATCCAGGTGCGCAGCTTCGATGCCGTGTGCCAGATGGTGGCGGCCGGCATGGGCGTGGCCGTGCTGCCGCACGCGGCGATCCAGCCGCACCTGCGCTCGATGGGCCTGCGCGAGATCGCGCTCGACGACGCCTGGGCCGAGCGCCGGCTGCTGATCGGCCTGCGCGACGCCGGCGTGGTGCCGCGCCACGTGCGCACCCTGATCGACCACCTCTGCCAGGGTTAACCCTCGGGCGCTTTCGCGTTCCGCGAAAGCTGCGTGCGCGCCTTTGTCGTTCTCCCGCGCGGCCGCGCTGCCCAGAATCCGGGCAACGAATGCGGCGTCGTGCTGGCGAGCCGCGCAGACAAAGGCTCCCATGGCTACCCCCACCTCCCTCCTCGACGACGACGGCGCCATCGTGCGCAAGGTCGCGTGGCGAATCATGCCGCTCATCATGGTGTGCTATCTCTTCGCCTTCTTCGACCGCATCAACATCAGCTTCGCCAAGTTCGCGCTGCAGAGCGACCTGGGCCTGAGCGACACCGCCTACGGCTTCGGCGCCGGGCTGTTCGTGGTCGGCTACGTGCTGTTCGAGGTGCCGAGCAACCTGATGCTCTACAAGGTCGGCGCGCGGCGCTGGATCGCGCGCATCATGGTCTCGTGGGGCGTGGCCACCGCGCTCATGATGTTCGTGCAGACCGAGTGGCAGTTCTATGCGCTGCGCTTCGTGATCGGCGCGATGGAGGCGGGCTTCGCGCCCGGCGTGCTGTTCTACCTCACGCTGTGGTTCCCCGCCGCGCACCGCGGCCGCGTCACCTCGATGCTGTTCCTGGCCTCGGCCTTCGCGGGCCTGTTCGGCGCGCCCGCCGCGGGCCTGGTGCTCGCGCACTTCGATGGCCTGCTCGGCATGGCCGGCTGGCACTGGCTGTTCCTGGTCGGCGGGCTGCCGTGCATCGCGCTCGGCCTGCTGGTGTTCGTGCGGCTCGACGACCGCATCGCCGACGCGCACTGGCTCACGCCCGACGAGCGCACGCGGCTGTCGCAGCGCATCGCCGAGCAGGGTGGCGCGGCCGGCGCCCATGGCTCGCTGCTCGACGCGCTGAAGACGCCGGGCTTCCTCATGCTCGGGCTGATCTACTTCCTGATCCAGGTCGCGTCCTATGGCCTCAACTTCTGGGCCCCGCACCTGATCCGCGCCTCGGGCAGCACCGATCCCACGGCGATCGGCCTGCTGACGGCCGTGCCCTACCTGTGCGGCGCGATCGCGATGGTGGTGGTCGGGCGGCTGTCGGACCGCAGCGGCGAGCGCCGCCGCTTCGTGATCGCGCTGCTGCTGCTCGCGGCCATCGGCTTCTTCGCGGCCGGCCTGTTCGACCACCACACCGACCTGCTGGTGCTCGCGCTGGCCGTGATGGGCGCGGGCGTGATCGCCTCGATCCCGGCCTTCTGGGCGCTGCCGCCCAAGCTGGTGAGCGGCGCGGCCGCGGCCGGCGGCATCGCGCTGATCAACACGCTGGGCCAGCTCGGCGGCATCGTGAGCCCGGTGATGGTGGGCCGCATCAAGGACCTGAGCGGCAGCACCACGCCCGCGCTCTACGTCATCGGCGCGCTGGCGCTGCTGTGCGCCGCGCTGCTGGCCTTCGCGCTGCCCGAATCGCTGCGCCGGCGCGAGCCGCGCCCGTCGGTCGCTTCACGTTCCCCCGCGAGCGGCGCGCTGCATGCGTCCGCCGTCGCCTTCGCCGAGAAAGCCCCCAAGCCATGAACCTTCCCCTGAGTCCCGGCGCGCTGCAAGGCCTGCGCGTCATCGAGATGGGCCAGCTGATCGCCGGCCCCTTTGCCGGCAAGACGCTCGGCGAGTTCGGCGCCGACGTGATCAAGATCGAGCCGCCCGGCAGCGGCGACCCGCTGCGCAACTGGCGCCTGCTGCAGGACGGCACCTCGGTCTGGTGGCAGGTGCAGTCGCGCAACAAGCGCTCGCTGGCGCTCGACCTGCGCAGCGAGGAGGGCCAGCAGATCGCGCGCCGGCTGATCGCCGAGGCCGACGTGCTGATCGAGAACTTCCGCCCCGGCACGCTCGAGGGCTGGGGCATGGGCTACGAGGTGCTGCGCGAGCGCAACCCGGGCCTGGTCATGCTGCGCATCTCGGGCTATGGCCAGACCGGCCCCTACCGCGACCTGCCGGGCTTCGGCGCCATCGGCGAGGCCATGGGCGGGCTGCGCCACCTCACGGGCGAGCCGGGCCGGGTGCCGGTGCGCTGCGGCATCTCGATCGGCGACACGCTGGCCGCGCTGCACGGCACCATCGGCGTGCTGACCGCGCTCTACCACCGCAAGGTCAACGGCGGCCAGGGCCAGGTCATCGACGTGGCGCTCAACGAGGCGGTGTTCAACGTGATGGAGAGCCTGGTGCCCGAGTACAGCGCCTTCGGCGCGGTGCGCGAGGCCGCGGGCAGCGCGCTGCCGGGCATCGCGCCCTCGAACGCCTACCGCTGCGCCGACGGCTACGTGCTGATCGCGGGCAACGGCGACAGCATCTTCCGCCGGCTCATGCAGAGCATCGGCCGCGACGACCTCGGCGCCGATCCCGCGCTCGCGAACAACGCGGGCCGCGTGGCGCGCGTGCCCGAGATCGACCAGGCGATCGAGGCCTGGACGCTGCCGCAATCGGTGGCGACGGTGCTCGAAGTCCTCGGCGCGGCGCGCGTGCCCGCGGGCAAGGTCTACACCGCGAAGGACATCGCCGAGGACCCGCACTACCGCGCGCGCGAGATGCTGCTGCGCCAGTCCACGCGCGACGGCCACGAGATCGAGGTGCCCGGCGTGGTGCCCAAGCTCATGGGCACGCCGGGCACGGTGCGCTCCTCGGCGCCGCGGCTGGGCGACGACACCGACGCGGTGCTCGGCGAGATCGGATTCACATCGGAAGACATCGCCGCCTTGCGCGGCAGGAAGGTGGTTGCATGAACGACGCGGTCTGGAACGGAAGAACATTCGACGGCGATCGCCGCGTGCGGATGTGCGAGGTGGGCCTGCGCGACGGCCTGCAGGTCGAGGCGGCCTTCGTGCCGACCGAGGACAAGATCGCGCTGTGCAACGCGCTCTCGCGCGCCGGCATGGCGAAGATCGAGGTCTCGGCCTTCGTCTCGCCGCAGGCCATTCCCGCGCTGCGCGACGCCGAGGTGGTGCTGCGCGAGATCGAGCGCGTGGACGGCGTGGCCTACACCGCGCTGGTGCCCAACGTGCGCGGTGCCGAGCGCGCCATCGATGCGCGCGTGGACGAGATGAACCTCGTGATGTCGGCCAGCGAGAGTCACAACCTCGCCAACCTGCGCATGATGCGCGAGCAGTCGTTCCGCGCGCTGGCCGAGGTGGCCGCGCTCGCGCGCCAGGCCGGCGTGGCGGTCAACGTCTCGCTGTCGTGCAGCTTCGGCTGCCCGATCGAGGGCGACGTGCCCGAGGCCGGCGTGCTCGGCTGGTGCGAGCGCTTCGTCGAGGAGCTCGGCGCCGGCGGCGTCACGCTGTGCGACACCACCGGCATGGCCTGGCCCGGCCAGGTGCACGGGCTCGCGCGCGCTTTCCGGCAGCGCTGGCCCGGCACAGAGCTCACGCTGCACTTCCACAACACGCGCGGCATGGGGCTGGCCAACGTGCTGGCCGGCATCGACGCCGGCGCACGCCGCTTCGATGCCTCGATCGGCGGCATCGGCGGCTGCCCCTATGCGCCGGGCGCCACCGGCAACGTCTGCAGCGAGGAGATCGTGCATGCGCTCGAGCTCTCGGGCTGGGACACCGGCGTCGACCTCGAGCGCGTGATCGATGCCGCGCGCCGGCTGCCGGCGCTGATCGGCCACGACATCCCGAGCCAGATCGTCAAGGCCGGCCGCCGGCTCGACCTGCATGCGCCGCCCGCGGACTTCGAGGCCACGCGCGAACGCGCGCTGGCGCGCGAGGCCGCGCGCGCGCACTGAGACCGCTTCGCTTCCCTTTCATCCCACAAGACCAGGAGACATTCGAATGCAACCCCTTCGCTTCATCGCCGCGCTGGCCGCGGCCGCGCTGCTCGCCGGCCCGGCCATGGCCCAGACCTATCCCTCCAAGCCGATCACGATGCTGGTGCCCACGGCCGCCGGCGGCACCACCGACATCGCCGGGCGCATGCTCGCCGACCCGCTGGGGAAGGCGCTGGGCCAGCCGGTGGTGGTCGACAACCGCGGCGGCGCCAGCGGCGTGATCGCGGCGGTGGCGGTCAAGCGCGCCGAGGCCGACGGCCACACGCTGCTGATGCAGTACTCGGGCTACCACGTGATCTCGCCCCACGTCACGAAGCAGAAGGCGCAATGGGTGCCCGAGGACTTCCGCGCCGTGGCCAACGTGCTGAGCGCGCCGCAGGTGGTGGTGGTGCGCGAGGGCCTGCCGGTGAAGACCATGGCCGAGCTGATCGCCTATGCCAAGGCCAACCCGGGCAAGCTGACCTATGCCTCCTCGGGCCCGGGCTCGCTGCAGCACGTGACCGGCGCCATGCTCGAGCAGCAGGCCGGCATCCAGCTCACGCACATCCCCTACAAGGGCACCGGCCCGGCGCTGCAGGACCTGCTGGGCGCGCAGGTCGACATGACCTTCGGCACGCCGCCGCCGTTCATGCCCTTCATCCAGTCGGGCAAGCTGCGCGCGGTGGCCGTCACCGGCAAGGCGCGCGTGGCCTCGCTGCCGAGCGTGCCGACCGCGGCCGAGGTCGGGCTGCCGAACCTCGACGCGACCTCGTGGTTCGCCGTGTTCGCGCCCGCCAAGACGCCGCAGCCCGTGATCGACAAGCTCAGTGCCGAGATCGCCAAGGTGGTGGCCACGCCGGCCTTCCAGCAGAAGGCCGCCGAGCTCGGCGCCACGGCCGACTACATGAACCCGCAGAAGCTCGCCGACTACAGCAAGGCCGAATACGTGCGCTGGGGCAAGGTGGTCGAGGCCGCGAAGATCGAGGGCGAGTGAGACCGCGCGCATGGCGGCGGTCGGTGGTCGGCCGCCGCCATGCGTTTCCCCTCCGCCGTCGTTCTTACTACTTGTAGAGCAGCTGCGGCAGCCACAGGCCGATCTGCGGCCACATGTAGAGCAGGAAGATCGCGAGGACCTGGATGCCCATGAAGGGCAGCATGCCGAGGAAGATCTGGTTCAGCGTGACATGCGGCGGGCTCACGCCCTTGAGGTAGAAGGCCGCCATCGCCACCGGCGGCGACAGGAAGGCGGTCTGCAGGTTCAGCGCCACCAGCAGGCCGAAGAACAGCGGATCGACGCCGAAGTTGTCGAGCAGCGGGATGAAGATCGGCATGAAGATCACGATGATCTCGGTCCACTCGAGCGGCCAGCCGAGCAGGAAGATGATCACCTGGCTCAGCAGCAGGAACTGCACCTTGGTGAGGTTCATGCTCAGCACCCATTCCTCGACCAGCGCCTGGCCGCCGAGCAGCGCGAAGGCGGCCGAGAAGATGGCCGAGCCCACGAACAGCCAGCACACCATCGCCGAGGTCTTGGCGGTGAGGAACACCGACTCCTTGAGCACCGTGAAGTTGAGCCGCCGGTAGGCCGCCGCCAGCAGCATGCCGCCGAGCGCGCCCATGGCCGCGGCCTCGGTGGGCGTGGCCAGGCCCAGCACGATCGAGCCCAGCACCGAGAGGATCAACAGCAGCAGCGGGAAGAAGGAGGCCAGCAGCATCTTGAAGATCTCGAGCCGCGCGAAGCTCAGGAACAGGTAGAACAGCGCCGTGAGCGCGCCCAGCACCGAGAAGGTCGCGACCCACCAGGTGGGCGGCGGCCTGGTGCTGGCACCGGCCGGCGTGGTCTGCGCGGTCTCCGTGGTGGCGGGCGCGGGCGCCGCCGGCGGTGCTTCGGCACCCGGCGGTTCGGCGACGGCGCCGGCCGCGGGCTCCTCGCTCGGCGGTTCCTGCAGCCCGCCCTCGCTCGGCGGCTCCTGCAGGCCACCCTCGGCCGGCGGTTCCTGCAAGCCGCCCGAACTGCTGCCGCTGCTGCTGCCGCGCGAGGCACCGATCTCCTCGATGTCGTAGCGTGCCTCGGCCTCGACCGTGGTCACGGCCTTGTAGCTCGACAGCGCCAGCAGCGCGTAGATGACGGCGGGCAGCGCCACGATGCCGAGCTGCTTGAGCACGTGCGAGAACGGCACGTCGCCGTTGCGCTTGCCCTTGAGCAGGCCGACCAGCGCATGCGCGGTCGGGCTGCTCGCGAGCCGCTGCGTCAGCGGCGGCAGCGGCACCACGCGCTCGGCGGCCGACAGCGGCGGAGCCCACTGCGGCTTGAGCTTCGCGATCAGGATCACGTAGAGCACGTAGAGGCCCGACAGCATCAGGCCCGGGAAGAAGGCGCCCGCATAGAGCTGCACCACCGACACGCCGGCCGTCGCGCCGTAGACGATCAGCAGCACCGAAGGCGGCAGCAGGATGCCCAGGCAGCCGCCCGCGGTGATCGCGCCCGCGGCCAGCGGCACGCTGTAGCCGCCGCGCAGCATCGCGGGCAGCGCCAAGAGGCCCATCAGCGTGACCACCGCGCCGACGATGCCGGTGGCGGTCGCGAAGATGGTGCAGGTCACGAGCGTGGCGACCGCGAGCGCGCCCGGCAGCCGCGCGAGCGCGAGGTGCAGGCTCTTGAACAGCGACTCGATGAGGTTGGCGCGCTCGACCAGGTAGCCCATGAAGACGAACAGCGGCACGGCGATCAGCACGTCGTTGGCCATGGTCTTGTAGGCCGACTGCACCATCAGGTCGAGCGTGCGGTGCCAGTCGCGGTCGTAGGCCAGGAAGGTGAAGAGCATGCCCATGCCCATCAGCGTGAAGGCGGTGGGAAAGCCCAGCATGATCGCCACCACCACGAGCGACAGCATCAAGAGGCCCAGGTGGCCGTTGGTGATGGTCTCGGCGCGCAGCAGCACGGTGGCGCCGCCGATCACGATCAGGGCCATGAAGGTGAGGCCGAACCAGAGTTCGCGGCGGATCTTCATCGCGCGCCCTCCCGTGCCTCGTTGGCGACCACCACGCGGTCGAGCGCGGCGATGTCGGCGTCCTTCACGTGCACCATCTCCTTGAGCTTCTCGACGTCGACCTCCTCGACGTCCTCCTCGCGCGAGGGCCAGGCGCCGTCGCGGATGCACTGCACGCAGCGGATGATCTCGACGATGCCCTGCAACAGCAGCGTGAAGCCCGCGAGCGGGATGACGAACTTGAACGGGTACAGCGGCAGCGGCTCGGCCGAGAAGGTCTGCTCGCGGATTGCGAGCGCCTCGCTCGCGTAGATCCAGCCGGCCCAGGTCAGCGCGATGATGCCGGGCAGGAAGAAGACGATGTAGAGCACCAGGTCGACCAGCGCCTGCGTGCGCGGCATGAAGAAGCCGTAGAGCACGTCGCCGCGCACGTGGCCGTTCTTCGAGAGCGTGTAGGCCCCGGCGGTCATGAACATGGCGCCGTAGAGCATGATCTGCGCGTCGAGCACCCAGGCATGCGGCCGGTTGAGCACGTAGCGCGAGAACACCTCCCAGCTGATCAGCAGCGTGAGCAGCAGGGCACACCAGGCGAAAGTCTTGCCGATCCACGTCGAGAACCGGTCGACCGCCAACAGGAAGGATTGCATCGGGACGAACTCCTCGCCGGGCGCTGCGCGTGTCGTGCGCGGCCCGCGCCTGGCGAAATCGGGAATGAGAAGAGGGCACCCGCCTCGGGGTGCCCTCGCGTTCTTTCTCTGGCCGGAAGACCCGTTCAGGTCTTCTTGGCCTGCCGTCCGAAGTAGTGGTTGTAGGCCATCTTGAAATCGACCGAGTAGTCGTTCTGCCACTGGCCCGCGCGCTCGGCGAAGGCGCGCTGCGAATCGAGCACCTTCTTGAACAGCGGGTTCTCGGCCGACTTCTTCGCGATGGTCTTGTCCCACGAGGCGAGCTGCGCGCGCAGCACCGAGTCGGGCGTCTTGTAGAACTTGATGCCGCTCTTCTTGAGCTCCTCGTAGTCCTTGGAGTTGCGGTCGATCGCCTTCCAGCTCATGTCGGCGCTCGCGGCCTGGGTCGCGTACTCGATCACGGCCTTGAGCTCGGGCGGCAGCGCGCGCAGCTTGGCGCCGTTCCACAGCACCTCGAACTGCTCGCCGCACTGGTGGAAGCTCTGCAGCATGCAGTTCTTCGCCACGTCGGGGAAGCCCAGCACGCGGTCGCTCGAGGCGTTGTTGAACTCGGCCGCGTCGATCAGGCCGCGGTCGAGCGCGGGCACGATCTCGCCGCCGGGCAGCGGGTTCACGGCCGCGCCCATGTCGGTGAACACGTCGACCGCGAGGCCCACGGTGCGGAACTTCAGGCCCTTCATGTCCTCGGCCTTGGACACCGGCTTCTTGAACCAGCCCAGCGGCTGCGTGGGCATCGGGCCGTAGAGGTACGAGGCGACGTCGAGGTTGAGGCTCTTGTAGATCTCGTCCATCAGCGCTTTGCCGCCGCCGTAGGTGTGCCAGGCCAGGATCATGTTGGCGTCCATGCCGTAGCCCGGGCCCGAGCCCCAGAGCGCGAGCGCGGAGTTCTTGCCGTACCAGTAGGCGACCACGCCGTGGCCGCCGTCGAGCGTGCCCTTGGCGACGGCATCGAGCAGCTGGAAGGCCGGCACCACCGAGCCCGCGGGCAGCACCTCGATCTTGAGGCGGCTGCCGGCCATGTCGTTGACCTTCTTGGCGTAGTCCTGCGCGTACTCGTGGAAGATGTCCTTGGCCGGCCAGGTGCTCTGGAAGCGCAGGGTGGTGGTCTGGGCCATGGCGACCATCGGCGCCGACATGGCGCCTGCGGCCACCGCGGCGCCCTTGAGCAGGCTGCGACGGCGGGTCGATTTGCTGTCTGTCATGTTGTCTCTCTCCATAGGTCTGACTGGGGAAATCCCAGGCCGCCGTCTTGGAGTTATGGTTGACAGGCCCAAGCCGCCATCTTTGGCGCGCAGCAAAACACGACAAACAGGGTTTTCACGAACCGGTGAAAAATTTCACCATCCGACGGCCACCGGGAACCGGTAAAGATGGCCGCCGCTTCGTGGGAACCCTCTTGCCATCGATCGAATTGGAAGGAATGCAAAAGATGACCGAACCCGTGGGTGAAAAAGGCTATGCCGGCGACGTGACGCCCGAGCAGGCGGCGCAATGGATGGCCAGCGGCGAGGCCGTGCTGGTCGACGTGCGCACCGATGCCGAGCGCGAGTGGGTCGGCTTCGTGCCAGGCGCGGTGCCGCTGGCGTGGAAGCAATGGCCGGGGATGGCGTTGAACCCGGGCTTCGACGAGGGCGTGCGCGCGGCTGGCGAAGGTGGGAAGAAGGTGGTGCTGTTGTGCCGCAGCGGTGTGCGTTCGATCGCGGCGGCGAAGCGGGCGACGGAGCTGGGGGTGGAGGCTTACAACATCCTCGAGGGGTTCGAGGGGAATCCGGACGAGAACGGCCACCGGGGGTTTGTTGGGGGGTGGCGCAAGCGTGGGCTGCCCTGGAAGCAGAACTGAGCCGCTAAGGGGACAGCAGATCGGGCCGATGGGCGCGCAGCCAACCCTCGGCACCAGCCAGCAATTGCGCGGCTTGGTCGATGCAGGCCTGGAGCGCGGCATTGGAGATCGGGTCGCCCTCGTAGTCGCTCACGTTGCGTTGCCGGCGCAGCGCATCGAGCACGATGATGTCCGGTTGCGCCACGCCGATCGTCAGCCCCAGGCTCTGGATGGCCGTCTGGTGGTGGCCCGGTTGGCTGGTGGCCGTGCGGTAGCCGTTGGCCCACAGGCCCAGCATCGCGCATTGCATGATGCACTTGTAGGCCGCATCGAAGCGGTTGTCGGTGCTGACCTGTGCGACATGCGCGTCGGCCAGGTTGCGACGCGCCGCCTGAAGCAGCTTGGCGATGCCCGCGGCATCAGGCTGGTGGACCTGCAGCCGCCCGATCGCCTGCAAGTTCTGCAAGCTCATCCGCTCCTCCCTTCACGAGCAGTTTGGGTTTGGCGAGTATGTCGCGTGCGAAGGCATCGCCGGCGCGTGCGCGCCGTGCAAATTCCTCGGTTGTGTAGAGCACCGTGTTCACTTCGCGGCCCAGCGTCGCGTGCAGGGGAAACACCGCCTGCGCGAGCGTCATGAAGTCGACGCTGCCCAGCACGAGAAGATCCACGTCGCTGCCCGGAGACGGCGTGCCGCGCGCGATCGAGCCGAACACCAGCGCGAACCGGATCTGCGCATCCAGCGGTGCCAGTGCTTCGCGCACGGCGGGCACCACGCCATGTGTCTTGCGAAACATCGCCGCGAGGTCCTCGAACAGAGGATGGCGGGTGTCAGCGTTGTAGCGCACCTGGTTGCCTTGTTCGCTGCGCTTGAGCAGGCCGGTGCGCGCCAGCTTGTCCACCTCGCGCGCGAGCGTGCCCGCATGGCTGTCGGTCAGGCGCGCCAGCTCGCGCAGATGGAATGCGGACTGCGGCTGCAGCAGCAGCACCGCCAGCACGCGCTGCCGCGCGGCGGGGAACAGCAGGTCCATCAAGGAAGAATCGTTGCTCATTGGGCGACGATTGTTGCTATTGAGGCGACATTCGGCAAGTCGCCGAGTTCAAAGAAAAAGGCCCGCGGGCAAGCCGCGGGCCTTTTCCTGTACGAGTCGCGAAAGATCAGTTCAAAGGCGGAATCCGCAGCTTCTGCCCCGGATAGATCTTGTCCGGATGCGAAAGCATCGGCTTGTTGGCCTCGAAGATCGCGTTGTACTTGTTGGCGTCGCCGTAGTACTTCTTGGAGATGGCCGACAGCGTGTCGCCCTTGACCACGTCGTGGTACTGCGCGGGCGGTGCCGCGGGCGCGACCAGGTTGTTCTCCACGCTCGTCACGTTGGCCACGTTGCCGGCCGCGAGCGAGGCTTTCTCGCTGGCTTCCTGCGAGGGCGCGTTGCCCGCCAGCGTCACGATGCCGGTGCTCGCGACATAGGTCACGGCGAGGTTCGTGAGGCCGAGGTTCTGCGTCTCGATGTAGGTCTTGATGGCGGCCGCGGCCTTGTCGTTGGCATCGGGTTCGGCCGCCTGGGCCGACGAGCCGCCGAACAGCTTCTCGCCCGCTTCCTTGATGAAACTCAACAATCCCATGGTTCTCTCCTTGGTCGGTGGTCGATGGAATTCGCGAATGTAGCGGCGCGCCGGGGTGCCCCCGCGTAGTCCCCGACCGCGACCGACAACACCGCGACAGCAGGAATAGTCACAAAGTCGCAATAATGCCGCGCATGTCCGCAGCCACCGCTCCCTTTCTCGCGATCGACATCGGCAACACGCGCCTCAAGTGGGCGCTCTACGATGCGGCTCGCCCCGGCGCCGCCCTGCTGGCGCAGGGTGCAGAGTTCCTCGATCACATCGAGCGGCTCGCCGACGGCCCCTGGGCCGATCTTCCATCGCCTTCCAGCATGCTCGGCTGCGTCGTCGCCGGCGATGCGCTGCGCCGCCGCGCCGAGGAGCAGGTGGTCGAGCGCTTCGACTGTCCGCCGCGCTGGGTCATGCCCAGCCTCGCCGAGGCCGGCATCGTCAACGGCTACGACCATCCCACGCGCCTCGGTGCCGACCGCTGGGTCGCGATGATCGGTGCGCGCCACCGCATGCTGCGCGAAGGCGCGCCGCGACCCATGGTGGTGGTGCTGATCGGCACCGCGGTCACGGTCGAGGCCGTCGATGCCGACGGCAAGTTCCTCGGCGGCCTGATCCTGCCGGGCCACGGCATCATGCTGCGCGCGCTCGAGTCGGGCACCGCGGGCCTGCACGTGCCCACCGGCGAGGTGCGCGAATTCCCCACCAACACCAGCGATGCGCTGACCAGCGGCGGCACCTACGCCATCGCCGGCGCGGTCGAGCGCATGGTGCAGCACGTGCGCTCGCACTGCGGCGCCGAGCCGGCCTGCTACATGACCGGCGGCGCGGGCTGGAAGATGGCGCCCGTGATGAACGGCCACTTCGAGCTGGTCGAGAGCCTGATCATGGACGGGCTGCTGGTGATCGCGCAGCAGCGCGCCGGCTGAAGCTCGCCGCTCAGGCGCGCAGCAGCTGCGTCGCCGCGTGGATGAGCAGCCCCACGAGCCCGCCCACCAGCGTGCCGTTGACGCGGATGAACTGCAGGTCGCGCCCGATGTTGCGCTCGAGCTCGGCCGTCATCTCCTCGGTGTTCCACTGCGCCACGCGCTCCACGATGTAGCGCCGGATGTCCTCGCGGTAGCGCTCGATCGCGAGCGGCGCCGCGGCCTCGATCTGCTCGTTGATCCAGCGCCGGATCGCCTCGTCGCCCTGCAACCGCTGGCCGAGCGCGGCCGCCATCGTGGCGATGCGCCGGCGGATCGTCGAGTCGCCGCGGCCGAGGTCCTCGTGCAGCCACGCCAGCAGCTCGCCCCACAGCCCGTGCAGGTAGTCGCCCAGCGCCGGATGCGCGATCAGCTCGGCGCGGATGCGCTCGCCGCGCGCATGGAACTCGGGGTCGTGCCGCAGCCGCACGATGAAGTCGTCGACGAAATGGTCGAAGCGCCGCCGCATGGGGTGTTCAGGCTCGGCCGCGAGCTCGGCGATGGTGTGGGCCACGGCCGCCACGATCTTGCGCGTGGCCAGGCGCGCCGCCACCTGGTCGAGGCCGACGAAGCGCAGCGTCTTGATCTCGCGCGCGATCGCCTCCGTGATGTGCGCCTGCACCTCCTCGCCGTCGAGCACGCCCGCGATCTGTTCGAGCACCCCGTCGAGCAGCGCCTGGTGGCGCCCGCCCGCGGTCAGCGCGCCCAGCGTCTGGCCCATGAGCTGCGACAGGTCGATCTTCTCGAGCCCGGCCGCCGCGGCCTTGCCGATGAAGTCGCGCACGCGCGCGTCGTCGAAGGCCGAGAGCCCGTAGCGCGTCGCGGCCACGCCCCATTCGCCGAGCCGCTCGCCGCTGGCCGGCCGCGCGAGCCACTCGGCCATGCGGCCGGCCGGATCGAACTCGCGCAGCTTCGCGAGTACCTGCGCGGTGCTCAGGAAGTTGTTGCAGATGAAGCCCGCGAGCTTGGCGCCGATGCGGTCCTTGTTGCTCGGGATGATCGCGGTGTGCGGGATCGGCAGCCCCAGCGGATGGCGGAACAGCGCCACCACCGCGAACCAGTCGGCGATGGCGCCGACCATCGCGGCCTCGGCGAAGGCCGCGAGGTAGCCGAACACCGGGTGCCGGTCGTGCAGCACCGTGGCGACCGCATAGAGCGCCGCGGCGGCGCACAGCAGGCCCAGCGCCACGCGCTTCATGCGCCGCAGCGCGTCGTCGCCCTCGGCGGCCGGGGTCGTCAACGCAGCCTGTTCAGCCGATGGCCGGCGAGGACGCCAGGCGGTGCATGAACAGCTCGCAGCGCGCGAGCTGGTCGAGGCTCACGTACTCGTCGGGCTGGTGCGCCTGCTCGATGCTGCCGGGGCCGCACACCACGGTGGGGATGCCCGCGTTCTTGAACAGGCCCGCCTCGGTGCCGAAGGCCACCAGCGTGGTGCGCTCCTCGCCCGCCAGGCGCTGCGCGAGCTTGGTGATGGCGTCGTTGGCGCTGCCGAGGAAGCTCGGGATCTCGCAGATGGTGTCGAAGCTGAAGCCGGCGTCGGGCGCGACCTTCTTCATCGCCGGCTCGAGCGAGCCCGCATAGGCCAGCACCTCCTGCTGCATGCGCTTCGCGTCGGCCGTCGGCAGGTCGCGGAACTCGTAGCGGAACTCGGCGTCGCGCGGCACCACGTTGTCGGCGATGCCGCCGTGGAACTGGCCCACGCTGGCGGTGCTGAAGGGCACGTCGAAGCCCTCGTAGCGCGGCTCGTCGCGCTCGAAGCCCTCGGCCATGTCGCGCACCTTGCCGATCACGCGCGCGGCCATCTCGATGGCGTTGACCGACTTCGGCGTGAGCGAGGAGTGCGCCTCCTTGCCACGCACGCAGCACTTGTAGCGGTACACGCCCTTGTGCGCGATGGCCGGCACCATGCTCGTGGGTTCGCCCACGATGCAGGCCAGCGGCTTGATGCCCGCGTCGCGCATGTCGGCGATCAGCTCCTTCACGCCGAAGCAGCCGATCTCCTCCTCGTAGCTGAAGGCGAAGTGCACCGCGAAGGGGGCCTCGCTCTCGAGGAAGCGGTGCGCATTGGCCAGCGCCACCGCGATGAAGCTCTTCATGTCGGCCGAGCCGCGGCCGTACAGGCGCCCGTCGCGCACCGTGGCCGAGAGCGGGTCGACGCTCCAGTCCTGGCCGTCCCAGGGCACCGTGTCGGTGTGGCCCGAGACGATCACGCCGGCCGGCTTGCCCTCGCCCAGCGTGGCGAACAGGTTGGCCTTGGTGCGTTCGGCGTTGTAGGTGATGCGGCTCTTCACGCCGAGGGCGGCGAGATGGGCCTGCGCGAAGTCGATCAGTTGGAGGTTGCTGTTGGCGCTGATGGTGTTCATGCGCACCAGGGCCTGGGCCAGTTCCAGGCTGCGGGGGGAAAGCGTGAGGGACATGCGGCGCATTGTCCCGGAACTCGGCGCGGCGCGCGCGGATGGCCGCGGCCGCCGGTTTCCGGTATCTTGGGGCGAGCCGGGCACGGCGATTGCTGAGATCGTCGGTCCGCTGCGACTTGCAACGGATTCCATCGACATGAACACACCCGCCTCCCCATCCGCCGACCTGTCCCCCCGCGACCTCGAGCTGCTGCGCATGACGATCGCGCTGTCCGAGGAATCGAAGGCCCGCGGCCGCCACCCGTTCGCGGCGCTGGTGGCCAACGAGCACGGCGAGGTCGTCGTCAGCGCCGGCAACAACTCGATGCCGCCCGAGGGCGATCCCACGCAGCATGCCGAGCTGGTCGCGGCCGCGCAGGCGGCGCGGCTGCTCACGCCCGAGCAACTCGCGCGCTGCACGCTCTACACCAGCGCCGAGCCCTGCTGCATGTGCGCCGGCGCGATCTACTGGACGAACATCGGCCGCGTGGTCTATGCGCTGTCGGAGCACGCACTGCTCGGCCTCACGGGCGACCATCCGGAAAACCCGACCTTTTCGCTGCCCTGCCGCGAAGTCTTCGTGCGCGGCCAGCGGCAGGTGGAGGTCGTCGGACCGGTGCTCGAGGACGAGGCGGCCGCGCCGCACCGCGGCTTCTGGACCCACACCCCATGAAGCCCTTGGGTCGGGTGTTTTCCGGTGTGCTCGGAAATGCCTTAGTGGATAGACTGGCGTTTTGAGAGCAAGCCATGAAACTCATCGATTCGCTCGTCACGCAGGCGGCCGGCATCGCCGCCGTCCGACGTGACCTCCACGCCCACCCCGAACTCTGCTTCGAAGAAGTCCGCACCGCCGACGTGGTCGCGGGCAAGCTCACCGAATGGGGCATCCCGATCCACCGCGGCCTCGGCACGACCGGCGTGGTGGGCATCGTCAAGAACGGCACCAGCAACCGAGCGGTCGGTCTGCGTGCCGACATGGATGCGCTGCCGGTCACCGAGCTCAACACCTTCGCGCATGCGAGCAAGCACCACGGCAAGATGCACGCCTGCGGCCACGACGGCCACACGGCGATGCTGCTTGCCGCGGCGCAGCATCTGGCCAAGAACCGCAACTTCGACGGCACCGTCTACCTGATCTTCCAGCCGGCCGAGGAGGGCGGCGGCGGCGCGCGCGAGATGATCAAGGAGGGGCTGTTCGAACAGTTCCCGATGGACGCCGTGTTCGGCATGCACAACTGGCCGGGCATGAAGGCCGGCCAGTTCGCGGTGAGCCCGGGCCCGGTGATGGCCTCGGGCAACAAGTTCTACGTCAACGTGGTGGGCAAGGGCGGCCATGCGGCGCTGCCGCAGACCGGCATCGACCCGGTGCCGATCGCCTGCGAGATCGTGCAGGCCTTCCAGACCATCCTCACGCGCAAGATGAAGCCGACCGACTCGGCCGTGATCTCGGTCACCACCATCCATGCCGGCGAAACCAACAACGTGATCCCCGACAACTGCGAGCTGTCGGGCACGGTGCGCACCTTCTCGCTCGAGGTGCTCGACATGATCGAGGCACGCATGAAGCAGATCTGCGACCACATCTGCGCGGCGCACGACGCGACCTGCGAGTTCCGCTTCGAGCGCTACTACCCGCCCACCATCAACACCGAGGCCGAGGCCGACTTCGCGCGCCGCGTGATGGGCGGCATCGTCGGCCCCGAGAACGTGCTCAAGCAGGAAGCCGCCATGACCTCGGAAGACTTCGCCTTCATGCTGCAGGCCAAGCCCGGCGCCTATGCCTTCATCGGCAACGGCGACGGCGCGCACCGCGACGTGCACCACGGCGAGGGCCCGTGCACGCTGCACAACGCCAGCTACGACTTCAACGACGACCTGATCCCGCTGGGCGCCACCTGCTGGGTGCAGATCGCCGAGCAGTACCTCGCCACCGGCGCCGCGAAGAAATGATCGGCATCGGCGAGGCTTTCGCGCCGCGCTATGCGCAGGCGCGCCAGAAATTCCTGCAGGCCTGCCTGAGCGCGGGCCTGACCGTGGAACCCCATCTGCTGCCGATGCGCGGGCGCGACGGCGAGGAACTCTCGTGCGACGTGGCCTTCGACGGCGCGCCTGACGCCGACCGGCTGCTGATCCTCAGCAGCGGCTGCCACGGCGTGGAAGGCCACTGCGGCAGCGGCGTGCAGGTGTTCGCGCTGCACGACGCCGAGTGGCGCGAGAAGGCGCGCTCGGCCGGCGTGGCGGTGCTCTACGTGCATGCGCTCAATCCGCACGGCTTCTCGTTCGGCCGCCGCGTGACGCAGGAGAACGTCGACCTGAACCGCAACTTCGTCGACTTCACGCAGCCGCTGCCGGTCAATGCCGCCTATGCCGAGCTGCATGCGCTGCTGGTGCCCGACACCTGGCCGCCCACGGCCGAGAACCAGGCCGCGGTCAATGCCTGGATCGAGAAGAACGGCATCGGCGCCTACCAGACCGCGGTGAGCGGCGGCCAGTACCAGTTCGAGGACGGCCTGTTCTTCGGCGGCAAGGCGCCGACCTGGAGCCACCGGATGATCCGCGCCGTGCTGCGCCGCCATACGCGGCGCACGCGCCGGCTGGCCTGGATCGACCTGCACACCGGCCTGGGCCCGAACGGCATCGGCGAGCGCATCTTCGCCTGCCGCGACGACAAGATCGCCTACGAGCGCGCCAACGCCTGGTGGGGCAACGGCGCCGGCCAGGCCGACGCGGCGCCGGTCACCTCGATCTACGACGGCTCCTCGACCTCGGCGCTGCTGCGCGGCCTGATGTGGGATGCCGTCTACGATGAATGCCCGCAGGCCGAGTACACGGGCATTGCGATGGAGTACGGCACCGTGCCGGTGCTCGACGTGCTGACCGCGCTGCGCGGCGACCACTGGCTGCACCGCCATCCCGAGGCACCGGCCGACCTGTCGGACGCGATCCGCCGGCGCACGCTCGAGGCCTTCTACACCGACACCGATGCCTGGCGCGGCCAGATCGTGAGCCAGGCGCGGCAGGCCATGTTCCAGGCCGCCGACGGGCTCAGCGGGCGCTGAGCCGCCCGAACCGGGCGGACCGCTTCAGGTCCGCACCTTGCCGTCGCCCGTGAGCATCGAGAGCTCGACGAACTTCGAGCCCACGTGGTTCTTCGCCGAGAACGAGACCTCGAAGCCGCCGAGTTGCAGCCGGTCGATGCTCTCGAGGCCGGTGATCAGCCCCTCGCGCGACAGCTTGCCGGGCGCCTTGCGCAGGCCCTCGACCAGCACCTTGGCCGCGAGGTAGCCCTCGAGGCTCGAGAAATTGGCGCTGGCGCCGTTGCCGGCCTTGCGCACCGCCTCGGTGAACTCGCGCGCGATCGCGTTGGCCTGGCTGTAGGGCGAGGGCACGACCTGGGTCACGAGCACGCCCGCGGCCTCCTTGCCGAGCTCGTCCGACAGCGCCTGGGTGCCGACGAACGAGAGGTTGAAGAAGGTGCCGCCGAAGCCGGCCTTGCGCGCCTCGCGGATGAAGGCTGCGCAGGCCTTGTAGGCGCCGACCTGGACCACCGCGTCGGGCCGCGCCGCCAGCAGCGTCTTCACGGCCGGCGCCACCTCGGCCGAGTTGCGCTCCACCGTGGCCTGCGCGATCGGCTTGAGCTGCTGCTCGGCCAGCGCCAGCGTCACGCCGTCGAGGCCGGCCTTGCCGTAGGCGTCGTTCTGGTGGAACACCGCGATCTTCTTCAGGCCCAGGTGGGTGAGCTGCCTGACCATCAGCGCGGTCTCGTCGTTGTACGAGGCGCGCAGGTGGAACACGTTCTTGTGGAAGGGCTCGCGCAGCGCCATCGCGCCGGTGAAGGGCGCCACGAACGGCACCTTGTCCTTCACCGCCAGCGGCAGCGCCGCCAGGCTGGTGGGCGTGCCGATGTAGCCGAACAGCGCGAACACGTCCTCGTCGATCAGCTTCTGCGTGTTGGCCGCGCAGCGATCGGGCTCGTAGCCGTCGTCGAGCGTCTTGATCTGCACCGCGCGGCGGCCCGATTGGGCGTTGTAGGCGTCGAGGAACACCTTGGCGCCCTGGTGGAACTGGATGCCCAGTTGCGCCGCCGGGCCGGTGAACGGCGCCGACTGGCCGAGCACGATCGGGCCGTCGCCCTGGGCCCGGGCGACGGCGGCGAAACCGCCGAGCGCGGCGGCACCGGCCGCCATCGAGAAATGCCTGCGATTCATCATTGCGAAAACCCCCTCCTGCCATACGTCATGCGCCGAACCCGCCGCATGCCCTGAAAACGCCAAAAACTTTAGACTCGCCCGATGGCCCACGCCTCGAACGACACCCCCCACGACTCCTCGCCTGCCGCTGCCGCCACGGTGCTCGGCGCCTGCCCCCACGACTGCCCGGACACCTGCGCGCTCGTCACCACCGTCAAGGACGGGGTGGCGGTCAAGCTGCAGGGAAATCCGGCCCATTCGCACACGGGCGGCGTGCTGTGCACCAAGGTGTCCCGCTACATCGAACGCAACGACCATGCCGAACGGCTGGTCCAGCCGCTCAAGCGCGTCGGCCCCAAGGGCAGCGGCCGCTTCGAGCCGGTGAGCTGGGAGGCCGCGCTCGACGGCATCGCCGCGCATCTTCGGTCATTGCGCGCCGATCCCGAGGCCATTCTCCCCTACAGCTATGCGGGAACCATGGGCCTGGTGCAGGGCGAATCGATGGACCGGCGCTTCTTCCACAAGCTCGGAGCCAGCCTGCTCGACCGCACCATCTGCTCGATGGCCGGCGGCGAGGCCATGGTCCACACGCTGGGCGGCAAGGTGGGCATGCGCATCGAGTTCTTCGCCGAGGCGAAGCTGATCCTGATCTGGGGCAGCAACTCGATCGCGAGCAACCTGCACTTCTGGCGCCATGCCCAGGCGGCCCGGCGCGCCGGCGCGCGGCTGGTGTGCATCGACCCGCGCCGCACCGAGACCGCCGACAAGTGCGACGAGCACATCGCGCTGCTGCCGGGCACCGATGCCGCGCTGGCATTGGCGCTGATGCACGAGCTGATCGTGCACGACTGGCTCGACCACGACTACATCGCGAACCACACGCTGGGCTGGGAGCAACTGCGCGAACGCGCGCTGCAATGGCCGCCCGCGCGCGCGGCACGCGTGTGCGGCGTGCCCGAGGAACAGATCGTGGCGCTGGCCCGGGCCTATGGCACCACGAAGCCGGCCGCGATCCGCCTGAACTACGGCATGCAGCGCGTGCGCGGCGGCGGCAACGCGGCGCGCGCGGTCGCCTGCCTGCCGGCGCTGGTGGGCGCCTGGCGCGACCGCGCGGGCGGGCTGCTGCTGAGCAGCTCGGGCCATTACCCGGTCGACCGCGCCGCGCTGCAGCGGCCCGACCTGCTGGCCGGCCGCCGGCCGCGCACCATCAACATGAGCACCATCGGCGACGCGCTGCTCGACACCGCGAAGCCGGTCCAGGCGATCGTGGTCTACAACAGCAACCCGGTGGCGGTGGCGCCCGAATCGGCCAAGGTGGCGGCGGGCTTCGCGCGCGAGGACCTGTTCACCGTGGTGCTCGAGCAGTTCCGCACCGACACCGCCGACTATGCCGACTACCTGTTGCCGGCCACCACGCAGCTCGAGCACTGGGACATCCACTGCAGCTACGGCCACACCGACGTGCTGCTGAACCGCCCGGCCGTGGCGCCGCGCGGCGAGGCGCGCAGCAATGCCTGGGTGTTCCGCGAGCTGGCGCGCCGCCTGGGCTTCGACGAGCCCTGCTTCGCCGAGAGCGACGAGTCGCTGTGCCGCACCGCCTTTGCCGAGGGGAGCATCGACTTCCCGCAGCTGCTGGCGCAGGGCTTCACCAGCGTGAAGCTGGCCGAGGCGCCGTTCGCCGAGGGCCGCTTCCCCACGCCCTCGGGCCGCTGCGAGTTCTTCAGCGCGCGCCTGGCGGCCATGGGCATGGACGGCCTGCCCGACCACGTGCCCAACTGGGAGCCGGCGGGCAGCTCCACCGAATTCCCGCTCGCGATGATCTCGCCGCCGGCGCGCAACTTCCTCAACTCCACCTTCGTCAACGTGACCAGCCTGCGCGCGATCGAGGTCGAGCCGCTGCTCGAGATCCACGCCGACGACGCGGCCGTGCGCGGCATCGAGGACGGCGCGCTGGTGCGCGTGTTCAACGGCCGCGGCGAGCACCGCTGCCGCGCCGAGGTCTCGCGCCGCGCGCGCCCCGGCGTGGTCAACGGCATGGGCATCTGGTGGCGCAAGCTCGGCATGGACGGCACCAACGTCAACCAGCTCACGAGCCAGCGCCTGACCGACATCGGCCGCGGCCCGACCTTCTACGACTGCCTGGTCGAGGTCGAGCGCGTGGCCGGCGCGCAGGCGGCGGCCGCGTGAAGGCCGCCTCCATCGTGGCGCTGGCCGGCGCGTTGCTGCTCGGCGGTTGCGCCGACCTGCGCTACTACTGGCAGTCGGCCAGCGGCCACATCGGCATCATGCGCGCCGCCAAGCCGGTGCCCGACTGGCTGGCCGATCCGGCGGTGCCCGCGGCGCTCAAGGCCAAGCTCGAGCTCACGCAGCGCATCCGCCGCTTCGCGAGCGACGAGCTGGGCCTGCCCGACAACCCTAGCTACACCGCCTACGCCGACCTGCACCGCGCGGCCGCGGTGTGGAACGTGGTGGCGGCGCCGCCGTATTCGCTCACGCTCAAGAGCTGGTGCTTCCCCGTGGCGGGCTGCGTGGGCTACCGCGGCTACTACAGCGAGGAGGCGGCCAAGGCCGAGGCCGAGGCGCAGAAGCGGCAGGACCTCGAGGTCTCGGTCTATCCCGTGCCCGCGTATTCCACGCTGGGCTGGATGAACTGGGCCGGCGGCGATCCGCTGCTGTCGACCTTCATCGGTTACCCCGAGGGCGAGCTCGCGCGGCTGGTGTTCCACGAGCTCGCGCACCAGGTGCTCTACGTGGCGGGCGACACGGTGTTCAACGAGTCCTATGCGACGGCGGTCGAGCGCATCGGCGGCGCGCTGTGGCTGCAGCGCGAGGCCGGCGAGCCGGCGCGCCGCGAGTACGCGCAGTTCGACGCCCAGCGCCAGCAGTTCCGCGCGCTCGCGCTCGACACCCGGCGCGCGCTCACGCGCGTCTACGAATCGCCCGAGGCCAAGGCCCAGGACTGGAAGGCCGTGGCCGCGATGAAGCAGGCCGCGATGGACGACTTCCGCGCCCGCTACGCGGCGCTGCGCGAGGGCTGGGCCGGCCCGCGCCAGCATGCCTACGACGGCTGGGTGGCGCGCGCCAACAACGCGGCCTTCGGCGCGCAGGGCGCCTACGACGACCTGGTGCCGAGTTTCGAGGCGCTGTTCGAACGCGAGGGCAGGAGCTGGCCGCGCTTTTACACTGAGGTCCGCCGCATCGGCCGGTTGCCGACCATGGAGGAGCGCCGCCAGGCGCTCGCCACGGCCAGCGGCATCCTGCAGACGCGGCGCGGCCGCGGCCACGACAACAACGGAGAACACGACGGTGCCTGACATCCATATCGAACGCCAACACACCCTGGGCATCGCCCGCGCACGCCAGGTGGCACGCAAGTGGGTGCGGCAGGCCGAGCAGGAGTTCGGGCTCGATTGCGTCTACACCGAGGGCGAGGAGCGCGACGTGGCGACCTTCACGCGCGCCGGCATCGACGGCACGGTCGAGGTGACGGCCCAGACGCTCACCTTCGATGCGACGCTGGGCTTCCTCTTCAGCAGCTTCAGCGAAATGATCGAGCAGAAGATCAGCCGCAACCTCGATGCGCTGCTGGGGCCGGCCGAGGGCGGCAACCGCTTCGCCTGAAGCGCCGCCGTTTCAGGCGATGGTGTAGCCGCCGTCCACCGGCAGCGATGCGCCGCTGATCATCGACGCGCCCTCGCTCAGCAGGAAGAGGATCGGCGCGACCACTTCCTCCACGCGCGCGAAGCGCCCGAGCGGAATGCCCGCGATGGCGGCCGCGCTCTTGGCCGGATCGGCCCAGGCCTGCGCGGCCATGGGCGTGAGGGTGACGGTGGGATTGACGCTGTTGACGCGGATGCCGTGCGGCCCGAGTTCGAGGCACAGCGAGCGCGTGATCGCATCGAGCGCGGCCTTCGAGGCGCAGTAGCAGAGGTGGTCGTCGAGCGCGACCAGCGCGGCCTGGCTCGAGACATTGACGATGCTGCCGCGCACGCCGGCCGCGGCCATCGCCTTGCCGCAGCGCGCGGCGACCAGCGCGGCGGCACGCGCATTGACGGCCATGACGGCATCGAAGCTCCGGGCCTGCAGCTCGAGCGCCGGTTCGAGCAGCGCGATGCCGGCGCAGTTCACGACCAGGTCGAAGGCGGGGAGCTTTGCCAATGCCTGGTCGAGGGCTTGCGGGTCGGACACGTCGAGCACGAGTGGGGTGCAGCCGGTCTCCACTGCCAGCTCGTGAAGGGCTTCGGCGTTGCGTCCCACGGCGGTGACTGCGGCGCCCAATCGTGCGAGCTGCGTGGCCACGGCCTGGCCGATGCCGCTGCTGGCGCCGGTGACCAGGGCTTTGCGGTTGCTGAAATCGAAGGTGAGGGTCATGTCGGGTGGCTCTTGTTCGGGGGGCGTGCACAGGACAGCGGGTACTTCCCTCCGCGAATGTCCCCCGGCCTTCGGCCTCCTCCTTGATTTCGCTGCGGGAAGCACCCGCTGCCCTGTGCACGGGAGGCGTGGCGGTAGTTCGGTCGGTGCAGTGGGTGTGCGTTCATTGGAGCCGGTGCATCGCATCGCGCAATGCGGGGTACAGCGACTTGTATATCTCGAAGCGTTCGCGGTAGATCGCCTGCGCTTCGGGCTCCGGCCTTGCGCGTTCCACCAGCGTGACCCAGCCTCGCTCGGCCGTCGCCGCATCGACCAGCCCCGCGCCCAGCGCCGCGAGCATTGCCGCGCCGAGGGCAGCCTCGACCTCTTCCTCGATGGTGAACACGGGGTAGCCGGTGATGTTGGCCACGATCTGCATCCAGAGGTCGGAGTGGGCCGCGCCGCCGACCACGATCAGGCGCGGGTCCAGCGGCTGGCCGCTTTGGCGTCCGGCCTCGATGTTGTGCTGCAGCGCGAAGCTCACGCCCTCGAGCACGGCGCGGTAGAGGTGGGCGCGGCCGTGCGCGAGCGAGAGGCCGATGAAGGCGCCCTTGGCCTGCGCATCCCAGATCGGGCTGCGCTCGCCCATCAGGTAGGGCAGGAACACCAGGCCCTGCGCGCCCGGCGGCACGTCGACGGCCTGGCGCTCGATCAGCGCATGCGCGTCCTCGCCGGTGCGCGCGGCCTCGGCCAGCTCGGCCTGGCAGAAGGTGTCGCGAAACCAGGTGACGGCCGCGCCCGCGGCGATGGCGCCGCCGAACACATAGCTGCGGTCCGCGCCGCGGTACACGTGCGGCATGCCGATGAGCCGGTGGCGCGCATCCACGCTCGGGCTCACGAAGCCCCAGCACATGCTGGTGCCGATCATCGCGACGTGGTCGCCGCTGCCGGTCACGCCCGCGCAGAAGGTGGCCACCGCGGCATCCACGCCGCCGCCCATCAGGGGCATGCCTTCGGCGAGGCCGAGCCGCGCGGCCCATTCGGCCTTCAGGCCGCCGACCACGTCGCTCGATTCGACCAGCCGCGGCGGCATCATGCGCGCCGGAATGCCCAGCATGCCGAGCGCCTCGTGGGACCAGCCGCGCCGCGCCGCGTCGTACACGCCGCCGATGTTGCCGGCCGAGCTGTGGTCGACCGCGAGCTCGCCGGTGAGGCGCCAGTTGACGTAGCTGTTGGGCGGCAGGAACCAGCGCGTCTTCGCCCACACCTCGGGCCGGTGCTCGCGGAGCCACAGCATCTTGGTGTAGCCGTAGTAGCTGTCCACGCCGTTGCCCGTGATCGCCTGCAGCTTCTCGACGTCGACCGTCGCGTTCACCGCATCGACCTGTGCGGTGGCGCGGCGGTCCATCCAGATCAGGCAGGGGTGCAGCGGCTGCATGGCCTCGTCGACCGGGATGCCGGCGCCGCCATAGAGGCTGCTCACGCACATCGCGGCGATGTCGCCCGGCGCGACGCCGCTCTTCGCGACGCAGGCGCGCACGCTCTCGCACACGGCATCGAACCACACGGCGCAGTCCTGCTGCGCCCACAGCGGCTTCGGCGTCTCGGGCTGGTAGGCCACGCCGGCCTGCGCGCGCACGCGCCCGTCGATGCCGACCAGCAGGCACTTGGTGCTCTGCGTGCCGATGTCGACGCCGATCACGTACTTCATGGGGCGGTCCGCGGCTGCGGCTTGAGCAGCACCTTGATCGAGTCGAGCGAGTTGGCGAGCGCGAAGGCGCGTTCCCATTCGGTCAGCGGGAAGTCGTGCGTGACGATGCCCTTCGAGGTCACGAGCCCGCGCGCCAGCAGGTCGATGGCGATCGGGTAGCAGTAGGGCCCGAGGTGGGCGCCGCGCACGTCGAGCTCCTTGCGGTCGCCGATGATCGACCAGTCGGCGCTGGTCTCCGAACCGAAGACGCTGAACTCGACGAAGCGGCCGAGCTTGCGGATCATCTCCAGGCCCTGCGTCACGCCGATCGGCGCGCCCGTGGTCTCGATGTAGACGTCGCAGCCATAGCCTTCGGTCAGGCCCTTGACGATGGCGTCGGCGTTCTCCGTCTTCGGGTTGATGACGACGTCGGCGCCGTACTGCTTCGCGAGCGCGAGGCGCTCGGGCACGAGGTCGATCACGATCAGCTGCCTCGGCGTCTTGAGCGCCGCCACCTGCGTCATCATCAGGCCGAGCGGACCGGCTCCCGCGATCACCACCACGTCGTCGAGCTGGATGTCGCCGCGGTTCACGGTATGGATCGCGCACGACAGCGGCTCGATGATGGCCGCGTCCTCGAGCGCGATGCCATCGGGGATCCTGTGCACGCGCGCGGTCGGCGGCAGCCGCATGTAGTCGGCCATGCCGCCGTCGGCCACGATGCGCTGGAAGCCGAAGATGTTGTGCACCTCGCACATCCAGTACTTGCCCGAGGTGCAGAAGCGGCACTTGCCGCAGGGCACGATCTGCTCGGCGATCACGCGGTCGCCCTTGCTGACGCCGAAGTGCTCGGCCGCGCCTTCGCCGAGCGCCTCGACGTAGCCGAAGAACTCGTGGCCCGGGATCACCGGCGGCTTGACCCACGAGGGCTGGCCGTCGCCGCCCCAGAACATCTTCGCGCCCGAATGGCACTTGCAGTCGGAGGCGCAGATGCCGCAGGCCGCGATCGAGATCAGCAGTTCGTTGGCGCCGATGGCGGGCACCTCGACGGTCTCGAGGCGGTAGTCCTTGGGGCCGTGGCAGACGACAGCCTGCATGGCGAGTTGGGCTATGGCGCCCGTGCTGCCGGACTGGAGCTTTTGATAAGACATGGGTTCCTTGTGAGGAGAGAGGGTTGGGTGTTTCTCCCTCCCCCGCTGGGGGAGGGCCGGGGTGGGGGCACGCAGCCTCCCGAACGAGCGCCGCGTGCCCCCATCCCGGCCTTCCCCCAGAGGGGGAAGGAGCAAGGCGGAAGAGGGAGGGGTCTAGCGCTTCGCTTCGCGGCTGATGAAGATCGCGAGCAGCACGATGCCGCCCTTGATGATCAGTTGCAGGTACGGCGACACGCCGATCATGTTGAGCCCGTTGTTGAGCACGCCCAGCAGCAGCGCGCCGACGAGGGTGCCGACGATCGCGCCGCGGCCGCCGGCGATCGAGGTGCCGCCCATCACCACGGCGGCGATGGCGTCGAGCTCGAAGCCCACGCCCACGCCGGGCTGGCCGCTGGTCACGCGCGAGGCCTGCACGATGCCGGCGACCGCGGCCGTGAAGCCGCTGAGCGCATACACCAGCAGCTTGTAGCGCGCCACCCGCACGCCCGACAGCCGCGTCGCTTCCTCGTTGCCGCCGATGGCGTAGACGTAGCGGCCGAAGGGCGCCATGTTCAGCAGCACGTAGGCCGCGAGGTAGGTGGCGAGCATGAGCAGGATCGGCACCTTGATGCCCGCGAGCGTGCCGCCGCCGAGGAAGGCGAAGGACTCGGGCAGGCCGTCGATCGGGTAGCCGCCGGTGTAGATCAGCGCGATGCCGCGCGCGATGCCCATGGTGGCCAGCGTCACGATGATCGGCGGCATGCGCAGGTAGGCCACGCAGTAGCCGTTGAACAGGCCGATGACCGCGCCCACGGCCAGGCCCAGCGGCACCGCAAGCAGCGGCGGCAGCCCGAACTGCACCATCAGCCCCGAGGCCAAGGTGCCCGACAGCGCCACCACCGCGCCCACCGAGAGATCGATGCCGCCGGTGAGGATGGCCGCGGTCATGCCGACCGCGATGATGGCGTTGATCGAGGACTGCAGCGCGATGTTCTGCAGGTTGCCCCAGGACAGGAAGTTGTCGGTCGCGACGATCATGAAGACCGAGATCGCGACCAGCCCGACCAGCGGCAGGAAGGCCGTGGAGCGGCGCAGCTCGGTGAGGAATCCGCCGGCGGGAGCGGGCGGCGCGGGATGGCTGGCGGTGGCGTTCATGGCGAACCCCCTGTGGTTGCGTGGCGCATGATGTCGCCGGAATGGATGGAGGCGCCCTCGAGCGTGGCCACGATGGACCCGCCCGAGAACACCGCGACGCGGTCGCACATGCCGACGATCTCGGGCAGCTCGCTCGAGATCATCAGCACCGCCTTGCCCTGGCGCGTGAGCTCGCGCATCAGGGCGTAGATCTCGGCCTTGGCGCCGACGTCGATGCCGCGCGTGGGCTCGTCGAAGATCAGCACCTCGCAGGAGTGGCCGAGCCAGCGCGCGATCACCACCTTCTGCTGGTTGCCGCCCGAGAGCGTGGCCACGCGGGTCTCGAGGTCCGGCGCCTTCACGCCCACGCGGCGCGCGAGCTCGGCGGCCTCGCGCTTCTCGGCGCCCTCGCGCACCAGGCCCGCGCGGCGGTGCCGGCCCAGGTTGTTGAGCGTGATGTTGAAGCGGATCGTGAAGTCGGTGATCAGCCCCTGCACCTTGCGGCTCTCGGGCAAAAGGCCGATGCCGTGCGCCAGCGCCTGCGTGGGATCGTCGAGCCGCACGGGCGTGCCGTTGCGCAGCACCGTCTTGCGGTGCGCGCGGTCGGCGCCCATCATGCCGAGCGCGAGCTCGGTGCGGCCCGAGCCGACCAGGCCCGCGAAGCCGAGGATCTCGCCCGCATGCAGCTCGAAGGCGTTGACCGGCCCGCCCTTCGCGAGCTGGATCGCGGGCACCTCGAGCAGCTTGCGCGCGCCGGCCGCATGCGGTGCCGGTTGCGGCTTGGGCGGAAAGCTCTGCTCGATGCGCCGGCCCACCATCATCTCGACCAGCGCGTCGATGTCGGTCGCGCCGACCTCCGCATGGCCCGCGTTGGCGCCGTCGCGCAGCACGCTGATGCGGTCGCAGACCTCGAAGATCTCGTCGAGGTGGTGCGAGATGAAGATCATCGCCACGCCCCGGTCGCGCAGCGAACGCATGATCCGGAACAGGTGGTCCGCCTCGTTCGGCGTCAGCGTGGCGGTCGGCTCGTCGAGCACCAGCAGGCGCGCCTTCAGCGACAGTGCCTTGCCGATCTCCACGAACTGCTGCTGCGCCACCGAGAGCCGGCACACCGGCACGCGCAGGTCGATGCGCACGCCGAGCTCGTCGAACAGCTGCTGCGCCGCGCGCCGCATCGCGGACTTGTCGATCAGGCCGAAGCGGCGCGTGGGGTAGCGCCCCAGGAAGATGTTCTCGGCCGCGTCCAGGTGTGGGATCAGGCTGAACTCCTGGAAGATGATCCCCACGCCCGCCGCGATGGCGTCGGCATAGCCCGCGAAGCGGCGCTCGCTGCCGTCGATGTAGATGCGGCCCTCGTCGGCCTGGTGGATGCCGCAGAGGATCTTCATCAGCGTCGACTTGCCCGCGCCGTTCTCTCCGAGCAGCGCATGCACCTCGCCCTTGCGGATCGAGAGGTCGATGCCCGAGAGCGCCTGCACGCCGGGAAAGCGCTTCGAGACGCCCTCCAGCCGCAGCATCTCGGCGGTGTCGTTCGTGGTCACGGCCAGGGTCCGCCCGCGCCTTACCAGCTGAAGCTCTTCGCGCCTTCGGCGTCGATCAGCTTCACGTCGACCGGCACCGCCGCCGGCACGTTGGCGCCCCACTTCTTCGCGAGCGCGATGCCGATGGCCAGCCGGATCTGGTCGCGCGGGTACTGCGCGGTGGTGGCGATGAACTTCGAGCCCGGCTTCTGCATCGCCTTGATGGCCTCGGGCGCGCCGTCGACGCTGGTGAGCTTCACGTCCTTGCCGCTGGCCTCGATGGCCGCGAGCGCGCCCATCGCTCCGCCGTCGTTGACGCTGAACATGCCCTTCAGGTCCTTGTTGGCCTGCAGGATGTTCTCGGTCACGGTGAGCGCGGTGGCGCGTTCCTGCTTGCCGTTCTGCGTGCTCACCACCTTGATGCCCGGGTACTTGGCGAGTGCCTCGCGGCAGCCCTTCACGCGCTCGAGGATCGGCACCACCGGAATGCCGTCGAGGATCGCCACGTCGCCCTTCTCGCCGATGGCCTTGGCCAGGTGCTCGCAGGCCAGCCGGCCCGCGTCGGTGTTCTTCGAGCCGACGAAGGAGTCGACCGGGCCCTGCGCGTTGGCATCGACCGCCACCACCACCAGCCCGGCCTTCTTGGCCGAGCGCACCGCCGACTGCACGCCGGTGGAGTCGGTCGGGTTCAAGAGCAGGATGTCGACCTTCTTCTGGATCATGTCCTCCACGTCGCCGATCTGCTTGGCCACGTCGTGGCGCGCGTCGGTCGCGACCACGCTGGCGCCGATGCTCGCGGCCGCTTCCTCGAGCGCCTGCTTCATGGTCACGAAGTAGGGGTTGTTGAGCTCCTGGAAGCTCATGCCGATGCGCAGCGGCTGCTTCGGCGCCTGGGCCTGCGCGGCGGAGGCGGCGCACAGCAGCGCGGCGAGGGTGGCGGTGGCGAGGATGTTCTTCTTCATGGCATGTCTCCTTGGGTGATGACGGTTGAAACGACGCGGGCAAGGCTTCGCCCCGCGCGGTGCCCGGACGGGCCCGCGCCGATGGCGATGCGGGAAACGGGGGCGGGCCGCCTACGGCGGGCTGGCGCCGCGCAGGTGCGCGGCCTGCGCCGCCTGCATGCGGTGGAAGTTGCGGAACTTGGTCGGCGGCATGCGCTTGTGCAGCAGGAACTGCCGGTTGAAGTTCGACACGTTGTTGAAGCCCACGTCCATGCAGACGTCGAGCACCGGCTTCTCGCTGCTGGTCAGCAGCTCGCAGGCGCGGCTGATGCGCAGCCGGTTCACGTAGCGCACGAAGGACTGGCCCGTGTGCTTGCGGAAGGCGCGCGAGAAGGCGCTCGGGCTCTGGCCCACCAGCTCGGCCAGCATCGGCTCGCGCAGCTCGTCGCCGAGGTTGGCCGCGATGTGGGCCAGCACGTTGTTGATGGCGTGCGACATGAAGGCCTTGGGATCGGGCTTGAAGGCCGGGCTCGCGAGCCGCTGGCGGTCCTGGCTCGCGGCCAGCAGCTCGAGCAGCGACAGCAGCAGGATCACGCGGCGCAGCCCGCGCGCCTCGAGCAGCGCCTCCATCAGCGGCTTGGCGGCCGCCGCGGTCTCGGCCGAGAACAGCAGGCCCGCGCCCGACTCGGCGATCAGCGGCGCGATGCGCGCGAACTCGGGGAAGCTCGCGGCCATGCGCTGCACCAGGCCGGCCGGGAACTGGATCACGATGCCGCGCCGCTCCACGCTCTGGCCCGCGGGCACGTCGCTGATCCAGTTGTGCGGCAGGTCGGGGCCCATCATCACGAGGTTGCCGGGCTCGAAGTGGCCGACGTGGTCGCCCACGAAGTACACGCCCTGGGTCTCGACGATGAGCTGGATCTCGTACTCCGGATGGAAGTGCCAGCGCACGGTGCGGTAGGGATAGCCGTGGGCCCAGCAGGCGAACGATTCGTCACCGCGGACTTCGACGATTTCCAGATCGGGTTGCATGGGGCTCGGTTTCCTTGTCTCTGCCGCTGGGCGGTTCTTCGGGATGCGTGACAGCTGGGGCGGACTGTACGAATCGCTCCCGATGCCAACAACCAGAGATGGCGGCTCGAATCGATACTTTTTTGATGCGAGGGCGAGGGCGGGTGGCGTGCATCGCGGCCCGCGCTGCGGCGCAGCAAAGGGCTTTCTCCCCGAGGGAAACGGCCTGGGCGGGCCTGGATTGTTGCGGCGCGGAAGGGCGGCCGCGACCGCGCCTTGCCAGCGTCAAGAATTCATAGGTGTTTTCCCGCCCCGAAGCCTCGCGGAACCCGCGCGACGGCGCGCGGCACACTCGCAGGCCATGACGACATCCACCGCTTCCTCCTCCGCTCCCGCCGCCGGCCCGCTCGCCGGCCTCAAGGTCATCGAGCTCGGCCAGCTGATCGCCGGCCCCTTCGCGGCCCGCACGCTGGCCGACTTCGGCGCCGAGGTGGTCAAGATCGAGCCGCCGGGCGCGGGCGATCCGCTGCGCAGCTGGCGGCTGATGAAGGACGGCACCTCGGTCTGGTGGCAGGTGCAGTCGCGCAACAAGCGCTCGCTGGCGCTCGACCTGCGCGAGGCCGAGGCGCAGGCCATCGTGCGCCAGCTCGCGGCCGAGGCCGACGTGCTGATCGAGAACTTCCGCCCCGGCGCGATGGAGGGCTGGGGCCTGGGCCCCGAGGCGCTGCTCGCGGCCAATCCCGCGCTCGTGATGCTGCGCATCAGCGGCTATGGCCAGACCGGGCCCTACCGCGACCGGCCGGGCTTCGGCGTGGTGGCCGAGGCCATGGGCGGGCTGCGCCACCTCACGGGCGAGCCGGGCCGCGTGCCGGTGCGCGTGGGCGTGTCGATCGGCGACACGCTGGCCTCGCTGCATGGCGTGGTCGGCGTGCTGATGGCGCTGCAGCACCGCCATGCCACCGTGAGCGCCGAGCATCCCAAGGGCCTGGGCCAGGTGGTCGACGTGGCGCTTTACGAGGCCGTCTTCAACTGCATGGAGAGCCTGCTGCCCGAGTACGGCGCCTTCGGCGCGGTGCGCGAGGCCGCGGGCAGCGCGCTGCCGGGCATCGCGCCGACCAATGCCTACCGCTGCGCCGACGGCGGCTATGCCATCGTCGCGGGCAATGGCGACAGCATCTTCCGCCGCCTCATGGGCTGCATCGGCCGGCCCGATCTGGCGGCCGATCCCGCCCTGGCGAACAACACCGGCCGCGTGGCGCAGGTGGAACTGCTCGACGCCGCCATCGGCGACTGGGCCGCCAGCCGCACGGTCGACGAGGTGCTGGCCGCGCTCGATGCCGCGCACGTGCCGGCCGGGCGCATCTACACCATCGCCGACATCGCGGCCGACCCGCACTACGCGGCGCGCGGCATGCTGCAGCGGCTGCGCATGAACGACGGCAGCGAGCTGTCGGTGCCGGGCTTCGTGCCCAAGCTCTCGCGCACGCCGGCCGCGCACCGCCTGAACGCGCCCGCGCTGGGCGCGGACACCGACGCGGTGCTCGAGGAGATCGGATTGACCGCCGGCCAGATCGCGGCGCTGCGCGAGCGCGGGATCATCGGCGGGGCGTGAGGGAAGCCGGCGCTCAGCCGCGCAGCGACTCGATCAGCGCGATGTACTGTTCCTTCGCCTCGTCGCCGCTCAGGCCCTTGCGCGAGGTCCAGGCATCCCACTTGGCGCGCGCGACGATGTCGCTGAAGCTGGGCTTCTTGGCCGTGTTGTCGCCCTCGGTCGCCTGCTTGAACAGGCCGTAGATCTTCAGCAGCGTGGGGTTGTCGGGGCGTTCGGCCAGCAGCTTGGAGTTGGCCTGGGCGGTCTGGAAGCGTTCGTCGAGGTCGGACATGGCGGGGGATGCGTAGGTGGGTGGAAGGAGTCGGGCATCTTACTGACCCGACAGTCACCCGCGTTCGAGCCCGCGCCGCGTGAAGGGCCTCAGGTCGTGGTCTGCACGTGCAGCCGGCTCGACTTGCAGCGGTGCAGCGCGCGGTAGTGCTCGAGCGGCCGGCCATTGAGCCCGTAGGCGATCGACTCGATGCGCAGCAGCGGCTCGGGCGCGGGCAGGTTCAGCAGCTCGCAGGTCTGGGCGTCGGGCAGCACGGCGTCGATCCAGCGCTCGGCGCGCACCAGGCGCAGGCCGTACTGGCGGCGCAGCACGTCGTAGAGCGAGCGGTCTTCCAGCCGGATGCGGTGCAGGCCCGGCGCCATGTCGGCCGGCACCACGGTCTCGACCAGCAGGCGCAGCTCGCCGTCCACGCTGCGCAGGCGCTTGAGCGCGACCACCTGCGTGTCCTCGGTCAGGCCGAGCGCGCCGGCCTCGAGCGCGGTGGGCAGGCGCAGTTCCTGGGTCAGGATCTGGGTGCGCACCGAGCGGCCCTTGCGCTCCATCTCGTCGGAGAAGCCCAGCACGGTGGAGACGAAGTCCTCGTCGCGCTCGCGCGCCGCGACGAAGGCGCCGCGGCCCTTGATCTTGTAGATGAGGCCGTTGCGCACCAGGTCGGCCAGCGCCTCGCGCACCACGATGCGCGAGATGCCGTACTGGTCGCCGAGTTCGGCCTCGGACGGCAGCTTGGCGCCGATCGGCAGTTCGCCCTGCAGGATCTGCAGGCGGACGGCGTCGCGAAACTGGGCCCACAGGGGCGATTCGGAATTCCGGTCGAGGGCGGGCGCGGTCAAGGTCGGGCTGTTCACGTGAGGACGGGCTTCGAGGCCATCAATGATGCATCCAAAGGGGAATCCGCGGCCGGGGCGGCGGTCTGCAGGCGCACGCCGTGGCGTTCGCGCAGCGCGGTGGCGCAGGCATGGAGCTCCTCGCGCTGGCGCTGCGCATCCCAGCCCAGGGCCTCGGCCGCGATGCCGGCGATCTCGGCCAGCGCGGCGTCGGTGACCTGGCCGCGGATCGCCAGCAGGGTGCGGCGCACCACCAGGTCCGACAGGTGGATCACGCCGGTCTCGAGGCACAGGTAGCCGATCTCGGCCACCGAGTGGTCGGGCGCATGCCGCAGCGGCACGTCGCCCGAGGCCGCGAGTCGTTGCGCCAGCGGCAGCGCCTTGGCGCCGTAGCGCGCGAACAGCGCCTGGGCGCGGCGGCGGCTCGCGCCGGTGGCCATCAGGCGCTCGAGCAGGCGCTCGGTGGCGGCCGCGTCGGCCGGGAACTCGGCGCCGCCGCCGATCGGCAGCATGTCGGTGGAGGCGGTGCGCGCGCGGCCGAGGTGGCGCAGCACCGCGTCGGTGGCCTCCTCGGCCAGCGCGCGGAAGGTGGTCCACTTGCCGCCCACCAGGCAGACGATCGGGATGTCGCGCGTGGCATTCGGCGGGTCGATGGCCACCGAGTGGTCGCGCGAGATCTGGCCCGGCTTGTCGGCATCGGAGCGCGCCAGCGGCCGCACGCCGACATAGGTGTAGACCACGTCGGCCGGGTCGAAGGCGAGGTTCGGGAACACCTCGCGCAGCACCTCGAGCAGGTAGTCGACCTCCTCGGGCTCGGTGGCGATCTGGTCGGGGTCTTCCACCGGGATGTCGGTCGAGCCGACCAGCACGCGGTCGAGGAAGGGATAGACGATGCACACGCGCCCGTCCATCGCCTCGAAGTAGGCCATGCGGCCGTCGAGCGCATCGCGCAGCGCGGGATGGTCGAGCACCAGGTGCGAGCCCTTGGTGCCCATCACGCGCGGGCCGCCGCCGCCGAGCACCGCGGTGCTGCGGTCGAGCCAGGCGCCGCTGGCATTGACCACCGTGTCGGCCGTCACGCGCACCAGCTCGCCCGTGATCTCGTCGCGCAGGGTGAGGATGTTGCCGGCGCAGCCCATCACGCGGCAGTGGTTGACCGCGGTGGAGCGCGGCTGGTCGCGGCAGGCATCGGCGATCAGCTCGAGGATCAGCCATTCGGGATGGCTGATCCAGGCATCGAAGAAGGTGGCGGTCCAGCGGATCGCCGCGCGGAACAGCTGGCGGTCGCGCGGCGGCACGCGGTCGATGCGATGGCCCGGCATCACGCGCTGGCGCCGGCCCAGCAGGTCGTAGAGACGCAGCCCCAGCGCCACCGCGAGCAGGCCGCGCGTGCGCGGCGAGGCCGGCCGGCCGAGGAAGCGCAGCGCGCTGCCCAGCATGCCGCCGAACAGGCTCGCGAGCGGCACCACCGTCTTCAGCGGCTTCACCAGGTGCGGCGCGTTGCGCAGCAGCAGGTTGCGTTCGCGCGTGGCCTCGGCCACCAGCGAGAAGCTGCCGTTCTCGAGGTAGCGCAGGCCGCCGTGGATCATGCGCGAGGGCGCGCTGCTGGCGCCGGCGCCGAAGTCGCCCTTGTCGACGATCAGGCAGTCCACGCGCTGCAGCGAGAGGTCGCGGAACACGCCCACGCCGTTGATGCCGGCGCCGACGATGACGGTGGAGAAATGGCGTCCGGCGAGCGAGGCGGGACGGGTGAAGGGCAGTTGCCAGGCGCTCATCGTGCGGAATCCGGCATGCGGGTGGTGCCGGTGGTCAGGGTGAAGGCCGGTGCGAGGCTGTCGAGCAGCGCATCGAAGCCGGCCAGGAAATCGGCGCAGGCCGGGATGTCGCCCGCTTCGGGCGCGAGGGTCTCGCAGGGCGCGAGCAGGTGGGCGTTGGCGGGCGCGTCGAGGTCGAGGCCCTGCGAGATGGCGGCATAGAGCGCCGCGCCGCGCGCGCCGGTCTCGTCGTCGCCGCAGCGCGCGACCGGCCGGCCGAGAAAGCCGGCCAGCAGCCGCGCCAGCCGGGCGTCGCGCGCGCCGCCGCCGAGCATGGTGAGCGCTTCGGGCAGCAGGCCGTGGGCCGCGAGCCGGCCCAGGTGGCGCGCATGCAGCGCCACCACCGCGTCGACCACCGCGCGCGCCATGTCGGCGCGGCCATGGTGGCTGCGCAGGCCGACGAAGCCCGCGCTCGCGCCTGGCGGCGCGCTGCCCCCGTTGACGAAGGGCAGGAAACGCACGCCATGCGCGCCCAGCGGCGAGCCCATGGCGGCATCGATCACGGCCTGTTCGCTGCCGAAGCCCAGCGCCTCGGCGGCCCAGGCGATGTTGGCCATCGACGAGGGGCTGTTCTCCATGTAGAGCCGGCGCTCGGCCGGCCCGAAGTTCACCACCGCGGCCACCGGCGGCTTGGGCGCGCCCACGGGCGTGGCCGGGCCGATCGCGGCATTCACGCTCCAGGTGCCGAACACCGCCACCGCATGGCCGCGCGCCTCGGCGCGGATCGCGGTCATCGAGGCCAGCAGGTCGATCGCGCCCATGGCCACCGGCACGCCCGCGGGCAGGCCGCAGGCCGCGGCCTGAGCCGGCAGCAGCCGGCCGAACACCTCGCCGCTGGGCACGATGCGCCCGAGCGTGCGCGGCGACAGGTCCGACAGGCCCGCGGCGTCGAAAGCCTGCTGCGACCAGCGGCCGCTGGCCAGCGAGACCAGCCCGGCGGTGCTCGCGTCGCTGAGGTCGGTGGCGGTCTCTCCGGTCAGCAGGAAGCCCAGGTAGTCCTTGGCGAACAGCAGGCGCTGCAGTTCGCCGCGCTGCACCGCGTCGTGGCCGAACAGCTCGGCCGCGATCAGCGTCGGCTGTCCGGGCCAGGGGCCGCAGCCCACGTCGTCGAACAGCGCGGCGCCGTGGCTTTGCGCGAGCTTCAGGGCGCGCGCGGTGGCGCGCTGATCGGTGGAGGCGACCGCGCTGCCGCCGACGAGGCGGCCCGCGCCATCGAGCGCATAGAGGCCGGCGCCGTGGCCGGTGCAGCCGATGGCGCGCACCGCGGCGGCCAGCGGGCCGAGCTGGCCCGCGATGGCGCCGAGCACGCGGCCCAGCGCCGCATGGATCGCCGCCTCGGCCACCTCGCAACCGCCGCCGGGGCGCCGGTCGTGCGGCAGCGCGGCGCGCGCCAGCGCCACCGTGCGCCCGCTGTCGGCATCGAGCGCGAGCGCCTTCAGGCTGCTCGACCCCATGTCTATACCCAGGTAGATGTTCGTTGTCATGTCATAACAGCTTCGGGCAATTTGGTTCGGATCGCAGTAGCGTTTCCCCTAGTATTCCAGCCAAAACGAGCCGCATACATTCTGACCTGTCATGACAACATGCATGACGCCAAGAGATCCAAAGCCACCCTCCAAGGCGGCCCATCTGCCAGGTCTGAGCAACACGAGGAGACAGAAGTGAGAAGAGATTTCCTGAAGTCCGCGGCGGCCGCCGCAGCCACCACCGGCCTGGGCCTGGCCGGCTCCAGCGCCTTCGCCCAGCAGCCCGCCGCACCGGCCGCCACCGGCCTGCGCGGCAACCCGAACGACGTCTACGTGATGAACGTGATGGTCTCGGGCGTCGAGTACTGGTTTCCGGTCTACGAAATGATGAAACAGCTGGGCCGCACGCTGGGCGTGCGCACCCGCTACACCGGCACGCCCGAGTACGACGTGAACAAGCAGCTCGCGTCCTTCGAGCAGGAACTCGCGCGCAAGCCCGCGGGCATCCTGCTGCACCCGATGAACCCCGACCCGTTCATCGAGCCGATCAACCGCGCGGTGGCGGCGGGCATCCCGGTCGTGACCTTCGCGGCCGACTCGCCGAACTCCAAGCGCGCCTCGTTCATCACCTCCGACAACGACCGCGAGGGCACGCAGGCGGCCGACGCGATCGCCGCCGCGCTCGGCGGCAAGGGCGAGTACGCGGTGCTCGAGAACCCGGGCCAGGACAACCACGACCGCCGCATCGCCGCCTTCGTCAACCGCATGAAGACCAAGCACCCGGGCATGAAGCTCGCGGGCCGCGCGGCCAGCAACCAGGACCCGAGCAAGGCCTACCAGGCGGTGCTGAGCCTGGCGCAGGCCAACCCGAACCTGGGCGCGCTGTTCATGCCCGAGGCCAACTCGGCGCTCGGCGCGGCGCAGGCCAAGATCGAGTCGAAGAAGAACATCCGCGTGATGTGCTGCGACGTCAACGCCAAGATCCTCGACATGATCAAGGCCGGCGACGTGTTCGGCGCCATCAATCCCAACCAGGGCATGCAGGGCTACATGGGGATGATGATGCTGTTCCTGGCCAAGAACCCGCAGCTCATCGATCCGATGAACGACGCCAAGCGCAACGGCACCAACCCGATGTCGGTGCCCTTCCTCGACAACGGCCTGTCGGTGGTGAGCAAGGCCAACGCCGACGACTTCTACTGGGACAAGTACCTGGCGCGCCGCGGCACCAAGGGAATCGGCGAGTGAGCGACGACCCGAAGCCGCTGCTCTCGCTGCGCGGCATCAGCAAGCGCTTCGGCGCTTCGCGCGCGCTCGCGGGCGTGGACTTCTCGCTGCGTGCCGGCGAGATCCACGCCCTGTGCGGCGAGAACGGCGCCGGCAAGTCGACGCTGATGAACATCATCGACGGCATCCACCAGCCCGACGAGGGCACGATCGCGCTCGACGGGCTGGATGTGCGCATCGACGGCCCGGCCCATGCCATGCGGCTGGGCATCGGCCTGGTGCACCAGGAGATCGCGCTGTGCGGCGACGCCACCGTCGCCGAGAACATCTTCATGCCCGAGATCAACGCGGGCGGCCGCGCCTTCATGGACTACGGCGGCCTCAACGCGCGCGCCGCCAAGGTGCTGCGCCGGCTCGGCCAGGACATCGACCCGGCCGCGCGCGTCGACGAGCTCGGCATCTCGAGCCAGCAGCTGGTGGAGATCGCCAAGGCGCTCACGCTCGACTGCAAGGTGCTGATCCTCGACGAGCCCACGGCCGCGCTCACCGAGCTCGAGTCGGCCGCGCTGTTCCGCGTGCTGCACGACCTCAAGGCGCAGGGCATCGGCATCATCTACATCAGCCACCGCATGGCCGAGATCTTCGCCAACTGCGACCGCGCCACCGTGCTGCGCGACGGGCGCAACGTGCACTGCGGCCCGCTCGCCGGCACCACGCCCGACGAGCTGGTGCGCCGCATGGTGGGCCGCGACCTCGGCAACTACTACCCGCCGCGCGCCACGCTGCCCGAGGCGCCCGAGACGCTGCTGCAGGTGGACGACATCGCCGATGGCGAGCGCGTGCAGGGCATCTCCTTCGCGCTCAAGCGCGGCGAGATCCTCGGCATCGCGGGCCTCATGGGCGCCGGGCGCAGCGAACTCGCCGAAACGGTGTGCGGGCTGCGGCCCGCGCGGCGCGGCAGCGTGCGGCTCGGCGGCAAGACGCTCGCGATCCGCAAGTACGCCGACGCGCTGCGCCACGGCATCGCCTACCTCAGCGAGGACCGCAAGGCCGCGGGCGTGTTCCTCGACCTGCCGATCGCGCAGAACGTCTGCGCGATGGCGCTGCGGCGCGTGAGCTCGCGCTTCGGCCTGATGGAACGCGCGGCCGAGCGCAAGCTGGCGCAGGACCTCGGCGCGCAGCTCAACCTCAAGTCCGACGGCGTGGCGATCGAGGTCGCGAGCCTGTCGGGCGGCAACCAGCAGAAGGTGGCGATCGCCAAGCTGCTGGCCACGAAGCCGTCGGTGCTGCTGATGGACGAGCCCACGCGCGGCGTCGACGTGGGCGCGAAATCCGAGATCCACCACATCCTGCGCGCGCTCGCGAACCAGGGCGTGGGGGTGATCGTGATCTCGTCGGAACTGCCGGAAATCATCGGTCTGTGCGACCGCGCGCTGGTGATCCGCGAAGGCCGGCTGGCCGGCGAGCTCGGCACGGCCGAGATGACGGAAGAGGGCCTGCTGCGGCTGGCCTCGGGACTGGGCGAACAGGAGATGCAGTGAGCTACCAATTCAGAATAGACGGCACCAACCCCGCGAGCACCGCCGGCACCGGCACGGCGGCGGGGGCCAAAGGAGACGCCGTGAACCTTCCCTTCCGACTCGGCAGCATGCGCGAGGCCGGCCTGCTGCTGATCATCGCGGTGCTGTGCGTGGGCATGAGCTTCGCGTCGCCGTACTTCCTCACCTGGGAGAACATCCGCGCGATGCTGCTGTCGTTCTCGATCGAGGGCATCGTGGTGGTCGGCATGACCATCCTGCTGATCGTGGGCGGCATCGACCTCTCGGTGGGCTCGGTGGTGTGCCTCGCGATGGTGATCACCGGCAAGCTGTTCCTCATGGGCGTCGACCCCTGGCTCGCGAGCGCGATGGCGATCGGCGCCAGCGCGATGATCGGCGCCATGATCGGCGGCTGCGTCACGCGCATCGGGCTGAACCACTTCATCGCCTCGCTGGCCTTCATGGTGATCGTGCGCGGGCTGTGCCTGGCCTTCACGCAGGGCACGCCGCAGTCGCTGTTCTCGCTGCCGGCCGAGTTCAAGTTCATCGGCCAGGGCACGCTGTTCGGCATCCCGGCCGTGATCCTGATCTTCGTCGCGATCGTCGCCATCAGCGACTTCGTGCTGCGCCGCGCCACCCTGCTGCGCAAGGTGTTCTACGTCGGCAGCAACGAGAAGGCCGCGCTCTATTCGGGCATCCGCGTGGGCCGCGTGAAGTTCTGGGTCACGGTGCTGTGCTCGGCCTCGGCCGGCCTGGCCGGCGTGATCTACACCGCGCGCTTCGGCGCCGCCACGCCCACCTTCGGCATGGGCATGGAACTCAACGTGATCGCCGCCGCCGTGATCGGCGGCGCCAGCCTCAAGGGCGGCTCGGGTACCGTGCTCGGCGCGGTGCTCGGCCTGGCGCTGCTGTCGGTGGTGACGAGCTCGCTGATCCTGCTCGACGTCTCGCCCTACTGGCAGGACGTGATCAAGGGACTGATCCTGCTCGTGGCCGTGACCATCGACCACCTGCTCAACGTGAGGAAGACCAAGAGATGAAGACGACGACGCTGGGACCGTCGGGCATACGCTGCTCGGCGATCGGCCTGGGAACCTGGGCCATGGGCGGATGGATGTGGGGCGGCGGCGACAACGCGGGCGCGACGCTGGCGATCCAGGCCTCGCTCGACGCGGGCGTGACGCTGATCGACACGGCGCCGGCCTACGGCCTGGGCCGCTCCGAACGGCTGGTGGGCACCGCCCTCAAGGGCCGGCGCCACGAGGCCGTGATCGCCACCAAGTGCGGCCTGGTGTGGCATACGCAGAAGGGCACGCACTTCTTCGAGGAGGACGGCCACCCGGTCTACCGCTACCTCGGCCGCGATGCGATCGCGTACGAAGTGGAGCAGAGCCTCGCGAACCTGCAGACCGACTACATCGACCTCTACATCACGCACTGGCAGGACGCCACCACGCCGGTGGCCGAGACCATGGGCGCGCTGCTCGACCTGAAGAAGCAGGGCAAGATCCGCGCGATCGGCGTGAGCAACGTCGATGCCGCCACGCTCGCCGAGTACCTGCGCCACGGGCCGGTCGACGCGGCGCAGGAGCGCTACAGCCTGATCGACCGCGAGATCGAGGCCACGCTGGTGCCGCTGTGCAAGGAGCATGGCGTGGCGGTGATGGGTTATTCCTCGCTCGCGCTGGGCCTGCTCGCGGGGCCGATCGATCCCTCGCGCACCTTCACGGGCGACGACCAGCGCGCGAGCAATCCGCGCTTCAGCGCCGACAACCGCGCGCGGCTCGCGGCCTTCTTCGCCGACCTCGAACCGCTGCGCGCCGCGCTGGGCTGCTCGTTCTCCGAAATGATGATCGCCTGGACGCTCGAGCACGGCGCCGTCTCGCTGTCGCTGTGCGGCGCGCGCAACCGGCAGCAGGCGATCCAGAACGCCGCGGCCGGCTCGGTCGCGCTCGGCGCCGACGCGCTGCTGCAGATCGATACCGCCGCGAAGCGGCACCTGGGCGCGCTCGGCTGAGACGCGTCCCGCCCCTCGAACCATCTTCCACCTTCAAGGAGTTCTTTCGTATGTCGAAAGGCAAAGAGGTCCGCATCGCCCGCCTGCTGAAGGCCGGCCGCGGCCTGGACATCGCGCTCGATCACGGCGTGTGCAACGAGCCCAGCTTCCTCGACGGGCTCGAGGACATGCCGGGCGTCATCGACCGTCTGGTGGCCGCGGCGCCCGATGCGATCCAGCTCAACTACGGCCAGGCCGACCTGCTGCAGCTGCGCCCGGGCCGCGAGCGGCCGGCGCTGGTGATGCGGCTGGACATGGGCAATCCCTACAACGCCACGCGCCACCGCTCGATGTGGGCCGTGCTGCAGAACGAGCACGACCCGGTGCTGCCCGCAGTGCAGATGGACGCGGCCTGCGTGGTCGTCAACCTGTTCATGCTGCCCGACGAGCCCGAGCTGTTCCGCCAGTGCGTGCAGAACATCGCGCGCGTGCGCGCCGACTGCGACCGCTACGGCATGCCGCTGATGATCGAGCCGCTGGTGATGCAGGCGCACGGCGCGGGCCGCGGCGGCTACATGGTCGACGGCGACGCCGAGAAGATCGTGACCCTGGTGCGGCTCGCGCGCGAGATGGGCGCCGACATCGTCAAGGCCGACCCGACCAGCGACCCGAAGGACTTCCACCGCGTGGTGCAGGCCGCGCGCTGCCCGGTGCTGGTGCGCGGCGGCGGCCGCGAGGACCTGCAGCAGGTGTTCGCGCGCTCGCGCGTGCTGCTCGACCAGGGCGCGGTGGGCATGGTCTACGGCCGCAACGTCTACCAGCACGCCAATCCGTCCGCGGTGGTGAGCGCGCTGATGGCGATGATCCACGAGGGCGCCAGCGCGGAAGCGGCCTGGGCCCTCTACGAATCGGGCGGCGCGGTGCGAAGCCGATAGCGCGGCTGTAGGCGAACAGGTTTTTTTCGTCACGGCAGGCGACGCCCGTCGCCCGCCGGGATGCGCGCTGCGCGCGCATGTCGTGATTCGAGCCAGAGAAGAACGAGTCAGCAGATTCCCCTGCGAACTTCCAACAACACTTGGAGGCAAACGATGAAGATCCGGTATTACCTGATGGCATTGATGGTGCCGTTCGTCACCCTGTTGACGCACGCGGCGATCACCGGGGTCAGTCCGATGACGACCCTCGGCAACATGGCGACCGCGGTGTCCGAGGCCGTCGCCGATCCCCTCCCGCTGCAGGGGCCGGGGCTGGGCAACCTCACCTACACCTCGGAGGAACTGTTCAAGCCGGTGTCGGTGATCACCAGCCCGGCGCATCCGCTCGACCCCGCGCACAGCAGCGCCAACGAGTCGCGCGAGGTGCCCGCCACCTACCCGGGCCGCAAGGACTACGGCATGAACGCCGGCATCATGGTCAACGGCTATTTCCTCACGTCCTTCGCCCCCGACAGCGGCCTCGGCCCGGGCGGCTTCCTGCTGTACGACGTGTCGAACCCGCGCCAGCTCCGGCTCGTCAAGAAGATCTACGAGCCCGAGGGGCGCACCAGCGAGTTCCGCGAAACGCACTCCTTCGGCACCGCGCGGATCGGCGACAAGACCTACGTGGTGCTGCCCAGCATCAACGGCGTGGAGTTCTGGGACTTCACCGACGTCAACGACATCAAGCAGGTGAAGAAGCTGGCGCTGCCCGGTGTCAACGCCGGTGACTACGAGAACGTCGCCTGGCAGCTCTGGTGGCAGGCGCCCTACCTGTACGTGGCTTCGGCGGGCCGGGGCATGTTCATCGTCGATGCCGCCGACCCCGCGAACGCCGTGCTCGCCAACCGCGGCGCCGGCAAGTCCAACCCGGTGTCCACCGGCGAACTCGGCGGCTTTCGCATCGGCCCGATCTTCACGATGGGCAACCACATGGTGCTGACCGCGATGGAGAGCAACGGCGGCTTCGCGAGCCTCGATATCTCCGATCCGCTCAATCCCAAGGTGCTCGACTCCATCGTGGGCACCACGCCGTTCTACTATGCGACCTGCTTCGACGGCCGGAACCTGCATGTCTCCACCCGCAACAGCGGCGCGAAGATGTACAGCTACGACCTGAGCGACCGCTCGAAATTCGTGGCCGAGGACAACCGCCTGGTCATCGACGAGCAGCTGTACTGCGCCACGCAGGACCACTACGTGATCCAGGGCGCGCAGACGCGCATCCACAAGGTCGACGTGAGCAATCCGCTCAATCACGTGGAGGTGGGCCGCGGCAGCATCCTGCGCGAGGACGATCCGAACTTCTCGCATTCGGACAACGGCCAGGTCGCGATGTTCGGCAACCTCGTGTTCGTGGGCAACGACCACGGCTCGGGCAGCGGATTCGTCGTGCACCAGGTCGACCCCGACACCACCCGGCCCGAGGTCAAGCAGGTCTCGCCCGCCAACGGCGCGAAGCAGCAGGCGCTGACCTCGCGCATCGGCCTGGGCATGACCGACAACATCCGGCCCGAGAGCGTCAACGCCAACACCTTCATCGTGCGGCCCGTGGGCGGCAACACGCTCGCGGGCACCTACAGCGTGCAGCTCGGCATCGTCAACTTCCACCCCACGCAGCCGCTGCAGCCGGGCACCAGCTACGAGGTGTTCCTGCCGGCCAACGGCGTGAAGGACTATGCGGGCAACGCCATCGGCGCCGACTTCAAGTCCACCTTCAACACCGGCAACGCGGCCGAGGTGGGCCTGAGCTACCACTGGGCACTCAACGGCAAGCTCAGCGACCCGATCTCGAACAACGACGGCACGCCCGCCAGTGGCGACGCCTTCGAGAGCATCGGCCTGAACTTCGCGACCCGCGCCGGCGGCGTGCAGCTCAAGAACGACAGCGTGGCCACCGTGCTGGGCGGCACCGCCTCGCTGAGCTTCTACATGAAGACCACGCAGAACGGCAGCGCCAACGCCTGGACCGCGCCCGGCATCTTCGGGCGCGACCAGTCGGGCGGCGCCGACGACGTGTTCTGGGGCTGGCTCGACAACACCGGCCGGCTCAACCTGTCGGTGGCCAACGCGGCCACCAACAACCCGGGCACGCGCTCGACCTCGCCGGTCAACGACGGCAACTGGCACCACGTGGTGCTCACGCGCGACGCGGGCTCGGGCGCGCAGACCATGTACATCGACGGCGCCAAGACCAGCTCGAGCGGCCTCACCGGCGTGAAGGGCCTCGCGAACAAGTTCCAGTGGCTGGGCCAGATCCAGGGCAATGCCGACTTCTTCAAGGGCACGCTGGCCGACGTGCGGGTGTTCAACCGCGTGCTCGGCGACGCCGAGGTCGCGACCTTGCGCGGCCAGGCGGTCATCGGCGACCCCGGCATCGGCAGCGGGCCCAAGGTGGTCAACGGCACGCTGAACTTCAACCCGTCCACGCTCGGCAGCGGCGGCGCGCAGTTCCGCTGGAACTTCGGCAACGGCACGGTCACGGCCTTCTCGAGCCAGGCCGGCTACAGCTACACCTACACCACGCCCGGCCACTACACCGTGACCCTGACGGTGAAGGACAGCGCGGGCCGCGAGACCTACTACACCTACAACGTGACCATCATCGCGCCCGTCACCGCGAGCGCGCCGCGGCACACCGGCAACATCGCGGGCGACGCGAACCGGGTCTACGCGGTCAATCCCGACAGCGGCACGGTGGCGGCGATCGACGCCCAGAGCCTGGCCAAGCTGTGGGAGGTGTCGGTGGGCAGCGAGGCCAAGACGCTGGCGCTCGGCCCCGACGGCCGGGTCTGGGTCGCGGTGCAGGGCGAGGACAAGCTGGTCGCGCTCAACGCCGCCGACGGCAGCGTCTCGGTCACCGTGCCCTTCGACTACGGCAGCGGTCCCTACGGCGTGGTCTTCACGCCCGACGGCGCCAAGGGCCTGCTGACGCTGGAGAGCAAGTCGCGCCTCGTGAGCTTCAACCCGTCCACCGGCGCGGTCACGGCCACCCTGCCGCTCGACGGCACGGTGCGCGGCATCGCGGTCACGGGCGATGCGCAGATCGCCTACGTCACGCGCTTCAAGTCGAAGATGACCGGCGGCGAGCTCTACAAGGTCAACCTGGCCTCGATGAGCGCGCTGTCGACCATCGCGCTGCCGGTGGACACCACCACCATCGACACCGAGGCCGGCGCGCGCGGCGTGGCCAACTACCTGAGCCAGGTCGTGATCTCGCCCGACGGCAAGCGCGCCATCCTGCCCTCGAAGAAGGACAACATCGTGCGCGGCCGCTTCCGCGACGGCCGCGACCTGGTGCACGACCAGACCGTGCGCTCGATCCTGTCGCAGGTCGACCTGCAGTCGGCGGCCCACGTGGCCGGCGAGCAGATCGACTTCGACGACCGCGCGCCGGCGCGCGCCGCGCTGTTCTCGCCCGCGGGCGACTACATCTTCGTGGCGCAGATGGAAGGCAACCGGGTGGCGATCGTCGACTCCTACACGCGCTCGGTGCGCGGCGAGATCGACACCAGCAGCGCGCCGCACGGCCTGTTCCTCGACGCCGCGCGCAAGCGCCTGTTCGTCAACAACTTCCTCGCGCGCTCGGTGTCGGTGCACGACGTGGCGGCGGTGCTGGCCTCGGAGAGCAACGCGGCGGTCTTCGTGCGCAACGTGCAGACCGTGGCGACCGAACCGCTGGCCGCGGCCGCGCTGCGCGGCAAGCAGGTGTTCTACAACGCCGCCGACCGGCGCATGAGCAAGGACAACTACATCTCGTGCGCGAGCTGCCATGCCGATGGCGGCGACGACGGCATGGTGTGGGACTTCACCCAGCGCGGCGAGGGCCTGCGCCGCACCATCAGCCTGCAGGGGCGGCGCGGCACGAGCCACGGCAAGCTGCACTGGAGCGCCAACTTCGACGAGGTGCAGGACTTCGAGAACGACATCCGCAACGAGTTCGGCGGCACCGGCTTCCTGAGCAATGCCGACTACGCGGCCACCTCCAATCCGCTGGGCACGCCCAAGGCCGGACGCAACGCGCAGCTCGACGACCTCGCGGCCTACCTGTCGTCGCTCGACAAGTTCATGCGCAGCCCGGCGCGCACGGCCGACGGCAACCTCAGCGTGGAGGCCGCGCGCGGCCAGACGGTGTTCAACACCGCGCAGTGCGCGACCTGCCACACCGGCGGCACCTTCCGCGACGGCCAGCGGCACGACGTGGGCACGATCCAGCTCTCGTCGGGCAAGGGCGGCAACCAGCCGCTGGCGGGCGTGGGCTTCGACACGCCGACGCTGTCGGGCACCTGGAGCGTGACCTCGTTCTTCCACAACGGCCAGGCCGCCTCGCTGCAGGCGGTGCTCGACAGCGGCCACGGCAACGCCAACGGCCTGCCGCCGGCCGACGTGGTGGCGCTGCGCGAGTACGTGCGCTCGCTCGACACCGCGCCGCCGCTGGTCGCGCGCATCCGCTCCGACGCCAGCAACCTGTGCGTGAACATCAAGGGCGTGTCGACCGCCAGCGGTGCCACCGCGGTGCAGTGGCCCTGCGGCAACGACGCCAACGAGAAGTTCACCGTGACCAGCAGCGGCGGCTACGTGCAGTTCGTGGCGCAGCACAGCGGCCTGTGCCTGGCGCAGAGCGGCAACGCGACCACCAATGCCGCCGTGGTGCAACTGGCCTGCACGGCCGGCAATGCGACGCAGTGGACGGTGGTCGGCTCGACCCTGCGCAACCGCGCCTCCGGATCCTGCCTCGACGTCCCGAACGGATCCACCACGCAGGACACGGCCCTGATCACCTGGACCTGCAACGGCGGCAACAACCAGAACTGGACCCAGCTGCCCTGAGCGGGCGGCCTTGACCGGGGAGGGCGCGCCTGCGGGCGCGCTTTTTTTTGCGCCCGTCGGGCCTTGGCCAAGGTCGGGCGCGGGCGCGGGGCGGTGTCACCGGGCCCGGCGCGCTTCGGTCCACACCACGATCAGCAGGCCGGCCAGCACCATCGCGAGCCCCGCGAAGGCCCAGGGGCCAGGGCGCTCGTGCAGGACGACCAGGGCGAGCCCGAAGGCCGTGACGGGCTCGGCCAGTGCCAGCGTGACGCCCGAGGCGCCGGAGATGTGCCGCAGCGCATGGCTGAACAGCAGGTAGGCGATGCCGGTCGACACGAGGCCCAGGTAGGCCACGAGGACCCAGCCCGCGGGCGTGGTCGAGAAGGGGCCGGAGATCAGCAGCGCGGCCGGCATGGCCGCCACGGAGGCCGTCGCGAAGAGCCACAGCGTGACCGTCGCCGGCGGCGACCGGCGCACCAGGCGCTGGCTGACCAGCGTGTAGGTCGCGTAGCAGAGCCCCGAGCCCAGGCACAGCGCCAGGCCGGCGAGGTCGGCGCGCGAGCCTGCGCCCGATCCCGACATCACCATCAGGCCGCCACCGCCGATCGCGAGCAGGGTGCCCGCCCACCAGGCCGGCGCGGGCGGTGTGCGAGACACGAGCGCCTGCAGCAATCCGGCCCAGGCCGGCCCGCTGCCCACAGCGATCGCGGTGCCGATGGCCACGCCCGTGGCCCTGACGCCCGCGAAGAAGCTCAGGTTGTAGCCGGCCATGCACAGGCCCGCGAGCAGCACCCAGCGCCACGTGGCCGGCTCCATCGACAGCGCGATGGGCTCGCCGCGCTGCCGTCGCCAGCCGATGAAGGCCGCGAAGAACAGCGTGGCGATCGCCATGCGCAGCGTGCCGATCCAGAAGGGCGACGTGTCCAGGGGAGCGAAGCTCTGGGCGGTGCCGGTCGTGCCCCAGAGCGCGGCGGCGGCAAGCACCATGCCGGCGCCGGTGAGGGAAGCGTGCTTTGTCATGCGCGCATCCTCCAGCGCTGCGGCCGCGGCAACTGTCGAGAGACTCTCGACCTCGTCAGCCCGTGCGCGCGTGCCGGGCGCCCGACTGGCGGTCGCGTCGCAACGCGAAGCCGAGGGCGCTGGCCGAGCGGTAGCCCGTGCGCAGGGCCGTCGCTTCGAGCGGCAGGCCGCCGCGCAGCAGGCGCTGGGCGGCGTCGAGCCGGCGCGCGCGCAGGTAGGCCTGCGGCGACAGCCCCGTCAGTTCGAGCAGCCGCGCATGGAAGCGCTGCGGGCTCAGGAAGAACAGGGCGGCCATGCGCGCGGTGTTCCAGGGCTCGTGCAGCGCGCCGCCGAGGGCGGTGTCGAGCCGTGCCAGGTCGATGCCGCGGCGCGCGAGGATGGAGGGCGCCTCGAGCACGTGCGCCAGGTGCTGCGCGGCCCGGGCCGGGTCGACGTCGTTCCTGCAGGCGGCCGTGACCGCGAAGCGCCGGATGCGGTCGACGCCCGCGGCGGCGGGCGTGTCGATGACCACCATGCGCACGCCGCGCGGCGACATGAAGGTGTGGGCCACGCCGGCCGGAATGATCATTCCGCAGGAGCTGTCGGTGAAGGCGGCGCGGCCGCCGATCTCCAGCTCCATGCGGCCGTCCAGCGCGAACATGATCTGCGCGTGCGCATGGTCGTGGCCGGCGTATTCGCCCGCGTAGCTGCGCACGCTGTAGGCGATTCCGGAGACGAGCGGACTGTGCATGCGCGCGATTGTGCCCAGGCCCCGCGAACCCCGGCGCGCGGACGGCCGGGTCAGCGCTCCGGCCAGCGCTGCGGCACCCGGCGCAGCTTCGCGAGGTCGTAGCCCAGGGCCTCGATCTTGCGCAGCGCCTGGGCGTAGGCCTCGGGCGCCAGCTCGGGCGTGCGCGCCATCAGCCAGACGTAGTCGCGCTTGCTGCGCGCGACGATGGTGCTCCGGTAGTCGGGCGACACGTCGGCGATCACGTACTCGGCCTGGATCGGCCAGATGAACTGCATGCCCCAGACCGCGTTGCCGGTGCCGGGCCGCACGGTGGCCACCGGATGCAGGGTCTCGACCGGCGCGTCGAAGCTGCCGTCGCGGTAGCGGAAGTCGGTCTGGATGCGGCCATCGGGCCGCTGCGCGTAGGACTCGACGGCGTTGAACGCGTTCTTCTCCGGAAAGGTCGGGATGTGCGCGATCACGTACCAGTCGCCCATGAAGCGCGCGATGTCGACCGCCGGCACCGGCGCGATCGTCGGTGCCGGCGTCGCGCAGGCCGTGAGCGCGGCGCACGCACACACGGCCAGCCAGCCGAGCGGGTGCCTGGGGCGCGCCGCGGGGGCGCGTTCGGGATGGGGGTGTGGAAGGCGGGTCATCCGGTCAGTACGCAGCCGCGCGCCGACTGGATCCCCCGCCGTGGCCGCGGCCTATTCGGAGAGGCCGGCGCGCGCGAGTTCCACGTCCAGCCGCTCCTTCGCGTCGGCCGGCTTGAGCGCCGCGGCCTTCTCGTAGAGCCGCGTGGCCTCGGCCATGCGCGCGTCGCCATGCAGCATCAGCAGCGCGCGCGCGTATTCCATCAGCGCGCTGGCCGAATGCGGATGCAGCGCGATGCCGTGCTCGAACAGCTCGACCGCGGTCTCGGCGCGCACGCCGTAGGTCATGCGGCCGACCAGCGCGCCGACCTTGTCGATCACCTCGGCATGGAAGGCGGCGAGCGCGACATGGGCGTCGGCATGGCGCGGCTTGAGCGCGATCACGCGTTCGAGCGCCTCCTTGAGCCGCGTGCCCAGGCCCTGCGCGAGCGCGCGTGCCACGCTGATGCCCTGGCTGTAGCGGCCCATCGCATAGGCCTGCCAGTACAGCGCCTGGCAGTCGTCGGGCTCGGCCGCGACCTGCGCGCCGGCGCGTTCCACCACCTGGCGGAACATCGCGAGCCGCACGGCTTCGCGCGGCTCGAGGTAGTTGGCATAGATCGCGGTCGCCTGGTTGGCCAGCGCCAGGCCCTCGGCGCCGTGCAGCAGGCCGATGGCCGCGGCGCGTTCGAACTCGCCGCTGTGATAGAGCGCCCAGCCCTCGGCCAGCGCCTCGTTGTGCTCGGGCGCCGGCATCTCGTGGCCCGCATGCAAGCGCGCCCAGTGCGCGATCAGGCTGCGCGCATCGAAGCGCGGCACGTCGGCGTAGGGCAGCGGCGCCCAGGGGCTGGAACCGGCGGTGCCGGGCGTACCGCCGGCCGTCGCGGTCGACATCAGCGGGAGCGGTTTGAAATCGTGGGGGGACATGGTTCAGGCGGCCATATCGGCAGGGGACGAGGCGGAAGGGCTGCTGGCGGCATCTTCGCCGCCGTAGGCCTGGCCCAGTGTCAGCAAATGGCGCCGTTGCTCGGCGCCGAGATAGGGCGCGAGCTGGTGCAGGGTGTGGCGGGCGCCGCGCAGCAGCGCGGCCTGCGCATGGGCCGGCTCGAGCGCCTGGCGCGGGTTGCGCACGTACTCGTAGCTGAGCCAGTAGGTCAGCACCACCACCATGCTCTGCGCCAGCGTGTCGACCTCCTGCGCGTCGATCTCGAGGTGGCCGGCGCGGCCCAGGCCCGCGATCAGCTGGCGCATCGCGCGCACCTTGTGCTTGAGCACGAGCTGGAACTGGGTCTCGAGATGCCGGTTCTTGCTCAGCAGGTCGTTGAGGTCGCGGTAGAGGAAGCGGTGGCGCCAGATCAGCTCGAACAGGCTGTGCATGAAGAACCAGGCGTCCTCCACGTCGTGGATGCCCTCGCTCGCATGGAGCAGCTCGCCGAGCTCGGTCTCGTAGCCCTCGTAGAGCTTGTTGATCAGCTCTTCCTTGGCCGGGTAGTGGTAGTAGAGGTTGCCGGGACTGATGTTGAGCTCGCCGGCCACGAGCGTGGTGGAGACGTTCGGCTCCCCGAAGCGGTTGAACAGGTCCAGCGCGGCTTCGAGAATGCGTTGTGCAGTGCGGCGTGGCGCTTTCCTGGCCATGTCGGTGCTCCCGGGTTGTCTCTTGGAAACACTCTAGCGCAGGAACGCCGCGCGAAGCGCGCAGGGGGACATTGATTTGCGGGGCACTGCGTTTGTGCAGTGCCGCATGCGCGTGGCGCCGTGCAGCGCTTCATTGCGCATTCGGCGCCGGAATCGGCCGCTTCGAGGCCGGAAAGCGGCTTTATTCGGTGCCGCTCGATTTGTTGCGCCGCACCGTGGCCTTGCGTGCCGGGGTCTCGACCGACTTGGCGTGGCGCGCGGCGCGCGCACCGCGCGCCGGACTGGCGGCGGGTTTCGCGGTGCCGGCAGTGCCGCGCAGGGTTGCCAGCTCGGCCTCGAGCGCCGTCACGCGTGCCTGCAGCGCGGCCACTTCGGCCGGCGGCGGCATGCCGAGCTTGTCGAGCGCGCGCGCCACGCGTTCCTCGAAGATGTTCTCGAGCTTGCCCCACTGGCCCGCGGCCTTGGTGCCGAACTCGTTCGCGAAGCCGGCCATGCGGGCCTGGGCCTGCGACAGGGTTTCCTCGGCCGCCTGCTGGGTGCGCTTCTGCATGCCGGCGCCGTCCTTGACCAGCGACTCGAAGGCCTTGCTGCCCTCCTGCTGCATCTTGGCGAAGGCGCCGAGGCCGGCCAGCCAGATCTGCTGCGCGGAATCCTTGATGCGGTCGGAGGTCTTGTCGAAGCGGTCGTCGTCCTGGGTGGCCATGTGCGGTCCGAAGGGGTGGGGAGCGGGAAAGGGGGAAAGGGGCGGTCTGCCGGAAACCGCCGAACTCTAGCCGCGCGGGCCGCGTGCGGTTAGAGCCTTTTGCCTATTCAGGTCTTTGCGGACCGCTCAGGGGTTGCCCGAGGCCGCGCGGCTCGCGTCGAGGTGCGCCCGCGCGCGCTCGGCCAGCGCCATCTCGCCGGGCGTGCCCGGCACGTAGGCCTCGACCGGCAGCGGCCGGCCGTGCGAGTCGACCGAGACGAAGACGATCAGGCACTCGGTGGTCTTCTCCATCGCGCCGCCCTTCATGTCGCCGCTGCGCACCTCGACCGAGATGTTCATGCTGGTCTTGCCGGTGTAGGCCATGCGCGCCTCGACCTCGACCAGGTCGCCGATCATGATCGGGCGGTGGAAGCGGATGCTGCCGATGAAGGCGGTGACGCAGTAGCGCTTGGCCCAGCTCGTGGCGCAGGCGTAGCCGGCCTCGTCGATCCACTTCATGACCGTGCCGCCGTGGACCTTGCCGCCGAAGTTGACGGTGTTGGGCTCGGCGAGGAATCGCAGGGTGATGGAAGACATGCTGTGCCTTTGTGCTTTCGGGAAGGGGCCGTGGGGGGCCGGGACGTGGGGGAGGCGATTATGCGAGGGCGCGCATGACGGTTCGGCCGCCGCCCGTCGTCCAGGCATGCCCGCCGGGCCGCAAGCTCCATGCCACCGGCTCAGGCCGGGCCCGCCGCCTCGCCTTCGTTGAACAGCTGCGCCAGCGTGCGCCGCAGCCAGGCATTGCCGGCGTCGGCATGGAAGCGCTCGTGCCAGTGCTGCTTGACCGCGTACGAGGGCAGTTCGAACGGCGGCTCGAGCAGCTGCACCGGTTCCTGCGTGGCCAGCACCTGGCCGAGGATGCGCGGCACCACCACCAGCAGCTCGGTGTGGGCCACGATCCGCGCCACGCTCAGGAAGCTCGACAGCCGCGTCACGACGTTGCGCCGCAGCCCGAGCCGCGCGATGGTCTTGTCGACGATCGCATGGCCGGTGCCCGAGGAGGCCACCACCGCGTGCGCCTCGGCCTCGAAGCGCTTGCGCGTCAGCCGGGCGCCCACGCGCGGATGGTTGCGCGCCGCCAGGCAGACGAAGTTCTGCATGAACAGCGTCTGCTGGTAGAAGCCGGCCTCGAGCTGCGGCATGAAGCCCACCGCGAGGTCGACCGCGCCGTCCTCGAGCCGGCGGCCGCTCTCGGTCGAGATGATCTCGGTCTCGATGCGCACGCCCGGCGCCACGTGCCGCAGGTGGTCGAGCAGGCCCGGCAGCAGCACCACCTCGCTGATGTCGGTCATGCAGATGCGGAAGCTGCGCTCGGCCGTGGCGGGATCGAACACCGCGCGCCCGCCCTTGGCGCGGTTGAGGCGGTCGAGGATGTCGAGCACCAGCGGCTGGGTCTGGCGCGCATAGGGCGTGGGCTCCATGCCGCGCGAGGTGCGCACGAACAGCTTGTCGCCGAAGTGGGTGCGCAGCCTGGCGAGCGCCGTGCTCGCGGCCGACTGCGAGATGCCGAGCCGCTCGGCGGCGCTCGAGACGTTGGCGGTCTTGTAGACCTCGTCGAACACCAAGAGCCATTCCAGATCGAGTTGTGCCATGGGCGCGGCCCTCGCCGTGTGCGGCCCGCGGGCCACCATTATCGAAAAACAGGATCGGAGCTATCGCCGGTCCCCCATTGCGCCAATAGTAGTGCGGGCGGATGATCCCGTTGATTCGGAAGTTCTAACCAGGCCGGCGCCCGAAGTCGCCGCCGCGCCATGCACCGCGAGAGACACGCCATGAACCCCTCCACCGCCCGCGCCGCGCCCTCCAATGCGCAGGAGCGCCGCGACTACTACGACCGCATCCGCCCGCTGCACCTCACGCCGCTGTGGGAATCGCTGCATGCGCTGGTGCCGCGCGAGCCGCAGACGCCCTGCGTGCCCGCGCTGTGGCGCTACGACGAGATCCGCCCGCTGCTGATGGAGTCGGCCGACCTGATCACGGCCGAGGAGGCCGTGCGCCGCGTGCTGGTGCTCGAGAACCCGGCGCTGCCCGGCAACTCGTCGATCACGCAGTCGATCTATGCGGGGCTGCAGCTGATCATGCCGGGCGAGGTAGCGCCCTCGCACCGCCACGTGCAGTCGGCGCTGCGCTTCATCGTCGACGGCCAGGGGGCCTACACCACCGTGGGCGGCGAGCGCACCACCATGTACCCGGGCGACTTCATCATCACGCCCTCGTGGGCCTGGCACGACCATGGCAACGAGGGCATCGAGGGCGTGGTGGAGCCGGTGGTCTGGCTCGACGGCCTCGACATTCCGATGCTGCGCTTCTTCGACGCCGGCTTCGCCGAGAACGACGACGCCAAGGTGCAGCACGTGGCGCGGCCCGAGGGCCACAGCCTCGCGCGCTTCGGCCACAACATGGTGCCGGTGCGGCACGACCACGCGTCGCAGACCTCGCCGATCTTCAACTACCCCTATGCACGCAGCCGCGAGGCGCTGGCGCAACTGCAGAAGCAGGAAGCGCCCGATGCCTGGCTGGGCCACAAGCTGCGCTACATCAATCCGCTGACCGGCGGCTCGCCGATGCCGACCATCTCGACCAACCTGCAGCTGCTGCCCAAGGGCTTCGCGGGCAAGACGCACCGTGCCACCGACGGCAGCGTCTACAGCGTGGTCGAAGGCCATGGCAGCGCCGAGATCGCGGGCCAGCGCTTCGAGTTCGGGCCGCGCGACACCTTCGTCGTGCCCTCGTGGGCGCCGCTCACGCTGCATGCGCCCCACGGCGACTGCGTGCTCTTCAGCTTCTCGGACCGGCCGGTGCAGCAGGCCATGGGGATCCTGCGCGAAGCCTTCCTCGAGAACGCCTGAACCCCGGCCCTTTCGTTTTTTTCCTTTCCCTCGACCGTTGCCGCCCCATGCGGCAGGAGCCCTCATGTCCTTCGTCTTCACGCCCCCTTCCATCGTCGGCCTGCCCATCGTCGGCAGCGACAAGCAGTTCCCCGTGCGCCGCGTCTACTGCGTGGGCCGCAACTACGCGGCCCATGCGCGCGAGATGGGCTTCGATCCCGACCGCGAGCCGCCGTTCTTCTTCTGCAAGCCCAACGACGACGCCTCGGTGGTGCCGGTGGCCGAGGGCGCGACGGGCGCCATTCCCTATCCGGCGCTGACCGCCAACTACCACTACGAGGCCGAGCTGGTGGTGGCCATCGGCAAGGGCGGGCGCGACATCCCGGTCGAGCAGGCCGCGAGCCACATCCACGGCTATGCCGTCGGCCTCGACATGACGCGCCGCGACCTGCAGATGAAGATGCGCGAGCAGGGCCGGCCGTGGGAGATCGGCAAGGCCTTCGACTTCTCGGCGCCGATCGCGCCGCTGCGCACCCTGGCCGAGGTGGGCGAGATCAACGCCGGCGAGATCCGCCTCGAGGTCGACGGCGAGGTGCGCCAGAAGAGCGACGTCACGCACCTGATCTGGTCGGTCAACGAAGTGATCGCCAACCTGTCGACCCTGTTCGCGCTGCAGCCCGGCGACCTGATCTTCACCGGCACGCCCGAGGGCGTGGGCGCGGTGAAACCCGGCCAGACGATCAAGGTCAGCATCGAGCGGCTGCCGTCGCTGAGCGTGCGCATCGACTGAGCGAGCCGCGCATGAGCCCGACCCCTTCCCCCACCGTGCTGCTGGTCGGCGGCGGCATCGGCGGCATGGCCGCCGCGCTGGCGCTCGCGCGCCTGGGCGTGTCGATCGACCTGCTCGAGCAGAGCGCCGCCATCGGCGAGATCGGCGCCGGCCTGCAGCTCGGCCCCAATGCCTTCGCCGCGCTCGACGCGCTGGGCGTGGGCGAGGCGGTGCGCCGGGGCTCGGTGTTCACCGACCGGCTGGTGATGATGGACGCGGTCGACTGCTCGGAGGTGGCCTCGGTGCCGGTCGGCGAGGCCTTCCGCGCGCGCTTTCGCAACCCCTATGCGGTGAGCCACCGCGCCGACCTGCACGGCGCGATCCACGAGGCCGTGAAGCAGCATCCGCTGATCCGCTTCCACACCTCGGCGCAGGTCGAGACCCTCGACACCCGCGGGGAGGGCGTGGTCGCGGTCACGCGCGACGGCCGGCGCTTCCAGGCCGATGCCATCGTCGGCTGCGACGGCGTGAAGTCGGTGGTGCGCGCCGCGCTGATCGGCGACGCACCGCGCGTCTCGGGCCACGTGGTCTACCGCGCGGTGGTGCCGGCGGCCGACATGCCGGCCGATCTGCGCTGGAACGCGCCCGTGGTCTGGGCCGGCCCGAACTGCCACCTGGTGCACTATCCGCTGCGCCATGGCGAGCAATACAACCTGGTCGTCACCTTCCACAGCCGCGAGCGCGAGGAATGGGGCGTGACCGACGGCAGCAAGGAAGAGGTGCTGTCGTACTTCGAGGGCGTGCATGCGCGCCCGCGCCAGCTGCTCGATCGCCCGACCTCGTGGCGCCGCTGGAGCACCGCCGACCGCGATCCGGTCGAGCGCTGGAGCGAGGGCGCGGCCACGCTGCTCGGCGATGCCGCGCATCCGATGATGCAGTACCTGGCGCAGGGCGCCTGCATGGCGCTCGAGGACGCGGTGACGCTCGGCGAGGCCGTGAAGGCCTGCGACTTCGACCTGCCGGCCGCCTTCCGGCTCTACGAGGCGGCGCGCGTGGCGCGCACGGCCCGCGTGGTGCTGTCGGTGCGCGAGATGGGCCGGCTCTACCATGCCAGGGGCGTGGAGCGCCTGGTGCGCAACAGCCTCTGGACCGGCCGCACGCCCGAGCGCTTCTACGATGCGGTCGAGTGGCTCTATGCCTGGCGCCCCGAGCGCTGCCTGGACGACGCGCCCGAGGCGCTGCGCCCGGCGGCACGCACCGAGGCCACCGCGCTTTCGCCGCACTGACACCCGACGCCTTCAAGATCCACAACCATCGAGGCCCCAGGCCCACCGGAGACAAACGACCATGAACTTCCCGCGCGCACTGCTGACCGGCCTTCTCGCCCTGACCTCGCTGGCCATGGCCGGCGGCGCGGCGGCCCAGGCCGGCGACTATCCGAACAAGCCCGTGACGCTGGTCACGCCCTTCGCGGCCGGCAGCGGCCCCGACGCGGTGCTGCGGCTGGTCTCGGACAAGCTCTCGCGGCTGTGGAACCAGCGCGTGCTGATCGACAACCGGCCCGGCGGCGGCGGCTTCATCGCCATCGACCAGGCCCGGCGCGCCGCGCCCGACGGCTACACCCTGCTGCAGCTCGACAGCGAGCACGTGGCCGCGCTGCCGCACCTGTACAAGTCGCGCAACTTCGTGACCTTGCAGCACTTCGACCCGGTGGCTTCGCTGTTCCGCACGCCCTTCTTCGTGGCCGTGGGCAGCGACTCCAAGTGGAAGACCATGGCCGACCTGATCGCCGCCGCCAAGGCCGATCCCGACGCCATCGTCTACGGCTCCTGGGGCGTGGGCAGCCCGGGCCACCTGGGCGCGCAGCAGCTCGAGGCGCTGAGCGGCATCCGCATGCGCCACGCGCCCTACCGCGAGGTCTCGCAGCTGTATTCGAACGTGGGCACCGGCGAAGTGCCGTGGGCCTTCGCGAGCATTCCCTCGAGCCAGGGCATCTACAAGGCCGGCAAGCTGCGCTACATCGCGGTGGCCGCGCCCAAGCGCATCCCGCAGATGCCCGAGGTGCCGACCATGGCCGAGGCCGGCGGCCCGGCCGGGCTGGAGGTCAATTCCTTCGTCTCGTTGCTCGCGCCCAAGGGCGTGCCGGCGGCCATCAAGGCGAAGATCAACGCCGACGTGGCGAAGGTCATCGCCGACCCCGAGATCCGCGCCCGTTTCGACACCTTCGCCTTCGAGCCGCTGGCCTGGTCGCCCGAGGAGATCGAGCGCCAGGCCGAGGCCAAGTCCAAGGTCTACGGCGAGCTGGTGCGCAGGGGCAACATCAGCCTCGAATAGCGGCCCGTGCCTTGCTTGGGGCAGTTAAGCTGCCCGCCTGTTTTGACACTTTTTGACATTTCTTCCTCCATGCAAGCCACCAAGAGAGCCCTCCTGATCGCCTGCGGCCTGGCCGCCGCCACGCTGCCGCTGGCCGCGAGCGCGCAGGCGCCCGCCTGGCCCACCAAGCCCATCCGCCTGCTCGTCGGCTTCCCGGGCGGCTCCACGCCCGACATCGCCGCGCGCACCATCGCCGAGCCGCTGTCGAAGGCGCTGGGCCAGCCGATCGTGGTCGACAACAAGCCCGGCGCCTCGGGCAACATCGCGGCCGACACGGTGGCCAAGGCCAGCGACGACCACACGCTGGGCGTCGTCATCAACGGCAACCTCACGTCGTCGAAGCTGCTCTATCCCAAGCTGCCCTACGACCCGGCCAAGGACTTCACCTACCTCTCGCTGCTCGCGACCGCGCCGCTGGTGCTGGTGGCGCAGAACAACCTGCCCTCGGGCGAGGCCTTCTTCGACGCCGGCCGCAAGGCGGGCAACAAGTGGAACTATGGCTCGGTGGGCATCGGCTCGGTCGGCCACCTGGGCATGGAACTGCTCAAGAGCCGCGTGCCGGGCTTCAACCCCGAGCACGTGCCCTACCAGGGCAATCCGCAGGTCATCACCGGCATGCTCGGCGATCAGATCCAGATGGGCCTGATCCCGCCCGGCGTGGCGATGCCGCAGATCAAGGCCGGCAAGCTCAAGGCCATCGGCCTGACCGCCGGCCGCAGCGCGCTGGTGCCCGAGGTGCCGCCGCTGGCCAATGCCGGCGTGCGCGACTTCAACCTCGAGGTGTGGGTGGCGCTGCTGGGCCCGGCCAATCTCTCGAAGACCGCGCAGGCGCGCATCGGGCGCGAGCTCGAAGCGGTGATGAAGCAGCCCGAGGTGCGTCAGAAGCTGTTCGAGCAGGGCTGGCAGGCCGTGGGCACCTCGCCCGACGGCATGCGCGCGCGCGTCAACGACGAGGCCGCGATCATGACCAAGATCATCTCGACCAAGGGCATCACTCTCCAATGACGGCTGCAATGACGATGGCCGAGCCGTCGCGTTCGCTGCCGGTCTTCGGCAGCTACGACGTGGTGGTGGTCGGCGGCGGTCCCGCCGGCATCGCCGCCGCCGTGAGCGCCGCGCGCCACGGCGCGAACACCCTGCTGGTGGAACGCTACGGCTTCCTCGGCGGCATGGGCACGGCGGGCGGCGTCACCAACTTCGCGGGCCTGTACGGCAAGCGCCGCGGCCAGATGACGCAGCTGGTGCGCGGCGTGGTCGACGAGCTGGTCGAGCGCATCGTCGCGCTCAACGGCATGAACGATCCGCAGGACGGCATGGGCGGGCGCATCCGCGTGCGCTCGTACGACACCTCGGCCTACAAGCTCGCGGCCGACCAGCTGCTCGAGGCGGCCGGCGTGAAGCTGCTGTTCCATGCGCTCGCGGCCTCGGTGATCCACGACGGCGAGCGCATCGCGGCGCTGGTGGTCGAGACCAAGTCGGGCCGGCAGGCGATCCGCGCCAATGCCTTCGTCGACGCCAGCGGCGACGCCGACGTGGCGGCCTTCGCGGGCGTGCCCTTCGAGGTCGGCGACGGCCACGGCAGCGGCCTGTTCCCGACCACCATGTTCCGCATCGGCCAGGTCGACGCGCCGGCCGCGCTCGAGGCGGTGGGCGAGTTCAAGGCCATCAACGACTTCATGGCGCGCGCCGAGGCGAGCAAGCCCGGCGCCTACCGCTTCCCGCGCGAGGGCGCGATCCTGCGGCCCAACAAGGACCCGCGCGAATGGCGCGCCAACGTCACGCAGATCCGCAATGCCGAGGGCCGCGCGATGAACGGCGTCGACGCGCGCGAACTCACCGAGGGCGAGCTCGAGGGCCGGCGCCAGATCGCCGAGTACTTCCGCTTTCTCAAGGCCGAGGTGCCGGGCTTCGCGCAGTCGGCCATCGTCGAGATCGCGCCGCAGGTCGGCATCCGCGAGACGCGGCGCATCCAGGGCCTGTACGCGCTCGAGCGCGAGGACATCCTGTCGTCGGCGAAGTTCGACGACGCCATCGGCCTCAATGCCTGGCCGATGGAGATGCATGCCGATGGCCGCATCGAGTGGGCCTTCCCGCGCGATGCCGACAACGCCTACAACCACCTGCCCTGGCGCATGCTGGTGCCACGCACGGTCGCCAACCTGCTGGTGGCCGGCCGCTGCGCCTCGATGACGCACGAGGGCCAGTCGGCCGCGCGCGCCAGCGGCGGCTGCTTCGTGATGGGGCAGGCCGCGGGCACGGCGGCGGCCACGCTCGGCAGCGGCGCGTTCGCCGACGTGGACGTGGCGGCGCTGCAGGCGAAGCTGGCGGCCGACGGGGTTGACCTGGACCGCTGAGGGACGGCAGGGGGGAGTCAAGGGCGCCCGAAGCGCGCGCGACAGCCCCCTGGCCCCATGTTTGCTATCGTTTGCGGCTCTCTTTCGTCCAGCCGCTCCCGATGACCCCCGATACCGCCACCGCCGCCCGCCTCGTCGACGACCTCGTCGCCCTCATGCAGCTCGAACCGTTGGGCGGCGACCGCTTCCTGGCGCAGAGCGAGGACATCGGCACGCCGGCCGTGTTCGGCGGCCAGGTGCTGGGCCAGTCGTTGATGGCGGCCAACCTCACGGTCGGTGCCGATCGGCCCGTGCATTCGATGCACGCCTACTTCCTGCTGCCGGGCGAGCATGCGCCCATCGAGTACAGCGTGGACCGCGTGCGCGACGGCCGCAGCTTCACCACCCGTCACGTGGTGGCGCGCCAGCAGGAGCGCATCATCTTCGAGATGTCGGCCTCGTTCCAGACCGTGGACGACGGCGTCGAGCACCAGATCGACATGCCCGAGGTGGCCGGCCCCGAGGGCCTGGTCAGCGAGCTCGACCAGCGCATCGCGCTCGGCGACCGGCTGCCCGAGCCCTGGCGCAGCAAGGCGATCGAGCCGCACGGCATCGAGTACCGCCGGGTCCAGCCCGACGACCTGCTCGCGCCGGTGCCGCGGCCCGCGTCCGACAGCGTGATCTGGATGCGCGCGATCGCGCCGCTGCCCGACGACCCGATGGTGCACCGCGCGCTGCTGGCCTATGCCTCCGACCACGGCCTGCTGCGCGCCGCCATGCTGCCGCACGGCCTGAGTTTCATGACCGGCCAGGTGCGGCCCGCGAGCCTCGATCACGCGATGTGGTTCCACCGCGATTTCCGCTTCGACGACTGGCTGCTCTACGTGCTCGATTCGCCGAGCGCGAGCGGCGCGCGCGGCCTGTGCCGCGGCAGCATCTACACGCGCGACGGCCGGCTCGTGGCCTCGACGGCGCAGGAAGGCATGCTGCGCATCCGGGCGCTGAAGAAGGGGTAGACCCAGGCCTCAGAAGGTGTGGGCGATGCCGAGCTCGAAGCCCGTCGACCGGCCGCCCGCGAAGTTGCCCGCGTTGACCGCGGGCCCGCCGGGCAGCGCCATGAACGAACGCCCGCGGTTCTCGATGCGTGCCGCCTGGGTGTAGAGCGTGGTGCGCTTCGACAGCGAATGCGCATAGCCCAGCACCCACATCGAACCACCGTTGCCGTCGACGGGACCGGCCACGGTGCCGGGCGCGAGCTGGGTCGTGACCGTGCCGTACAGCCGCGTGCGGCCGTGCGAGAGCTGGATCTTGCCGGTAGACACCGGCACCGTCGCGGCCAGCATCCAGTTCGCCTGCCGGCTGCCGGCCGCGCGGAACTGGCGCCAGGTGCCGGCCAGCCGCACGGCGCCGAAGTCCCAGGCCAGGGTGGCGACCGAATCGTCGAGCCGGTTCGTCGGCGTTCCGGCGCGCAACTGCACGTCCGAGACCGCATGCGCGACCGCCGCGCTGAAGGGCCCGCCGGCGTTGTAGCCGAGCCGGATCAGCCGCAGCCGGGCCGCGCCGGTGGCGACGGTCTCGTTCTCGCGCGGGGCCAGGGCCAGCGTGCCCGAGAAGCCGTTGAGGCTGGGGCTGAAGTACTGCAGCATGTTGCGCGCGTAATGCAAGGTGGTGTCGTTCTTCGAGAGCGGGCCGAACACCGAGCGCAGCGGGCCGTTCTGCAGCGTGTCGTAGAGATTGCCCGAGCTGCCCATGCCGATGTTGAGCCAGGGATCGTTCTCCATCCAGGTGACGTAGACCGGATGCAGGTCGTAGCCCAGGCGCAGCGTGCCCCAGCCGCGGTCGAGGATCTCCACGTAGGAGCCGCGGTTCCAGAACTGGCCCGGCATGCTGGTCGAGCCCACGTTGCCGGTGTCGACGCCGATCAGGGTCTCGAGCTTGATGCCCACGCGCAGGCCGCCGCCGAGGTCCTCCGAGCCGCGGATGCCGAGGCGGCTGGTGCGGTAGCCGCCGCTGGACAGGCTGTCGATCGAGCCGACGCCGCTGTTGCTCACGTGGCGAAAGCCCGCGTCGACGATGCCGTAGAGCGTGAGCGACGACTGCGCCTGGACCTGCGATGCAAGGCCCGCGCACAGGGGCAGCGCGAACCGTAAAGCTCCGAACTTCATGATCTCCTCCTTGGGGTGACGTGGAATGGGCGACAGCGCTCCGCCCAGGGGCGATGCGCCCCTGGGGTGTTGTTCTTCGCGGCCCGCGGGCCGTGGGTGGGAAGGGAGGCGCCTGCGCGGCGCTAGGGTCCCGGCTTCGAGAAGGCGCGGGCCTTCATTCGGGCGCGGCCTCGGCGACCACGGGGTTCGACAGCAGGCCCACGCCTTCGATCTCGATCTCGATGCGGTCGCCGGGCTTCATCCACACCGGCGGGTTGCGCGCATAGCCCACGCCCGAGGGCGTGCCCATGGCCACCACGTCGCCGGGCTCGAGCGTCAGCGCCTCGCTGAGCAGCACCAGGGCCTGCGCCACCGTCACCAGCATGTGGTCGGTCCGGTCGCTCTGCATCAGGCCGCCGTTGAGGCGCGATTCGATCCGCAGCCCGCTCGCGCCGGGCGGCAGCGCCGAGGCCGGCACCAGCCAGGGGCCGAAGGCGCCGGTGCCGTCGAAGTTCTTGCCGATGGTCCATTGCGCGGTGCGGCGCTGGTAGTCGCGCAGCGTGCCGTCGTTGAAGCAGGCGTAGCCGGCCACGGCGTCGAGTGCCTGCGCGGGCGTGAGATGCCGGACGCGGCGGCCGATGACCACGGCGAGCTCGGCCTCGAAGTCGAGCTTGTCGGACACGCGCGGGCGCACCAGCGGTGCCTCGTGCGCGATCAGCGAGGTGGCGCCGCGCAGGAAGAAGCTCGGGTAGTCGGGCGCGGCATTGCCGCCCTCGGCTGCGTGCGCGGCGTAGTTGAGGCCCAGGCAGATCACCTTGCCGGGGCGCGCCACCGGCGTTTCCCAGCGCAGCCGCGCGGGGTCGAGCAGGGTGGCGCGCGACAGCATCGCCGCGCCCGGTCCCGAGGCCACGAGCGCCTGCCAGGCCGTGTCGTGCGCGCCGGCCGGCACCTCGGCGCCCAGGCCCCAGAGTTCGCCATGGCGTTCCACCGCCCACTGGAGGACGCCGTCCGCGGGCGTCACGCGTGCATAGCGCGCCATGTCAGAGGCTCCCCGCCGGATGGGCGGCCAGCACGGTGCCGGCCGCTTCGCCGAAACCCACGCGCGCGCGTCCCGGCGCCTCGCACCAGCCGCGCAGGATCACGCGGTCGCCGTCGTGCAGGAAGGCGCGCCGGTCGTCGCTGTTCGCCAGCGCGACAGGCTCGCGGCCGCGCCGGCTCAGCTCGATCAGGCTGCCGGCCTCGGGCGCGGTCGGCCCCGAGATCGTGCCGGTGCCCAGCAGGTCGCCCGCGCGCAGGTTGCAGCCGCCCACCGTGTGGTGCGCGACCATCTGGCCGATGCTCCAGTACTGGTGGCGGAAGTTGGTGCGGCTCAGGCGCGAGGCCGGCTTGCCTTCGGGTTGCAGCCAGGCCTCGAGCTCGATGTCGAGCGCGCCCGCGGCGCGATGGCCCGCGGACTCGAGATAGGGCAGCGGCTGCGGATGATCGGCCGGCCGGCGCCAGGGCACGCTGAACGGCGCCAGCGCGTCGAGCGTGACGATCCAGGGCGAGAGCGTGGTCGCGAAGTTCTTGGCCTGGAACGGGCCCAGCGGCGTCATCTCCCAGGCCTGCACGTCGCGCGCCGACCAGTCGTTGAGCAGGGTGAGGCCGAACACATGGTCCATGGCATGGGCCAGCGCAACGGGCGTGCCGCGCGCGTTGCCCCGGCCGATGACCACGCCGAGCTCGAGTTCGTAGTCGAGCATCTCGCAGGGCCGCAGCACCGGCGGCTCGTCGCTCGAGGGCCGGGCCTGGCCCCAGGGGCGATGGATGCGCTCGCCGCTCACGCCCAATGACGAACTGCGGCCGTGGTAGGCGATCGGCATCCACTGGAAGTTGGGCGCGAGGCCCACGGGCGGATTGCGCAGGCGGCCGCCGTTCTCGGCATGGTGGATCGAGGTGTAGAAGTCGGTGAAGTCGCCGACGCGGATCGGCAGCGCATGCTCGATGTCCGCGAGCGGAACGAGCGCGGCCTGCAGCGCCGCGGCCTTCGGATGCGGCTCCTGCGCATCGAGCAGGCGCACCAGCGCATGGCGCAGCGCGCGCCATGCGGGCGGGCCCAGCGCGAGCAGCTCGTTGAGCGTCGAGCCGCCCGCGGCGCTCGCGGCCTGGCCGGCGAGACCGTCGAAGCAGCCGCGCGCCTGCGCATCGGCCAGGCACAGGGCCTGATCGCCGATCGCGATGCCGCCCTGGAACGGGTCGTTGCCGCCCTTGCGGCGGAACACGCCGAACGGCAGGTTCTGCAAGGTGAAGTCGCAGCCGGGCGCATGCGCGGACGCGACGATGCAGCGGCGCGCGGGGTCGTGGGTGAAGTCGAGTGCCATGGAATCCTCGCTGGAGTGGATGGACGGTGCGTGGACGACGATCAGCCCGCGTTCAGGCGTTCGTCGAAGATCGCGACGGCGCGGGTCCAGCCGGCGGAGGCGCTGCGGATCTTGTGCGGGAAGCAGGCGACGTGGAAGCCGTCGGCGGGCAGTGCCTCGAGGTTGTGCAGCTTCTCGAGGTGGCAGTAGCCGATGTCGCGGCCGGCCTTGTGGCCTTCCCAGATCAGGCCCGCGTCGCCGGTCGCCTCGTACTTCTTCGCGGTGTGGACGAAGGGCGCGTCCCAGCTCCAGCCATCGGTGCCCGTGAGCCGGATGCCGCGCTCCAGCAGGTACATGGTGGCTTCGTAGCCCATGCCGCAGCCCGAGCTCACGTAGACCGGATCGCCGTAGAGGGCGCCGGCGCGCGTGTTGATCATCACGATCTCGAGCGGCCGCAGTGCATGGCCGATGCGCGCCAATTCGGCCTCCACGTCCTCGGGCTGGACCACGTAGCCGTCGGGCAGGTGGCGGAAGTCGAGCTTCACGCCGGGCTGGAAGCACCACTCGAGCGGCACCTCGTCGATGGTGATCGAGGGCCGGGGCTCGCCGAGCGCCTTGTCCATCGTGCTGTGGAAGTGATAGGGCGCATCGAGGTGCGTGCCGTTGTGCGTCGACAGCGACACGCGCTCCACGGCCCAGGCTTCGCCGTCGGGCAGGTCTTCTTTCTGCAGCTTGGGAAAGAAGTTGCTGAGCTGGTGGTGCGAGTTCTGGTGGTGGAAGTACTCGATCTTCGGGCCCTTGCCGGGCGGGTCCGAGAGCACGTCGTTCTCGAGGTAGATGGACAGGTCGACGAACTTGCGATGCATGGCGGTCTCCGGGGTGGGGTTCGTGGGGATGGGGTTCATTCGGGCGCGATGCCGGCCGCGGCCAGTGCCTTGGCCCACAGCGGTTCCTGGTCCTTGATGAAGCGGGCGAACTCGTCGGCCGACATCGGCATCGGCTCGCCGCCGAGGCCGCGCAGGAAGCTCGCGGTGTCCTCGCTCGCGAGGATCTGCTGCAGCGTCTCGTGCAACTTGTCGACCACGGCCTTGGGCGTGCCGACCGGCACGACGAAGCCGCTCCAGCCCGTGAACTCGGTGGCGCCGGGCAGCACCTCGCGCAGGGTGGGAACCTCGGGCAGCAGCGCGGAGCGCTGCGCCGAGGTGACCGCCAGCGCCTTGAGCTTGCCGGCGCGGATCTGCGGCAGCACCGCGCCGAGGTCGGTGAACAGCAGCGGCATCTCGCCCGAGAGGGTTTCGACCACCGCCTGCGGGCCGCTCTTGTAGGGCACGGCGACGATGTCGATGGCCGCGGCCTGCTTCACGCTCGCGCCCGCCACCGCGCCGGTGGCATGCGAGTAGGCGTACGACAGCTTGCCCGGGTTGGCGCGCGCATGGGCCAGCATCTCGGCGAAGCTGCCGAACGCGCTGCCGCGGGAGTTCGTGACGACCGCGGACGGTATCTGGAACAGGCTCGCCACCGGCACCATGTCCTTGCGCGGATCGAAGGGCAGGCGCTTGAACATGTGCAGCGCCGCCACCGTATTGGTGTTCGAGATCTGCGTGATGGTGTAGCCATCGGGCGCGGCGCGCAGCCCCTGGGCGAGACCGATGGTGCCCGCCGCGCCGACCACGTTGTCGACCACGAAGGGCTTGCCGAGCGCCAGGCTCATCTTGTGGGCGAGGTGGCGCGTGACCGCATCCGCCGTGCCGCCGGCCGGGAACGGCAGGATCAGCCGCACGGGCCTGGCCGGGTAGGCCTGGGCCCAGCAGCCCAGCGCGGGAAGGCCGAGCGCGAGTGCCGTGAGACTGGCGCGAAGCCAGCCCCGGCGTTGCATCGAAGAAATCATGTCTCCTGCTCCTTGTGGTTGCCGGCGCATCGAGGCTGCCGGTCGGGATGAATCGAAGGTCTAGACGCCCAATCCGGGCATGCCGCTCGGCAGGCCCAGCCGCACCCGGCCATAGGCCGGGCCCGACACGTCCCACTGCAGGCCGAACTGCGCGGCGCCCGCATGCACGTCGCGCCACATGCGCTGGATCGGATCGGTCTCCTGCAGGCCGGCGCCGCCGGTGCCCGCGAACACCAGGTCGACGGCCTGCGTGACGAGGCGCGCGCAGAAGGCCGAGTCGCGACGCAGGCGCGCGCCGAGGGCGCCGGGGATGGCGGGATGGCTCTCGAGCGAATCCATCGCATCGCACCAGCTGCGCCGCGCGACGAGCTGCGCCGTGTCGAGCAGCGCCTCGACATGGGCGACGCGGTCCTGCACGCCGGGCAGCTCGGCCTGGCTGCGCGCGCCGACCGTGGTCTTGCGCTGCCGCGTGCGTTCGACGTACTCGTTGGCCGCCGCGCGTGCGGCGCCGAGCAGCACCGGCAGCAGCACGAAGCCGCCGACGCCCTGCATGGTCACGCGGAACAGCGGCGCCGCATGCAGGGCCAGGCCCGGCGCCTGCGCGGCGGCGACCTCGTCGAAGGACAGGCTGCGGTAGCCCGGCACGAAGGCCTTGCCGACCGCGACGTCCTTGCTGCCGGTGGCGCGCAGGCCCACCACATGCCAGGTGTCGAGCACCTCGTAGTCCTCGCGCGGCAGCAGGAAGTAGCGCGGCCGCGGCGGCTCGCCGGGCGCGTCGCTGGCCATGGCGCCGAGCACGCACCAGCCGCAGGGATCGATGCCGCTGGAGAACGGCCACTGCCCCTCGAGCTCGTAGCCGCCGTCGACCTGGCGCGCCGTGCCGCGCGCGAAGATGTACGAGGAGCCGACCAGTGTGTCGGGCGAGGGGCCCCAGACCTCCTGCTGCGCCCGGTCCGGCCAGAGCGCGAGGAACTGGTGGTGATAGGCCAGGTTCGACAGCACCCAGGCGCTCGAGGCGCAGCCCTGCGCGATCTCCGCGCAGATGTCGAAGAAATCGGCCGGGTGCAGCTCGGCGCCGCCCACTTGCGCCGGCTGCAGGGCGCGGAACAGGCCCGCGCGATGGAAGTCGTCGATGGTCTCGTCGGGCACGCGGCGCAGCTGCTCGGCCTGCGCGGCGCGTTGCCGCAGCACGGGCTGGAGTTCGCGCGCGCGCCGCAGCAGTTCGCTGGCGGCGGTGTCGGATGAAGTGCGGGAGGGGGCCTGTGTTTGCATGGTGGACGCGGCGGGTGGTGAGTCGTTGCGTCCGGATGCTAGTGATAGAACTATCAATTATTGATAGGGTTATCACCATGCGTGCGGGCATCCAACGCATCCTGAATCAATTGTTAATGCCTTGAATGAGGCATCTAGCCCGCAGGTGCCTAGAAAGGCGGCAGGATATTTTGGTGATAACCCTATAAAGAAAGAGCGGGCCGCTCGATACGATCGCCCGAGGCCGGCAATCGCGCCCCAGGCCACTCACGGGAGTTCTTCATGGGCATTCGCAGACTCGAACACTTCAACATCCGCACCGAACGGCTCGAGGCCACGCTGGATTTCTATACGCGCGTGCTGCTGCTGCGCGACGGGCCGCGGCCCGGCAATCCGCCGCGCGCGACCGGCGCCTGGCTCTACGACGCGGACGACGTGCCCGTGGTGCATGTCACGGCCTTCGACCGCAACGACGCGCAGCGGCTGGCCTGGATCGACGACTACCTGGGCCCGCGCGATCCCGATTCGTTGCACGGCAGCGGCGCCATCGACCACGTGGCGCTGCTGGCCGAGGGCTACGAGGACACCATCGCGCGCTGCCGGGCGCTCGGCGTGCCGTACCGCGAACGGCTGGTCGCGGCGCTGGACCTGCGGCAGATCTTCGTCACCGATCCCAACGGGATCTCGATCGAACTCAACTACCGCTGAGCCGCCACGCCATGCACGCAGCCACCCCTTCCGCCATCGACCGCCGGCAGTTGCGCGACGTCTTCGGCGTCTACATCACGGGCGTCGCCGTCATCACCACGCTCGACGCCGAGGGCCGCCCCTGCGGCGTGACGGCCAACTCGTTCAGCTCGGTGTCGCTCGACCCGCCGCTGGTGCTCTGGAGCCAGGCGCTCAATGCGCGCAGCTTCCCCGCGTTCAGCCGGCACGAGCGCTTCGTCGTGAACGTGCTCGCGAAGCACCAGCGCGAGCTGTCGCAGCGCTTCGCGACGCCGGGCGCCGACAAGTTCGCCGGCGTCGATTGCCGCCCGGGCCTCGGCGGCCTGCCGATCCTCGCGGACTGCTGCGCCCATTTCGAATGCCGCAAGGTCACGACCTGGCCCGGCGGCGACCACGCGGTGTTCCTGGGACTGATCGAGCGCTTCGAGCGCTCGGCCGCCGAGGGCCTGGCCTTCGGCGGTGGCCGCTACCTGGTCACGCGCGCCCATGCGGAGGCGGCGGGCGCGCCCGGGTGAACTGGTATCGTGCCGGCTCCCGCCGCACCGGCACCGGCCACCTTCCCAGCGATCTCGCATGCCTCGCGCCCCTTCCGCCCCCAGACCCTCGGACTCCGCGGCCCCCGCCACCGGCGGCGTGGTGCGCCTGCGGCGCGCCGACCGCGAGCGCGAGATCGTGCAGGGCGCGATCCAGTACTTCGCCGACGTCGGCTTCGCGGGCGACACCACCGGCCTGGCGCGCCAGCTCGGCGTGGCGCAGCCGCTGCTCTATCGCTACTTCCAGAACAAGGAGGCGCTGATCGAGCGCGTGTTCCAGGAGACCTTCCTGTCGAACTGGAATCCGCTGTGGGAGGAAATGATCCTCGCGCCCGAGCAGGCCGTCGCGCAGCGCCTGCTCGAGTTCCACCGCGACTTCGCGCGCGTGCACCTGCGGCGCGAGCGCGTGCGGCTGTCGCTGTTCTTCGCCCTGCACGGCTGGGACATGTCGCCGTATTTCCGCGTCATGCGCCAGCGCGTCTACGAACCGATCGCGCTCTCCCTGCGCCAGTACACGGAAGCCGGCCGCGACGGCCAGCCCTTTGCGGTGCAGGAGATCGAACTCGCGAAGACGGTGGTCGAGAAGATCCAGTACCACGGCATCCGTCAGTGGGTCTATGGCCTGCCGGTGCCCGAGATCGAGCCCGTGATCCAGGCCAGCGTGGCCAGCCTGCTCGACGGCGTGGGCGCGGTGCTGGGCAAGCCGGCGGCCAAGTCCTCGTGAGCGCGGGCGCCGCCTAGGCGCCGTTGCTCAAGGCCAGCGGCGGATCCTGCGCGACCGCGCTGCCGGCGCGCTCGTCGAGCACGCGCTGGTAGTTGTCGCGCAGCAGGATGCCCGCGTAGTACACGTGCTCGCGCATCAGCTGTTCGGCGCGCGCCGCGTCGCCGTCGATCACGGCCTGCACGATGCGGTGGTGGTCGTCGTGCGAACGCAGGATCACGCCGTGGTCGTGCCACAGCATGATGCGGTCGGAGGCGAAGGGCACGGCCTGCGCCTGCGCGCCGAAGCGCACCACCCAGGGGTTGCGCGCGCCCTGCATCAGCGTGTTGTGCAGCGTCACGTTCATCTGCTGGTAGGGCGCGAGGTCGTCGAGCAGCAGCTGCCCCTTGGCCAGGATCTCGTCGCCGGTGCGCAGGCAGTCGCGCAGCAGCGCGGCGGTCGCATCGTCCACGCCGAGCGCGGCGAAGCGCCGGCAGGCCAGGCCCTCGAGCACCGAGCGCACCTCGTAGGCGGCCAGGATGTCCTCGAGCGCGAAGGCGCGCACCAGGTAGCCCTTCTTCGGCTGGTGATCGATCAGCCCTTCCATCGCCAGCGCGGCGAGCGCGGCGCGCACCGGCGTGCGCGACACCTTGAGGGTCTCGGCGATCGGCACCTCCTCCACCCGCGTGCCCGGCGTGAGCCGTCCGTGCAGGATCCAGGTGCGCAGCGTCTCGGTGACTTGTTGGGAGAGTGTGTCCATGTCAGGTATACATGATGCCGTGGAAACTGGTTCAATAGTCGTCGAATAAGGGAAAACGAGGGCGTCCAAAGATGGGCATGTATACACAATGCGGTCCTCGATTCACTTTCACGCCGCATCCGACGCGGCTTCGGAGACCTCGCATCCCATGGCGGAACATCATGCACAAGCCCCCGGCCGGCTGGCCCTCGTGACCGGCGGCGGCCGCGGCATCGGCGAGGCCGTGTGCCGGCGCCTCGCGGCCAGCGGCCTGCGCGTCGTCGTGGCCGACATCGACGGCGACAACGCGCGCGCCGTGGCCGCCTCGCTCGGCGCGGGCCACCATGCGCGCCAATTCGACGTGAGCGACGAGGCCGCGGTCGAGGCCGCCTTCGAGGACATCGAGGCCGGCATCGGCCCGGTCGGCGTGGTGGTCTGCGTGGCCGGGCTGCTGCTGATGCCCGGCGGCGAGCGCTCGCCGATCAAGGACACCTCGCTCGAGGACTGGGAGCGCACCTTCGCCGTGAATGCGCGCGGCGTGTTCCTCTGCGGCCGCGCCTACCTGCGCCGGCGCGAGGCTCGGCCGGTGGCGCACGGGCGCATCGTCACCTTCGGCTCAGTGGCCGCGCAACTCGGCGGCTACCGCTCGAGCGCCACCTACATCGGCGCCAAGGCCGCGGTGCTGGGCCTGACCAAGGCCATGGCGCGCGAGTCGGCGCACCTGGGCGTGACCGTCAACTCGGTCGCGCCGGGCCTGATCGACACCGAGATGCTGCGCGGCACCGTGCAGAGCAGCGGCGCGCTGACGGCCGCGGCCGCCAACATCCCGCTCGGGCGCATCGGCACGGTGGACGACGTGGCCGGCGCGGTCGACTACCTGGTGTCGGAGCAGGCGGCGTACATCACGGGCAACGTGATCGACGTCAACGGCGGCTACCGCATGCAGTAACGCCCCGCGCCGGCTCGCCCTCGGCGCCTTCCACTCACCCATACCAACGGAGACACGTCATGAAGAAGAATTTCCTCGCCCTGGCATTCGGCGCCGCGCTGTGCGCCCTGGCGGGCACCGCCGCCGCGCAGGCCGAACCCGGTCTGACCGACAAGACCATCAAGATCGGCATGTTCTCGCCGATGTCGGGTGCGTCGATGAACTACGGCTTCGACGTCATCAACGCCGCGAAGATGTACTACGACAAGGTCAACAAGGAAGGCGGCGTGAACGGCCGCAAGATCGAGCTCGTGGTGGAGGACGACCGCTGCAACGCCAACGACCTGCTGGCCGCGGTCAAGAAGCTCACCGAGCAGGACCAGGTGTTCCTGCTCAACGGCGGCTCCTGCTCGGCCGCCGTGGTCGGCGCGCGCGAATACGTCGAGCGCGCGAAGATCCCGCTGGTGATGCTCAACGCCTCGGGCGACGGCGCGCTGTATCCGCCTTCCAAGTACATCTACGGCGCGTTCTCGATCTCGCAGCACGCGGTCGGCGGCTCGATGGTGCAGTTCGCGAGCGAGCACCTGAAGGCGAAGAAGATCGGCTACATCAACCACGACGACGCCTACGGCGGCTGGAACCTCGAGTCGGCCCAGGCGCAGGCCAAGGCGCTCGGCGGCGTCGACCTGCAGGTGCAGTCGGTCAACCCGAACATCACCGACGTCACGGCGCCGATGCTCAAGATCAAGGCCGCCAACCCCGACGTGCTGCTGCTGACCACCTACGCGCGGCCCGTGAGCCTGATCGTCAAGCGCGCCTTCGAGCTCGGCTTCAACAAGCCGATCGTGCTGGCCGTGAACTCCACCGCCGACCTCAAGCAGCTGGTGGAGAACGTGGGCAACAAGGACGCCTTCAAGAACGTCTACATCCAGGAAGTGCTGGCCGACGTGCCCGGCGGTCCCAAGCTCAAGTGGGTCTACGACATGTACAAGGCCGCCTACCCCGAGCTGGCCGCCAAGCCCGGCTACCCGCAGACCTACATGCCCTACGGCATTCCCTCGGCCATGGCGGTGGTCAACGCGCTGAAGGCGGCCGGCCCCAGCCCCACGCGCGAGAAGGTGCTCACGGCGCTGTCGACCATGAAGTTCGACTCCGGCGTGATGGCCGGCCCGATCGAGTTCGGTCCCGACGACCGCGCGGCGCAGGAAGCGGCCATCTACATCAAGTTCGACGCAACCAACATGACGCTCGTGCCCGGCAGCTACAAGAGCGTGTGGAAGTACAAGCCCTAAGGGCGGCTGCGATCTCATGAGCCTTTCCGACATCTGGCTGTTCGTGCAGCAGGGCGTGCTGTCCGGCATCGTCACCGGCAGCGTCTACGCGCTGCTCGCGGTGGCGATCGTCATGGTCTTCAAGACCACCGACGTGCCGAACTTCTCGCAGGGCGAGATCTTCATGGCCGGCGGCTACCTCGCGCTGTTCCCGCTGGTGGTGTGGGGCTGGCCCTACTGGGGCGCGGTGCTCGCGAGCCTCGCGGTCACGGCGCTCGTGGCCGCGCTGTTCCAGCGCGTGGTGATGCAGCGCGTGACCGCCTCGCGCGGCGTCGGCGTGCAGCTCGTGATCGCCACGCTGGGCTTCGCCTACCTGCTCAAGGGCCTGGTGCGCAAGACCGGGCTGGGCGACACGCCGCGCTCGCTGCCCTCGCTGGTGCCGCAGGACCCGATCACCATCGGCCAGGCCTCGCTCACGCTGCTCGACCTCGCGATCTTCGGCACCGCCGTGGTGGTGATGGTGCTGCTGTACCTGATGTTCACGCGCACCCGCACCGGCCAGGCCATGCGCGCGGTCGGCATGAACCCGCGCGGCGCGCAGATCGTGGGCGTGAAGCTGGGCACCATCCGCATGAAGATCTGGGCCCTGACCGGGCTGCTGTCGGCCATCGCAGCGCTGCTGATCACGCCCAAGATCCTGATCACGCCCGACATCGGCCACATCGCGATCCTGGCCTACGCGGCCGCCATCGTCGGCGGCTTCACCAGCCTGCCGGGCGCGGTGGTCGGCGGCTTCGTCATCGGCATCGTCGAGAACCTGGTGGGGCTGTTCATCTCGTCCAACGCCATCGTGGTCGCGCCCTTCGTCGCGATCATGGTGGTGCTGCTGGTGCGGCCGCAGGGCCTGTTCGGCGGCAAGCCGCAGGTGAAGAAGGTATGAGCATGCAGACCACTTCTCCCTGGTGGGATCGCGGCGTGCTGATCGCCATGGCCGCGGTGCTCGCGGTGCTGCCGTTCGCGGCCAGCGGCTATGTGCTGTACGTGGTCAACCTGTTGATGGTGTTCAGCGTGCTCGCGCTCGGCATGCACCTGGTGATCGGCGAGACCGGCCAGTTCGCGCTCTCGCACGCGGCCTTCTTCGGCATCGGCATCTACACGGCAGGGCTCATCAACAACCAGTGGCAGCCGCCGTTCGTGGTGTCGATCCTCGCGGGCGCGCTGCTCGCGGCCGCGCTGGGCTGGGTCATCGGCCTGCTGGCGCTGCGCATGCGCGACATCTACCTGGCGCTCGCCACCTTCGCCTTCGGCGAAGCGATGCAGTGGGTGTTCCTCAACTGGGAGCAGGTGACCAACGGTTCGAACGGCCTGCAGATGAAGCCGGCCGCGCTCGGCGGCCTGCGGCTGATGAACGACCTGCAGGCCTATCCCTTCGTGGTCGCGATCGCGGCGCTGATGCTGTGGCTCACGGTGGCGCTGTCGCGCTCGCGGCTGGGCTCGTCGTTCCGCGCGGTGCGCGAGAGCGACGTGGCGGCGATCGCGATGGGCGTGAACACGCGCGCGGTCAAGGTCACGGCCTTCGTGCTGTCGGCGGCCTTCGCGGGCGTGGCCGGCGGCATGTACACGCTGTTCACCTCCTTCATCCATCCCGAAAGCCTGGGCTTCCAGACCACGATCCTGATCCTCACCATGGTGGTGGTCGGCGGGCTGGGCTCGGTGCGCGGCGCGGTGGCGGGCGCCATCGTGTTCGGCCTGGCCTCGGAGCTGCTGCGCCAGGCACCGTCCTACCAGGAGATCATCTACGGCGGCATCCTGATGCTGTTCATGATGTTCCTGCCCAAGGGCATGGCCTCGCTGTTCGCGGCACGCAAGGCCACGCGCCGCGCGGCCCCGGCGGGAGGCGCGCGATGAGCACGAACAACGCCACCGCCTTCCTCGACGTGCGCGACATCAGCGTCGTGTTCGGCGGCCTCAAGGCGGTCAACGGCCTGTCGTTCCAGGTCGAGCAGGGCCGCATCCACGCGCTGATCGGGCCCAACGGCGCCGGCAAGTCGACCACCTTCAACTGCATCTCGCGCTTCTACACGCCCAGCAGCGGCAGCGTCGTCTTCGAGGGCCGCGAGCTCACGCGCGTGTCGCCCTACCGCATGGCCTCGCTGGGCATCGCGCGCACCTTCCAGAACCTCGAGCTGTTCGCCGAACTCTCGGTGCTCGAGAACGTGCTGCTCGGCACCCATGCGCGCGGCACCGGCACGCTGGGCCGGCTGCTGCGCCGCCCCGACCGCGAGACCGAGGACTTCGCGCTGCACCTGCTCGAGCGCGTGGGCCTGGCCGACGAGCGCCACCAGCCGGCGCGCGACCTCGACTTCGGCCGCCAGAAGCTGCTCGAGCTGGCGCGCGCGCTGGCCATCAAGCCGAAGCTGCTGCTGCTCGACGAGCCCGCGGCCGGCCTGCGCAACCGCGAGATCGAGAGCCTGGACCGGCTGCTCAAGGAGCTGGTGGCGCGCGACGGCATCACGGTGCTGCTGGTGGAGCACGTGATGCAGCTCGTGATGTCGATCTCGGACCGCATCACCGTCATGGCCTTCGGCGAGAAGATCGCCGAGGGCACGCCCGCGCAGATCGGCAGCGACGCGCGCGTGATCGAGGCCTATCTGGGCAAGGGAAGTGCAAAGGGGGCCGCGCATGGCTGAATCGCTGTTGTCGTTGCGCGCCATCTCGGCCGCCTACGGCCGCATCCAGGCGCTGAGCCATGTCTCGGTCGACGTGCCCGAGGGCGAGATCGTCGCGCTGCTCGGCAGCAACGGCGCGGGCAAGACCACCACGCTCAACTGCATCTCGAACATCGTCGACTGCACCGAGGGCGAGGTGCGGCTGGCCGGCGAGCGCATCGACCGGCTGGGCTCCGACGCGCTGGTCCAGCGCGGCATCGTGCAGGTGCCCGAGGGCCGGCAGGTGTTCCGCGACATGAGCGTGCGCGAGAACCTCGACCTGGGCGCCTACCTGCGGCGCGACCGCGCGGGCATCCGCAACGACCTCGAGGCCGTGTATGCGATGTTCCCGCGCCTGAAGGAGCGCCAGGGCCAGATGGCGGCCACGCTGTCGGGCGGCGAGCAGCAGATGCTCGCGATCGGCCGCGCCGTGATGGCGCGCCCGCGCGTGATGCTGTTCGACGAGCCCTCGATGGGCCTGTCGCCGCTGCTGGTGGAGCAGATGTTCGAGATCATCGAGCGGCTGCACCGCGAACAGAAGATCACCATCCTGCTGGTCGAGCAGAACGTGCAGCTCGCGCTCGCGGTGTCGAGCTACGGCTACATCCTCGAGAACGGCGAGATCTCGCTGCACGGCCCCGCCGCGCAGCTGGCCAACGACGAGGCCGTGCGCCGCGCCTACCTCGGCGTCTGAACGGCGCCGCTTTCGCAAAGGAATTCCCATGCTTCTGAAGGACAAGCTCTCGCTCGTCACGGGTGCCGCGCGCGGCCTCGGCGAGGCCATCGCGCGCCGCATGGCGGCCGAAGGCGCGCACGTGCTGGTGGTCGACCGCGACCTCGAGCCCGCGCAACGGGTGGCGGCCTCGATCCGCGCCGCGGGCGGGCGCGCCGATGCCGACAGCGTCGACGTCAGCGACGCGGCGGCGGTCGACGCGCTCGCCGCGCGCATCGCCGCGGCGCACGGCGACATCGACGTGCTGGTGAACAACGCCGGTATCTCCGCGCGCTCGAAGTTCGACGAGCCCGGCGCGCGCGAGGCCTGGGACCGCGTGCTGTCGGTCAACCTGCAGGGCGTGTTCAACGTCACGCAGGCCTTCGTGCCCGCGCTCAAGCGCACGCACGGCAGCATCGTCAACCTGTCGTCGATCGTGGCCTTCGGCGCGGGCATCTCCTCGGCCGGCTACGTGGTGGCCAAGGGCGGCGTGCGTTCGCTCACGCAGGTGCTGGCGCGCGATCTCGCGCCCTGGGGCGTGCGCGTGAACGCGGTGGCGCCCGGCCTCATGGTGACCGACATGACGGCCGGCCAGCGCGAGACCGAGCACGGCACCGACTGGTACATGAGTCGCGTGCTCACCAAGCGCCACGGCGAGGCCGACGAGATCGCCGGGCCGGTGGTCTTCCTCGCCTCCTCGATGGCCAGCTACGTCAATGGCGTGGTGCTGCCGGTCGACGGCGGCTACCTCGCGGCCTGAGCGCCGCTTCGACGGAACAACGATGAACAACAGCAGTGAAGAAGGCAAGCCGCTGGTCCTGGTGACCGGCGGCGCCAGCGGCATGGGCCGCGCCATCGTCGAGCGCCTGGCGCGCGACGGCTGGCGCGTGGTGATGGCCGACTACAACGGCGAGCTGGCCGAGCGCGAGACCCAGGTGCTGCGCGCCGCCGGCCTCGACGTCGACTACCGCGCCATCGACCTGACCGACGAGGTCGCGGTGCGCGCGATGGTGCAGTCGCTGCCGCCGCTCGCCGCGCTGGTGAACAACGCCGGCATCTTCGACGAGCGCGCCTTCATGGACGTGAGCTCGGCCGACTTCCGCCGCATGTACGAGGTGAACCTGCTCGCGGTGGCCACGCTCACGCAGGAGGCCGCGCGCAAGATGGCCGACGGCGCGCGCATCGTCAACATCGCCTCGCGCGCCTACCTGGGCGCGAAGAACCATCCGCACTACGTGGCCTCGAAGGCCGCGCTGGTGGGCTACACGCGCGCCAGCGCGATGGAGCTCGCGCCGCGCGGCATCCTCGTCAACGCGATCGCGCCGGGCCTGATCGACACGCCGCTGCTGCGCGCGCTCACGCCCGAGCGCCGCGCCGCGCAGCTCGCGCTGCAGCCCACGGGCGCGGCCGGCCGGCCCGAGGACATCGCGCAGGCCGTGGCCTTCTTCGCCTCGCCGGCGACCGGCTTCGTCACGGGCCAGGTGCTGTTCGTCGACGGCGGCAAGTCGCTCGGCGGCTCGGGGGCGTGATGGCGCAGCCCCAGGAGAAGACCGGCTACGACGTGGTCGTGATCGGCAGCGGCGCGGGCGGGCTCGCGGCCGCGCTGACGGCGAAGCTCGAAGGCCTCGACGTGCTGGTGATCGAGAAGACCGACCGCACCGGCGGCTCGACCGCGATCTCGGGCGGCGCGGTGTGGGTGCCGCTCAACGACCAGGCCGAGGCCGCGGGCCATCCCGACACGCCCGAGAAGGCGCTGACCTACCTGCGCAACACGGTGGGCGCGGCCGGCGACGAGGCGCTGCGCCATGCCTTCCTCGAGGCCGGGCCGCGCGCGCTGCGCTATTTGCGCGAGCGCACCGACGTGCAGCTTGCCGCGCGCACCTATTCGCCCGACTACCACCCCGACCGCGAGGGCGCCGCGATGGGCGGCCGTTCGCTCGATCCGATCGAGTTCGACGGCCGGCTGCTCGGCCCGCACTTCCGCACCCTGCGCGATCCGCTGCCCGAGTTCTGCGTGCTCGGCGGGATGATGGTCAACATGACCGACGTGAAGCACCTGCTCGCGGTCACGCGCTCGTTCGCGTCGTGGAAGCACGGCATGAAGCTGGTGCTGCGCTACTTCGCCGACCGCCTGAGCGGCCACCACCGCGGCACGCGGCTGCTGCTGGGCAATGCGCTCGCGGGGCGGCTGTTCCACGGGCTGCTGAAGCAGAAGATTCCGTTCTGGCTCGAGACGCCCGCGCTGGCGCTCGAACAGGATGCGGGCGGTGCCGTGACCGGCGTGCGCGTGAAGCGCGATGGCCGCGAGATCGTGCTGCAGGCGCGGCGCGGCGTGGTGGTCGCGACCGGCGGCTTTCCGTGGAATGCGCAGATGCGCGCCGAGCACTATCCCGCGCCGACCGGGCCCTACTCGATGTCGCCGCAGGGCAATGTCGGCGAGGGCATCGCGATGGCGCGGCAGGCCGGCGGCGTGCTCGGCACCGGCCACACGGGCCCGGCGCTGTGGGCACCGGTGTCGATGATGCAGCGCCCCGACGGCAGCATGCTGCGCTATCCGCACCTGGTGTGGGACCGCGCCAAGCCCGGGCTGATCGCGGTCGATGCGCGCGGCGAGCGCTTCGTCAACGAGTCGACTTCGTACCACGAGTTCGTGCGCGGCATGTACCAGGCCAACGAGGCCGGCACGAGCATCCCGGCGCTGCTGGTGTGCGACAGCGACTTCATGGAAAAGTGGGGCCTGGGCCTCGCGCTGCCGGGCGGGCGCTCGCGCGAGCACCTGGTGCGCGCCGGCTACCTGTACCGCGCCGACACGCTCGAGGCGCTGGCACGCCAAGCCGATGTCGACCCCGACGGCCTCGCGCGCACCGTGGCCGCGTTCAACCCACCGGCCGCGCGCGGCGAGGACCCGGCCTTCGGCAAGGGCAGCACGGCCTACAACCGCTACCTCGGCGACCCCGAGCACCAGCCCAATGCCTGCGTGGCGCCGGTCGCGAAGGCGCCGTTTTACGCGGTCAAGGTCTACCCCGGCGACATCGGCACGGCGCTGGGCGTGCGCGCCGATGGCCATGCGCGCGTGCTCGATGCGCGTGGCACGCCGATCGCGGGCCTGTACGTGGCCGGCAACGACATGCACTCGGTGATGGGAGGCGAGTATCCTGCGCCCGGCATCACGCTCGGACCGGCCCTGACCTTCGGCTGGGCCGCCGGCATGCACCTGGCCCATGGCCATGACGAACACGCCTGACCCCACACACTTCACACCCATCATGAAGATCTTCTATTCCCCCGCTTCCCCCTTCGTGCGCAAATGCATGGTCGTCGCGCACGAGCTCGGCATCGCCGAGCGCATCGAGCGCCTGCCGAGCGCGGCCGGCCCGGTGAAGCGCGACGCGACCATCCTGCCGACCAACCCGCTGGGCCAGGTGCCGACCTTCCTCACCGACGACGGCCAGGCGCTGTTCGACAGCCGCGTGATCTGCGAGTACCTCAACGACCAGCAGGGCGGCACGCTGTTCCCCGCCTCGGGCAAGGAGCGCTGGGCCCGTCTCACCGAACTCTCGCTGGCCGACGGCATGACCGCCGCCGCGCTGCTCGCGCGCTACGAGAACGTGCTGCGTCCGCAGGAATTCCGCTGGGCCGACTGGACCGACGGCCAGCTCGCCAAGGTGCGCACCGGGCTCGAATGGCTCGAGAAGGAAGCGGCCGGATTCGGCGAACGTGTGGACATCGGGACCATCGCTTTCGGGTGTGCGCTGGGGTACATGGACTTCCGGTTTCCGGATGTGGATTGGCGTGCTCAGGCGCCTCGCAGTGCTGAGTGGTTCGAGGCTTTCAATCGGCGGGCCTCCATGCAGGCTACGTTGCCTACTGCTTGAGGTTGGAGCGGGCTCACGCCGATGGGGTACTCCCCTCCGCGAATGTCCCCCGCCCTTCGGGCTCCTCCTTTATTTCGCTGCGGGGAGTACCCCATCGACGTGAGCCTGGACGCGACGGTCGTTGTGCGGCCGGCACTACCGCAGCGCCTCCCGTGCACAGGGCAGTGGGTGCTTCCCGCAGCGAAATAAAGGAGGAGCCGAAGGCGGGGGACATTCGCGGAGGGAAGTACCCGCTGTCCTGTGCACGCGCCCCGAAACAAAAAACGCCCAACCTGGCAAGACAACCAATTCCTTGGCTAAATGCCACCCTCCGCAAGAAACCAAGGACCCCGAATGTCTTCTGAGCAAAAAAAGGTAGCCATCGTCACGGCAGGCGGCAGCGGCATGGGCGCCGCCGCGGCCCGCAAGCTCGCGCAGGACGGTTTTCGTGTCGCCATCCTGTCTTCCTCGGGCAAGGGCGAGGCCCTCGCGAAGGAACTGGGCGGCATCGGCGTGACCGGCTCCAACCAGTCGAACGACGATCTCAAGCAACTCGTCGACCGCGTGATCGCCGAGTGGGGCCGCATCGACGTCCTCGTCAACAGCGCCGGCCACGGCCCGCGCGCGCCCATTCTGGAAATCACCGACGACGACTGGCACCGCGGCATGGACGTCTACCTGCTGAGCGCCGTGCGCCCCAGCCGCCTCGTCACGCCGCACATGGTCAAGCAGGGTGGCGGCGCCATCATCAACATCTCGACCTTCGCCGCCTTCGAGCCCGATCCCGTGTTCCCGACCTCGGGCGTGTTCCGTGCCGGCCTCGCCGCCTTCACCAAGCTCTTCGCCGACCAGTATGCCGAGCACAACGTGCGCATGAACAACGTGCTGCCCGGCTTCATCGACAGCCTGCCCGAGAAGGAAGTGTTCCGCGAACGCATTCCCATGGGACGTTATGGCCGTAGCGACGAGATCGCCGCCACCATCGGCTTTCTCGCTTCCGATGGCGCGGGCTACATCACCGGCCAGAACCTGCGCGTCGACGGGGGCATCACGCGCTCCGTCTGAGGCCGTCATGGGCGCTGCCTACAATCGGCGCCCATGTGCCCGAGGACGTCCCGCCACCCCAACAAGCTTCGCGCGGACGTCCTTCTCTTCAGCCGGCACGTGCGCCGGCGCGCCTCCTGCTATGCGCTCGCCCGCATCGCGCGCGACAGCCAGTCCCGGCAATCGGGCTGCTCGCGGCTGACTCCCCCTTGAGCCCGGCGCATTGAATGAAGCGCGGCGGCAGCGCCCGCCGCTTTCTCCCTTGCGCCGCCAGCCGGCGCGATGCCTTCCAACGTCCCGCGATGCCTTGCCGGCACGCGGGCTGCTTTCCGTTTTCTCCATGTCTTCCCGCTACAGCCGCCTGCGCACCGAGTGGTGCCCGAGCATTCCGCGCGAACTGATGGCCGGCGCCGTCGCCACCTTCGCGCTCATTCCCGAGGTCATCGCCTTTTCCTTCGTCGCCGGCGTCGATCCCGCGGTGGGGCTGTTCGCCTCCTTCGTCATCGGCATCGTCATCGCGTTCACCGGCGGGCGCCCCGCCATGGTCTCGGCCGCGGCCGGATCGGTGGCGCTGGTGGCCGCGCCGCTGGTGCATGCGCACGGCCTGGCCTATCTGCTCGCGGCCGGCCTGCTCGCGGGCGCGATGCAGATCGTCTTCGGGCTGCTGCGCCTCGGCGTGCTGATGCGCTTCGTCTCGTCGTCGGTGCGCACCGGCTTCGTCAACGCCCTCGCGATCCTGATCTTCGCGGCGCAGATGCCGCACTTCATCGGCGCCAATGCCGCCACCTGGGCGATGGTCGGCCTCGGGCTCGCGGTCATCTACCTGCTGCCGCGCCTCACCACCGCCGTGCCGTCGCCGCTGGTGTGCATCGTGGTGGTCACGCTCGCGGGCCAGTGGCTGGGCCTGCCGCTCAAGACCGTGGCCGACCTCGGCCAGCTGCCCGATGCCTTGCCCATGTTCGCGCTGCCCGCCGTGCCGCTGACCCTCGAGACCCTGCGCATCATCGCCTTGCCCGCCTTCGCGATCGCGATGGTCGGCCTGCTCGAATCGATGATGACCGCGAGCGTGGTCGACGAGCTCACCGACACCCCGAGCTCGAAGAACCGCGAGTGCGGCGGCCTCGGCCTCGCGAACGTGGCGGCCAGCTGCTTCGGCGGCATCGCGGGCTGCGGAATGATCGGCCAGACCGTGAGCAACGTGCGCTACGGCGGCCGCGGCCGGCTCTCGACCCTGTTCGCGGGCGCCTTCCTGCTGATCCTCATGGTGCTGCTCAAGCCCTGGGTGTCGCAGGTGCCGGTGGCGGCGCTGGTCGCGATCATGGTGATGGTCTCGGCCTCGACCTTCGACTGGGGCTCGCTGCGCACGCTGGTGCGGCATCCGCGCCTGTCGAGCGTCGTGATGCTCGCCACCGTGGCCGTCACCGTCGCCACCGACAACCTGGCCGCGGGCGTGGGCATCGGCGTGCTGCTCAGCGGCGTCTTCTTCACCTTCAAGGTGGCGCGGCTGCTGCGGGTGCAGGGGCGACAGGACGACGAGGGCGCCTGGCGCTTCGCCGTGAGCGGCCAGGTTTTCTTCGCCTCGGCCGACATGCTGGTCGATGCCTTCGACGTGCGCGAGATCGACGGCGCGCCGGTGAGTATCGACGTCTCGCAGGCGCACTTCTGGGACGTGACCGCCGTGGCGGCGCTGCGCAAGGTGGTCGAGCGGCTGCGCAAGCATGGCAGCGCGGTCGACGTGAGCGGCATGAACCAGGCCAGCCGCGACCTCGTGCTGCGCCTCGACGCGGCGCCCGAGTGAAGCGGCTCAGGCTTCGGTGGCCGCCTCGGCGCGCACCTGGCTGCGAAAGCGCCCCGGGCTCTCGCCCACCGCGCGCCGGAAGGCCGCGCTGAAGGCCGTCTCCGACTGGTAGCCCACGCGCTCGGCGATGCGCGCGATGCCCTCGTCGCCATGCCGCAGCGCATGGCGCGCCACCGTCATGCGCCAGCCGCCGAGGTAGTCGAGCGGCGTCGAGCCCGTCAGCGCCTTGAAGCGCAGCGCGAAGGCCGTGCGCGACATGCTGGCCGTCCGCGCCAGCCGCTCCACCGTCCAGGGCTGCGCGATGTCGGCATGCATGCGCGACAGCGCGGTGCCGATGCGCGCATCGGTCATCGCGCCGAGCCAGCCCTCGGGTTGCGGCGCGTTCGCGAGATGCACGCGCAGCGCCTGCACCAGCACCAGCGCCGCGAGGTTGGTGCGCGCCAGGGTGGAGCCCGGGCGCAGCTCTGCCGTCTCCCAGCCCATCAGGTCGAGCAAGCCCACGAGCGGCCGCGCGCCCGGATCGCTCGCGCGCAGGTGGATCAGCGGCGGCAGGTGGCGCAGCAGCAGTTCGCCGGCCTCGCCCGAGAGCGCGAAGCGCCCGCTCGCGAGCACCACGCGCGTCGCGTCGCTCGCATCCAGGCCGTCGTGGCGCAGCACCCCGTCGGGGCCGCGCTGCTCGCGGCTCAGGCGCGTGCCGTCCTGCAGCGGCCCGGGCGGATCGCTCGCGGCCGAGAAGGGCAGGCCGTTGGTCAGCAGGAAGAAGTCGCCGGCCTCCAGCATCACCGGCGCGGCCGTGCCCTCGACCTGGATGCGAAAGCGCCCCTCGAGCACGCAGCCCAGCTTGATGTGCGAGGCGTAGTGCCCGTAGCGGAAGGCCCAGCGGCCGCGCGCCTCGAAGCGCGACGAGAGCGTGCTGCTCACCGTGAGCATGGCCAGCACGTCGGACAAGGGATCCATGATTCTGTACGAATGAATAGGAAATGCGTGCTGATGATTATTCAATCATTCAGCCCAACGCGCGACCATCGGGGCATGTCCTCCTCGAACGCTCCAGTTTTCCGTCACGCCGTCGTGCTGGGCCTGCTCACTACCATCGGCCCCTTCGCCATCGACATGTACCTGCCCGCGCTGCCCGCCATCGGGCGCGCGCTGGGCGCCGATCCGCATGCGATGCAGGCCAGCCTGATGGCCTTCTTCATCGCGGTCGGCGCCGGCCAGCTGGTCGCGGGCCCGCTGTCGGACATGTTCGGCCGCCGCCGGCCGATGGTCGCGGGCCTCGTGCTGTTCATGCTCGCCAGCATCGGCTGCGCCTTCGCGCCCGACGCGGGCGTGCTGGTCGCGCTGCGCTTCGTGCAGGGGCTCGGCGCCTGCGCCTGCATGGTCACGCCGCGCGCCGTGGTGCGCGACCTGTACACCGGGCCCGAGGCGGCGCGGATGATGTCGCTGCTTCTCATGGTCTACAGCGTGTCGCCGATCCTCGCGCCGCTGGCCGGCAGCCTCGTGGCCGAGAGCCTGGGCTGGCGCGCCGTGTTCGTCGCCGTCGCCGCCGTCGGGCTCGCGGGCCTCGCGATGCTGCTGGCCCTGCTGCCCGAAACCCGGCCCGCGGCCGCGCGGCTGTCGAGCAACTTCCGCAGCGCCATGGCCGGCTACGGCGTGCTGCTGCGCGACCGCCACTTCATGGCACTGGCCTTCATGGCTTCGTTCACCGTCTCGAGTTTCTTCGTCTACGTGGCCAACTCGCCCTTCGTGATGAACACGCACTTCGGCGTCTCGCCGCGCATGTACGCGGTGCTGTTCGCGCTCAATGCCGTGTCGCTGCTCGCGCTGTCGCAGGCCAACGGCCGGCTGGTGGCGCGCTTCGGTATCCGGCGCGTGCTGCGCACGGCGGTGATCGCACAGGCCGCCACCATCGGGCTGCTGCTGGTGCTCACGCTCGCGGGCATGGACCGGCTCTCCGTGTTGGTGGCGCTGCTGATGATCGGCTTCGGCCTCAACGGCCTGATCGTGCCCGCGGCCTTCGTGCTCGCGATGGAAGGCCATGCCGCGCTCGCGGGCACGGCCTCGGCGCTGATCGGCACGATGAACTTCGCGGGCGGTGCGGTGATGGTGGCGCTGGTCGCGCCGTTCGCCGACGGCAGGCCGCTGCCGATGGTGGCGGGCATCGCGGCGTGCGCCGCGGTGGTGCTGACGCTGGCCTTGCGCACCCTGCGGCCGGTGCGGCGCGTGCCCGGTGTCATGCAGGGGTTCTAAGTGATTGCCCCGTGAGCAAGGTGCGGCCTTGGGCCTAGCCTTTGCGCGTTCCGTCGGCGCCCGATGGACCGGAAAGGCTTCCATGGACATCCCCGCCCCGGTGCTCGACAGCATGCAGCGCACCCTCCAGTCCTACGAGGCGTCCGCGCGCGACTACGACGCGATCGTGGCGGACCATCCGCCGCCCGAGATCGAGGACGCGCTGCGTCGCATGGTGGCGTGCATGCCCGCGGGAGGCAGCGTGCTCGAGGTCGGCTCGGGCACGGGGCGCGATGCCGACTTCGTCGAGTCCCTGGGCGCGAGCGTGCGGCGCACCGATGCCACGCAGGCCTTTCTCGACCTGCAGGCCGAACGCGGCAGGCAGGGCGCGCTGCTCAATGTCGTCACTGACCCGCTGGGCGGGCCCTTCGACGCCATCCTCGCGATGGCCGTGCTGATCCATGTCGATCGCGCGCAGATCGCGCCGGTGCTGCGCAAGGTGTTCGACGCGCTCGCGCCCGGTGGCGTCTTCCTCGCGGGCATGCGCATCGGCGAGGGCGAGACCAACGGCGACTACCAGACCGTGTATTGGGACCGCGACCGGTTCGTCGCGCAGCTCGCGGCGGCCGGGCTGCAGCTGGATTGGGAGCGGCAGTGGATCGGCCGCGAGGACGTGCGCTGGGCCAGCTTCCTGGCCTGCCGTCCGCGCGGATGAACGCCGCCTACACGCCCAGGTAGCGCGTCCACAGCGAGCGGTCGGCATCGAGCGCGGCCGAGTCGCCCTGCCACACCACGCGCCCGCGCTCGAGGATCACGTGCCGGTCGGCCAGCGGCAGCAGGCGCTGCACGTACTTGTCGACCACCAGGATCGCCTCGCCCTCGGACTTGAGCGTGGCGATGCAATGCCAGATCTCCTCGCGGATCACCGGCGCCAGGCCTTCGGTGGCCTCGTCGAGGATCAAGAGGCGCGGATGCGTGGACAGCGCGCGCGCGATCGCCAGCATCTGCTGCTCGCCGCCCGAGAGCTGGTTGCCCGCGTTGGCCTTGCGCTCCGCGAGGCGCGGGAACAGGCCGTAGAGCGCCTCGACGGTCCAGCGCGGCGCGCTGCCGGGGCGCGGGCGCGCGAAGGCGCGCAGGTGCTCGTCGACGCTGAGATTGGGGAACACGTGCCGGCCCTCGGGCACGATGGCCACGCCGCGGCGCGCGATGGCGTCGGGCTTGTGGCCGCCGATGGCCGCGCCGCCGAAGCGCAGCTCGCCGCGCATCGGCGCGAGCATGCCGGTGATGACCTTGAGCAGGGTGCTCTTGCCCATGCCGTTGCGGCCCAGCAGCGCGAGCACCTCGCCCGCGCCGATGCGCAGGTCGATGCCGAACAGCACCTGGCTTGCGCCATAACCGGCTTCGATGGCCTGCGCCTCGAGCAATGTCGTCGAACTCATGCGTGACCTTCCGCTTCGGTGCCCAGGTAGACCGCCTGCACGTCGGGATGCCCGCGCACCTCGTCGGCCGTGCCGCTCATCAGCACGCGGCCCTGCACCAGCACCGTGAGCCGGCTGGCGAGGCGGAACACGGCGTCCATGTCGTGCTCGATCAGCAGGATCGCCATCGAGGCGCGCAGCGACTCGATCAGGTCCACCATGCGCGCCGACTCGTCGGGGCCCATGCCGGCCATCGGCTCGTCGAGCAGCAGCAGCTTGGGTTCGGCCGCGAGCGCCAGCGCCACGTCGAGCGCGCGCTGCGCGCCGTGCGGCAGCGTGCCGGCGATGCGGTCGCGCTCGCGCGCCAGGCCCACGCGCTCGGCCAGCGCGGCGGCGCGGTCGGCCAGGTCCTTCTCGCGCGAGCGCGGCGCGAGGAAGCGCAGGCTGCTGCCCGCGTGCGCCTGCGCGGCCAGCATCAGGTTGTCGTGCACCGTGTCCTTGGCGAACACGCGCGTGACCTGGAAGCAGCGCGACATGCCCGCGGCCACGCGCTGGTGGTCCTTGAAGCCGGTGATGTCCTTCTCGTCGAGCAGGATGCGGCCCGCATCGGCCTTGAGCAGGCCGGTGATGAGGTTCACCAGCGTGGTCTTGCCCGCGCCGTTGGGGCCGATCAGCGCATGCACTTCGCCGCGCTCCACGGTGAGGCTCACATGGTCGGTCGCCAGCAGGCCGCCGAAGCGCTTGACCAGTCCTTCGATCCTGAACAGGCTCATGGCGTGGCCTTTGCAAGCGGTGCGCGGCGGCGCGACAGCGCGGCCAGTCCCTTGGGCGCCCACAGGGCGACGGCGATCAGCAGCAGGCCCAGCGGCATGTGCCAGTGTTCGGTGTGCTGCTTGAGCGCCTCCTCGAGCAGCAGCCACACGGCGGCACCCACCGGCCCGCCCCAGCTGCGGCCGAGGCCGCCGATCACCACCATCACCAGCAGCGTGGCCGACTGCGTCCAGTGCATGGTGGCCGGGCTCACGAAGCCGTTGCCGCCCGCGAGCAGCGCGCCCGCCAGGCCGGCGATGGCGCCCGCGATCGCGAAGGCCGCGAGCTGCAGCCGGAACACCGGGTAGCCGAGCGCGCGCATGCGCGTCTCGTTGTCGCGGATGCCCATCAGCGCATGGCCGAAGCGCGACTGCGTGGCGCGCTGCAGCCACCACAGCGCGAGCGCCACCAGCGCGAGCACCACCCAGTAGAAGTTGCTCTCGTTGCCGAGGTCGAGGCCCGGCAGCAGGGTGGGGCGGCTCATCAGCGTGTAGCCGTCGTCGCCGCCGTACTTGCGCAGCGAGACCGCGACGAAATACAGCATCTGCGCGAAGGCCAGCGTGGTCATGATGAAGTAGACCCCACGCGTGCGCAGCGCCACCGTGCCGATCAGCGCGGCGGCCAGGCCGGCCACCACCACGGCCGCGGGCCACAGCACCCAGGCCGAGGTCGTGCCGGCATCGCTGAGCGCCACCACCGTGTAGGCACCCACGCCGATGAAGCCCGCATGGCCGAGCGCGACCATGCCGCCGAAGCCGAGGATGAAGTTGAGGCTGGCCGCGGCCAGCGCGACGATCAGCACGCGGCGCACGAAGCCGATGTAGAACTCGAAGCCGAACAGCGGTGCGATCAGGGGAAAGGCGGCGAGCAGCAGCAGGAGCAGCCCGAGGCCGATGTGACGGGTTTTCATGCGCGTGCCGAGAAGAGGCCCGAGGGCCTGAAGAGAAGGACCGCCACCATCAGCGCGTACATCGCCACCTCTGCCACCAGCGGACCGAGGTCGGCCGCGGTGGCCGGCGGCAGCGTGGCGCGCAGCAGCATGGGCACGAAGGCGCGGCCGATGGTGTCGACGATGCCCACCAGCAGCGCGGCCACGAAGGCGCCGCGCACCGAGCCGATGCCGCCGATCACCAGCACCACCAGCGCCGGGATCAGGATCTGTTCGCCCATGCCGACCTGCACCGCGACGATCGGGCCCATCAGCGCGCCGGCCAGCGCGGCGAGTGCCGCGCCGAGCAGGAACACGCCGTTGAAGATGCGGCCCACGCGCACGCCCATCAGTTCGGCCATCGGCCGGTCGGAAGCGCCCGCGCGCACCCGCATGCCGATGCGCGTGTGGTTCACCAGCAGGTAGAGCGCCAGCGCGACCAGCATGCCGCCGACCAGGATCACCAGCCGGTACGAGGGATAGGGCAGGCCGTCCATCAGCTCGACCGGGCCCGAGAGCGCGGCGGGCGTCGGTGCCATCACCGGCGACGGACCCCAGATCATCTTGACCAGGTCGTCGGCCACCAGGATCACGCCGAAGGTCGCGAGCACCTGCGCGAGGTGGTCGCGCGTGTAGAGGCGGCGCATCAGCAGCACCTCGAGCAGCAGCGCCACCACCACGGTGACCGCCACCGCGACGACGATGGCCGCGGCGAACGAGCCGGTGCGCGTGTGCGCCTCGGCCGCGACATAGGCGCCGGCCATGAACAGCGAACCGTGCGCGAGGTTCAGCACGTCCATGATGCCGAACACCAGCGTGAGGCCCGCGGCCAGCAGGAACAGCATCAGGCCGTAGCCGAGGCCGTTGAGCAGCTGCTCGAGAACGAGGATGGGAGTCATGGGGAGGAAGAAGGAATGCGGATGGCCGTACGCCAGGGGCGCGCGAATCTCGCGTCCCCGGCGTGCGGAAATTCGGAAGGCCGAGCCGGCTCGCCGATCACTTCATCGGGCACTTGTCGGCGTAGCTGTCGCCGTAATTGGTGAGGACGGTGTTGATCAGCTTGTTCGTGACCTTGCCCTGCGCATCCTTGCCGATCACGCGCAGGTAGAAGTTCTCGATGGGGTAGTGGTTGTTGGCGTACTTGAAGGTGCCGCGCGTCGAGGCGTAGTTGGCCTTCTTGAGCGCCGCGATCACGGCCTCGCGGTTCTGCGCGTTGCCGCCGGCCTGCTTCACGGCGGCGTCCATCGCGAGGATGGCGTCGTAGGCCTGCGCGGCGTAGACCGACGGGTAGCGGCCGTTGTACTCCTTGCGGAACGCGGCCACGAAGGCCTTGTTGGCGGCGTTGTCGAGGTCGTGCGCCCAGTGCGAGGTGTTGAACAGGCCCAGCATCGGCTCGCCCACGGCGCCGATCACGTCCTCGTCGGCCGAGAAGCCGCTGGTGACCAGCGTGATGTCCTTCGACAGGCCGGCGCCCACGAACTGCTTGATGAAGTTGATGCCCATCGCGCCGGGCAGGAAGAAGTAGATCGAGTCGGGCTTGGAGGCGCGCAGCTGCGCGAGCTCGGCCGCGTAGTCGATCTGGCCGAGCTTGGTGTAGAGCTCGTCGGCCACCTGGCCCTTGAACTGGCGCTTGAAGCCGCCGAGCGCGTCCTTGCCCGCGGGATAGTTGGGCGCGATCAGCACGATCTTCTTGAAGGCGCGGTCCTGCGCGAACTTGCCGGCGGCCTCGTGGAACTGGTCGTTCTGGTAGGCGGTGCCGAAGAAGTAGGCATTGCACTGCGCGCCCGCGAACTGGCTCGGGCCGGCATTGGCCGAGAGGTAGGGCACCTTGGCGTTGAACAGCGTCGGGCCGACGGCCAGCGCCACGTTGGAGCCGATCGGGCCGCTGAAGATGTCGATCTTGTCGCGCTGGATCATGCGGTCGACCAGCTGCTTGGCCTGGTCGGGGCTGCCGGCCATGTCGGCCTGCACGAACTCCACCTCCTGCCCGCCGAGCTTGCCGCCCAGCTGCTTGATGCCGAGCGCGAAGCCGTCGCGCGCCTCCGCGCCCAGCGCCGCGAACGGGCCCGAGATGTCGAGCGCCAGGCCGACCTTGACCGGCGCGGCCATGGCCGAGGCCGCGGCGCCGCACAGCAGCAGCGAAAGCAGGGTGCGCGGCAGCGCGGACGATTTCGGGGACGGTTGGCTCATCGGATTCTCCGGCAGGGATGGGGGTGAAACGGCGTCGAACCGTTGATAGCTAAATACTTTAGCCGTAAACAATTCGGTGTCAACGGTGCTAGCACGAATGGTGCCAGTGGCCGGCACGTGCGCGGCCCCGATGTCCCCAAAAAAAGAAGCGGCATCGACCCGGATCGATGCCGCTTCTGATGCCCTCGAAGAGGGCGCGGCGCCTGCGTGGTGCGCCGCTTCTTTTGCGTCGATCAGCCGAAGGGGCTGGCGGTCGCGAACCACAGGCCGATGCCGGTGGCGATGATGAAGGCCCCGTCGGTCACGCCCGCGACCAGGAAGAACTTGGTCTGCAGCGTGTCGACCATCTCGGGCTGGCGCGTCGTTCCTTCGAGGAACTTCTGCCCGACCAGCGCGATGCCGATGCACGAGCCCAGTGCCGCGATGCCGATCAGCAGGGCGACCGCGAGGGGGAGGATGTTGAAGCCGTTCATGGTGCTTTCTCCAGTGGTTGATGCCTGGACGTACTGTCCTGCATCGACTGCGCCGGGTCCATGACCTCGCGGGTCATGCGCGCGCGGCAGCGGCGGCTCAGGTCCGCGCGGCGCGCGAGGGCCACAGCACCGACGCGATCGCCACCATCATCAGCGCCACCGCCACCCAGTCCTGCCAGTGCACCGCCTCGCCGAGCCACACCGCGCCGCTGAACACGCCGAGCACCGGGATGAACATCACGCTGAGCGTGGACGCCACGGGCGGCAGCCCGCGCGCGAGATAGAACCACGCCGCGTGCGCGAAGCCGAAGATCAGCACCGCGTTGTAGAGGATCGCGCCCCAGGTCACGCTGCCGGGCCAGCGCCACTGGTCGCGCTCGAACAGCGCCGACAGCACCGTCATCACCACCGCGGTGAGCGCCGTCATCCAGAACGAGAGCGTGAGCGTCGGCAGCCCGATGCGCGTGTGGCGCAGCAGCTGCGTGCCCAGCGCCCAGGTGGCAGCGGCCACGAGTGCGAGCGCGACATAGCCGGGCCGCCCCGCGAGGTCGGTGAGCTCGTGCCACAGCAGCAGGCCCACGCCGATCGCGCAGGCGCCCACGCCGGTCCAGGCACGGCGCGAGAGCGCGGCCGAGAACAGCAGCGCGCCGATCACGGCCGAGAACACCGGCATGGTGTAGCCGAGGATGGCCGCGCGCCCGCCCGACAGCGCCTTCACCGCGAGGATGATGCAGGCGTGCCAGACGAACATGTTGGTGGCGCCCAGCCACAGCAGCTCGGGCCAGGCGCCGCGCGGCACGCGGAACGGCACCTTCATCCACGCCAGCGCCAGGCCCAGCACCGGCAGCCCGAGCCAGATCGAGATCGCGCGGAAGGCCAGCGGCGGATAGTCCGCCACGCCGAGCTTCATCACCGGCCAGTTGAGGCCCCAGGCAAGGGTCAGCAGGACGAGGATGACGAACTGGCGCGGGGTGAAGGAAGGCATGGGGCGCGATTGTGGCGCGGACCGTGGTTTTGTGCCTGGGGCCGAGGAAGATGCAGCGGGCCTCCTCTACAACGAAATGACCTCGACACCTAGAATGGCCCGATGGAAGCGCAAGCCTTGCTGATAGCTTTGCACGACGAGTCGGCCGGATACGAAATCTCGCCGGAGCGGGTGCCGCTGTCCGTGCTGCGCGGCTTTGCCAGGGACGTCGACGAGTTCCTGCGCGGCGATGGCAATGATGTCGACACCAGTGCGCTGGATGTCTCCGTCGAGAAAGGTTCGCTGGCCATTCGCACGGCACCGATGGCCAACCCGGTGCTGATAAACGACCTGCGAAGACTCGCGGGCAGCCAGCAGATGGAAGGCATCGCGGCGAAGCGCCGCGCCGTGGTCGAGCGCTGGCAGAAGAGTGCGCGCGGCGGCCGTGGCTGGCGCGTGAGCATCGCGGCGGATTTCCTCTCCGCCGCCATCGTGATCGACAGCGAATCGGACTTCAGGGCCGACGACGCGGACCAATGGGTGCGCGTCGAGCGCTATGTGCGCGGCGAGATCGAGGACATGGGCGGGCACACCAAACCCAATGCCCACATTCGCCTGCCGGACGGCAAGACGCTGCTGGTCGATGCGGCCCGCGAGATGCTGCGGGACGAGAAGGTCAACCGTCTCTACAAGCCCGCCATGATCCGGATCGTCGCCGAATACAACGTCATGACGCGCGAGTACCGGAACGCGAGGCTGCTCGAATTCGTCGAGCACGAAAGCCGGCTCGATGAGAAGGAGCTCGATCGCCTCACCCAGCGGGGGGCGAAGGCATGGCGCGATGTGCCCGATGCCGGTACGTGGGTCGACGAGTTGCGGGGAAGCAAGGCGTGAGCGCCATCCTGCTCGACACGAGCTACCTGATCTCGCTTGCCGATCCGGCACGCGCGCATCATCCGGCGGCGGTCGGCTATCTGCGCGAAGCGCTCAAACGCGGCGTGCCGCTGTACCTCTCGGCCATCGCCGCATCGGAGTTCCAGGTCAAGCAGGCCGTGACCGATCTGCCGTTGCGCAACTTCGAGGTGCTCCCGTTCAACATCGACCACGCGATGACCGCGGGCTTGCTGATGCGCGGGTTGGCACGGGACGCCGCGGACGATCGAAGCGCCGTCAAGGACGACATCAAGCTGATCGCCCAGGCCATCTGCGAATCGCTGACGCACATCCTCACCGAGGATGCGCATACGCTGGTGAAGTACCTTCGCAGGCTGAATGCGGCGGGCACCTGTGCCGTGCAGCCGATCCTGCTGGCCGATGGCTTCGATTCGGCCTGGTTCGACAACGGGCAACGTGGCCTGCTGAGCGAGTAGGCGACGAAGAGGCGAAGGGGCTCCCGGAGCCCTTCGTATCAGCCCGGCAGCAGCCGCTTGAGGTAATGCCCCGTATGGCTCGCCTCGTTCGCCGCCAGGTCCTCCGGCGTGCCCGCGCCCACCACCGTGCCGCCGCCGGCGCCGCCCTCGGGGCCCATGTCGATCAGCCAGTCGGCGGTCTTGATGACGTCGAGGTTGTGCTCGATCACGACGATGGTGTTGCCCGCGTCGCGCAGCTGATGCAGCACCTTGAGCAGCAGCTCGATGTCGGCGAAGTGCAGGCCGGTGGTCGGCTCGTCGAGGATGTAGAGCGTGCGGCCGGTGTCGCGCTTGCTGAGCTCGAGCGCGAGCTTCACGCGCTGCGCCTCGCCGCCCGACAGCGTGGTGGCCGACTGGCCTAGCTTGATGTAGCTGAGGCCCACGTCGAGCAGGGTGCGCAGCTTGCGCTCGATGGTCGGCACGGCCTTCAGGAACTCGTGCGCGACCTCGACCGTCATGTCGAGGATCTGCGCGATGTTGCGGCCCTTGTACTGGACCTCGAGCGTCTCGCGGTTGTAGCGCTGGCCGTGGCAGACCTCGCAGGGCACGTAGACGTCGGGCAGGAAGTGCATCTCGACCTTCACCACGCCGTCGCCCTGGCAGGCCTCGCAGCGCCCGCCCGCCACGTTGAAGCTGAAGCGGCCCGGCCCGTAGCCGCGCTCGCGCGCGGTGTTGGTCTCGGCCATCAGCTCGCGGATCGGCGTGAACAGGCCCGTGTAGGTGGCCGGGTTGCTGCGCGGCGTGCGGCCGATCGGGCTCTGGTCGACGTTGATGACCTTGTCGAAGTACTCGATGCCTTCGACCGCCTCGTGCGGCGCGGGCTCCTCGTGGGCGCGGTAGAGGGTGCGCGCGACGGCGCTGTAGAGCGTGTCGTTGACCAGCGTGGACTTGCCCGAGCCCGAGACGCCGGTGACGCAGGTCAGCAGGCCGACCGGAAAGGCCACGCTCACGTTCTTGAGGTTGTTGCCGGTGGCGCCGACCACGCGGATCTCCTGCAGCTCGGTCTGCGAGGCGAGGTGCGCGGCCTCGCGCGCGGCGCGGCGCTCGGCCGCGGGGCTCTGCGGAAAGCGCGAGGCCTTGCGCGGCTCGGCCGGCACTTCCTTCTTCACCACCGGCAGCCAGGGCGTGCGGCGCTTCGGCACCTCGATCTTCTTCGCGCCCGACAGGTACTGGCCGGTCAGTGACTCGGGGTTGGCCGCCACCTGCGCGAAGCTGCCCTGCGCCATCACGCGGCCGCCGTGCACGCCGGCGCCCGGGCCCATGTCGATCACGTGGTCGGCGGCGTGGATCATGTCCTCGTCGTGCTCGACCACGATCACGCTGTTGCCGATGTCGCGCAGATGCTTGAGGGTGCCGATCAGGCGATCGTTGTCGCGCTGGTGCAGGCCGATGCTGGGCTCGTCGAGCACGTACATCACGCCGGTCAGGCCCGAGCCGATCTGCGAGGCGAGGCGGATGCGCTGCGCTTCGCCGCCCGACAGCGTCTCGGCGCTGCGGTCCAGGCTCAGGTAGTTGAGGCCCACGTCGTTGAGGAACTTGAGGCGCAGGCCGATCTCGCGCACCACCTTGTCGGCGATCTCGGCCTTGGCGCCGCGCAGCTGCAGGCGCTGGAACCACGAGAGGCTGTCGCGCAGGGTCAGGCGGCTCAATTCGAAGATCGCCATGCGCGGCGGCTCGCCGCCATCGGCCGGGCGTGCCGACTCGTCGACCAGGAACACGTTGCGCGCCTCGCGCCGCAGCCGCGAGCCGCCGCATTCGGGGCAGGGCTGGAAGCTGCGGTAGCGCGCGAGGTCCTCGCGCACCATCACCGAGTCGGTCTCGCGGTAGCGCCGCGCCATGTTCGGGATGATCCCCTCGAAGGGATGCTTCTTCGTGAGCTTCTTGCCCGCGAAGTTGCCCGACTCCATGGTGTAGTTGAACTTGATCTCCTCGCCCGCCGAGCCGTGCAGCAGCACCTGCTGCACCGAGGCCGGCAGCGATTCGAAGGGCGCGTCGACGTCGAACTTGTAGTGCTTCGCGACGCTCTCGATCATGCTGAAGTAGTAGCCGTTGCGGCGGTCCCAGCCCTTGATCGCGCCGCTGGCCAGCGACAGCGAGGGGAAGGCCACGACTCGCGCCGCGTCGAACACCTCGCTGTGGCCCAGGCCGTCGCAACTCGGGCAGGCGCCCACGGGCGAGTTGAACGAGAACAGCCGCGGCTCGAGCTCGGCCAGCGAGTAGTGGCAGATCGGGCAGGAGAACTTGGCGTTGAACAGGTGCTCGCGGTCGGGCTGACCCTCGCCGCCGAGCTCGAGCACCAGCGCGCGGCCCTCGGCCAGGCGCAGCGCGGCCTCGAAGCTCTCGGCCAGGCGCTGCTGCATGTCGGGGCGCGCGCGCAGCCGGTCGATCACCACGTCGATGTCGTGCTTCTCGGTCTTCTTGAGCTTGGGCAGGTCGTTGTATTCGTAGGTCTGGCCATCGACGCGAAAGCGGATGTAGCCCGCGGCCTGCATCTCGGCGAACAGCTCGACGAACTCGCCCTTCTTCTCGCGCGCCACCGGCGCGAGGATCATCAGCCGCGGTTCCTCGCCCAGGCCCAGGGTCGCATCGACCATCTGCGAGACGGTCTGCGCCTGCAGCGGCAGGTGGTGATCGGGGCAGAAGGGCGTGCCCGCGCGCGCGTAGAGCAGGCGCAGGTAGTCGTGGATCTCGGTCACCGTGCCCACGGTGGAGCGCGGGTTGTGGCTGGTGGCCTTCTGCTCGATGCTGATCGCGGGCGACAGGCCCTCGATCACGTCGACGTCGGGCTTGTCCATCAGCTGCAGGAACTGCCGCGCATAGGCCGACAGGCTCTCGACGTAGCGCCGCTGGCCCTCGGCATAGAGCGTGTCGAAGGCCAGGCTCGACTTGCCCGAGCCCGACAGGCCGGTGATCACCACCAGCTTGTTGCGCGGGATGTCGAGGTCGACGTTCTTGAGGTTGTGGGTGCGCGCGCCGCGGATGCTGATGCGCTGCTGGGCGAGCACGGCGCCCAGGTACGCTTCGCGTTGGGCGTCGCGCTCGCTTTCGCGTTCGACTTCAGCTTCTGCTTGCGCAGTGTCTTCGGTGGCTTTTGAATTCAAGGGGCGATCGTCCGAGGGCAACCGGACATGATAGACCGCCCGGGATGTCATGGCGAGCGGGGCGGTTCTTCGCGGGCGACGGGCTCCTGCGGCTGCGCCGCGAGCCGCCCGGTCGCCACGCCCACCATGTGCTCGGCCAGCGTCTCGTAGAGCGGGCGGCTGATCATGCGCGAGACCAGGCTCGCGAGCATGGCCGAGGCCATCAGGCTCAGCACCATGGCATGGCCGTCGACCATCTCCATCACGATGATGAAGGCCGTCAGCGGCGCCTGCGTGACCGCGGCCAGGAAGCCGGCCATGCCGAGCGCGATCAGCGCCGGCCCGAACTCGGGGCTCGCGAGCCGCGCGATGGCGTCGCCGATGCCGGCGCCGATCGACAGCGAGGGCGCGAAGATGCCGCCGGGCGCGCCGCTCCAGGCCGTGAGCCAGGTGGCGATGAACTTCAGCAGCGTGTAGAGCGGCGAGAGCGGGGCCTCGCCATGCAGCATCCGCTTGACCGCCTCCGAGCCCGCGCCGTAGGTGACGCCGCCCGTGGCCAGCCCGATGACGGCCACGGCCAGCCCGCAGGCGGCCGCGAAGCGCACCGGATAACGCCGGCGCCAGTGGTTCAGGCGCTGCGGTGCGCCGGTCAGCGAGGCGATCAGCAGGCGCGCGAACAGACCGCCCGCCACGCCACTGAGCAGCGCCACGGCCAGGCCCGGGCCGAGCAGGCTCCAGTCCAGGTGCGGCACGCGGATCACGCCGAAATAGCTGAGGTTGCCGAAGGCCGACACCGCCACCAGGCCGGCGAGCACGATGCCGGTGATGATCACGCCGCTGGCGCGTGCCTCGAGCCGGCCCGACAGCTCCTCGATGGCGAACACCACGCCCGCGAGCGGCGCGTTGAACGCGGCCGCGATGCCCGCCGCGCCGCCGGCCACCAGCAGCGCGCGCATGTCGATGGTGCTGCCGGGCGACAGCCAGCGCTTCGCGTGCTGCATCACGCCGGCCGCCACCTGCACCGACGGCCCTTCGCGCCCCACCGACAGGCCGGCCGCGAAGCCCGCGGCGCCGAGCCCGATCTTGGCCAGCGTCAGCCGCAGCGAGGCGAACAGCCCGCGCCGCTCCGACGGCAGCTCGGGGTCGAGCGCGGCCTTGATCTGCGGGATGCCCGAGCCCGCCGCGCCCGGGAACCAGCGCCGCGTGGCCCAGACGATGGCGGCCGTGAGCGCCGGCGTCCACAGCAGCACGGCCCAGGGATGGCGCCGGAACAGGCCCTCGAACAGCGCGAAGGCCCATTCGGCCGCGTGCGTGAAGCCCACCACGAACAGGCCCGCGAGCACCGCGTAGCCGAGCACGATGGCGCGGTCGATCCACAGGCGCCAGCCCGAAAACTCGGCGCGCAGGTTCTGCAGGAAGTCGGGCTCGTGATTCATCGGTCCAGCCGGCCATTCTGCCGCGCGGTAGGCGCGCGCCGTGCCAGCGGAGGCCGCGTCGTCCGGCCCATCGGGCACAATGCGTGTCCTTCTTTTTCCTTCAAACCTCCTCTTACTCATTCATCAGGGGCAGCGCACATGGCATCGGTCAACAAAGTCATCCTCGTCGGCAACCTCGGCCGCGATCCCGAAACCCGTACCTTCCCGAGCGGCGACCAGGTCTGCAACGCGACCCTCGCGACCACCGACAAGTGGAAGGACAAGCAAAGCGGCGAGATGCGCGAAGCCACCGAGTGGCACCGTCTCGTGTTCAACGGCCGCCTGGCCGAAATCGCCGCGCAGTACCTGCGCAAGGGCTCGCAGATCTACGTCGAAGGCCAGATCCGCACGCGCAAGTACACCGACAAGGACGGCGTCGAGAAGTACGCCACCGACATCCGCGTCGACCAGATGCAGATGCTCGGCAGCCGCCAGGGCCAGGGCGCCCCGGCGGGCGGCGGCTACGACGACGGCGGTTATTCGCAGGGCAATGGCGGCGGCGGCGGTGGTGGCGGCGGTTACGCCCCCGCACCGGCGCGCGCTCCGGCTGCGGCGCCGCGTGCACCGGCACCCGCACCGCGCCAGGCACCGGCCAAGTCCTCGTCGGGCTTCGACGACATGGACGACGACATCCCGTTCTGATCGGACAGCGCGGCGAGGGCTTGCCTCTCGCCGCCTCCGCCAGCCGGCCAAGGGCCGATCGCCATGCGCGATCGGCCCTTTTTCTTTGCGCCGTCCAACCTGGGAAAAGCGCGATACCAAAAAAGGAAGGGATTTCTATAGTGGAAATACTTTCCAATTCTGCTTATGATCGTCCGCAGCCGGGCCCCCTGGCCCTGCGCTTTCAGCCCTGGAGACGATCCGTGCCACTGCCTCGCCCGTTGTCCGTGTCCGATCTGCGGCGCGTGCCGAACGCGCCGTCCTGAGCGTTCGCCCGCGTCCCCGCGCTTTTTCGCGCACCTGCTTCCGCCGTCGCAACCGCAGCTTCCTTCGCTCGCCGAGGGAGGGCGGCCTGCTGCACCCGGTCGAGGCAGGGCGCCGCTTTTCCGCTTTCCCGTCTGAGGCCGGCATTCCTTGGTGCTTCGTCGGCTGCTTCCCCGGCCACCGGAAGCAGCCGAGCCATCCCGGCAGGGCGCGTCCGCGGCCCCGACCATGACTACAAGTAGGAGACTTCGTGAAACCAGCTCATTCCCTGACCCTCGGCCTCGTGTCGAGCGCGGCGCTCGCCCTGGTCCTGACCGCCTGTGGCGGCGGCAGCGGCGGCGGTGCCGGCTTCGTGCCGGTCGCGGTGGCGCCGCCACCGCCGCCCGCGGCGCCCGAAGAACCGGTGGACGACCGTCCCACCGATCCCGTGGCCGAGGCGCCCGACACCAGCTTCGACACCTACTACAACGTCTGCCGCGGCACCGACCCCAAGTGCTACAACGACTGGGGCGCCTTCGCCTCCACGCCCGACCGCGTGCTGATCTACTCGCGCACCGCCGGGCCGCGCCACGCCAACCTCGGCACGCCGATGGGCACGGGCCTCAACCCGGTCATGAACCCCGACAACGTGATGCAGGCCGGCCTGGTGCGCATGCTCAAGGACGCGGGCATCACGGCCGACTGGACCGAGGACGTGGCGGTGCTCGGCAGCCGCATCAACAACTACAAGGCCGTGATCTTCGCGAGCTCGAACCGCGACACGCTGTGGAACGGCTCGGTCGCGACCAGCAACGACGCCGCGCGCACGGCGCTGCGCAACTACATGCGCCGCGGCGGCGGCTTCGTCGGGCTGCACAACGCCTTCGGCGCCGAATACAACTGGCCCTACTACGAAGGCCTGCTGGGCAACGCCAACTTCTACAACCACGGGCCCAACCGCTCGGGCGACGTCGAGATCATTGCCGACGACCCCTCCACCGTGGACCTGCCCAAGCGCTTCACCTTCCAGGACGAGTGGTACAACCTCGCGCCGTTTCCGACCAACGTGAAGTTCCTCGCCAAGGTCGACACCTCCACGCTCAAGCCGCTGACCTCGCCGCCGCATCCGGGCCATGCGGACTTCCATCCCGTGGCCTGGTGCCAGTACTACGACGGCGGCCGCGCCTGGCTCAGCACGCTGGGCCACAACGACCACTCGTTCAGCGCCAGCTCGACCGGGCCCGGCGCGGACCAGTTCCAGAAGCTGGTGGTGCAGGGCGTGAAGTCGGCCATGGGCCTGACGCCCTTCTGCACCTGAGCTGACCCCACCGGCCTCGCGGCCCGCACGGCGCCCCGGCGCCGTGCGCGCGGTGCTGCGCGCCGCCTTCCTCTTCCCATCGCGGACAACCCTTCTTTCGGAGCGGAGATCTTCACCATGCGACTCACATCACTGGCAGCGACGCTGCTCGCCTGCGGCGCGATCGGCGCGCCCCTGCTGCTGGCCGGCTGCGGCGGCGGCGACTCGGGCGGCGGCGCCTTTCCCTGGTTCTCGGCGCCCCCGCCGGCACCCAACCCGCCGGCCCCGCCGCCGGCACCGCCCGCGGCCGGCCCCTCGGCTGCCGAACTGGCCGACTGCTGCACCGCGGGCGACCGCGACTTCCCCAAGGTGGGCGGCAACCTCGGCAACCAGAACTACTCGAGCCTCGCGAAGATCGACAAGGCGCGCGTCGGCCAGCTCGGCGGCGCCTGGCTCAACCGCATCGAGGGCGGCACCAGCACCGGCAACAGCCAGAGCACCACGGTGGTGGTCGACGGCGTGATCTACATCGAGTCGGCGCTCGGCAACCTGATCGCGGTCGACGGCAAGACCGGCGTCACCAAGTGGAAATGGACCACGCCCTATGGCGCGATCACGCGTCGCGGCGCGGCGGTCGCGAAGGACCTGGGCCTGGTCTACACCGTGGCCACGGGCAACCGGCTGGTGGCGCTCGACACGAACACCGGCAAGCCGGTCTGGATCAAGCAGTACCCGAGCAGCAGCACCGACGCCGACTACCAGGGCGCGGTGCAGAAGGTAGCGCTGGTCTATCACGACAAGCGCCTCTACGTGGGCACCAACGACGGCAACCGCGGCGCCGCCTTCTCGGCCGACGCGGCCACGGGCAAGGTGCTCTCCACCTTCTGGGGCGTGCCGCGCGTGGGCGAGCGCGGCTACGACACCTGGGGCGGCGCGCCCGAGTCGGACCGCACCGGCGCCACGCCGTGGATCCACCCCGCGGTCGATCCCGAGCTGGGGCTCGTCTACTGGACCTTCGGCAACGTGCGCGGCGGCTCCTCGCAGAACGGCTCCACGCGGCCGGGCCTGAACCTGTTCGCCAACTCGATCGTCGCGCTCGACCTCAAGACCGGCGAGTACAAGTGGCACTTCCAGTCGGTGCACCACGACATCTGGGACATGGACAACGTGATGTCGCCGGTGCTGGCCAACGTGAGGATCGCGGGCCAGGAGCGCAAGGTCGTGATCTACGGCAGCAAGACCGGCATGTACTACATCCTCGACCGCAAGGACGGCAGCGCGCCGCTGGGCATCGACGAGATGCCGGTCAAGCAGGACGCCCGCCAGGCGAGCTGGCCGACCCAGCCCTTCCCGCGCCAGGGTGCCTGGACCGAGACCTGCATCGTCGACCAGCCGCTGGGCACCGCGATCCCCGGCGACCCGAACCGCGCCGTGCCCAACTACCTCAAGGGCTGCCTCTACGACGCGCACTGGGACGTGCCGCTGCTGTCGATCCCGGGCCATGGCGGCGGCGCCAACTGGAACCACCAGTCCTTCAGCCCGCGCACCGGCCTGGTCTACACCGGCATGGGCTACGTCTCGGCCGCGCACTCGCTGACCGAGTCGAGCAACGGCCTGCGCCCGCCGGGCACCTACATGACCGGCGCGGTGGTGGCGGTCGACCCGAGCACCAACCTGGTCAAGTGGAAGAAGCCCATGCCCTACTCGCTGGCGCACGGCAACGGCATCCTGAGCACGGCCGCCGACCTGCTGTTCATCGGCCAGCCCGACGGCAACCTGCTCGCGCTCGACGCGGGCGACGGCAACGAGCTGTGGCGCTTCCAGACCGGCGCGGCCATCGCCGCGAGCCCGGTGGCCTACGAGATCGACGGCGAGCAGTACATCGCGGTCTATGCGGGCGGCACCAGCATTCCCTATGGCGACTCGGCGCCGCGCGGCGACTACCTCTGGGCCTTCAAGGTCGGCGGCACGGTGGCGCCGGCGGCTACGCCGAAGCCGCCCGAGGTGCGCCGGCCGGTGTCGGGCCAGGCGGTGGAAGGCGCGGCGCTGCCCACGCCCAACACCGTGTTCCTCGCGCGCGTGCAGACCGCGGCCAACGCGCCCGGCGCCAGCGAGAGCACCGCGGTCAACGCGATGACGCCGACCTGGATGCGCGTGCCCGCGAACACCACCGTGACCTTCACCAACCCCGCCGGCAATGCCAACCAGCACTGCGCCACGCAGTTCTTCGAGGGCCGCTTCGACTTCAAGCTCGCACCGGGCCAGTCGGCGCAGCACCGCTTCGACACGCCCGGCGAGTACTTCTACAACGACTGCCACAGCGCGCGACCGACCGGCAAGATCGTCGTGTACTGAGCCTGCGGGCGTTCCTCTTCCTCATTTCCCCCCACCTAGAAAGGAGCAAAGCGATGACCTGGAGCAAGCCCGCGTTCGTGGATCTGCGGTTCGGTTTCGAGATCACGATGTACATCGCCGCGCGCTGAGCGCGGCGCAACGAACGAAGGCCCCGGTGCGAACCGGGGCCTTTTTCGTTGGTGCAGGAAAGGAGCCGACGAGCCGGCGCGGTTCAGCGCAGCCGCTCGCGCAGCGGATCGCCGATCAGCGTGGCGCGGCGCGCGCCGCCCTTCGTGCTGCGCGACCACAGGCGCTCGTTGCCGAGGCCGTCGTCGGCCACGAACAGCACCGCGTCGCCGAGCGCGACGAAGCCCAGCGGCATCGCGTGGCGCGGTCCGGGCGCGACATCGGCCGCGAGCCGCGTGCCGGCCGCGCTGCCATCGGTGGACCAGGGCTCCACGCCGTGCACGTCGTCGTTGGCCGAGAACCACAGCCGGCCGCCGGCCTGCGCGAAACGCGCGGGCGAGCCGCTGCCGGGTCCCGGCCCCAGGTCCTTCACGAGCCGGGTGCCGGCGGCGCTGCCATCGCTGGTCCAGAGTTCGGCGCCGGCCTCGCCATCGGTGGCGGCGAAGTAGAGCCGGCCGCCGAAGGCCGCGAGCGGGCCGGGCACGGAGCTCGCGGCGCCGGGCCGCAGGTCCTTCACCAGCCGCGTGCCGGCCTCGGTGCCGTCGCTGCGCCAGAGCTCGATGCCATGCGTGCCGTCCTCGGCCGCGAAGTAGAGCGTGCCGCCCACGGCCGTGAGATGCGCGGGCCGCGACGCGCCCTCGCCGGGCCGGATGTCCTTGACCATGCGCGTGCCGGCCTCGCTGCCGTCGCTGGTCCAGAGCTCGATGCCATGTTGGCCGTCGCTCGCGGTGAACCAGAGCCGGTCGCCGATCGCCACGAGGTTCTCGAGGTTGCCGTCCTCCGCGCCGGGGCGGATGTCCTTCACCAGCCGCGTGCTCTGGGGCGTGCCCTCGCTGACCCAGAGCTCGTGGCCGTGCGCGCGGCTGGTGGCGGTGAAGAACAGCCGCGAGCCGGCCACCGTGAGCTGGCGCACCACCGCGCCCGGCCCCGCGTCGACCGAGGACACGCGTTGCGTGCTGCGCGCATCGCCGCCGGTCTTCCAGAGCTGGAAGCCGTGGCGGCCGTCGTTGGCGACGAAGTACAGCGCATCGCGCCAGGCCGTCAGTTCGGCCGGCATGGCGTCGGCCTCGCCGGGATTCAGGTCGGTCACGCGCTGCGTGCCGCGCGCGGTGCCGTCGCTGCGCCACAGCTCGAGGCCGTGTTCGCCGTCGGTGGCGGTGAAGTAGACATGCGCGCCGAAGCGCGTCTGCCAGCTCGGGAAGGCGCCGCGAAAGCCGGGGCGGATGTCCTTCAGCAGCACGGTGCCGGCGGTCGTACCGTCGCTGCTCCAGAGCTCCTGCCCGGTGGTCACGTGGAAGGCCGAGAACAGCACGCGCTGGCCCAGCCGCACCAGGCCGGTCGGCCCGACGAAGGCGCGCGGCTGCAGCTGCTCGGGCAGCACGTCGCGCGCCGGATCCTGTGCCGACGCCGCCAGCGGAGCGAGCAGCGCGAGCGCGGCGCACAACGCGCGCAGCCGGCAGCGCGCAGGAAGAAGGGCGGGCGCGCGCATCAGCCGCCGAACCATTTCGCGGGCACCGTCACCAGCTGCGGGAACAGCACCATGAGGAACATGATCGCGAACTCCGCCACCATGAAGGGCAGCACGCCGCGCGTGACCTCGTCCATGCGCATGCGGCCCACGCCCGCCACCACGTTGAGCACCACGCCCACCGGCGGCGTGATCAGCCCGATCGAGTTGTTGATGATGAACATCACGCCGAAGTAGACCGGGTCGATGCCGGCCGCCGCCACCACCGGCATCAGCACCGGCGTGAGGATCAGGATGGTCGGCGTCATGTCCATCGCCGTGCCCACCGCCATCACCAGCAGCATGATCGCGATCATCAGCACGATCTTGTTGCCCATGAAGGGCTCGAGCAGCGCCACCACCTTGGCGGGCAGGTCGGCCACCGTGATCAGCCAGGCGCTGACCATCGCGGCGGCGATCAGGAACATCACGACCGCGCTGGTCTTGGCGGCGCTCACGAAGATCTTGTAGAGGTCGGGAAAGCGCAGCTCGCGGTAGACCACGGTGGCCACGAAGAGCGCGTAGACGGCGGCCACCACGGCCGCCTCGGTGGGCGTGAACACGCCCATGCGCAGGCCCACCAGGATGATCACCGGCAGCAGCAGCGCCCACCCGGCCTCGCGCGCGGCCGCGACGATCTGGCGGCCGGACTGGCGCGGCGGCGGCTCGATCTTCTCGTGCCGCACCAGCCAGGCCCAGGTCACCCACAGCGCGCCGCCGATCAGCAGGCCGGGCACGATCGCCGCGAGGAAGAGCTTGGAGATCGAGACGTTGGCCGCCACGCCGAAGATCACCAGCCCGATGCTCGGCGGGATCACCGGGCCGATGACGCCGGTGGCCGCGATCAGCCCGCCCGCGCGGGCGCGGTCGTGGCCGGCCGAGACCATCATCGGCAGCAGCAGCGCGGTCAGCGCCGCCGCGTCGGCCACGGCCGAGCCCGACAGCGCCGACAGCAGGCAGCCCGCCATGATCGTCACGTAGCCCAGGCCGCCGCGCACGTGGCCCACCAGCGCGAGCGCCAGCGCGACGATGCGGCGCGACAGGCCGCCCGCGTTCATGATCTCGCCCGCGAGCATGAAGAAGGGCACGGCCAGCAGCGGGAAGCTGTCGGCGCCGCCGATCAGGTTCTGCGCCAGGATCTGGGCATCGAACAGGTCGAGCTGCCACATCAGCGCCACGCCGCTGGCCAGCAGCGCGAAGGCGATCGGCATGCCGAGCGCCATGGCCAGCAGCAGCGATCCGAGGAAGACGGCGATCGTCATGCGCGGCGCTCCCGTTCGGCCTCGAGCACCTGCGCGAGCGCGGCGGCTTCTTCTGATTCCTGGATCGCCACCAGCTGGTCGTCGGCGAGCTGGCCCGTGAGCAGGCGCAGCAGCTCGATCAGCAGCAGCGCCGCGGCCAGCACCGAGAACACCAGGCCCGAGGCGTAGACCACGGCCATCGAGGCGCCCGTGACCGGCGCCTCCACGTCCCAGTTGATCCGCGTCTGCGCCAAGCTGCCCTGGAACAGCAGCCACAGGATGTAGAGCATCAGCAGGTGGCTCGCGCCCAGGCACAGCTTGCGGCCCAGCGGCGGCAGCCGGCCGACCACCATGTCCACGCCGAGGTGGGCATGCTCGCGCAGCGCCACCAGCGCACCCAGGAAGGTGATCCAGATGAACAGCCAGCGCGAGACCTCCTCGGACACGGTGATGCCCGAGTTGAGGCCGTAGCGCAGCACCACGTTGCCGAACACCAGCACCACCATCACGGCCAGGAAGGTCGCGATCAGCGCCTCCACCACGCGGCAGGCGCGATCGATCCATCGATTCATGTCGTCCTCTTCAATCCAGTCGGTGGGCGTGCGCCGTGCAACGGCGCACGCGCGGGCTCACTGCTTGGCGTCGCGCACGATCTCGACCAGCGCGCGCAGCGCCGCGAGATACGACTGCGGCCCGAGCCCCTGCACCGTGCCGCGCACGGCCGGCGAGATGATCGAGTGCGCGCGCCAGGCCTCGCGCGCCGCGATGTTCGACATGTGGACCTCGATGGTCGGGAACGGCATGGCCTTGATCGCGTCGTGCAGCGGCACGCCGTGCTGCGTGAGGCCCGCGGGGTTGACCAGCGCGCCCTGCGCCTCGTCGATGTGCTGGTGCAGGAAGTCGACCAGCGCGCCTTCGTGGTTCGACTGGATCGTCGCCACCGTGATGTCGAGCTCGCGCGCGAGCTTGTCGATGCGCGCGTCGATCTCGGCCAGGGTGGTGCGGCCGTAGATGTGCGGCTCGCGGCGGCCGAAGAGGTTGAGGTTGGGGCCGTGCAGGACGAGGAACTTCATGGTGGATGCTCGCGGTTGCCGTGCGCTCACTGCTTGGCGCCGCGGATGCGCGCGAGCTCGTCGTTGTAGAGCTTGACCGTGGCCGGGTCGTACTGGGCGGCGAACTTGTCGATCACCGGCTGCGCGATCTCGCGCATGCGCACCTGCTCCTTCGGCGCCACCTCGTTGAACTGCGCGCCCTTGGCCTGCAGCTCGCCCACGGCCTTCTGCGCCGCGGTGCGGCTGGCCTGGCGCTGGTAGCCGCGCGCCTCGTCGGCGGCCTCGCGCATCCACTTCTGCTCGGTCGGCGAGAGCTGGTCCCAGAACTTCTTGCTGACGAGCACGATATTGGCCGCGTACACGTGGTTGGTCGCGCTCACGAACTTCTGCACCTCGTAGAACTTGTTCGACAGGATCACGGCGAACGGGTTCTCCTGGCCGTCGACCGCCTTCGACTCGAGCGCGCCGTAGAGCTCGGCGAAGGGCATCGGCACCGGGTTGGCCTTGAAGGCCTTGAAGGTGTCGAGGAACACCGGGTTCGGGATCACGCGGATCTTCAGGCCCTGCAGGTCCTCGGCTTTGGTGATCGGGTGCTTGCTGTTGGTCACGTTGCGAAAGCCCAGGTCCCAGTAGCCGAGCGCCACCAGGCCCTTCTCGGGCAGCTTGGCGATCAGCGCCTGGCCCAGCGGGCCGTCGAGCAGCTGGTCGGCCTGCTCGAAGCTGGCGACCGCGAACGGGAAGTCGACCAGGCCGAACTCCTTGACGATGCCCGCGAGCGAGGTGGTCGCGGGCGCCGACATCTGCTGCACGCCACCCTGCAGCGCCGACTGCTGCTGCATCTCGTTGCCGAGCTGGTTGGCCGGGTACTCCTGCACCTTCATCTTGCCGCCGCTCTTGGCCGCCAGCAGCTCGGCGAAGCGCTTCACGCCCAGGCTCACCGGGTGGTCGGTGTTGTTGAGGTGGCCGAAGCGGATGGTGCGTTCCTGCTGCGCCAGGGCGGGCGCGGCGAGGCCGATGCAGAGGCTGGCGAGGGCGAAGGTGCGAAGAAGTTTCACGGGTGGGCTCCAGGGAAGGACGGAAGGCGGCATGGCCGATGCGATGGGAGGAATTCTGTGGTGAATCGGAAAGTCTTTCCACTATGGAAATCCCTTCCCTTCATCTGCTAGAGTGCGCATGTCGCCATCGGTCCGCGACATGAACCGGGAGTACTGACATGAGCGAAATGCTGGGACGCAGCTTCAGGGTGCTGGAATATCTGGCGTCCCATCCCGAGGGCGTGCCCCTGTCCCTGCTGGCGGGCGATCTGCAGATCCCGCTGAGCGCCTCGCACCGCCTGCTGACGGAGCTGATCCGCTACGGCTACGTGCGGCAGGAGCAGCGCGATGGTCACTACGTGCTGACCATCAAGCTGGTGTCGATCGGCCTCTCGTTCCTCAGCAACTCGGGTGTGGTCGACGTCGCGCAGCCGCTGCTCGACCAGCTCGCCAAGGCCTCGGGCGAACTGGTGCGCCTCGCGGTGGTCGATGGCGACGAGCTCACCTTCGTGGCCAAGGCGCAGGGCGCGACCCACGGCCTGCGCTACGACCCGGACATGGGCCTGTCGGTGGCGCTGTCGTGCAGCGCGGCCGGCCATGCCTGGCTCTCGACCCTGCCCGAGGACGACGCGATGGCGCTGGTCGCCAAGAAGGGCCTGGGCAAGCCCGAGGACTTCGGCCCCAAGGCGCCGACCACGCTCAAGGCCGTGATGGTCTACGTGAAGGCGGCGCGCCAGCGTGGCTTCAGCCTGATCAACGAGGTGTTCGCGCCCGGCATGACCGCGATGGCGGCACCGGTCTTCGGCCCTTCCGGCCCGGCGATCGGCGTCATCACCATCGCCGGCCCCGCGGTGCGGCTGACGGCGCAGCGCATGGAGACGCTCGGGCCGACGCTGATGCAGGCGGCGGCCGAGGTGGCGACGGCGAGCGGGGCGTCGGCGCTGTTCAAGAAGCGCGCTTAGTCCGCGTCTTCATTGCCCGCGTTGCGGATGCGCAGCGCCATGTCGTAGAGCGTGTTGCGCGGCGCGCCCGTGATCTCGGCCGCGAGCTTCACGGCGGTCTTCACCGGCAACTCGGCCAGCAGCAGGCGCAGCACGCGCTCGCCCTCGGCGCCGTCGTCGGCCGCCACCGCCACCGGGTGCAGCACCAGCGCGAACTCGCCGCGCGTGCGGTCGCGCTCGGCCGCGAACCAGCCGGGCAGGGCGCTGGCCGCCAGGGTCGCGATCTCCTCGAACTGCTTGGTGAGCTCGCGGCCCACGGTGACGCGGCGCTCGCCGAGCACGGCCAGCGCGCGCGCCAGCGGCTCGATGCGGTGCGGGGCCTCGAGCAGCACCACGGCGCGCGGCTCGTGCGCGAGCGCCTGCACGGCGCTGTCGCGCTCGCCGGCCTTGCTCGGCAGGAAGCCCGCGAACACGAAGGCGCTGCTCGCGCTGTCGCCGCTGCCATCGGACACCAGCCCGGCCGCGCCGACCAGCGTGGTGACGCTGCTCGCGCCCGGCAGCGGCAGCGCGCGCAGGCCGGCGGCATGCACCGCGGCCACCAGCCGCGCGCCGGGGTCGCTCACGCCGGGCGTGCCGGCGTCGCTGACGTAGGCGATGCGCTCGCCCTGCACGAGCCGCGCGACCACGGCCTGCGCGGCCTCGGCCTCGTTGTGCTGGTGCAGCGCGAGCAACTGCGCGCCGGGGCGGTCGATGCCGTAGGCGCGCAGCAGGCTCTGCGTATGGCGCGTGTCCTCGCAGGCGACGGCGTCGACCAGCTGCAGCACGTGCAGCGCGCGCAAGGTGATGTCGGCCAGGTTGCCGATCGGCGTGGCGACCACGTAGAGGGTGCCCTGCGGATAATGCTGCGCACCGGCGGCGTCGCGCGCGGCCCCGAGGGCGGCACCGAAAGAGGCGGGTGCGAGTGAGGCCAAGCGCTTTTCTCCGAGGGACGTCGACACAAGAACAAACGGGAACAGGGAGCGGTCATGAAGACCACGACGACGGCGTCGGCCGTCACGACCAAGGGCCGCGGCGACGCGGCCGAGGACGCCGCACTGGCGCACCTGGAGCGCGCGGGACTGCAGCTGGTCGCGCGCAATTATCGGACGCCGGGCCGCGGCGGCGGCGAGATCGACCTGATCATGCGCGATCCGCGCGACCGCACGCTGGTGTTCGTCGAGGTGCGCCAGCGCAGTTCCACCGGCCATGGCGGCGCGGCCGGCAGCATTACGGCGGCCAAGCAGCGGCGCATCGTGTTCGCGGCGCGCCACTATCTCGCCCGTTTGCGCGAGCCGCCGCCGTGCCGCTTCGACGTGGTGCTGGTCGAGGAACGCATCACCTGGTTGCGCGCGGCTTTCGACGCGGGCTGACAAGGTGTGAATAAACCTGCTGCGCGCCCCGATCTCGCACCTGCGGTCCTCACCGTACGTGAGTACGGCTGCGGTCCTCGGCACGACCTCGGGGCGCTCGCTACGGTTTCTTCACACCTTGTGAGCGGCCCGCGATGCGCGAAGGTGTAGGGCGGATCACAGCGCGGGGTCTTTCGCTGCATCCCCGCAGTTATCATCCCGCCCCATGCTCGAGCAACGGATTCAGCAGCACTTCATCGACAGCGCCGACCTCAAGTACCAGGCCGGCCCGATTCTGAGCAAACCCATTTCACAGGCGATGCAGGCGATCCTGGCGTGCGTGACCAGCGGCGGCAAGGTGCTGGCCTGCGGGTCGGGCGTGTCGGGCCTGCTGGCCACGCAGTTCGCCTCGCAGTTCGTCGGCCGCTTCGAGCGCGAGCGGCCCGAGCTCGCGGCCATCGCGCTGCCGGGCGACAGCACCGACCCCGCGGCCGACGGCGCGAATGCCGTCGACGGCGACCGCTTCGCGCGCCAGGTGCGCGCGCTCGGCCAGGCCGGCGACGTGCTGCTCGCGCTCAGCGTCAGCGGCCAGTCGGCCCCGGTGCTCGCGGCGGTGCATGCCGCGCACGAGCGCGACATGACCGTGGTGGCGCTGCTCGGCAATGCCAACGCGGGCGCCTCGGCCGCGCCGGGCACCGGCGGCGTGATCGGCCGCGCGCTGCGCGAGACCGACGTGCAGATCAGCGTGCCGCACGAGCGCGGCGCGCGCATCCACGAGATCCACCTGCTCGCGCTGCATTGCCTGTGCGATGGCGTGGACGCGCAGCTGCTCGGCGATCCGGACAGCGACGTGCTGTCGCCGTCGAGCTGAACCCTTCACGCACGACGCTCCCCGGCGCGCGGGGGTATGCGTTTCGCTGCGCCGGGGTCTGAGTTTTTCTCAGAACGATTTCATAAATATGTTGAACAAAGTTCATGTGATTGACATGGCGGCTTCCTAGCATCGCGGCCGAGCGCGCTCGCTCCTCAACTCTCCGGCGCGCCGCCCCCCATGAAACTCCCGAACTTTCCCTCCCTGCCCGCGGTCCGCGGCAGGCTGTCATCGACCCCTTCCACGCGCCGCACGCCACGCGCCGCGCTGGCCACCCTGAGCGCCGTCTGCGTGCTGGCATTGAGTGCCTGCGGCGGCGGCAGCGGTGGCGGCGGCGGCTTCTTCGGCTTCGCGCCACCCTCGGGCGGCGGCCCCGCGCAAGGCGACAACGGCCAGGACGGCGGCACGCAGCCCGCGAGCTTCGCGCTGTCGCTCGCGGTCGAGGGCAGCGGCGACGTCGAATCGCTCGACGCCAGGCTGGCCTGCGGCCCCGGCAGCTGCACCGGCGCCAGCGCCGACTACGCCGAAGGCAGCACCGTCACGCTCAACGCCACGCCCGCGCACGGCTTCGTGTTCGCGGGCTGGCAGGGCACCTCGTGCGAGAGCGGCGACACGCGCTGCGTCGTGACCGTGAAGGCCGCGCAGCGCATCGCCGCGAAGTTCACGCAGGCCGCGCCGTCGATCCCCGCCGGCACCTGGCTCAAGGGCGACACGCACGTGCACGACGACCACTCGTCCGACGGCAGCGCGGCGCGCCAGCTCAACGACGACAAGGGCCCGGGCAACACCGGCATCGCCGACCAGATCGGGCAGGGCACGCGCATGGGCCTGGAGTTCATGCCGCTGACCGACCACCGCACCTACGACCAGCACTACGACTGGAACTGGGAGTCGCCCTCGCTGCTGCTGGTGCGCGGCGAGGAAGCCAACGGCAGCCCGCACGCGACGGTGCAGGGCGGCGTCGATTCGATCGTGCAGGGCGCCGCGCGCGCCGACCGCCAGCCCTTCACGCACCTGCAGCAGTCGATCTGGGACGCGCACAGCCAGGGCGCGAACTGGACCGTGGCGCATCCCAACGACGGCGAGACCAATGCCGACGGTTCGTTCAATGCCTATGCCAACGTGCAGGGCGTGGACCTGGTCGAGACCTGGAACGGCACGCCGAGCCCCGAGACCGTGCTGGCCGACGCCTATGCCGAGAAGCTGTGGAACACGGGCTTCCGCTTCGGCATCGCGGGCGCGAGCGACAGCCACATGCGCGAGCTGTGGGACGGCGAGGGCACGGTCTATCCGATCTCGAACCCCGGCATGCCGGCCACGCAACTGCTGTCCAGGGCCTACAACGAGCGTGCCATCGTGCAGGCGCTGCAGCGCGGCCACACCAGCCTCTCGTACGACCCGAACGGCCCCTTCGTCTCGATCGCCACCGACCTGCGCGGCGGCGGCTACACCGCGATCGGCGGCGACGAGGTGTTCGTGCCGGCCGGCACCGCCGGCCACCTGCGCATCGACGTGCGCCGCGCCGCGGGCCTGGACGTGTTCGTCTACCGCGCGCCCGGCAAGAGCGCCGGCCCGCTCAAGAGCTTCAAGCCGAAGACCGATGCCGAGAGCTTCATCGTCGACATCGCAGCCGGCGACAAGCCCGACTGGTACCGCGCCGAGGTGCGCGGCATGAGCACGCCGCAGCCCTGGGCGCCGGTGTCGGTCGACGAGGTCAAGGCCACCGTGTCGCCGATCTTCGTCTCGCCCGCGCCGGTCGAGGCCAAGCCCGCGACGCCGATTCCCGCCGATGCCGGCACCGAGGACGGCGCGCTGCGCGTGGCGGGTGCGCGCGGCGGCTTCGCGGGCTTCCCCGACATCGCGGTTGCCGACGGCGCGCTGCACTTCGTGGCCGAGCTGCATGGCGCCTCGAGCAGCACCGTGGTCTATCGCCAGCGCGACGCCAAGGGCGTGTGGCGCGACGCGGGCCGCACGCTCAGCGGCCAGGGCCAGGCGCGCTTTCCGCGCGTGGCCGCGCGCGGCAACGAGGTCTGGGTGGCCTGGGAGGAAGACGCGGTGCAGGTGCCGCACCGGCCCGAGATCAAGCTGCGGCATTCGGCCGACGGCGGCGCCAACTGGGACGGCACCGTGACCGTGCGCGCGGTCGAGGGACGCGCCGAGCATCCGGCGATCGCGCTGTCGGCCGGCGGCAAGCCCGTGCTCGCATGGCAGGAGATCGCGGCCCATCAGGCCTTCGACATCATGGCCCAGGAGATCGGCACCGACGTCCAGCCGCGCAACCTGTCGGCCGCCGGCAAGGTGACCGATCCGGGCATCGCCAGCGACACGCGCACGCCGCGCTATCCGGCCTCGGTGCTGCCCTCGGTGGCGGTGGCGGCCGACGGCCGCGTCGCCGTGGCCTGGCAGGACGACCGCAGCGACAAGGATCCGCTGTGGACCGGCGCCGCGAGCTACGGCGAGGGCACCACGCCCGACGACTGGCAGGTGCAGGTGCTGGTGCGCGAAGCCGGTGGCGCCTGGGCCGCGAAGCCGGCCGAGATCGGCACCTCGGACCGCGCCGACCGCCATCCGCAGATCGCGTTCGGCGCCAAGGGCGAGCTGGTCGCGGTCTGGGAGAGCAAGGAGCTCGCCGCGAGCGGGCGCAACCTCTCGGTGCGCGCCGCGGTCTCGGGCGACGGCGGCAAGTCCTTCGCGGCGCCGGTGGTGGTCGGCGCCGACGACAAGACCATGAGCGAGCGGCCGCGCCTGGGCGTCGATGCCGACGGCGCGGTGCGCGCGGTCTGGTACGACTCGCGCTCGGCCGACTGGCGCTGGCGCGTGATGACCGCGGTGTTTCGCCCCGACAGCGGCTGGGAGCCCGGCACCCTGCTGATGGCCCGCGGCAACAACACCTGGCCCGTGACCGCGGGCGGCCAGGTGGCGTTCGCCAGCACGCGCAACGCGCAGCGGCTGCAGCGCGATCCGACGCAGCAGGTGTTCCTGCTGTCGCTCGCGAAGCCCTGAGCTGAAGACGAACTGAAGAAGCGGCGGCGGCCGCATCCGGCGCGGGCCGCGGCGTTCCCTCGGGAACTCCGCGGCCGTCTTCATTTCTACCAACAAGCCGTAACGGAGCGGCAAATCCGCTGGGCTAAACTCGCCGCGAACCCGGGCCAGGGCCTCGCGGCAGCGCCCATCTCGCACCTCCATTCCAGGGAAATCACACATGCAGAAGACCGCCTCGACGCCTCGCGCCATGCACCGCCTCGTTCTCGCACTCGCCTCGGGCGCGGCATTGGTCGCGGGCCTCTCGGCCTGCGTGCCGCTGGTGGTCGGCGGCGCGGCGGCGGTGGGCGTGGGCATGGTTGCGACCGACCGCCGCAGCTCGGGCGCCCAGCTCGACGACCAGGGCATCGAGCTGCGCGCCGCGGCCCGCGTGCGCGACATCGCCAACGACCAGATGTATGTCAGCGTGACCAGCTACAACCGCCAGGTGCTCTTGACCGGCGCGGTGGGCAACGAGGCCGATCGCCGCCGCGTCGAGGACGTGGTGCGCGGCGCCGAGAACGTGCGCTCGGTGGTCAACGAACTCACGCTGGGCACGCCGAGCACCTTCCAGGACCGTTCCAACGACCTCTACGTCACCGGCAAGGTCAAGGCCTCGCTGCTCGACGCCAAGGACATCTTCGCCAACTCCTTCAAGGTCGTGACCGAGCGCGGCACGGTCTACCTGATGGGCATCGCCACGCGCCGCGAGACCGACCGCGCGACCGAGGTGGTGCGCAGCGTGACCGGCGTGCAGAAGGTGGTGCGCGTGGTCGAGATCGTGAGCGAGGCCGACCTGACCGGCGCGCAGCGCGGCGGCACCGGGGTTTCCGCGCCCGCGCCCGTGGTGCCGGCCTCGCAGCCGCAGCCCGGCACCTCCTCGCGCGTGCCGCTGCCGCCGATGGAGCCGCTGCCGTCTTCGTCGGCACCGGCGCCCGCGCCGGCCGGTGGCGTGACGACCAGCCCGATCCGCTGAAGTCCTTTCGCCCACCAACGAACAAGGCCCCTCGACGGGGCCTTGTTCGTTTCCAGGGGCGGGTTTCCTACTTCAGCCGCGTGATCAGGCTCGAGGTGTCCCAGCGCTGGCCGCCCGACTGCTGCACGTCGGCATAGAACTGGTCGACCAGCGCGGTCACGGGCACGCGCGCGCCGTTGCGCTTGGCCTCGTCGAGCACCAGGCCCAGGTCCTTGCGCATCCAGTCGACCGCGAAGCCGAAGTCGAACTTGCCCGCGATCATGGTCTTGCCGCGGTTGTCCATCTGCCAGCTCTGGGCGGCGCCCTTGCCGATGACCTCGAGCACCGCCTGCATGTCGAGTCCCGCGCGCTGGCCGAAGGCGATGGCCTCCGACAGGCCCTGCACCAGGCCCGCGATCGCGATCTGGTTGACCATCTTCGCGAGCTGGCCCGCGCCGCTCTCGCCGAGCAGCGTGACCGCGCGCGCGAAGGCCGCGGCCACCGGCTTGATGCGATCGAAGGCGGCCGCGTCGCCACCGCACATCACGGTGAGCGCGCCGTTCTGGGCGCCGGCCTGGCCGCCCGATACCGGCGCGTCGATGAACTGCAGGCCACGCTCGAGCGCGGCCTTGGAGAGTTCGCGCGCCACGTCGGCCGAGGCGGTCGTGTGGTCGACGAAGACCGCGCCCTTGGCCATGCCGGCGAAGGCGCCGTCGTCGCCGAGCACCACCGAGCGCAGGTCGTCGTCGTTGCCGACGCAGCAGAACACGAGGGTGGCGCCGGCCACCGCTTCGCGCGGCGTGGCCGCATGGCGGCCGGGGGCGCCGAACTCGTCGACCCAGGCCCGGGCCTTGGCTTCGGTGCGGTTGTAGACCGTGACGCTGTGGCCGGCCTTTGCCAGGTGGCCGGCCATCGGCCCGCCCATGACGCCGAGGCCCAGGAAGGCCACCGTCTGCGCGGGAGTGGATTCGTAGGTGCGGGGGTTGATGCTGCTCATGGGTCCGAGCTTAAAGCCATTCGGCGACAGCCTGCACCCTGGGGGACATGGCCGTGCCGGCCCAAACCTGTACGTGAACGTACACGTTGGAGTAGAATCGCCCCATGAGCTCCCCGGCCCCCCCGCCCAAGTCCCTCACCGTTCGCGATGCCGCGGCGCAGCTCGGCGTGACGCCGCGCACGCTCAAGTACTACGAGGAACTGGGCATCGTGGTGCCGGTGCGCAGCGAGGGCCGCTACCGGCTCTACGAACCGGCCGACCTCGAGCGGCTCGCGCGCGTGCTGCGCATGCGTTCGCTGGGCTTCTCGCTCACCACCATCACCGAGATGCTGCGCCAGCCGATGGAGGCGCCGGCCGAGGGCGGGCGGCCGCGGCTGTCGAACGCCTCGCTCAAGTCGCTGCGCGAGACGCTGGGCGCGCAGCTCGCCACGCTCGATGCGCGCGTGGCCCAGGTGCGCCGCGAGCTCAAGGAAGCCGCGGCCCTGCAGGCCCAGCTGCGCCGCGACCTCGACTACGTCGAACGCCGCCTGGCCGGCGAACCGGTGGAGGAGGCCCTCGCGCAGCGGCGCGCGGAGCGCCCGGCGTCATGACCGCACCGGCCCTCGCCCGGCATCCGCGCGGCCTCTCGGCCGTGGCGTGGATGCCCTGGGCGATCGGGCTGGTCACGGCGGTCGACTACTTCGACAACGCGCTGTTCGCGTTCTTCGCGAGCTACATCGCGGGCGGCGTCAACGCCTCGCCCGACGAACTGGTGTGGGCCTCGAGCGCCTACGCGCTGGGCGCGGTGCTTGGCATCCTGCAGCAGCATGCGTGGATCGAGCGGCTCGGCTACCGGCGCTACCTCGCGCTGTGCATGTTCGCCTTCGCCGCGGGCGGCCTCGGCGCCGCCTGGTCCGACAGTTCCACCCAGCTCGCGCTGGCGCGCGGCGTGCAGGGCTACTTCGTGGGGCCGATGCTCGGCGCCTGCCGCATCCTGATCCAGATCGGCATGCCGGCCGAGCGCCGCGCCAAGGCGCTCAAGGCCTTCATGGTGCTGATCGTCTTCGGCGGCGCGCTGGCGCCGGTGGCCGGCGCCTTCCTGGTCTCGAACTTCGACTGGCGCTGGCTGTTCGGCTGCACCGTGCCGGTGGCGGTGCTGATCGGCCTGCTGGTGCTGTGGGCGCTGCCCGACCTCGGCGACGTCGAGCCGCACGAGCGCACCGCGCCGCACCACGCGCCCTACCTGGTGTTCGCGCTGGCGCAGGCGGCGCTGCAGGTGGTGCTCACGCGCACCCACTTCGAGCTGTTCACCGGTTCGCCCGCGCTCGTGGGGCTGGCGCTGGCCGGCCTCGCGGGGCTCGCCTGGTTCGGCTGGCACCAGTGGCACCATCCCGCGCCGCTGGTGCGGCTGCATGCGCTGCGGCAGCCGGGCTTTCGCGTCGGGCTCGCGCTCTACGTCGTCTACTACTACCTGTCGACCGGCTTCAGCTACCTGCTGCCGCGGCTGATGGAAGGCGGGCTCGGCTTCAGCGTGGGCAACACCGGCTACTTCACGGGCGCGATGTCGCTCGCCACCGGGCTGCTGGTGTTCGTCTACCTGCGCTACTCGGCGCGCCTCGCGCACAAGAAGTGGCTGATCGTCGCGGGCTTCGCGATCGCCGCGCTGGCTTCCGCCTGGCTCGCGCGCGTCACGCCGCAGTCGGGGCGCGAGGCGCTGGTCGGGCCGCTGCTGCTGCGCGGCCTGCTGATGCTGTTCGTGGTGCTGCCGGTCGCGAACCTCACCTTCCGGCCGTTCGCGGCCGAGGACTTCGCGCACGGCTACCGGCTCAAGAACCTGGTGCGGCAGCTCGCGATCTCCTTCGCCACCTCGAGCGTGATCGCGCTGCAGCAGCACCGGCTCGCGCTGCACGAAACCCGGCTCGCCGAATCGGCCAACGCCGGCAACGCGGGCTTCATGCAGGCGCTCGAGGGGCTGACGCGGAATTTCGCGGCGCTCGGCCATGCGGCCGGCGAGGCGCACGCGATGGCGCTCGGCACCCTGTGGCGCACGCTCGAGCAGCAGGCCACCTTCATGGCCTCGCTCGACGGCTTCACGGCGATCGCGGTGGTCGCGCTCGCGGCGGGCGTGTTCGCCGCCTGGCAGCGGCAGATCGACTGAAGGCGGCGCGCCGGCTCAGACGATCGCGAAGTGCTCCGTGCCCGCGGCCAGGTCGGTGCTGCGCGCGCGCTGGCTGTTGAGCTTGATCTGCAGCCGCAGGTCGTTGGCCGAGTCGGCATTGCGCAGCGCATCCTCGAAGCTGATCGCGTGGCCCTCGAACAGGTCGAACAGCGCCTGGTCGAAGGTCTGCATGCCGAGGTTGCGGCTCTTCTTCATGATCTCCTTGATCTCGCCGACCTCGCCCTTGAAGATCAGGTCGGAGATCAGCGGCGTGTTCAGCAGGATCTCGACCGCCGCCACGCGGCCCAGGCCGTCCTCGGTCGGCACCAGGCGCTGCGAGACCAGCGAGCGCAGGTTCAGCGACAGGTCCATCAGGAGCTGCGCGCGGCGTTCCTCGGGGAAGAAGTTGATGATCCGGTCGAGCGCCTGGTTGGCGCTGTTGGCATGCAGCGTGGCCATGCACAGGTGGCCGGTCTCGGCGAAGGCCACCGCGTGCTCCATGGTCTCGCGGTCGCGGATCTCGCCCATCAGGATCACGTCGGGCGCCTGGCGCAGCGTGTTCTTGAGCGCCGCCTCCCAGCTGTCGGTGTCGATGCCCACCTCGCGCTGCGTCACCACGCAGTTCTTGTGCGGATGCACGAACTCCACCGGGTCCTCCACCGTGACGATGTGGCCGAAGGAGTTCTCGTTGCGCCAGTCGATCATCGCGGCCAGCGTGGTCGACTTGCCCGAGCCGGTGGCACCCACCAGGATGCACAGGCCGCGCTTGGTCATCGACACGTCCTTGAGCACCTGCGGCATGCCCAGGTCGTCGATGGTCGGCAGCTTGGCCGGGATGGTCCGCAGCACCATGCCGACCTTGCCCTGCTGCACGAAGGCGTTGACGCGGAAGCGGCCGATGCCGGTCGGCGAGATCGCGAAGTTGCACTCCTTGGTGCGCTCGAACTCGGCCGTCTGGCGGTCGTTCATCACCGAGCGCGTGAGCGCCAGCGTGTGCTGCGCGCCCAGCGCCTGCTGCGAGACCTTGGTGACCTTGCCGTCGACCTTGATCGCGGGCGGGAAGTCGGCCGTGATGAACAGGTCGCTGCCGTTGCGGCTCACCATGAGCTTGAGCAGGTCGTTGATGAACTGGCTGGCTTGATCGCGTTCCATGAGAGCGCTCCTTGATCTGTTTAGGTTGAACGCGTAGGCGGCCGACCGCCGGGCCGCCCCAAGGCGGCCGCGCCTCCCCCTTGGGGGGTGGAGTTACACGCAGCGAAGCGAAGTGAAAAGCCGGGGGGCCTCATGACTAGCCGGGGAAGTTTTCGGGGATCTTGGCCTTGCTGCGGGCTTCCGCGGCGGAGATCGTATTGCGCCGCACCAGGTCCGTGAGGTTCTGGTCCAGCGTCTGCATGCCCTGGCCCTGGCCGGTCTGGATGGTGGAGTACATCTGCGCCACCTTGGCCTCGCGGATCAGGTTGCGGATGGCCGGCGTGCCCAGCATGATCTCGTGCGCCGCCACGCGGCCCAGGCCGTCCTTGGTCTTGCACAGGGTCTGCGAGATCACCGCCTGCAGCGACTCCGACAGCATGGCGCGGATCATCTCCTTCTCCTCGCCCGGGAACACGTCGATGATCCGGTCGATGGTCTTGGCGGCCGACGAGGTGTGCAGCGTGCCGAACACCAGGTGGCCGGTCTCGGCCGCGGTCATCGCGAGGCGGATGGTCTCGAGGTCGCGCATTTCGCCGACCAGGATCGCGTCGGGGTCCTCGCGCAGCGCCGAGCGCAGCGCGTTCGCGAACGACAGCGTCATCGGCCCGACCTCGCGCTGGTTGATCAGGCACTTCTTCGACTCGTGCACGAACTCGATCGGGTCCTCGACCGTGAGGATGTGGCCGTACTCGTTCTCGTTGAGGTAGTTGACCATCGCGGCCAGCGTGGTCGACTTGCCCGAGCCCGTGGGGCCGGTCACCAGCACCAGGCCGCGCGGCTTGAGCGCGAGTTCGCCGAAAATCTTGGGCGCATTCAGCTGCTCGAGCGTGAGGATCTTCGAGGGGATGGTCCGGAACACCGCGGCCGCCCCGCGCGCCTGGTTGAAGGCGTTGACCCGGAAGCGCGCCAGGCCGTCGATCTCGAACGAGAAGTCGACCTCCAGGAACTCTTCGTAGTGCTTGCGATGGGTGTCGCTCATGATGTCGTAGACCATGGCGTGCACCGCCTTGTGGTCCAGCGCATCGACATTGATGCGGCGCACATCGCCGTGAACGCGGATCATCGGTGGCAGGCCGGCCGACAGATGCAGGTCGGAAGCCTTGTTCTTGACGCTGAACGCGAGCAGTTGGGTGATGTCCACGGGGCTCCTCGATCGGGTTTTGGTGACGTTTTGATACGAATTTGGACGATTATGACGATGATTGGCGACGACCTCCAGCACGTGCGGCAGCGGATCGCGAAGGCCTGCGCCGACGCCGGCCGCGACCCCGGCGCGGTGCGGCTGCTGGCGGTATCGAAGACCTTCGGGCCCGAGGCGGTGCGCGAGGCGCAGGCGGCCGGCCAGTCGGCCTTCGGCGAGAACTACGTGCAGGAAGGCCTGGACAAGATCGCCGCGCTGGCCGACCTGCGCGCCGGCCTCGAGTGGCACTGCATCGGCCCCCTGCAGAGCAACAAGACGCGGCCCGTGGCCGAGCAGTTCGACTGGGTGCACAGCATCGACCGGCTCAAGATCGCCGAACGGCTCTCGGCCCAGCGCCCGGCCCATCTGCCGCCGCTGCAGGTCTGCCTGCAGGTCAACGTCGACGGCGGCGCCAACAAGTCCGGCGTGACGCCCGAGGAGGCGCTGCCGCTGGCGCGCGCTGTGGCGGCGTTGCCACAGCTGGTGCTGCGCGGGCTCATGGCGATCCCCGAACCGGCACCCGATTTCGAGGCCCAGCGCGCGTTGTTCCTGCGCGCGAAGGCGCTGTTCGATGAAATCCGCGGCGCCGGCATCGCGCTCGACACCCTGTCGCTGGGCATGAGCGCCGACCTCGAGGCGGCGGTCAGCGCGGGCAGCACGATGGTGCGCATCGGCACGGCGATCTTCGGCGGCCGCCCGAAGAAGGCGGCCTGAGCGGCAAGGCTCAGATCCCGAGCGGAATCCGCGCGCTGCTCTTCACTTCCTCCATCACCGCATAGGTGCGCGTCTCGCGCACGCCCGGCAGCTGCCACAGCACCGTGCCCGCGAAGTCGCGGTAGGCCGCCATGTCGGCCATGCGCGTCTTCAGCAGGTAGTCGAAGCCGCCGGCCACCATGTGGCATTCGACGATCTCCTCGCGCACCTGCACCGCGGCCTTGAACTGGTCGAACACGTTGGGCGTGGTGCGGTCCAGCAGCACCTCGACGAAGACCGTGAAGCCGCGGCCCAGCCGCTCGGCGTCGAGCCGCGCCTCGTAGCCCTGGATGAAGCCCTCGCGCGTGAGCCGCTGCACGCGCGCGAGCACCGCCGTCGGCGACAGCGCCACCGCCTCGGCCAGCTTGAGGTTGGTGATGCGGCCGTCTTCCTGAAGAATCTTCAGCAGCCGGAGATCGACGCGGTCCAGGTCGGTCATTGAAGTGGGATGGCAAGGGTTCTGGTGAATTATCCGGAAATGCTGTCGAATTTTGGTGAAAAATTCGCTATCAAGGCATGGACCATAGCCAATCCAACCAAGGAGAAGACATGCGCCTGCCCGACCCCTACCGACCCGAGACCGAGGTCGTCGCCCATCGACTCGCCCTGCTCGAGGGTGCGCTCGACTGGACCGCGGCCTCGACCGTTGCCACGCCCTGGGTGCAGGCGGTGCGCGACCATCCGCCGCCGTTCTGGGCCATGGAGAGCCTGCTGCGCGAATACCCGATCTCGAGCGCCGAGGGCCTCGCGCTGATGCGCCTGGCCGAGGCGCTGCTGCGCGTGCCCGATGCCGAGACCGCCATCGCGCTCACGGCCGACCAGCTCGGCCGCGCCGATTTCGAGGGCGCGGCCGATTCCACGCTGTCGCGCCTGTCGTCGGCCGCGATCGCCATGTCGAAGCGTTTCCTGCCCGAGGCCGACCATCCGCCCGGCCTGATGGCCCGGCTCGGCGCGCGCACCGTGGTCGCCGCCACGCTGCGCGCGGTGCAGCTGCTGGGCCGGCAGTTCGTGCTGGGCCAGACCATCGCCGAGGCGATGGACGAGGCCCGTGCCGCGCACCGCAAGCAGTCCGCCCTGTGCTTCAGCTACGACATGCTCGGCGAGGGCGCGCGCACCGACGAGGACGCGCTGCGCTACCTCGAGAGCTACACCCGCGCCATCGCCGCGATCGCCCAGGGCGCCGATCCCACCGCCGCGCCCGAGCGCAACGACGGCATCTCGATCAAGCTCAGCGCGCTGCATCCGCGCTACGAGGACGCGCAGCGCGACCGCGTGCTGCGCGAGCTGGTGCCGCGCGTGTGGCTGTTGTGCGAGCGCGCGGCCGCGGCCAACATCAACCTCACCATCGATGCCGAGGAGGTCGACCGGCTCGAGCTCTCGCTCGACGTGTTCGACGCCCTCGCGACCCGCGTCGCCGCCGAGCATCCGCAATGGCGCGGCTTCGGCCTCGCGCTGCAGGCCTACCAGACGCGCGCGCTCGAGCTGATCGAGCACGTCACCGCGATCGCACGCCGCTACGGCCTGCGGCTGATGTGCCGGCTGGTCAAGGGCGCCTACTGGGACGCCGAGATCAAGCGCGCGCAGGAACTCGGCCTGCCGCACTACCCCGTGTTCACCCACAAGCACCACAGCGACGTCAGCTACCTGGCCTGCGCGCAGGCGCTGCTGGCCGCGCCCGACGCGATCTATCCCCAGTTCGCCACCCACAACGCGGGCACCATCGCGGCCATCCTGCAGATGGCGCAGCGGCAGGGCGCGCCCTTCGAGCTGCAGCGGCTGCACGGCATGGGCGAGGGCGTCTACCGCGAGGTCATGAAGCACACCGGCGCCTCGGTGCGCGTGTACGCGCCGGTCGGCCGCCACAAGGACCTGCTGGCCTACCTGGTGCGCCGCCTGCTCGAGAACGGCGCCAACTCCTCCTTCGTCAACCAGCTCGGCGACCCCGGCGTGCCCATCGCCACGCTGCTGGTCTCGCCGCTGTGGCTGGAGCGCGAGAGCCCGCAACTGCCGCTGCCGCCGCTGCTCTACGGCCCGGCGCCCGCGCGGCGCAACAGCGACGGGCTCGACCTCACGGTCGACGCCATGCGTGCGCCGCTGTTCGCGGCGCTGGCCGCGACCGCGGTGCCGGTCGTGCCCGAGGCCGATTCCGCGAGCGCCGCGCGCGCCGTGGCCGCGAGCGCGACGGCCTTCCGCGCCTGGCGCAACACGCCGGTGGCAACGCGCGCCGCCGCGCTGCGCCGCGCGGCCGATGCCTTCCAGGCGCAACTGCCGCGCCTGTGCGCGCTGCTCGTCAAGGAGGCCTTCAAGACCTGGGGCGACGCGGTGTCCGAGGTGCGCGAGGCGATCGACTTCCTGCGCTACTACGCCGACGAGGCCGAGCGCCTGATGCAGCCCGTGCTGCTGCCCGGCCCGACCGGCGAGCGCAACGAGTTGCGGCTCACCGCGCGCGGGCCCTGGGTCTGCATCAGCCCGTGGAACTTCCCGCTGGCCATCTTCACGGGCCAGGTCGCGGCCGCGCTCGCTACCGGCAACACCGTGCTGGCCAAGCCCGCCGAGCAGACGCCGGCCATCGCGCGCGAAGCGGTCGCGCTGCTGCATGCGGCGGGCATTCCGGCCGACGTGCTGCAGCTGCTGCACGGCCCCGGCGAGACCGTGGGTGCCGCGCTGGTGGCCGCGCCCGGCGTGGCCGGCGTGGTGTTCACCGGCTCGACGCAGGTGGCGAAGATCATCCATCGCGCGCTGGCGGGCAAGGACGGTCCGATCGTCCCGCTGATCGCCGAGACCGGCGGCATCAACGCGATGCTGGTCGACTCGAGCGCGCTGCCCGAGCAGGTGGCCGATGCCGTCGTGCAGAGCGCCTTCCGCTCGGCCGGCCAGCGCTGCTCGGCGCTGCGGCTCCTGGTGCTGCACGAGGGCATCGCCGACGGCGTGATCGAGATGATCCGCGGCGCGGCGGCCGAGCTGTCGGCCGGCGATCCCGCGCTGCTCGCGACCGACGTCGGCCCGGTGATCGACCGCGAGGCGGCCGACAACATCCGCCGCCATCTGGCGCGGCTGGACCGCGAAGCGAAGCGCGTGCTGGCGCCCGCGGCAACGGACGACGCATCGTCCACCCTGATCGCGCCGGCGGCCTATGAAGTGGGTGCCATCGAGGACGTGCGCAGCGAGATCTTCGGCCCCGTGCTGCAGATCGTGCGCTGGGGCTCGGGCGCGCTGGGCGATCCGGCCGAGGTGATCGAGCGCATCAACGCGCTCGGCTACGGCCTCACGCTCGGCATCCAGACGCGCATCGATTCGCGCGCCCAGGCGCTGGCCGTGCGTGCCCACGTGGGCAATGTCTACGTCAACCGCAACATCATCGGCGCGGTGGTCGGCGTGCAGCCCTTCGGCGGCGAGGGCCTCAGCGGCACCGGGCCCAAGGCGGGCGGGCCGAACTACCTGCCGCGCTTCTGCGCCGAGCAGACCGTGACGGTCAACACGGCGGCCGCGGGCGGCAATGCGGCCCTGCTGAGCACGGTGGCGTAGCGCCGTTGCGCCACGCCACCGCGCGACCTCAGCGCACCGTGCTCTGGCCGTGCGCGGCGGCCTGGCGATCGAGCTGCTCGATCAGCGCGCCGTAGGCCGGGCTGGCGCGCAGCCGCGTGTATTCGGCCTGCGCCTGGCGATAGCCCGCGCGGGTCGGGTCGGCACCCGCTTCGCCCGACTGCTTCGCGGCCAGGCCCGACTGCATCCACAGCCGCGTGTCGGCGGCCACCGCGGCGCGGCTGTTGGCCGACACCGTGGCCACCTGCTGCTGCGGCGTGCCGTCGGTGTAGCCCTGCGTGGGCGCGGTCTTGAGCCATTGGCGCGCTTCGGCCGTCACGGCTTCGCGCGTCGTCGACGAGCTGAACGACGCGGGGCGCGGATCGCCCTCGGCGTAGTTGCCCGCGAAGCTCGGCGCGGCGGCGGCGGCCAGCAGCGCGGCGAAGGCGGCGGTGCCCAGCAGGCGGGTGGTGCGGACGGTGCGGGGTTGCGAAGTCTTCATGTCGTCGTTCCTTTCAGTGGTGGGACGTGGCGGTTGAACCCGGTGGGAGCGAAGCGGGCCGGTGGGCCTCGTGGTCTTCGTCTTTCCTTGCCACCGACTCTAGGGAGGGCAAACCGGCGATCGATAACCCGTCGATGACGATTTCGTCATCTGCCGCGCCGCCGCAAAAAACCGCGCGGGGGGCGTCAAGCGACTCTTGCATAACCGCCTGTCGCGGCATGCATAAGCCATGGCGCGGCGCGCGAGACGGGACTATCGTTCGCCCATCATTCCAACCAAGGGACTCTCATGAGCGAAAAACTCTCCTTCGTCACGCCGACGGCCAACAGCCCCTGGGGCACGTACCTGTCGCAGGTCGATCGCGTGGTGCCCTACCTGGGCCCGCTCGCGCGCTGGGTCGAAACCCTCAAGCGCCCCAAGCGCGCGCTGATCGTCGACGTGCCGATCGAGATGGACGACGGCACCATCGCCCACTTCGAGGGCTACCGCGTGCAGCACAACATGAGCCGCGGCCCGGGCAAGGGCGGCGTGCGCTTCCACCCCGACGTCACGCTCGAGGAAGTGATGGCCCTGTCGGCCTGGATGACCATCAAGACGGCCGCCGTCAACCTGCCGTACGGCGGCGCCAAGGGCGGCATCCGCGTCGACCCGAAGAAGCTCTCGCTGCAGGAGCTCGAGAAGGTCACGCGCCGCTACACCAGCGAGATCGGCATCATCATCGGCCCGCACACCGACATCCCCGCGCCCGACGTCAACACCAACGCCCAGATCATGGCGTGGATGATGGACACCTACTCGATGAACGTCGGCGGCACCGCCACCGGCGTCGTCACCGGCAAGCCGCTGCACCTGGGCGGCTCGCTGGGCCGCGTCAAGGCCACCGGCCGCGGCGTGTTCGTCACCGGCCGCGAAGCCGCGCGCCGCCTCGGCCTCGACCTGCGCGGCGCGCGCATCGCGGTGCAGGGCTTCGGCAACGTGGGCTCGGTCGCGGCCGAGCTGTTCGCCGAAGCGGGCGCCAAGATCGTCGCGGTGCAGGACCACACCGGCACCATCGTCAACGACAAGGGGCTCGACCTCGCGAAGCTGGTGCCGATCTCGCGCACCGACGGCGTGGTCGGCTTCAAGGCCGGCGGCGACATCGTGCCGAACGAGGACTTCTGGGACATCGCCTGCGACATCCTGATCCCCGCCGCGCTCGAAGGCCAGCTCACGGCCGACCGCGCGAAGAAGACCACCGCCAAGCTGGTGCTCGAAGGCGCCAACGGCCCCACCGTGCCGCAGGCCGACGACATCCTCGCCGAGCGCGGCGTGCTGGTGGTGCCCGACGTGATCTGCAATGCCGGCGGCGTGACCGTCAGCTACTTCGAATGGGTGCAGGACTTCTCGTCCTTCTTCTGGGACGAGGACGAGATCAACGTGCGCCTCGACCGCATCATGATGAACGCCCTCAACCAGATCTGGGACACGGCCGACAAGCACAAGATCACGCTGCGCACCGCGACCTACGCGGTGGCTTGCGAGCGGATCCTGATGGCGCGGCAGGAGCGCGGTCTGTACCCCTGATGTTTTTTTGACGGCGCGCGCGGCTACGCTCGGGGGATGAGTACTTCCCCCTTGCCGCCTTCCCCCTCGCTTCCCGCCGACAGCCTCGCGCGTCTGCGGGTCCTCACGGCCAGCGGCCAGCGCAAGCTGCTCGGCCTGGTCGGCGCCCCCGGCGCCGGCAAGTCCACGCTCGCGGCGCTGCTGCGCGACGCGCTCGGCGCCGAGCGCGCGCAGGTGGTGCCGATGGACGGCTTCCACCTCGCCAACGTCGAGCTGCAACGGCTCGGCCGCGCCGACCGCAAGGGCGCGCCCGACACCTTCGACAGCGCCGGCTATGTAGCGCTGCTGCAGCGGCTGCGCGCGCAGCGGCCCGGCGGCGACATCGTCTATGCGCCCGAGTTCCGGCGCGAGATCGAGGAGCCGGTGGCGGGCGCGATCGCGGTGCTGCCGGAAACGCAGCTCGTGATCACCGAGGGCAACTATCTGCTGCACGACACCGGGCCCTGGGCCGGCGCGCCCGCGCTGCTCGACGAGGTCTGGTACGTGGACATCGACGACGCGCTGCGCGAGGCGCGGCTGGTGCGCCGGCACGAGCAGTTCGGCCGCAGCGCCGAGGCGGCGCGCGCGTGGGTGGCGCAGACCGATGCGCCGAACGCGCGGCTGATCGCGGCCACGCGCGCGCGGGCGCACCACGTCGTCGTGCTTTCCTGACCGGCGCCTGATCCGGGAGATCGCCGAGGGAACGCGCGGCCCTCATCGCGCTCGAAGGCAGGCCGGCCGTCCGCCGGTTAGCATCCGCCACGCCATGCCGACCCTGCCTCCGATGCCCCTTCGCTCCCGCTCCTTCGTCCTCCTGCCGGTGCTGCTGTCGGCACTGGTGCTCGCGGGCTGCGGCAGCAGCGCGCGTCGCGTCGCCTACGACACCGAGGAGTTCGACTCCACCACCACCCACACGCGCAGCTACGAGGCCACCGAGGCCCAGACCTGCGAGGCCGCGCGCCGCGCGCTGCTGAGCCAGGGCTACATGGTCACGGCCGCCAATGCCGACCTGGTGACCGGCCGCAAGAGCTTCCAGCCGGCGGCCGAGGTGCACGTCGAGGTCGAGTTCCGCGTGGTCTGCGCGGCCGAGGGCGGCCGGGGCGGCAAGGGCGCCAGGCCGAAGAGCACGGTGGCCTTCGCGACCGCGCTGCAGGACCGCTACGGCCTCAAGAAGGTCAACAACTCGGCGAGCCTGGGCGTGGGCGCCTTCGGCTCGCTGTCGCTGCCGCTGACGGGCAGCGACGACGCGATGGTCAAGGTGGCGAGCCAGACGCTGACCGACGAGCGCTTCTACGACCGCTTCTTCGCGCTGCTCGACCGCTTCCTCGAAGGGCAGGAGCCGGGCGCGGAAGAGCCCGAGGACCTGCCCGAACCCGCGCCGCCGGCACCCGCCGCCACCCCGGCCCCGTCCCCGGCCCCGGCCACCACCTTCCCGGTGCCGACCTCGCCCAACCGCGGCTGACGGCATGGCCACCCTCCCGTTCGCGGACCGGCTGGCCTTCCTGCGCGAGCCCGGCCGTTGGCGCGCGGGCGCGCAGCTCGCGGCGGCGGTCGCCATCGCCTGGGGCGTGTCGCACCTGATCGGGCTGCCCGAGAGCTTCTGGGCCGTGATGAGCGTGCTGATCGTGATGCGGCCGAGTGCCGGCTCCACGCTCGAGGCCGGCTGGGACCGCGTGCGCGGCACCTTCGCGGGCGCGCTGGCCGGGCTTGCGGGCGTGTGGCTCGCGCACCATGGCGTGCCGATGCAGGCCGACGCGCTCGCGATCGTGCTGCTGCTGGCCTTCGTCGGCGCCGCCGTGCCGGGCCTGCGCAGCGCGCCGGTCGCGGCGCTGATCATCCTCTCGGCCGGCAGCCTGCCGGGCCATTCGGCGCTGCAGGTGGCGCTGCTGCGCATGGCGCAGATGGGCATCGGCGTGGGCGTGGCGCTTGCGATGGCGCTGGTGACGGCCGAGTACCGGGCCGGCGCGCGCTTCGACGCGGGCTGCGCGGCGCTGCTGCGCGGCATGGCGAAGCGGTTGCTGGCGCTGGCCGCGGGCGATGCGACTGAGGGCGACGGCGAGCGCGCCCGCGCCGCGCTCGCGCGGCTCACGGTGCTGGCGGGCGGTGCCGACCTCGAATCGCGCTGGCCCTGGCGCCACCGCACGGTCGGCGCGCCGAAGGACGCGCACCGGCAGCGCGCGCGCACCATGGCGCGGCTGATGCAGGACGTGGCGCTGCTCGGCCGCGCGATCGGGCAGCAGCCGCCGGCCTCTCACGACGAGACCGCGAAGGCCGCGCGCGCCTCGGCCGGCGCGCTCGCCGAGCTGGCGGACGCGCTCGAAGGCAAGGGCATGGCGCCCGATCTGTCGGTGCTCGAGCGGCTCGCGGCGCGCCATGCGTCGCGCGACGACGCGGCCCGGCCGCTGCTGGCGGCGCCGCTCGCGCTGTTGCTCGAGGACCTGCGCGCGCTGCAGGCCACGCGCGTTGCGGCCTAACGCACCAGCGTCGATTTCCCGAACAGGCTCTCGATCAGCTCCACCGCGATCTCGGCCGTCTGGTTGCGCACGTCGAGCGCGGGATTGAGCTCGACCACGTCGACCGAGCCGAGCCGGCCGGTGTCGGCGATCATCTCCATGCACAGCTGCATCTCGCGGTAGGTCGGTCCGCCGCGCACGCCGGTGCCCACGCCGGGCGCGATGTTGGGGTCGAGGCAGTCGAGGTCGAAGCTCACGTGCAGGTGGGTGTCCTCGTCCACGTCCTGCAGCGCCTCGGTCATGGTGGTGCGCATGCCGTGCTCGTCGATGTGGCGCATGTCGAACACGTTGAGGCCCAGCGTGCGGATGGCCTCCTTCTCGTCGGCATCGACGCTGCGGATGCCGATGAAGCGGATCGCCTCGGGCGGCAGCGCCGCGCGCTCGCCGCTCCAGCCGGTCAGCACCGCGGGCCCGTGGCCCAGCAGGCACGACACCGGCATGCCGTGCAGGTTGCCGCTGGGGCTGGTGGTCTCGGTGTTGACGTCGGAGTGCGCGTCGAGCCACAGCACGCGCAGCTTGCGGCCGCGCTTGCGCGCATGCCAGGCCACGGCGCTGATCGAGCCGATCGCCAGGCAGTGGTCGCCGCCCAGCATCAGCGGCACGTGGCCCGCGCCCAGCACCTCGTCGACCGCCGCGTACACGGCGCGGTTCCAGGCGATCACCTCGTCGAGATGGCGCAGCCCGTTGGCCGGCGGCGCCCAGGGCGTGGCCGGGCCCGCGAGGTTGCCGCGGTCGACCAGCGCGAAGCCCTGGCGCACCAGCGCCTCCGCCAGCCCCGCCACGCGCAGCGCGTCGGGGCCCATGCCCGCGCCGCGCACGCTGGCGCCGACGTCGGTGGGAGCGCCGATCAGTTCGAGGGTGAGGTTCATGCGTGGGCCTTCATGTCCTGCCGATCCGGTCCCCGGCATCCGGGGGGCTAGCCGGACCATTGTGCCGAGGAACCGGTGACAGGCCCATGATCCGCCGCGTGCCCGACGCGGTGAAGGGCTGCGCCAGCTGCGCCAGGAAGCCGGCCGCGATCTCGCCGTCGATGCCGATGTCCGCCGGCGGCCGCCGCGCCGGGCGGTACCAGGTGCCGAACAGCAGGTCCCACAGCACCAGGTTCTCGCCGTAGTTGCGGTTGCCCTCGGCCGGCGAGCGAGAGTGGTGCCAGCGGTGCAGCGCCGGCGTGCTGAAGACGCGGTCGAGCCAGCCGGTGCGCAGCTCGATGTTGCAGTGGGTCAGCAGGCCGGTGACGGCCGTCACCGCGCCCACCCACAGGAACACCGCGAGCGGCGCGCCCAGCAGGTACAGCGGCAGTTGCCCGAGCAGGGCCTTGAAGGCGCTGTCGACCACGTGGAAGCGGCCGGTGTTCGCCACCCACAGCCGACGCACGCCGTGATGCAGCGCATGGAAGCGCCACAGCGGCGGCCATTCGTGCGCGCCGCGGTGCGCGATGTAGAGGCCCAGTTCCACCACCGCGAGCGCGAGCACCACCTGCGCGGCCAGCGGCCAGTGCAGGGGCCAGGTCGTGGCATGCGCCGAGGGCCGCAGCGCCATCGCGCCGGCCAGCGGCAGGCTCGCCGCGAGCGCGGCCACGACCTGGGCCGTGCCCTTGGTCAGCAGCGTGTGGGCCAGGTCGCAGGGCGTCTGGCCGTCGTCCGCGAGCCAGCGCGGCTCGTGCGGCAGCCAGCGCTCGAGCAGCGCGATCGCCAGCGCGAGCGAGAGGTAGGCCACGTTGAACCAGGCCAGCGGTGCCGTGCTCGCGAAGGCCGCCGCCGCGGCCAGCAGGCCCGCGGCGTAGAGCGCCGGCCAGAGCAGCCACGGCAGCCAGCGGCGCGCGGCCTTCATGCCGGCGCCTCGCCGCTTCGCCCGGGGCGCAGCCGCAGGCGGAACAGCGCGCCGCCGCCCGGCGCGTCGTGCACCGTGACCTCGCCGCCATGCAGGCGCGCGATCTCCTGCACCAGGCTCAGGCCGAGCCCGGCGCCGGGCCCGGTCGCATGCCCGCGGTGGAAGGGCTTGAAGATCTGTTCGCGCAGCGCGGCCGGGATGCCGGGGCCGTCGTCGATGACCTCGATGTCGCTCGGCGGCATCACCCGCACCGTCACGGCCCCGATGCCGCCCGCGTGCTCGATCGCGTTGCGCACCAGGTTGGCCAGCGCGCGCGCGATCGCGTCGCGGTCGCCCTCGATCTCCACGTGCGTGGCCAGCGGCTCGAACGAGACCTCGTAGCCCGCGGCAAGCGCCAGCGGCGCCATCTCGGCCACCACCTCGCGCGCCATCGCCACCAGGTCGACGCGCTGGCGTCCCGTGCCCTGGGCCTTCATGCGCTGCAGGTCGAGCAGCTGTCCCGCCAGCACCGACAGCCGCGCGGCATCGGCCAGCAGCCGGGTGCGTTCGGCGCCCTCGGCCAGGTTCTCGATGCGCGTGTGGAGGATCGCGATCGGCGTGCGCAGCTCGTGCGCCGCGTCGGCCAGGAAGCGCTCCTGCCGCGCATGGCCGTCGTCCAGCCGCTGCAGGGCGTCGTTGAAGGCGCCCACCAGCGTCGCCACTTCGGCCGGCACCTCGGCCAGCGGCAGGCGCACGCCGCGCTGCTCGGCATCGATCTGGCCGGCGCGCGCCACGATGGCGTGCAGGCCCGAGAGCGTGCGCCGCACCACCACGTGGCTGGCCAGCAGCGTGGCCGCCACGGTGATCGCCAGGATCGGCAGCACCACCTCGAGCAGCACCAGCAGCAGCGACAGGCCGAGGTTGCGCCAGGTGATCGGGCTGTCGGCGCCGGTGAGGATCTGCACCGGGCCGGCGGCGGAGTCGACCCAGCGCATGCGCGCCGACTGCCGCGGCGGATCGCCCATGTTCCAGCCCAGCCGGGCCTGCCCCACGCCGTCGAGCGTGGCGCCGATGTCGGCGAATTCGTCCGGGATGCGGCCCTCGACCAGCCGGCCGCCCTGGCGATCGCGCACCGAGAACCACAGCGGCGGCTGCGCCTCGCGCAGCGCGGCGAGCCTCGGCGTCGCGCGCATCGCGAGGCGGCCATCGGCCCCGCGCATCACCGCCTCCTGCAATATCTCGACGGTGTTCTCGGGCGAGCTGAAGTTGATCAGGTGCCCGGTGGCCACCAGGGCACCGATCACCAGCAGCTGGATCGCCGCCTGCAGCAGCACCAGCCGGCGGACCAGGCGGCGCTTCAGTGAGGAGGGCGAGGAGGGCGCTGCGTTCGTCGCTGTGCTCATGGCACGGCCCGCAGCAGGTAGCCCACGCCGCGGATGCCGCAGATCTCGACGCCAGCGCCGGTGTCCGCGAGCTTCCGGCGCAGCCGCGAGACGTGGGTGTCCAGCGCGTTCGACTGGATCTCGACGTCGAAGCCGAACACCGCGCGTTCCAGCGCCTCGCGCAGCACGGTGCGGCCGCTGCGGCGCATCAGCAGCTCCAGCGCCAGCAGTTCGCGCCGCGGCAGCTCCATGCGATGCCCCGCCACGCTGGCTTCGCGGTGCGCGAGGTCGAAGCACAGCCGCGCGACCTGCAGCAGCTCCTGCCGGGTCTCGGCCGGGCGCCGCAGCAGCGCGCGCAGCCGCGCCAGCAGCTCCTCGACCGCGAAGGGCTTGCCCAGGTAGTCGTCGGCGCCCGCGTCGAGGCCGCGCACGCGCTCGTCGAGCGCATCGCGCGCCGTGAGCATCAGCACCGGCACGGGATCGCCGGCGGCGCGCAGCCGCGCCACCAGCGCGAGGCCGTCGCCGTCGGGCAGCCGGCGGTCGAGCACCAGCGCGTCGTAGGGCGTGGCCTCGACATGGCGCGCGCCGTCGGCCAGCGTCGCGGCATGGTCGACCAGGATGCCGCGCCGGTGCAGCGCGGTGAGCAGCACCGAGGCCATTTCGGGTTCGTCTTCCAGCAGCAGGATGCGCACGCGCGTGTTCCTTTCAGGGCGGCGCCGGAGCTCCGGCGTGCCGCACTGTAGGGAGGCTGGATTGCGCGAGTGTTGCGTGCGCGCGCCCCGCGCGACGCAATGCTGGCTCCATGTTGGCGGCCGATGCTGGCGTCAGGCCCGCGGTCGCGGGTCATCTGCCAAGGAGCACCGCATGCATGTCCTTCATGTCCAGACCACCCTGCTGCCGGAGGCGATCGTCCTGGCGCTGTCGCTGATGCTCGCGTCGGTCGCGGCGGCCGAGGTGGTGTCGGGTTTCGACGCGCCGCCGTCCGTCTACGACCCCTGCCACGATGGCCGCTACAGCCAGGGCCGCGCGATGAGCTGCGGCGAGCTGTTGCGCCAGCTCGACCGCGAGGAAGCGTTGCGCCGCTCCGAGCACTGGCGCAGCGATCCCTGCCGGGATGGCCGCTACGGCACGGGCCGGCCGATGACCTGTGCCGAGCTGCGCGAGCGGCTGGACCGCCGCGAGCGGCGCCTGCCCCCGTGGCGCGACGAACGGCCCTACGGCCTGGGCGAGCCGCTGCGCGACAGCGGCTGACGCGCGCCGCCGCTCAGGCGATGTGGTCCCACAGGTAGGCGTAGCCCAGCGCGTCCATGAAGGCGGACTGCTTGTTGTCCGAGGCCGCGCTGTGGCCGCCCTCGAGGTTTTCGTAGAAGGCCGTGTCGTGGCCCTGCGCGGCCAGCTTCGCATGCATCTTGCGCGCATGCACCGGGCCCACGCGGTCGTCGCGCGTCGAGGTGGTGAACAGCGAGGGAGGGTACTTGGCGTCGGGCTTCGCGTTCTCGTAAGGCGAGAAGTGGCGGATCCATTCCCACTCCTCGGGCACTTCGGGGTCGCCGTACTCGGCGATCCACGAGGCGCCGGCCGACAGCTGCGTGTAGCGGCGCATGTCGAGCAGCGCCACCTCGCTCACGATCGCGCCGTAAAGCGCCGGATGGCGCGTGAGCATGTTGCCCATCAGCAGGCCGCCGTTGCTGCCGCCCATGGCGCCCAGGTGCGCGGGCGAGGTGATGCCGCGCGCGATCAGGTCCTCGGACACGGCCGCGAAGTCCTCGCTGCTGCGCAGGCGGTTCTGCTGCAGCGCAGCCTGGTGCCAGCGCGGGCCGTACTCGCCGCCGCCGCGGATGTTGGCCACCACGTACACGCCGCCCTGCTCGAGCCAGGCGCGGCCGATGCCACCGCTGTAGCTGGGCGTGAGCGAGATCTCGAAGCCGCCGTAGGCGTACTGCAGGGTCGGGTTGCGGCCGTTGGCCACCAGGTCCCTGGGCGCGATCTCGAAGTAGGGCACGCGCGTGCCGTCCCGCGAGCGCGCGAAGTGCTGGCTGACCGTGTAGCGCGAGGCATCGAAGAAGCCCGGGCTGTGCTTGAGCGGCTCGGCCTCGCCCTGGCCCAGGGTGCCGATGTAGAGCGTGGTCGGCTGCAGGAAGCCGCTCACGGTGAGGAAGTAGTCGTCGCTCTCGTCCTCGTCGATGGCGCCGGCCGCGATGGTCGACAGCGCGGGCGCGCCGCCCAGGCTCTCGCGTTGCCACGGGCCCTTGCCGTCGGCCGGCGGCGTGAGCACCTCGATGCGGTTCACCACGTCGTGCATCGCGTTCACGATCAGGTGATGGCGCGTCCATGAATGGCTGTCGAGCGCGCTGGTGTCGGTGGGCTCGAACAGCAAGGTGAGTTCGCGCGCGCCGGCCATGTAGTCGTCGAAGTTCGCGGCCAGCAGCGAGCCGGCCTTGTAGCTCGCGCCGCCCACCTCCCAGTCGCTGCGCGGCTCGATCAGCAGCCATTCGCGCGTGATGTCGGTCACCGCGTCGTCGGGCACCTCGATCTTGGCGAGCGTGCCGTCGGCCGCGCGCACCCAGGTCTCGCTGTCGTAGAAGTCGATGGCGCGCGAGACGAAGTCGCGTTCGAAGCCCGGCGTGGCATCGCGCCAGCCCGAGGCCGAGAGGTCCTCGGTGTCGGCCTCGTAGACCGTGACGGCCTCCGCCAGCGGCGTGCCGCGCTTCCACTCCTTCACGATGCGCGGATAGCTCGAGGTGGTCATCGAGCCCGGGCCGAAGTCGGTCGCCACGTAGAGGTGGTCGATGTCCTTCCAGGCCACCGTGTTCTTGGCCTCGGGCAGCGCGAAGCCACCCTCGACGAAGGCCTTGCGCACCGGGTCGAACTCGCGCACCACGTCGGCATCGGCGCCGCCGCGCGAGAGCGAGACCAGGCAGCGGCCATAGCCGGGGTAGAGCCAGTCGGCGCCGTGCCAGACCCAGTTCTCGCCCTCGGCCGCGGCCAGCGCGTCGAGGTCGAGCACCGTCTCCCAGGCCGGCTGCGGCTTGCGGTATTCGGCGAGCGTGGTGCGCCGCCACAGGCCCTTGGGATGGGCCTTGTCGCGCCAGAAGTTGTAGAACAGCTCGCCGGCCTTGTAGACCATCGGGATGCGGTCGTCGGAGTCGAGCACCTCGAGCAGCCCCTGCTCGATCTGCTTGAAGCGCGCCGACTGCGCGTGGCGCTGCACCGTCTCGGCGTTGCGGGCCTTGGCCCAGTCGAGGGACTGCGTGCCGTCGATGTCCTCGAGCCAGAGGAAGGGGTCTTGGTCTTGCGCTTGCGGGCGGGGGGAGGATGTCATGGGCACAGTGTACGAACGCACCGTGAAGGCCCCGGGTCGGATGGACCTTTCGCATTACCCGCGGCCGGTCCCAGAACATCGCTCGGGGCAAACCCGGGTGCGCTCCCCGGTGGAAACACTGAAGGGCGCGGCCCCCCGGCGCAGCGGCCGCACGGTATCCTGCCGAAGCCGAATGCGACGGCATTCCCCGACCTAGGAGACACAACACATGAAACACCTGAGCGGTCTCGATGCCACCTTCCTGCATCTGGAAACACCGGAGATGCCGATGCACGTGGGCTCGCTCAACGTGCTCGACCTGCCCAAGGGCTACAAGGGCGACTTCTACGAGGACGCCAAGCAGTTCATGGCCAGCCGCATCCACCTGGCCGACGTGTTCACGCGCAAGCTCGCGCTGATGCCCTTCGACATGACGAACCCGGTGTGGGTGGAGGACGACGACATCGACCTCGACTACCACGTGCGCCACATCTCGCTGCCGCGGCCCGGCACCAACCGGCAGTTGCAGCAGTACGTCGCGCGGCTGCATTCCTCGCTGATCGACCGCAGCCGGCCGATGTGGGAGTTCTACATCATCGACGGCTTGAAGAGCGGCCAGGTCGCGCTCTACACCAAGGTGCACCACGCGGGCATCGACGGCCAGGCCGGCGTGGAAGTGGGCAAGGCCATCTTCGACCTCGAGGCCACGGGCCGCGTGGTGAAGCCGCCGCGCTCGCGCCCGCGCAACAGCGGCTACCAGCTCGGCATGGCCGAACTCGCGAGCGCCGCGCTGCGCAACACGGCGCAGCAGTACGTCAAGCTGTTCAAGATGGCGCCGGCCATCGTGCGCGCCATCAGCGGGCTGGCCAAGCCCGACGAGAAGGCGGCCGAGAAGCTCACGACCACGGCGCCGAAGAAGTTCAACCTGTTCGCGCCGCGCACCTCGCTCAACGTCTCGATCACCAACCAGCGCACCTTCGCGGGCCGCACCATCTCGCTGGCCGAGACCAAGTACATCGCCAAGCACTTCGGCGTGTCGCTCAACGACGTGGTGATGGCCACCGTGGCCGGCGCGCTGCGCCACTACCTGGCCGACAACAACGAGCTGCCGGCCAAGCCGCTGGTGGCGGGCGTGCCGGTGAGCCTGCGCGAGGCCGGCGACGACACGGCCAACAACCAGGCCAGCATGATCCTCGTGAGCCTGGCCACGGACATCACCGATCCGCTGCAGCGGCTCAAGGCCATCAACGCCTCGTCGACCTCCTCGAAGTCGACCATGAACCGCTTCAAGGCCGTGATCCTCGACGACTTCCCGACCTTCGCCGCGCCCTGGCTGGTGTCGGGCATCGCCTCGATGGTGGGCCGCTCGGGCCTGGTCAACATGCTGCCGCCGGCCGCCAACGTGGCGATCTCGAACGTGGCGGGCGCGCCGTTCCCGATGTACTTCGCGGGCGCACTGGTCACCTGCTACTACCCGGTGTCGATCGCGAGCCACGGCACCGCGCTCAACGTCACGGTGCAGAGCTACAACGGCCGCATGGACTACGGCCTGATCGCCTGCCGCCGCGCCGTGCCCGACATCACCGAGATCGGCGACTACCTGCTGGCCGAGCACAAGCTGCTGATGGAGCTGACGCAGAAGCATCCGTCGGTGGCCGGTGCGCCGGCGCCGAAGCCCGCGGCCGTCGTCGAGGCGCCCGCCGACGCGGAGCCTGCGGCCAAGGCTGCCGCGAAGAAGGCGCCGGCGCGCAAGGCCGCGGCGAAGAAGACGCCGGCACCGGCGGCCAGGAAGGCGCCCGCGAAGAAGGCAGCGATCAAGACGGCTGCGAAGACCCCCGCCAGGGCCGCCCCGAAGCCCGCCGCCAAGACCCCTGCCCGAAAGGCCCCCGCGCGCAAGAGCGCCCCACGCGCCGCGGCCGCCGCCGCTTGAGGACCCGCCCGGGGCCGGAAAATTGGGGCAGTTGGACTAGTTTTCCGACGCTTCTAGTTTTCCAGGCCTAGGCCCTTGGGAAGAAGATCACCCCATCGCGAATCCCGCGACCGATCAACTTCCAGGAACAACCCATGTCCACCTCGCAAACCTCCATCGCTTCCGCCGCCGTCCACGTCATCGGCCAGTACAACGACGCCGGCAAGACCCTGGTCGGTGCCTACCGCACCGGCGTGCAGCGCCTGCTCGACGGCGCCGCCTCGCGCTACAGCGACTTCCTCGGCCAGCGCGAGCTGCCGCTGGTGAACGACAAGATCAAGGCCAACCTGATCGGCGCGCAAGCCAAGGTCAACGGCTTCCTGGCCAACCGCCTCGAGATCGACACCGGCCGCATCGTCTCGGTGATGGACCGTGTCGCCACCGGCACCACCAGCGGCATCGAATCGGTTGCCAACCGCGTGGCCCAGGTCGAGTCGCCGGTCGCCACCTCGGTGATCAACGCGCTGTCGGCCGTGAACCAGCCCTTCGCGACCGTGTCGGTGCAGATCGCCGACCGCATCGCCGCCGGTGCCAAGCAGATCGAAGTCCGCGTCGCGGGCAGCGAGGAAGCCAAGCCCGTGCGTACCGTGAAGGCCAAGGCCGCCGCGGTCAAGAAGCCGGTTCGCCGCGCTGCCGCCCGCAAGGCGGCCTGAGTTCCGCAGGCGCCTTCGGGCGCCTTTTTCTTTTGCGGTACCTTCGAAGGTACCGAGTTCCCCTGGAGTGATGCATGGCGACCCGCCGCGATGAACCCGCAGAACTGAAGAAGAAGGCGACGCCCGCGAAGAAGACCGCCGGCGCCAGGACCGCAGCGAAGAAGGCCGCGGCGCCGCGCAAGCGCAGCGCCGCCAAGGCCAAGGCAGGCACGGCAGGCACGGCAGGCACGGGCACCAAGCCCGCGTCATCCGGCGAAGGCCTGCTGCGCGCCGGCCTCAAGGCGCTCGACACCGTGCGCAACGACGTCGCCAAGCGGCAGGCCAGCGTCACCAACGTGATCGAGGGCCTGCTGGGCATCGGCGGCAAGGGCGGCGAGGAAGCGAGCGGCGCCAAGGCCGTGCTGACGCGCGGCTTCCCGGGCCTCGACAGCTTCGGCATCCGCAAGTTCGAGGACGTGTTCGACCAGCGCGTGGCCACCGCGCTGCAGCGCCTGGGCATGCCCACGGCCGAGGAGGTGCAGGCGCTGCAGTCGCAGATCGCGGCGCTCGCCGAGCGGCTCGACCGCCTCGAGCAGGCCGCGCGCGGCGGCAAGCGCTGATCGATCCCCGCACGACCCGCAGAACCGCCAGTGGCCGGCTCCAACACCACGCGCGACCGCATCCTGCTGACCAGCCTCGCGCTGTTCAACGCGCAGGGGCTCGCGGCGGTGTCCACCCACAAGATCGCGGCCGAGCTCGGCATGAGCCCGGGCAACCTGCACTACCACTTCAAGGCCAAGCAGCTGATCGTGGAGTGGCTGTTCCGGCGCTTCGAGCAGCGGCTCGAATCGCTCAACGGCTCCTCGGCCGGCATCGCGGCCATCGACGACCTGTGGCTCGCGCTGCACCTGCGCTTCGAGGCGATCAACGAGTACCGCTTCATCTACCGCGACATGGCCTTCCTCGCGAGCGAGTACCCGGTGCTGGGCCAGCGCGCGCAGGCCCTGACCGCGCAGAACCTGCTGGCGGCCCAGTCGCTGTGCGAAGGGCTGGTGGCCTCGGGCGTGATCGAAACGAGTGCCGAGCAGGCGCGCATCCTGGCGCTGCAGATGGTGTTCACCACCACCTGCTGGCTGTCGTTCGAACGGCTGGTGCCGGGCCGCGACGCGCTGGCGCAGGCCGATCCGGGATTGGCGGCTTTTTACACGCTGACCCTGGTTTCTCCTTATGTTTCGGGCGAATCGAGGGCTTACCTCGATTACCTGAGGGCCAAATACCTCGGATAACAGACGACACCGTCCGACGGGGGGCCTCGCGGCGGAACCCCAGACTGGCAACGAAGAACCAACAGAAGCGCAGAGACACGCAAGAAAGGACCCGCTCATGACCACCGCCACCCGTGAACACATCTCGCCGCCTTCGCGCCTGCTGCTGCTGGCCGAAGGCCGCGCGCTCTGGGAAACCGGCGCGGGCCTCGCCATGTGGCCGCTGCTGCAGCTCACGCCGCGCGGCGACGGCCATCCGGTGCTGGTGCTGCCGGGCCTGGTGGCCGGCGATGCCTCCACGCTGGTGCTGCGCCGCTATCTCGCGAGCCGCGGCTACGACGCGCACGGCTGGGGCCTGGGCCGCAACTTCGGTCCGCGCGAAGGCGTGGAGGACGGCATGGTCGAGTTGCTGCACAAGCTGCACGACGACAGCGGCCAGAAGGTCAGCCTGGTCGGCTGGAGCCTGGGCGGCGTGTATGCGCGGCTGCTGGCGTCGGCCCATCCCGGTGTGGTGCGCAGCGTGGTCACGCTGGGCAGCCCGTTCTCGGGCAGCCCGCGCGCCACCAATGCCTGGCGCGTCTACGAAGGCGTGAGCGGCCAGAGCTCGCACGACCCGCGCCGCATGAAGTTCGTGCAGCCCACGCCCTCGGTGCCCACCACCTCGATCTTCAGCCGCACCGACGGCGTCGTGGCCTGGCGCTGCAGCATCGAGAAGACCGGGCCGAAGTCCGAGAACATCGAGGTCATCGCGAGCCACCTGGGCCTGGGTGCGCACCCCGCGGTGCTCTATGCGCTGGCCGACCGGCTGTCGCAGCCCGAGGGCGGCTGGAAGCCCTTCAACCGCGGCCTGCTGGGGCCGCTGGTCTATCCGGATCCCGATCGTCGGAACTGAGGTCCGCCGCCGGAGCCTTCAGGCCTCGGCGTAGCCGGCCGGCTCGCAGGCGAACTCGGCCTGCGAGCGCACTTCCTGCAGCATGTAGCCGCGCCCGTAGGCGGCGCGCAGCACCAGCCCGCCATCCTCCTGCAGCGCGAGCTTCTTGCGCACGCTCGCTGCCGCGATGTTGAGCGCGCGGGCGCCCTCGTGCGGCGGCCGCTTCCACAGCGCGATCCAGAGGAATTCGCGCGTCAGCAACTGGCCGAGATGGCGGAACAGCATCAGCGCGAGGTCGAACTCGCGCGGATCGAGGCGCACCTCGCGCTCGCGCCGCAGCACCAGCCGTTCGTGCGCGAGCAGGCGGTAGTCGCCGCAGACCAGCTCCTGCGCTTCGGCGCTCGGCCGCGCCGGCGTGCGTGAGCGCGACAGCAGGGCGCGCAGGCGCCATTCGAGTTCGTGGTCGGCCAGCGGCAGCGGCGCGAAGTCGACCAGGCCGTGGCCATGGCACAGCGCCTCGACCGCGGGCGGCGTGCGCCAGGCCGAGTCCTCGGCGAGCAGCAGCATCGGCATGCGCTGCAGCCGGCAGGCGGCCGAGAGGTCGGCCCAGGCCGTTTCGTGTTCGGGATGGAGCAGCAGCAGGTCGAAGCGCCAACCGCCCTGCAGCGCCTTCAGCAGGCCGGTGGCGCCGTGGAACGGCATCGCGCCGTAGCCGCGCCGCGCCATGCGCTGCGCGAGCGCCGCACCCCGGACGGCATCGCCGTCCACCACCGCCGCGCGCAGCGGTTCGTCTGCCCTGAGCATTCGCCATGCCTCCCGGTTGTTGATCGGATCGCGGATCCCGTGGATCTCGCGAGAGGCCGATCTTCGACGGGAGGGTCTAGGCGTGAAAAACCAGAACCGGCGGAAAGTTAGTCCAACTGCTCCAACTTTTTTCGCGCGGCGAGAGGCGCTTCAGCTGCCGGCCCAGACGTCGAGCACGTAGCGCTGGTCCGCGATCATCCGGTCCATCCAGGCGGCGCTGTCCTGGCCGTGCTCGCGCGCGATGTCGGACAGCGCGCGCCGCACGTCGGGCTCCATGCGCGAGCCGTCGCCGCAGACGTAGACCACGGCACCGGCTTCGAGCAGCGCCCACACCTGCGCCGCCTGTTCGCGGATCAGGTCCTGCACGTAGACTTTGCGCTCGCCCGCGCGCGAGAAGGCGGTGTGCAGCTTCATCAGGCCGCGGTGCGACCAGGCTTTCAGCTCCTCGGCGTAGATGAAGTCCTGCTCGGGATGGCGGCAGCCGAAGAACAGCAGCGCCTCGCCGAGCGCGGTGCCGGCCTCGGCCTGTGCCGCGCGCTCCTGCAGGAAGCCGCGGAACGGCGCCAGCCCGGTGCCCGGGCCGATCATGATCAGCGGGCGCTGCGCGTCCTCGGGCAGGCGGAAGCCCTCGGCCGTGGTCTCGCGCACCACGCCGTGCACCGTATCGCCGGCCTCGGCGCGCGCTAGGAAGTTGGAGCACACGCCCTCGAAGGTGCCGAGGCCCGACTTGGCCGGGCCGCTGACCACGCCCACCGTCACGCTGCACTTGCCGGGCGTCATCGTGGGCGAGGAGGAGATCGAGTAGTAGCGCGGCGACAGCGGCGACAGCATCTCGAGGAACACGGCGAACGGCACCTGGCAGGCGCGGTGCTCCTCGAGCAGGTCGAGCAGCGACTTGCGCTTGTGCAGCACCTCGGCCTTGTAGGCGGCCTGCGAGGCCTCGTCGCTGCCCGACAGCGCCACCAGCTTCGGCTTGGTGAACGGGCATTCGGTGTAGGCCGCGAGCGTGGCGATCTGCTTGCGCGTGGCCACGTCCTGCAGCTCGACGTAGTCGCCCAGCAGGCGGTCGACCGCGATCACCTGCTCGACCGGCAGCGCCGGCTTGCGGCCCGCGATCGCATGCAGCCGCACGTGGGCCGTGCGGTCGAAGCCGAAGCGCGCCATCGCGCGCTCGACCTGCTTCGGGCTGTTGCGCGGCACCACGCTCAGGTGGTCGCCGGCGCGGTAGACCAGCCCCTCGGGCAGCATCAGCTCGACGTGGCGCGTGGAGCGGCCGGCCTCGCCGCCGGCGTGCTGCAGCTCGCGGTTCTCGATCACGCGCAGCGCCACCGCGCCCAGCGCGTCGACGATGGCGTTGTTCTGCGGCGGCGGCAGCTCCTCGAGCGTGTAGAGCGGCTCGCTCTGCGCGGGCGTGTCGGCACCGGTCTTGATGTCGAAGGCCTTCACCAGCTCGGGCCACAGCGCGTCGCTCCAGTCCTGGAAGGCGCCGTCCATGTCCTCGCGCGCATCGCCCTCGCCGCGCGGATGCACGCGCGTGGCGCCCAGCGCCTCGAGCCGCTCGTCGATGCGCCGCGGCACCGCCTGGTAGGTGGCGGCCCAGTCGGTGTTGCCGCAGCCGAACACGCTGAAGCGCACGCCGTTGAGCGCGTCGTCGGCCTTGTCGAGCCAGCGGTGGAACTCGGCCGCGTTGTCGGGCGCCACGCCGTTGTACGAGGCGCAGACGATGGCCACCGCGCCGTTGGCCGGCAGCCGCTCGGCGTAGTCGTCGAGCGAAGCCAGCTGGGTCGAGAAGCCGCGCGCCTCGCCGGCCTCGGCGAGCTGGCGCGCCAGGTCCTCGGCGGTGCCGAGGTTGGAGCCCTGCAGCACCAGCAGCGAGGTGCCGTGGCGCGCGGCCTGCGGCTTGCGCGCCGCCGGTTGCACGGGCTGCACCGGCGCGGCCGCCGCGTCGTTGATGTTGCCGCGCGGGCGCGTCGCCGGGTCGCGCAGCAGCGCCTTGATCCTGAAGCCCTCGGGCTTGATGGTCAGCGCTTCCTTGATCTTGAGCTTGTAGCCGGTGTGGTCCACCAGGGTGAAGCGCTGCAGGATCATGCCCAAGGTCAGCACCGCCTCCTGCAGCGCGAACTGGCGCCCGATGCAGGCGCGCTGGCCGTTGCCGAAGGGCTTGAAGGCGTTGACCGGGCGCTCGCGCTCGGCCTCGCGGCTGAAGTTGTCGGGATCGAACTGGTCGGCGTTCTCGCCCCAGATGCCCTTGTCGCGATGCAGCGCCAGCGCATGCATGATGACCATGTTGTTCTTCTTGATCGTGTACTGGCCGCCGATCTGGGTGTCTTCCTTCGCGCGCATCGAGATCGCGGGCGCGGTCGGGAACATGCGCAGCGACTCCTTGAGCACCTGCATCACGTACTGCAGCCGGTTGACCTGCGCGTAGGTGGGCTTGAGCGAGGTGTCGGGCCCGAACACGTTGTCGACCTCGGCCTGCGCCTTGGCCAGCGCCTCGGGGTTCTTCAGCAGGAAGTAGATGGCGAACGAGAGCAGGCCGCTGGTGGTCTCGTGGCCCGCGATGAGGAATTCGATGCACTCGTCGCGGATCATCTTGTCGGTGAGCTGCTCGCCGCTCTTCTTGTCCACGCCCGCGATCATGTAGCTCAGCAGGTCGGGCTTGGTCGCGATGTCGGCACCGCTCGCGCGCCGCTCCTCGATGATGTCCTCCACCATCTTGTGCATGTAGCGGATGTCCTTGCGCTGCTGCGCCAGCTCCTTCTTGAGCATCAGCTCCTCGAGCGGCAGGCCGCGCCGGTTCTGCACCGTCTCGAGCGTGCGCACCATCGCGTCGACGAAGGGATGGAAGCCCTCGCGGTAGAAGGAGTTGAAGCGGTAGCCGAAGCCGCACAGGCCGATGGTGTCGAGCGTGAGCGCGGTCATGTCGCGCACCACGTCGACCTCCTCGTCGAAGTTCAGCCGCTCCCACTTGGTCACGAGCTGCCCCGCGATGTCCAGCATCATGGGGTGGTAGGCCTGCATCGCTCGCTGGCTGAAGTTGGCCAAGAGGATGTTGTGCGGCTTCGACCAGGTCTCCTCGTGGGTGTCGGAGGTGAACAGGCCGTGCGAGGCGGCGCGCAGCCGGCGCAGCGCGCCGCGCGTGCTCTTGTCGAAGCGCGCCTCCTCGCAGAGTTCGTCGACCAGCGCGGGCGACGACACCACGATCACCGGCATGCCCGGCATGTCCAGCCAGTAGATGCCGCCGAGCTCCTGGGCGATCTTCCACATGTCCAGCACCGGGGAGTCGGAGCCGATCGACAGCAGGTTGCCCACGAAGGGCTTCTTGGCGGGATGGGGGATCGGGTGGAGCGAGTTCTTGCCTGCCATGGTCTGGATGTTGTGCTTCTGCGGGAGACGGCCGCGGGGCGCGCCGAGGGGGAACGACCACTGGAGTATCGAAGCGGCTCCCCCGGCGGCAGGACGGGGTTTCCCTTAGCAAATGTCAGGGCGCAGGCTGGCGCCGGCCGCGGCATGGCGAGGCAAGTAACCCGCACGTATTCGGGTTTTCATCACGCCTCATTGTTGGGCATACGCACGAGAATTGTTCAACAATAAATTCAAAAGGCCAGAAACCGATGTCGAAGTTGTTCATTTATTTGGCATGGGCCTTGCATTGTGGGGAGCAGGCCGGGGGACTGGCCTGGACCCGCCGTTTCGCCTTCCGCCCATCACCGGTCACGTCACTTTCTCGAGGAGTCCCGTTCATGTTCCGTCCATCCTTCGCCGCTCTCGCGCTCTCCTGCCTCGCCGCCTCCGCGCTGGCCCAGACCAAGTGGGACCTGCCCACGGCCTACCCGGCCAACAACTACCACACCGAGAACATCGCCCTGTTCGCCAAGGACGTGGAGGCCGCCACCGGCGGCAAGCTCAAGATCACCGTGCATGCGAACGCCTCGCTGTTCAAGGCGCCCGAGATCAAGCGCGCGGTGCAGAGCAGCCAGGCGCAGGCCGGCGAGATCCTGCTGGCCAACTTCGCCAACGAGAACCCGATCTACGCGCTCGACGGCGTGCCCTTCCTGGCCACCACCTACCCCGAGGCGAAGAAGCTCTACGACGCTTCCAAGCCCGCGATGGAGAAGCTGCTCGCCGCGCAAGGCATCAAGGTGCTGTTCGTGGTGCCGTGGGCGCCGCAGGGCATCTACTCGAAGAAGGAAGTCGCCTCGGTGGCCGACCTGCGCGGCATCAAGTGGCGTGCCTACAGCCCCGCCACCGCCAAGATCGCCGAGCTGATCGGCGCGCAGCCGGTGCAGATCCAGCAGGCCGAGCTCAGTGCGGCCATGGCCACCGGCGTGATCGAGAGCTACATGAGCTCCGCCTCCACCGGCTACGACACCAAGACCTACGAGAGCCTGAAGAACTTCTACGACACCAAGGCCTGGATCCCGAAGAACGCGATCCTCGTCAACGCCAAGTCCTTCGACGCGCTCGATGCCACCACCAAGGCCGCCGTCACCAAGGCCGCGGCCGATGCGGAAGCCCGCGGCTGGAAGGTCGCGATCGAGAAGAACGACGAGTACAAGCGCCTGCTGGCCGAGCGCGGCATGAAGATCCACCAGCCCTCGGCCAAGCTCGACACCGACATGCGCCAGGTCGGCGGCATCATGCAGGCCGACTGGCTCAAGGCCGCCGGTGCCGACGGCGCCGCGATCGTCGACGCCTACAAGAAGAACTGATCGTGCGCCGCTTCCTCGATCGCCTGTACGACGGTGCAGGCGCCCTCGGTGCGTTTTGCGTGTTCCTGATCTTCGTGCTGATGATCGTGGCCGGCGTGGGCCGGCAGATGAACTGGCACGTGAGCGGGCTCAACGACGTGGTGGCGTGGCTGTGCGCGGCTGCGGCTTTCTTCGCGATGGCCCATGCGTTTCGCCACGGCGACTTCGTGCGCGTCACGCTGCTGCTCGAGGCCGTGCCCGAGAAGATGCGCCGCGCGCTCGACGTCACCTGCCTGCTGATCGCGGCGGTGTCGGTGGCCTACCTCACCTACTGGGCCACGAGCTTCACTTACGAGAGCTACGAGTTCGCCGAGATGGCCACGGGCCTGGTCGTGATCCCGATCTGGATTCCGCAATCGACCTTCGCCATCGGCTGCTGGCTGCTTCTGATCGCCATGGTCGACGAACTGGTCGGCGTGCTGCGCGGCCACAAACCCAGCTACCAGCGCGCGGTCGAGGAACGACACGCCGCCGGCGATTTTTCTTCCGAAGTCTGAGCCTCCCATGATCGAAACACTCCTCATCGGCGCGCTGCTGCTCGTCATCATGGTGGTGCTGCTCACGGGCGGCGTCTGGATCGCGATGACGCTGGCCATCGTCGGCTGGATCGGCCAGGCCTTCTTCACCAACACGCTGCCCGGCAAGAACCTGTTCTCGGCCTTCTGGGAGTCGAACGCCTCCTGGGAGCTGGCGGCCTTGCCGCTGTTCATCTGGATGGGCGAGATCCTGTTCCGCACCAAGCTCAGCGAGCAGATGTTCGACGGCCTGCGGCCCTGGCTCAACAACGTGCCGGGCCGGCTGATGCACACCACCATCCTCGGCTGCGGCGTGTTCGGCTCGGTCTCGGGCTCCTCGGCCGCGACCTGCGCCACCATCGCCAAGGTCGCGCTGCCCGAGCTCAAGCGCCGCGGCTACAACGAGAAGCTCGCCATCGGCTCGCTCGCCACGGCCGGCACGCTCGGCATCCTGATCCCGCCCTCGATCACCATGGTGGTCTACGCGGTCGCGGCCGACGTCTCGATCATCCGCATCTTCCTGGCCGGCTTCCTGCCGGGCTTCCTGCTGATGCTGCTGTTCTCGGGCTACATCGGCTGGTGGAGCCTGCGCAATCCCGACAAGGTGCCGCCGGCCGATCCGCCGACCACCTTCATCGAGAAGATCCGGCTCTCGGGCAACCTGATCCCCTGCGCGCTGCTGATCGTGTTCATCGTCTGGGTGCTGGTCGCGGGCTGGGCCACGGCCACCGAATGCGCGGCCTTCGGCGTGCTCGGTTCGCTGGCCATCGCCGCCTGGGGCCGCAGCCTGACCTGGAAGAACTTCAGCGACGGGATCATGGGCGCCACGCGCACCAGCTGCATGATCATGTTCATCCTCGCGGGCGCGGCCTTCCTCACCAAGACCATGGCCTTCACGGGCATCCCGCGCGAGCTGGCCGAATGGGTCGACGGCATGCACCTGTCGCCCTATGCGCTGATCAGCGTGCTGGTGCTCGTCTACCTCGTGCTCGGCACGGCGCTCGACGGCATCTCGATGATCGTGCTGACCAGCGCGGTGGTGCTGCCGATGATCCAGAAAGCGGGCTTCGACCTCGTGTGGTTCGGCATCTTCGTCGTGCTGCTGGTCGAGATCGCCGAGGTCACGCCACCGGTTGGCTTCAACCTCTTCGTGCTGCAGAACATGACGGGCAAGGACAGCAACGTGATCGCCAAGGCGGCGATCCCGTTCTTCTTCTGTCTCGTGCTGTGCATCGCGCTGGTCACCTTGTTCCCGAGCATCGTGACGATCCTGCCCGACGTCTTCATGGGCGTGGAGCGGTAGCGCCGCTCCCACCCGCGCACACCGCGCCACCACCGATCGACGAACAACCGCCATGAGGCGGAGGGGTGCGCTCGCCCCTGGAGATCCAGAACGAGCAACACCAGAGGCCCAGGGAGTCTGTTTCCAGTGCCGCCCGCGGTCCGCGAGGACCGCAGGAAGCGGCGCGACCAGACCGGAGGGATTGCGAACGAAAAACCCACGACGTCCCCAGCGAGAAGCGATCAGGGAAGCCGCCGGCGTGCGCGTTGCACCGCGGCTTCCGACAACTCACAAGGAAATCGAAGCATGTTGAATCGTCAAAGAATGAAGCTTTCGGCCATGTCGGTCCTCGTCGCGGCAGTGGTTGCCGCCTGCGGTGGTGGTGGAGGAGGGGACAGCGTCGTCTCCATCGTTCCGCCCGGCACGGGCAATCCGCCCCCCAACACCATGGCCAAATGCAGCTGGGATGCCAGTGCCAAGCTCGCCTACGAAGAGCGCAGGCTCGCGACGCCGCTGCCCTACAGCACCGCCTCGGTGGTGGGCATCGACGAGCGGCCGCTGGCCGACCGCATCGTGAAGGACACGGGGTTCGACCAGTTCGCGCCGAACTTCTCGGCCAAGCTGTGCGGCAGCGATGGCCGCACCAGCGTCGCCGGCTACGACGCCGCGGTGACGCTCGTCAAGTCGGAGGGCGCGGCCCTGTGGCGCGCGGCCGTCGACCGGGTGCAGGGGCGTCGTGCTTCGCCCGCGGGCAGCCAGTTGCCCAACAGCGACGACCGGATGCTGTACTGGGCCCGCGTGCAGATGACCAAGGTGCTGCGCCAGTGGGCACCCGAGTTCGCGCTCTCGGATGCGCAGAAGGCCTCGCTGCAGTGGGAGTTCGAGCGCGCCTCGCGCGGCCAGTACGACATCGAACTGCCCGAAGGCAATGCGCCGAGCGGCGGCAAGTACCGCCGCATGATCGTGAGCGGCTTCGATACCTTCACGCTCGGCGCGCTGGGCACGCCCAACACCGGCCTGCGCAACGGCAACCCCTCGGGCGCCACCGCGCTCGAGATGGACGGCCGCGAGATCACGCTCGACGACGGCAGCGTGCTGCACGTGGAGAGCTACGTGCTGCCGGTGAGCTACGACCCGTTCCACGCGGGCATGCAGGAGGACACGCTGGGTCCGTGGTTCAAGGCCGGGCCGAAGCGCGTCGATGCCTCGATCACCATGAGCCAGGGCAGCGCCAACGTCTTCAACCTCGAGCAGTGGAACGCCCGCTACCACGGTCCCTCGGCGGGCAACGACGGCATCATCTATTGCCCGGTCGGCAACAGGCTGCCGAAGTACGTGCTGCCGATCGGCACCATCACCGTGCCGAACACCGCGCCGATCTCGATGCCGGGCTCGGGCTGCGACACCAACCCGCAGTCCCGCTGGCTGGGCTACGACGCCATCAGCGCCTGGCTCAAGGAAGCACCGCCGCAGTTCACCACCTCGTCGCTGCCGATCGCCGCGATGGTGACCGGCAAGACGGGCGCCGGCGTTGCGCGTCCGCCGGGTGCCACGAGCGAGGGCGCCGACGGCTTCGACGTGACCTGGCACACCAACTACGCGTACTTCGCGGACTGCGACAACGAGGCGGGTACCTCCGTGGCTTCGAACGGCGTGATGAACGCCATGCCCGACCCCTCGCTGGTGAAGGCCCCGCCGGCCACCGCCTGCGCGCAGTCCGGCGGCGGCGGCAACTACCTGTCGAACGAGAGCGCCTACCGCAACACGCTGCTGCGCGATACCTTCAAGCTCGACATCCCGGCGGGCCACATCCACGTGCCGGTGATGACGAACTTCTTCACCGCCGCCACCGGCGGGGTGCCCGACGACAACGCCATGACCGACGCCCGTTTCGAGGCCTACCGCACGGCGATCGTCGCGCAGACGAAGAAGCTGCTGGTGGTGATCGGCAACAACCTCAAGTGACGGGGCACGGCATTCGCTTATCTTCACGAACACACGAAAGCATCACCATGAAACTCAAGCTCACCCTCGCCGCCGCCTCGCTGCTGCTGGCCGGCCTCGCCATGGCGCAGCCCAGCGAGTACTACCTCTGGAAGAACAACAGCACGGGCAAGACCGTCTGCGAGCCCGACATGCCCGCCGACAAGTGGACCAAGCAATCGGGCCCCTACGAGGACCCGAACTGCAAGATCCGCCTGCCGGGCTGAGCTCGACAGAGCCGCGCCGCGCTTCGTGGCGCGGCGCGCGTCGGACCTAGACGCTCCAGCCCGAGTCGTTGATGTGCCGCGCGTACACCGCGAGCACGATGCGTTCGGAATGCACCAGGTAGTCGTTGAGCGCCGCGGCGGCGCGGGCGAATTCGCCGGCCTCCGCGAGCTCCAGGATGCTGGTGTTCATCTCGACGTAGGGCGCATGCAGGAACTCGGCGTCGCGCAGCAGGCCGAAGGCCAGTCGCAGTTCGGCCAGCACCGAACCGAAGAGCTGGTTGAGCCGCTCGCTGTCGGCGAGTTCGACCACGGCCATGTGGAAGGCCATGTTCGCCGTGCCTACGCCGAGCCAGTCGCCGCCGTCGCGGCAGGTCTTCGCGGTCTCGACCGCCTCGCGCATCTTCTTCTTCGCGGGATGGCGCGGGTAGGCCTGCGCGAGCGCCTGGCACTCGATCAGGCGGCGCACGCGGTAGATGTCGATGATCGACGCGATGCTCGGGATGACCACGAACACGCCGCGGTTCGGCGCGTGCTTCACGAGGCCGTCCTTGGCGAGCATGCGGAACACCTCGCGCAGCGTGTTGCGCGAGATGCCGAGGCTCTCGCTCAGCGACTGCTCGGACAGGCGTTCGCCGGGCATGAACTCGCCCTGCGTGATCTTCTGCCGCAAGGCTTCGGCCATGCGCTCGCTCAAGGCCTGGGCAGGGGGAGTCAGCGGTTCGGAAGCGGCGGAGGTCATGCGGATGGGGGATTTCAGGGGTGAGGGGTTGTAGCAGATTCCGTTCCTCGCGCCGCGGCGTCCGGTGCATGGAATCAGGGTTTGCCCCTGTGAGTCGGCATGCATATTGCTCAACTGATTGATTGAATTGTTCAACAATCAAATAAACTTCGTTCCAACAAAACGGCCAGATTCGAGTCGATCCCATGTTCTTCATGCGCCTTCCGAAGCCCTCCCTCCCGCGCCCGGCCCGGCGTGCCCTTCTGTCGGGCACCGCAGCGTGAGCGCCGCGCCGGGCCGCCCCCAGCAAGCTCGCACCGCAGTGCGAAGCACGAAGGTATTCCAATGAGCGCGCTGGATCTCAACAGCGACCTGGGCGAGAGCTTCGGCGCCTGGCGCATGGGCGACGACGCGGCGATGCTCGGCATCGTGAGCAGCGCCAACGTGGCCTGCGGCTTCCATGCCGGCGACGCGGCCGGCATCCTCGACACGCTGCGCCATGCCAAGGCCCATGGCGTGGCGGTCGGTGCCCACGTGTCCTATCCCGATCTCGCGGGCTTCGGCCGCCGCGCGATGGCGATGGGCAGCGCCGAGCTCGTGGCCGACGTGATCTACCAGATCGGCGCGCTGCAGGGCCTGGCCCGCGCCGCCGGCACCTCGGTGCGCTACGTGAAGCCGCACGGCGCGCTCTACAACGCCATCGCGCACGACGAGCGGCAGGCGCGCGACGTGATCGCCGCCGTCCGCGCGATCGACGACCGGCTCTGGCTGGTCGGTCTCGCCGGTTCGCCGCTGCTCGGCTGGGCACGCGCGAGCGGCCTGCGCACCGTCTCCGAGGCCTATGCGGACCGCGCGTACCGCGCCGACGGCACGCTGGTGCCGCGCAGCGAGCCGGGCGCGGTGCTGCACGACGCGCAGGCGGTGGCGCGGCGCATGCTGCGGCTGGCCACGCACGGCGAGGTCGAGGCCATCGACGGCAGCACGCTGCGCCTGCAGGCCGATTCGGTCTGCGTGCATGGCGACAGCCCCGGCGCGGTGGCGATGGCGCGCGAGGTGCGCGCCGCCTTCGAGCGCGCGGGCGTCGCGGTGCGGGCCTTCGCGCGCGAGGACGACGAGCCGGCGGGAGCGCCGCGATGATGCGTTTCCTGCCGGTCAACCTCGACGCGCTGCTGGTCGAGCTCGACGACCTCGCGCAGACGCTCGCGCTGCTGGCCTCGCTGCAGGCCGAGCCGATCGAGGGCATCGAGGAACTGGTGCCGGCCGCGCGCACGATCCTGGTCCGCTTCCGCCCCGGCGCGGTCACGCACGAGGCGCTCGCGCGGCGCATCGGCGAGCACCGCCTCGACGGCACGGTCGAACGCGCGGGCCGGCGCATCGAGATCCCGGTCGACTACGACGGCGAGGACCTCGACGAGGTCGCGCGGCACCTGGGCCTCGCGCGCGAGGAGGTGATCCGCCGCCACACCGGCCACGACTACACCGTGGCCTTCACCGGCTTCGCGCCGGGCTTCGCCTACCTGAGCGGCGGCCACCCGAGCCTCGACGTGCCGCGCCGCGCCACGCCGCGCACCCGCATCCCGGCCGGCGCGGTCGCGCTCGCGGGGCGCTTCAGCGGCGTCTATCCGCAGGCCAGCCCCGGCGGCTGGCAGATCATCGGCGTGACCGCCACGCCGATGTGGGACCTGGGCCGCGCGCAGCCGGCGCTGCTGCAGCCGGGCTACACGGTGCGCTTCGTCGATGTCTCGGGGCAGGCCGCGCCAGCCATCGCGCCACCCGTTTCGGCCCCGGCGCCATCGGCCATGCACGAAGGGCCGGCGCTCGAGGTCCATGCCACCGGCCTGCAGGCGCTGTTCCAGGACCTGGGCCGCCACGGGCTCGCGGGCCAGGGCGTCTCGGCCTCGGGCGCGATGGACCGCGGCGCGCTGCGCGCGGCCAACCGCCTCGTGGGCAATGCCAGCGACGCGGCCTGCATCGAGATCGTCGGCGCGGGCTTCCGCTTCAGCTGCCGCGGCGATGCGGTGCTGGCCATCGCGGGTGCCGACGTGCCGCTGCAACTGCGCGGCGCCGGCGGCGCGCGCTGGACGGTGCCCACGCACGAGGCCATCGCGCTGGCCGATGGCGACAGCCTCACGGTCGGCGAACCGCGCGCGGGCCTGCGCAGCTACCTCGCGGTGCGCGGCGGCTTCGAGGTCGCGCCCGTGCTCGGCAGCGCGGCCACCGACACGCTGGCGCACATCGGCCCGCGGCCGATCGCCGCCGGCGACCGGCTGGCGCTGCGGCCGGTGGCGCGCGGTGCCATCGTCGGCCTGCCCGATGCGGCGCCGCCCGCGCTGCCGACGCTGCACGAGGACGTGGTGCTCGACGTGGTGCTGGGCCCGCGCACCGACTGGTTCACGCCCGAGGCGGTCGCGCTGCTCGCGAGCCAGCGCTGGACCGTCACGCCGCAGTCCAACCGCGTCGGCCTGCGGCTCGCGGGCGAGACACCGCTGGCGCGCCTCGACATCGCCGAGCTGCCCAGCGAGGGCACCGCGCTCGGCGCGATCCAGGTGCCGCCGAGCGGGCAGCCCGTGCTGTTCCTCGCCGACCATCCGCTGACCGGCGGCTACCCGGTGATCGGCGCGGTCGCCACCCACCACCTCGATCGCGCCGGCCAGATCCCGGTCGGCGCGCGCCTGCGTTTCAACCCGGTGCGTGCCTTCGACGCGCACTGCCTTCCCGCTCCTTCCTCCGACACGCCATGAAGAAAGTCCTGATCGCCAACCGCGGCGAGATCGCCGTGCGCATCGCGCGTGCCTGCGCCGACTACGGCGTGCGCTCGGTGGCCGTCTATGCCGACGCCGATTTCGATGCACTGCACACGCGCGTGGCCGACGAGGCCCATGCGCTCGAGGGCACGCGCCCGGCCGACACCTACCTGGCCATCGACAAGCTGCTGGCCGCGGCCGCGCGCAGCGGCGCCGACGCGGTGCATCCGGGCTACGGCTTCCTCTCGGAGAGCGCGGCCTTCGCGCGCGCCGTGATCGAGGCCGGCCTGTGCTGGATCGGCCCGCCGCCTTCGGCGATCGAGGCGCTGGGCGACAAGGTGCAGGCACGCCGCATCGCGCTCGAGGTCGGCGCGCCGCTGGTGGCCGGCACGCCGGCGCCGGTGCGCGACGCGCAGGAGGTGCTGGCCTTCGCCGAGGCGCACGGCCTGCCGATCGCGATCAAGGCGGCCTTCGGCGGCGGCGGCCGCGGCCTCAAGGTCGCGTGGCGGCTCGACGAGGTGGCCGAGCTCTACGAATCGGCGGTGCGCGAGGCCGTCACCGCCTTCGGTCGCGGCGAGTGCTTCGTCGAGCAGTTCCTCGACCGGCCGCGCCACGTCGAGGCGCAGGTGATCGCCGACACGCACGGCCGCGTGGTGGTGCTCGGCACGCGCGACTGCTCGCTGCAGCGGCGCAACCAGAAGCTGGTGGAGGAGGCGCCCGCGCCCTTCCTCACCGAGGCGCAGCGCGAGCGCATCCACCGCGCCGCGCACGACATCTGCGCGCGCGCCGGCTATGTCGGCGCGGGCACGGTCGAGTTCCTGCTCGGGCCCACGGGCGCGATCTCCTTCCTCGAGGTCAACACGCGGCTGCAGGTCGAGCATCCGGTGACCGAGGAAACCACCGGCATCGACCTCGTGGTCGAGCAGCTGCGCATCGCCGACGGGCTGCCGCTGTCGGTCAGCGAGACGCCCGCGCCGCGCGGCCATGCTTTCGAGTTCCGCATCAACGCCGAGGACCCGGGCCGCGGCTTCCTGCCCACGCCCGGACCGGTGCGCCTGTTCGAGCCGCCCTCGGGACCCGGCGTGCGCGTCGACACCGGCGTGGTCTCGGGCTCGAGCGTGCCGGGCAGCTTCGATTCGCTGATGGCCAAGCTGGTCGTCACCGGTGCCACGCGCGCGCAGGCGATGGCGCGCGCGCGCCGCGCCTTGCGCGAGTTCCGCATCGAGGGCGTGGCCTCGGTGCTGCCGTTCCACCGCGCCGTGGTCGAGGCGCCCGACTTCGTGGCCGAGGACGGCTTCAAGGTCCACACGCGCTGGATCGAGACCGACTTCGCGCAGCCGCTGGCCGCGGCCGTGCGCGCCGAGCCCGTGCGCGATGCCGCGCTGCTGCGCACGGCGGTGGAGATCGACGGCCGGCGCGTGACGCTGGGCCTGCCGCCGGCGCTGCTGCGCGGCATCGGTGATGCGCCCGCCGCGCCATCGTCATCGCCGCAGTCCGAGGAGGCCGCCGACCCCGCCGCCGTGGCCGCGCCCATCACCGGCACGCTTCAGGCGTGGACCGTGGACGAGGGCGCGCTGGTCGCGCAGGGCGATCCGATCGCGGTGATGGAAGCGATGAAGATGGAGGTGCAGGTCGTGGCCCACCGCGCGGGCCGGCTCGCGCGGCTGGCCGCGGGCGCGGCGCCGGTGGTGGCGGGCACGACCATCGCGCGCATCGGCTGAACGTTCAAGGCCGGACCATCTTGCAGTCGGTGCCCTGTGCCAGTTCGTTACCGCTGTAGACCGCGTCGGTGCGGAAGCCGTAGTTCGTGCCTTCCCAGCCCAGCTTCACGGCCTTGCCGTCGACCGGCGCGATGGTGTTGACCACCTGCGGCAGCAGCAGCTGGTGGTCCTCGCCGCGCATGCGCACCGGGCCGACCACCGAGTCGTAGCTCAGGTCCTCGAGCGCGCGCGCCACCTTCACGGTGTCGGTGCTCGCGGCCTTCTCGATCGCGGCCGCGAGCAGGCGCGGCGTCAGGTCGATGCGCGGCGCGAGGAAGTCCTTGCCGGTCTTGGCCTTGTAGGCCTTGGCCAGCGCATCGACCTTCGGCGTACCGGCCTGGCCCGGATGCCATTCGGCGACCCATGTGAGCTGGCCCAGCTTCGCCTGCGACACCGCCGTGACCGTGCCCGGCACCGAGCCCGCGCTGTGGTTGAAGTAGCGCAGGTCGTAGCCGGCATCGCCCGCGGCCTTGAGCAGCAGCGTCATGTCCTGCCCCCAGTTGCCGGTGATGACCGAGTCGGCGCCGCTCTGCTTGATGTTGGCGATGTAGGGCGAGAAGTCCTTGACCCGGCCGATCGGATGCAGCGCCTCGCCGACGAACTGGATGTCGGGCCGCGCCAGGCCCACGAGCTGGCGGCCGTAGCTGGCCCACTGCTTGCCATGCGCATAGTCCTGGTTCAGCAGGTAGACCTTCTTCACCTCGGGCGTCTTCTTGATGTAGTTGGCCAGCGCCTTCATCTTCATCGCCGTGTTGGCCTCGGTCTGGAAATGCCAGAAGCTGCAGGCCTTGCCGGTCATCTCGGGATCGATCGACGAGTGGTTGAGCACCAGCAGCTCCTTGCCCGGGTTGCGCTGGTTCCAGCGCGCCACCGCCTGCACCAGCGCCGTCACCACCGAGGAGCCCGAGCCGCCGGTCACGATGGCCTTGGCGCCCTGGTCGATCGCGGCCTGCAGCGCGCTCTGGCTCTCCTGCGCCGAGAGCTTGCTGTCGAACTGCAGCAGCTGCAGCTTCGTGCCGCCGAGCACGCCGCCCCTGGCGTTGATCTCCTCGATCGCGTACTGCGTGTGCATCAGCATCAGTTCGCCGACGTTGGCGAAGGGGCCCGAGAGCGGGTCGATGTAGGCGAGCTTGTAGGTCTGCTGGGCCTGCGCGGTGCTGGCGGCACCGGTGGCGATCAGGCAGGCGAGCGCGATCCGCGCCAGGGGCGCTGGGTGGAACTTCATGGTGTATCTCCTGGGATGGGTGGTCAGTGGCCGGTGCGCAGCCCGATCACGCGGCTCGCGAGCTTCGTGAGCTCGGCCACCACTTCGTCGGGCGAGAGCCGTCCGCCCGGGCGGTACCAGCTGTAGAGGAAGCCCGGCAGGCTGCAGGCCGCGAGCGCGGTGATCTTGGTCTCGTCGAAATCGAGGTCGCCGTCGCGCCGCGCCTGTTCGAGCAGCGGGCACAGCAGGTCGTAGAAGTGGTGCGCGAGCTTCTTCTGCGCGGCCAGGTACTCGGGCCGGTAGACCTGCGGTTCGCGGTAGGGGAAGAAGGCGGCCGGATGGTGCGCGACGGTGGCGCGGATCAGCCGCTCGATGCCCTCGAGCACCTTCTCGCTCGCGCGGCGCGGATCGTCGGCCGCGAAGTCGAGCGCGGTGAAGCAGTCGACCGCGGGGCGCCAGGAGATGGTCTCGAAGATCTCCTGCTTGTCGCGGAAGTAGTAATAGACGAAGGGCTTCGTGACACCGAGCGCGCGCACGATCTGCGCCATGGTGGTGTTGGCGTAGCCCTGCGCCGCGAACAGCTGCGTGGCGGCCTGCAGGATGCGCTCGCGCTGCAGGTCGGTGCCCTGCGTGGCGGCACGCTGGCGGCCGGTGCCCTGCGGCAGGTCGGGGCGCGCCGTGAGGGCAGTGGCCTCCGTCGCATGCGCCTCGTGCATGTCCTGCATGCCTGGCACGCGTGGAGGATCGTCCTGCTCCGCGCGCGCCTTGCGCCCAGAGGGTTTGTGCCGTGTCGCGGAAGTTATACCCATGGGTAGGATTGTTCGTGCACCATCCGGCGATGGCAAGCGCCCGCCAGGCGCGAGCGGCTATCGATAACCCTGAGAAAGTGACGCCATGGAGACAACCGACGAACCCTTGCTGCGCGCGCTCCCGCCGCGCGCGCAACAGCCGCTGCACGACTACCTGCGCGCCCATGCGCGCGAGCGCGGCGGGCATCCGGCCTGCCACTGGTACGGCCATGCGATGAGCTGGCGCGAACTGGACCGCGCGAGCGATGCCTTCGCCGCGCGGCTGCAGGCCCTGGGCGTGCGCAAGGGCGAGCCGGTGGTGCTGTTCCTCAACAACTGCCCGCAGTACCTGGTGGCGCACTTCGGCATCCAGAAGATCGGCGCCATCGTCTGCCCCAGCGGGCCGCTCAACAAGGAGCACGAGCTTGCCTACCAGGTCAACGACCTGAAGGCACGCGTGATCGTCGCGGCCGCGCCGCTGCTGCCGGTGGTCGAGAAGGTTAAGCCCGGCAGCGCGCTCGAACACGTGTTCGTCGTGCACTACGCCGACCTCTTGCCTGAGACGCCCGCGCTCGACCTGCCGGCCGAACTCGCCGCGGAGCGCAACGCCGAACGCACGGTGCCCGCGGGCTGCGAGGACTTCCTCGCCGTCATGAACGCCGATGCGAAGCCGCAGCCGGTGGCGATCGCCATGAATGACGTCGCGCTGATGACCTACACCTCGGGCACCACCGGCCTGCCCAAGGGCGCGATGCTCAGCTACGGCAATGCGCTGTTCAAGACCCGCGCCGCGGCCGACTGCAATGGCGTCGGGCCCGATGACGTGCTGCTGTCGATCGCGCCGCTGTATCACATCGCCGGCATGCTGATGGGCGTCAACGTGCCGGTGCTCACGGGCGCGGCCTCGGTGCTGCTGCACCGCTTCGATCCGCGCGCGGCGCTGCAGGCGATCGCGCGCCACGAGGTGAGCTGGTGGTACAGCATCGCGCCGATGAACGTGGCCTGCATGCAGCTGCCCGACATCGCGGGCTTCGACCTCGCGAGCCTGCGCATGAACCCGGTCACCAGCTTCGGCATCGCCTTCACCGAGCCGCTGGCCGCGCAGTGGCGTTCGCATGCGCCGAGCTGCACCTCCTTCGAGGCCGCCTACGGCCTGAGCGAAACCCACACCTGCGACACCTACACGCCGCGCCATGCGCCGCGCTGGGGCACGCAGGGCGTGGCGGTGCCGGGCGTCACGATCCGCATCGTCGACACGGAAACGCAAGCCGACATGCCCACGGGGGAGGTCGGCGAGATCGTGCTGACCAGCCCGGGCTCCTTCAAGGGCTACTGGAACAAGCCCGAGGCCACGGCCGCCACGCTGCGCGACGGCTGGGTGCACACGGGCGACATGGGCAAGCTCGATGCCGATGGCTACCTGACCTTCATCGGCCGCTTCAAGGAGATGATCAAGGTCTCGGGCTACAGCGTGTTCCCCGAGGAGGTCGAGACCATCCTGATCAAGCATCCGGCGGTGGCGCAGGCCGCGGTGATCGCGCAGCCCGATCCCGAGAAGGGCGAGGTGGTCAAGGCCTTCGTGGTGCGCAAGCCCGGCGCCGGGATCGCGGCCGAGGCGCTGATCGCCTGGTCGCGCGAGAACATGGCGAGCTACAAGGCGCCGCGCTCCGTGAGCTTCATCGATGCATTGCCCACCACCGGCGCCGGCAAGGTGCTGCGCCGGCTGCTCAAAGACAAGAACTGAAAGACCCCGCGTGTTTTCCAAAGTCCTGATTGCCAACCGCGGCGAGATCGCCGTGCGCCTGGTGCGCGCCCTGCGCGACCTCGGCATCGCCAGCGTGGCCGTGCATGCGCGCGACGACGCCTCGGCCCTCCACGTGCAGCTGGCCGACGTGGCGCTCGCGCTCGACGCGACCGGGCCCGCGGCCTACCTCGACATCGGCGCGCTGATCGCGGCCGCGAAGGCGCAGGGTTGCGACGCGGTGCATCCGGGCTACGGCTTCCTCAGCGAGCGCGCCGACTTCGCGCAGGCCTGCGCCGATGCGGGCCTGGTCTTCATCGGGCCCACGCCCGAGCAGCTCGCGCTGTTCGGCGACAAGGCGCGCGCGCGCGAACTGGCCACGCGCTGCGAGGTGCCCGTGATGCCCGGCAGCGCGGGCGCGGTGACGCTCGCGCAGGCGCAGGCCTTCTTCGCCGAGCAGCAGGCGCAGGGCGCGGGCGTGATGGTCAAGGCCATCGGCGGTGGCGGCGGGCGCGGCATGCGCGCGGTGCACGAGGCGGGCGAACTGGCCGAGGCGCATGCGCGCTGCATGTCGGAAGCGCGCGCGGCCTTCGGCATCGAGGGCGTGTACGTCGAGCGGCTGATGCGCGATGCGCGCCACATCGAGGTGCAGGTGCTCGGCGACGGCCAGGCCGTGGCCAGCCTCGGCGAGCGCGAGTGCACCCTGCAGCGGCGCTTCCAGAAGCTGGTCGAGATCGCGCCCAGTCCCTCGCTGCCCGAGGCGCTGCGCGCAGATCTCACGCAGGCCGCGTTGCGCATGGCGCGGGCCGTGGGCTACCGCGGGCTCGGCACCTTCGAGTTCCTGGTCGACGCGGCCTCGGCCACGCTGCCCTATGTCTTCATCGAGGCCAATCCGCGGCTGCAGGTCGAGCACACGGTGACCGAGGCCGTGACCGGGCTCGACCTGGTGCAGCTGCAGATCGCGGTGGCGGCCGGTGAATCGCTGGCGGCGCTCGGCATCGAGGCCGACCGCACCGCGGCGCAGCGCGGCTTCGCGCTGCAGTGGCGCATCAATGCCGAGACCCTCGATGCGCAGGGCCAGGCGCGGCCCTCGGGCGGCACGCTGGCGCGCTTCGACCTGCCCGCCGGGCCGGGCGTGCGCGTCGACACGCATGGCTATGCGGGCCTGGCGCCCTCGCCGCACTACGACACGCTGCTGGCCAAGCTGATCGTGCATGCGCCCTCGGCGCGCTTCGCCGATGCGCTGCGCCGCTCGCTGCGTGCGCTCGACGAGTGCCGCATCGAGGGCATCGCCACCAACCTGCCGCTGCTGCGCGCGATCGCCGCGCGGCCCGAGTTCGCGACCCAGGCGGTGCACACGCGCTTCGTCGAGGCGCATCTGGGCGATCTGCTGGCGGCCGCGGCGTCGCTCGAGAAGCGCGCGAAAGAGACAACACCGGTCGTCGCGCAAGCGGCCGCCCCCGCGATCGATGAAATCGACGATGGCCTCACGGTCAAGGCCCCGATGCCCGCGAAGCTGGTGCAGTTCGAGGTCGCGGTCGGCGACGTGCTGCCCGCGGGCGCGCAGCTCGGCGTGCTCGAGGCCATGAAGATGGAACACCTGCTGCACGCGCCGACCGCGGGCCGCGTGGTGGCACTGCTGGCCGCGCCCGGCGACTACCTGGTCGAGGGCCAGTCGCTGCTGCGGCTGGAGGCGGTCGACGCGCAGGCCGTGGACACCGAGGCGCGCGCCGCGCACGACCTCGACGCGATCCGGCCCGACCTGAAGAAGGTCATCGACCGCCATGCGTTCACGCTCGACGAGAACCGCCGGGCGGCCGTCGACAAGCGCCATGCACAGGGCGGGCGCACCGCGCGCGAGAACATCGCCGACCTCTGCGACAGCGCGGCCGATCCCGGCAACTTCATCGAGTACGGCGCGCTCGCCATCGCGGCGCAGACGCGCCGCCGCACGCTCGAGGACCTGGTCGCCAACACGCCGGCCGACGGCATGGTGACCGGCATCGGCAGCATCAACGCGAGGCAGTTCGGCTCCGAGCAGTCGCGCTGCGCCGTGCTGGCCTACGACTACACGGTGCTGGCCGGCACGCAGGGCATGCGCAACCACCACAAGACCGACCGGCTGCTCGCGGTGGCGCACCAGCTGCGGCTGCCGGTGGTGCTGTTCGCCGAGGGCGGCGGCGGCCGGCCCGGCGACACGGACATGCCAATCGTCGCGGGCCTCAACAACCACACCTTCAGCCAGTTCGCCGCGCTCTCGGGCAAGGTGCCGGTGGTCGGCATCGTGCATGGCCGCTGCTTCGCGGGCAACGCGGCCTTGCTGGGCTGCGCCGACGTGATCATTGCCACGAAGGGCAGCAACATCGGCATGAGTGGCCCCGCGATGATCGAGGGCGGCGGCCTCGGCACCTTCGCGCCCGAGCAGATCGGGCCGAGCGGCGTGCAGTCGCGCAACGGCGTGATCGACATCCTGGTGGAGGACGAGGCAGCGGCGGTCTCGGCCGCGAAGCAGTACCTGTCGTACTTCCAGGGCCCGGTCACCGACTGGCAGTGCGCCGACCCGCGCGCCTTGCGCCACGTGGTGCCCGAGAACCGGCTGCGCGTGTACGACGTGCGCGCCGCGATGCGCGGCGTGGCCGACACCGGCTCGCTGCTCGAACTGCGCGCGGGCTTCGGCGCGGGCATCGTGACGGCACTCGCGCGCATCGAGGGCAAGCCCGTCGGGTTGATGGCCAACAACCCGCACCACCTGGGCGGCGCGATCGACGTGGAGGCGGCCGGCAAGTCGGCGCGCTTCATGCAGCTGTGCAATGCGCACGGCCTGCCGATCGTCTCGCTGTGCGACACGCCGGGCTTCATGGTCGGTCCCGAGATCGAGGCGCAGGCACAGGTGCGCCATGTCTGCCGCATGTTCATGGTGGCCTCGCACCTGCGCGTGCCCTTCTTCGCGGTGGTGCTGCGCAAGGGCTACGGCCTGGGCGCGCAGGCGATGACGGCCGGCGGCTTCGACGCGCCGGTGTTCACCGTGGCCTGGCCCACGGGCGAGTTCGGCGCGATGGGGCTCGAGGGCGCGGTGCGGCTGGGCTTCCGCAAGGAGCTCGCCGCGGCGGCCGAAGGGGCCGAGCGCGATGCGCTGTTCAGGCAGCTGGTGGCGCAGCAGTACGAGAACGGCGAGGCGATCCACATGGCGCAGACGCTGGAGATCGACGCCGTGATCGATCCCGCGCAGACGCGCGACTGGCTGGTGCGCGGGCTGGCCTCGGCCACGCGTCCCCACGAGGCGCCGGCGCCCTACGTAGACACCTGGTAACCAGGCGGCAGACCCTGCCGCGCGAAGTGACACGGGGGCTCCGTACACTTTGGCGCTTTTGCGCGAGGGGCATGACGCTGGTTTCATATCGATTCGCCGGGATCGGCGCCAGGCTGGCGACGGGCATGCTGTGCCTGGCGCTGTTCGCCGCTGTCGCGCACGCCGCGACCCCCTCGGGTGCGCCCGTTGCCCCGATCGCCGGTGAGCACTGGGTCGGCAGCTGGGCCGCCGCGCCGCTGGATTTCCGCCAGCTCTCGCCGCTGGGCACGCCGCCGCCGGTGGCGCCCGAGGACCGCGCCTTCCCCGGCCTCACGCTGCGCCAGCAGCTGCAGCCCAGCGTGGGCGGGTCGCGTCTGCGCGTGCGCTTCTCCAACCGCTTCGGCACCGCGCCGCTGGCCGTGAGCGCCGCGAGCGTGGCGCGCGGCACGGGGGGCGGCGCGATCTCGCCGGCCTCGCTGCAGCCCTTGCGCTTCGACGGCCGCCCGGGCCTCACGATCGCACCGGGCGCCGATGCCTGGAGCGACGGCATCGACTTCGCGGTCGAGGCCGGCCAGACGCTGGTGGTCAGCAGCTACTTCGAGCGTTCCACGCCGCTGTCGACGGTGCACCTGCAGCCGAGCAACGCGACCTGGATGTCGAACGGCAACGCGGTGTCGGCGCCGCGCCTGCCCGACGCGCAGCGGGTGCCGGTCAATGCCTTCGTGACGGGCGTGGACGTCTGGGCCGCGCGCGCCATCCGCACGGTGGTGGCCTTCGGCGATTCGATCACCGCGGGCGGGCTCGACGGCGACGGCGGCGGCAATTCGTACCCGCAGCAACTGGCCACGCTGCTGCGCAAGAGCCCGGGCCCGGGCGCCGCGCGCGAGGTGGCGGTGCTCAACGTCGGCATCGGCGGCAACCGGCTGCTCTACGGCGGCGCGGGGCAGAGCGGCCTCGCGCGCTTCGGCGCCGACGTGCTGGGCCAGAGCGGCGTCACGCACGTGATCGTGCTGATGGGCACCAACGACATCGGCCGCACCGCCTTCATCGGCGCGCCCGGGCAGGTGGTGCCGGCGAGCGAGATCCCGACGCCCGAGCAGTTGCAGGCCGGGCTGCAGCAGCTGGTGCGGCAGGCGCGCGAGAAGGGCCTGAAGGTGCTGCTGGGCACGATCCCGCCGTTCGGCGGCTCGTCGTACTGGAACGAGCACACCGAGGCGCTGCGCGGTGCGGTCAACCGCTGGATCCGCGGCCGGCAGGACGTGGACGCGGTGGTCGATTTCGACGCCGCGGTGCGCAACCCGGCGCAGCCGCTGGCACTGCTGCCGGCCTACGACAGCGGCGACCACCTGCATCCCAATGCCGCGGGCCTCGCGGCGATGGCCGGCGCGGTGGATCTGCAGGAATTGCGGGAATAGGCCTACGCGCGTCGGCCGCGGCCTGCAGGCGGCGCGCCGGGCGCCGCGTCACAGCTCTACACAAGATTTCGCGTGGCGCTTACAGGCGCTTCACAAGGCACCGGCAGCATGAAGGCTCCTCCAACAACTCATGGAGCCTTGCCATGAAAAGACTCGCAGCCATCGCTTTTTCCGTCGCCGCCACCTCGCTGTTCTCGGTGGGCGCGCTCACGCTGCCGACGGCCGCCCAGGCGCAGCCGGTGGTCATGATCCAGGTGCCGCCTCCGCCGCCGCGCTACGAGCGGGTGCCGCCGCCGCGCCGCGGCTATGTCTGGGCACCGGGCCACTACGAGTGGCGCGGCGGCCGCCATGTCTGGACCAACGGCGTCTGGGTGCGGGCCCGCCCGGGCTATGCCTACCGCGCGCCCGAATGGCGCCAGGAGGGCGGCCGCTGGGCCTACAGCGCCGGCCGCTGGGACCGCGACGGCGACGGCGTGCCCAACCGCTACGACCGCCGCCCGAACAACCCGAACCGCAACTGACGCGGCCGGCATGAAAAAGCCCCCGGGGCGACCTGCAAAGGCCGCCCCGGGGGCTTTTTTTTCCGGGCGACGCTCGCTCAGCGGAACACGACGGTGCGGTGCCCGTTGAGCAGCACGCGGTGCTCGCTGTGCCACTTCACCGCGCGCGCCAGCACCTGGCTCTCGGTGTCGCGGCCGCGGGCCGTGAGGTCCTCGACGGTGTCGGTGTGGTCGGCGCGCGCCACGTCCTGCTCGATGATCGGGCCCTCGTCGAGGTCGGCCGTCACGTAGTGGGCGGTGGCGCCGATCAGCTTCACGCCGCGGTCGTGCGCCTGGTAGTAGGGCTTGGCGCCCTTGAAGCTCGGCAGGAACGAGTGGTGGATGTTGATCGCGCGGCCGGCCAGGCTCTGGCACAGGCCGTTGCTGAGGATCTGCATGTAGCGCGCCAGCACCACGAGCTCGGCGCCCTCGGCCTCGATGATCTCGAGCTGCTTGGCCTCGGCCTGCGCCTTGGTCGCGGCCGTCACCGGGATGTGGTGGAAGGGCACGTTGTAGCTGGCCGCCAGCTGGTAGAAGTCGCGGTGGTTCGAGACGATCGCGCGCACGTCGATGGCCAGCAGGCCGCTCTTCCAGCGGAACAGCAGGTCGTTGAGGCAGTGGCCTTCCTTGCTGACCAGGATCACCGTCTTCATCGGCTGGGCGGCGGCCTGCAATTGCAAGGTCATGCCGAAGCCCTGGGCGAAGGCGGCGAGCTGCTCGCGCAGCGCGGCCTCGCCATGCTCGGCGCAGGCGAAGCGCACGCGCATGAAGAACAGGCCCGTGTCGTGGTCGTTGTACTGGGCGGCCTCTTCGATGTTGCCGCCGCGCTCCAGCAGGAAGCCCGAGACGGCATGCACGATGCCCGTACGGTCGGGGCAGGAGAGGGTGAGGATGTAGGCAGGGGTGGTGGTCATGGTCAGGGGCGTGATTGTCGCAGGGGTGCCAGAATGCCGTTCTCCCCGTCCGCCACGTCCCTTTTCCCGGGGGCGCCGGCCGTTCGGCGGCGGGACCTTCCACATTCCGACGAGACACACAGGAGCACGCGCATGGCCTACCAGGACTTCAACATGGACAACCAGTGGTTGCCCTTCACCCCGAACCGCCATTTCAAGAAGGACCCGCGGGTCTTCGTGGCGGCCGACGGGATGGAGTTCACCACCCACGACGGCCGCAAGGTGATCGACGGCATCTCGTCGCTGTGGTGCGTGGGCGCGGGCCACAACCGCAAGCCGATCAACGAGGCGATCAAGCAGCAGCTCGACACGCTCGACTACGCCACCGCCTTCCAGATCAGCAACGACAAGGCCTTCCGCGCGGCCGAGATGATCGCCGCGCTGGCCCCCGGCGACCTCAACAAGGTGCTGTTCTGCAACTCCGGCAGCGAGGCCGCCGACACCTCGATGAAGGTGGCGCTGGCCTACCACCGCGCACGCGGCGAGGGCCACCGCAACGTCTTCATCGGCCGCGAGCGCGGCTACCACGGCGTGGGCTTCGGCGGCATGTCGGTGGGCGGCATCCCGGGCAACCGCAAGGTGTTCGGCTCGGCCTTCCTGCCGCGCGTGGACCACATGCGCTTCATCCACGACCCGGTCAACAACGCCTACATCCACAACCAGGAACCGGTGTGGGCCGAGGACCCGCTGGTCGAGCTCGAGACCCGCATCCTGCCGCTGCACGACCCGAGCAACGTGGCCGCGATCATCGTCGAGCCGGTGGCCGGTTCGGCCGGCTGGTACCTGCCGCCGCAGGGCTACCTTAAGCGCCTGCGCGAGATCTGCGACAAGCACGGCATCCTGCTGATCTTCGACGAGGTCATCACCGGCTTCGGCCGCATGGGCACCAACTTCGCGTCGGACTACTTCGGCGTGGTGCCCGACATGCTGAACTTCGCCAAGTGCGTGACCAACGGCGTGATCCCGCTGGGCGGCGTGATCTGCCGCGACAAGCTCTACGACGCGATGATGAAGACCGACGCGCCCGAGCACGTGGTCGAGTTCTTCCACGGCTACACCTACTCGGGCCACCCGGTGGCCTGCGCGGCGGCGATCGCCACGCTCGAGCTGTTCGAGAAGGAAAGCCTGTTCCCGCGCGCCGGCGAGATGGGCAAGCTGCTGGGCGACGCCTTCCACGGCACCTTCAAGGGCCTGCCCAACGTGATCGGCATCCGCAGCCTCGGCCTGGCCGCGGCGGTCGAGCTGGCGCCGATCGCGGGCGCGCCCGGCAAGCGGGCCTACGACATCTTCCTCGACTGCTTCCACAAGGGCGCGCTGGTGCGCCCCGCGGGCGACGTGCTGGTGATCGCGCCGCCGTACATCGTCGAGAAGTCGCACATCGACACGCTGGTGAACACGCTGGCGGACGCGATCAAGGCGCACGCCTGATCGCAGGCCCCACCGCGGCCCGCAACGGGCCGCGGACGCGCCCCCGCCACGGGGGCGCGAGCCCCGGCCGGCCCCTCGTGCGGCGCACAGGATCGGGGCGGCCGCACTGTCCGGCCATCCAGTAATCACCGCTGGTTTGTACTCATAGGTACTACTGGTTTCCGGAATAGCCAGCCTGCCGGCCCGATCCATAGCATCCTCTTTACAAAGAAGTAGCACTTTTCGTTTAAGTGCTCTTCCTCCTGAAAGGAGCTGCCATGCCTCGTGCATCCCGTGCCGCCGTATCCCGGTGCTCCGATCGTCGTCGTGGTGCGCCCTGGGCCGCCACGGTGCACGTGGCCCTGGTGGTGGCGCTGCTCCTGGTGGCGGCGCCGCGCGCGCAGGCCAACAACGTCGGCGAGAACGCCGCCTGGCAGTTCCAGACCAGCTCCGACAAGGTCAACCAGGCCGCGGTGCAGGACATGATCCGCAAGCAGAAGAGCGGCTACTACGCGGCGCCGGTCTACAACACCACGGTCGGGCGCCAGTACAACTGCAACGTCTCGGCGACCTCGACCGGCAACGACGGCAACAACAGCACGGTCGCCAACTCGCCCGCGAATGCCGGGGCGCGCTCGGGCGCCACGGGCAACGACAGCAACAGCGCGGTCGGCACGCTCGGCGCCGCGGTGGTGGGCACCAACCAGGCCAACGCGGGCACGGTGGGCTCGGCGGTCGTCGGCGGCACCAGCACGCAGGTGCAGGGCGCGGCCTGGCAGGCGCTGAACTCGGCCCAGGGCAATACCGGCGCGCAGACGGCGGGGGTGAACGGCAGCGCCGCCTGCGCCTTCGGCGTGCTCAACTGAACGGGGGCGCCATGCACTGCATCTCGCCCCACGCCCGCCGGGCGGTCTTTCTCGCGGCGCCGCTGGCCGGCGCGCTGGTGCTGGCCGGCTGCACCTCGGCGCCGCAGCAGCGCTTCGCGCCCAACGAGGCACCGGTGGTGCTCGGGCCCTCGGTGCGCGACAACGTCACGCCGATGGAACCGGTGCTGGCCTGCTTCGCCGACCACATCGCGGCCACGCGCCGGCCCGAGGTGGTGATCGGCGTGGGCGACGTGAAGGACTACACCGGCAAGTACAGCATCAACGAAGGCAACGCGATCACGCAGGGCGGCGCGCTGATGGTCTATTCGGCGCTCGGCAAGCTCGGCGGCGCGGTGCGCATCGCCGAGCGCTTCGACCCGGTGATCGCCGAGCGCGAGCTGGCCTACGCCGACCGGCGCCAGCTCGGCGACGGCCGCACGCACCAGCTCGGCGGCGGGCCCGGCGGCGGCGCGCAGGTGGTGCCGTGGCTGCCGTACTTCGGTGGCACGATCAACAAGTCCGACTACTTCATCGTCGGCGGCATCACCGAGCTCAACTACAACATCAACTCGGGCGGTGCCGAGGTGGCGGTGAACCAGGTCGGCGTGAAGGCGCGCACCTTCACCCAGTCGGTGGGCGTGGACCTGCGCATCGTCGACACGCGTTCGCTGATGGTGGTGCGCACGGTGAGCCTCACCAAGCAGTTCAACGGCTACGAGGTCGGGCTCAACGTGTTCCGCTTCTTCGGCAGCCGGCTCTACGACGTCGACATCGGCGCCAAGGGCCAGGAGCCGGTGCAGATGGGCGTGCGCGCCGCGCTCGAGGAGGGCGTGGTGCGGCTGATGGCCGCGGTCACGCAGGTCGACCACCGGCCCTGCATGACCCTGCGCCCCGGCGGCGGCGAGCAGATCCCGCTGGTGCCGGCCGAGCAGCTGCGCAAGGTGCAGAACCCGGCCGATGCCGGTGCGGCCGGCGGCGCGGCGCCGCCGGTGGTGCAGGCGGCCCCGGGCGTGGCCGTCAACGCCGCGGGCACGGGCGGCGCGCGGCTGACCGGCGCGGCGCTGCAGGTGGCCTTCGACTTCGGCGCCACCACGCTCGGCGGCAGCGCGCTGGCGCAGATCGACCAGGTCGCGGGCGCCGCGAAGAAGGGCGCCACCGACATCGTGCTGGTGGCGCGCGACACCGAGAACTGGGATGCGCGCAAGCGCGACGAGCTGATCGACCAGCGCATCGCCGCCGTGACCTCGGCGCTGGCCAACCGCGGCATTCCGCCGGGCGCGATCACGGTGCTGTGGCGGCCCGACGCGGCCGACACCTCGATCCACCGCGACGGCCCCGGGCTGCAGGAGATCGCGAAGCTGCGCATCGGCGCGCCGGTGGTGGGCAACGGGCCGGCGCCCGCCGCGCCGCAGGGCGCCGCCACGGTCGCGCCCACGCCCAGCGCCTCCGTCGCGCCCGCGCCGGCACCGGCGGGCGACAGCGCGGTCGCCCCGGCCGGCGCCGCCGACACCGCCGCCGTGCCCGAGGCGGCCGAGACCGTCAGCGCGAGCGGCCCCGCCGCCGCCGCCAGCCCCGATCCCGCCGCCGCCCCCGGCCGCGGCAGCTGACACCCCCGTTCCCGCGAACCGTGCGCGCCTGCGAGGGCGGCCCGGTTCCCCTGCGTTCGTCCGTCCCTTTCGTCCACAACGTCTTCACACCAGGAGTCACGCCATGAAAGCTCGCAAGATCCGCAATCGGGGCGCCCGCAGGCCCGCCACCAGTCTCAGCCGCATCGGTTCCGCGGTCGCGGTCGCGCTGCTCGCCGCCGGCGCCGCGCAGGCGGCCGACACCACCGTGAGCAACACGCTCAACGGCTCGGTGTCGGGGGCGTCGACGGCGAACTCGCAGCCCTCCAACACCAACGGCGTGACGGCGGGGATCACGGGCGCCGTCGGCGGCACCACGGTCAGCGGCACGCCGGCCAATCCGAACCCGATCGCGGCCAGCACCACCGGCAACCTGATCGGCGCCAGCGCCGCCGGCAACGACTTCGCGAACGCGATCCAGCCCGCCTCGGGCAGCCCGGCCTCCACGCCGGTCGACAACGCGGCTTCGCTGGGCGTGGCCACCAACAGCGGATCGATCGCCGCCGGCGTCGCCAACAGCAGGCTCGCGGTCGAGCTCAACAACTTCACGAGCGGCAGCGCGGCCGCCACCGACAACACGATCTCGGCCTCGACCGTGATCAACAAGGGCAGCTCGCTGGTGACCGGCGGCGCGATGGCCGGCGCCGTCGGCATCACCGGCGGCGCGGCGCTGACCTACCCGGGCGGCACGCCGCTGTTCGACGCGCAGGGCAACATCGTCGTGACCTCGCTGCAGCTGGGCACCGGCCCGGCCTCGGGCGCGGGCCTGGCCAACAACAGGATCGACCTGGCGCTGACCTCGACGATGGCCAATGCCGTGACCGTGGGCGCCTCGCTCGACCGCAACACGCTGTCGGCCACGCTGCGGGGCAACAGCGCGAGCAGCGCGGCCGAGATCCAGTCGGGCGCGGCGCCGAGCTTCGCGGGCTCGGCGGTGGTGTCGAACCTGCAGGCCAACGGCAACGGCATCCTCGCGGCGGTCACGCATGCGGCCGACAACACCAACTCGACCGTGCAGGCGCTGGTCACCGGCGCGCCCGCGGGCGTGGTCAACGAACTGCGCGGCTCGCTCTCGGTGCAGGGCAACACCATCTCGAGCGCCGCCACCGGCAACGAGGCGCTCTCGGCCACCGCCGGCAGCGCGGGCAACCGCATCGTGATGAACGGCGTGTCGGTGGTCGCCGCGACCCCGCCCCTCACGCCGGTCAATGCCAGCGTGCACGGCGGCACGGCCGTCACCACCACCCTCGATGCCGACCTGGCCGTGCTCAACAGCCAGGGCAACCTGCGCTCCAGCGTGCTGGCACAGACCATCAACGGCCAGGTGCTCGCGGGCGTGCAGTCCATCGACAGCGGCAGCGTCACGCTCAAGGACAACAGCGTGAGCGCCGCGGCCACCGGCAACATCGCCTCGAGCGCGATCCTGCCCGGCACCACCGCGGCCAGCTTCACGGGCACGGCGGGCATCTCGAACCAGCAGGCCAACACCGAATCGACGGTGTCGGCCGTCGCCAACGGCACCGTCATCGCGGTGCAGACCGGCGACGCCACCGGCCAGACGAATGCCAGCACCGTGACCGTGGCGAACAACAGCGCGGCGGTCGCGGCGCGCGGCAACCAGATCAACCAGGGCCTGGCGCTCGACGCCAACACCGTGGCGCTCGGCAGCGATGCGGTGGCGCTCGGCGGCGGCACCAGCGCCGACGGCCGCGTGTCGGCCACCGGCGCCGTCACGCTGACCAACCTGCAGGGCAACTACAACGGCAGCCTGGTCACGGCGATCAACGGCGGCTCCAAGGTCTGGCTGGTCGCGAACGGACCGGCCACGGTGGCCGACAGCGCGCTGTCGCTCACCGGCAATCGCCAGGAGGCGGTGGCGGTCGGCAGCGGCGCCACCAGCGACCTGTCGATCAAGGGCAATGCGGTCGGCACCGGCGCCGGCATCGCCAGCGTCCAGATGAACGATGCCACCTCCTCGGTCGGCGCGGTGCTCAGCGTGCCCGAGGCCCGCGTCGCCGTGTTCGGCAACCTGTCGGGCGGCTCGGCCACGGTCAGCGACAACCTGCAGCGCGCGATCGCCTACGGCAACTCGGCCACCAGCACGCTGGGCGTGCAGGCCGGCAACGTCACGGTGAACCCGTCCACGGACGTCGCCTCGACCATCACGGCCAACCTCGGCAACAACCTGCCCTTCGACAACAGCCTGGCCACGCAGCCGGCGGTGAATGCCTCCTACGCCATCCTCGGCAGCCAGTCGATCCAGTCGACGGTGAGCACCACGGCCAGCGGCGTGAATTCGTTCGCGGCCTCGGTGAGCGGCGACGTGGCGTCGGCCAGCCTCGGCAACGACCGCAACGCCTTCGTCGCCGCGAGCTACGGCAACGATGCGGCCAACGGCCTGAAGCTCGCGGCCAACCAGATCGCCTCGAGCGACTTCGCCTCGGTGGCCAACGTGACCAACGTGCAGTCGGTGGCCGGTGCCAACACCAAGGTCGAGGCCAACACGGTCGGCGGCAACGTGGTGCGCACGGTGGTCGGCGGCGGCCTGCAGGACGCCTCGGTCTCGAGCAGCGGCAACACCACCCAGGCCCTGGCCTACGGCAGCCGCGCCACCGGCAACACGGTGGACGTGACGGCCACCTCGATCGACGCGGCGGGCTTCGTGCTCTCGGGCGCCACCGTCACCGGCGGGGTCGCGACCACCGATGCCTCGTTCAGCGTGCAGAACGCGCAGTCGGGCCAGGGCACGGTGGCGGCCACGCGCAGCGGCGGGCCCGAGGTGCTGACGCAGATCGCCTTCGGCGTCGGCAACTCGAAGCTCGATGCCGACAACAACACCACCGCGGCCGCCGCGACCAGCAACAGCGCGGTCAACGGCGTGCGGCTCGGCGCGGCCGGCATCGCCACCACCACGGCGGTGCAGAACCTGCAGGTCACCACCGCCAAGACCACCTCCGAACTCGGGCTCGAGGGCGGCGCGTTGACCGACCAGGCCGGGGTGCAGCTCGCGGTCAGCGGCAAGGGCATCGTCGACTCGCAGCTCTCGGTGGACGGCAACGCGGTGCGCGGCGCCGCCACCGGCAACACGGCCGTCAACGGCATCGACGTGAAGGGCAACACCATCGACACGGGCGGCGTGCTGCCGGTGGCCGCGGCGGCCAACGCCGCGGTGCTGACCGGCGCGCTCGGCGACCATGCGCTGTCGAACGCGCAGCTGATGCTGAGCACCGCGACGATCTCGTCCAAGGCGGCCGGTGCCTTCGGCATCGACACCGCGCCGGGCACGGGGGTCAACGGCAGCACGCTCAGCGTGTCGAACAACGCCCAGAGCGCGAAGGCGGTGGCCAACAGCGCCAGCAACGACATCGCGCTGGCGGCCGGCAGCGTCTCGGCCACCTCGGCGCTGCAGTCGGGCCAGGCCAGCCTGGCGGCGGTGGAAGCGCGTTCCTTCGTGCAGGCCTTCGCGCCGGCCTCGGTGTCGAGCGCGTCGGTGACGATCTCGGGCAACGCCAACAGCGCGCTGGCCGTGGTCAACGACGCGACCAGCCGCATCGCCGTCGCGGCCGACACCACGGCCGGCGCGATCCTGCCCACCCTGGTGCTGCAGACCGCGGGACCGGGCGACGGGGGCACGGTCGCCATCCATGCGCTGATGAACCGCCAGTCGGCCGTCACCTCGGCCAGCGCGACCGCCGACAGCGCGATCTACAACGACGACCGCGCCGTGCCGGGCGGCCCGGGCGTGGTCGACAGCGCGGTCGCGATGTCGGGCAACCAGACGCTGGCCGAGGCCGCGGGCAACCGCGCGGGCAATGCGGTGTCGCTCACGGGCGGTGCGTCGCAGGGCGCCACCACCGGCCTGCTGAACTCGCAGGCCTCCGCCGCCGCCGTGGGCGGGGTCGCCAACAACACGACCCGGCTGACCCTGAACGGCACCACCGCGCTGATCGACAGCAGCGCCACGCTCGAGGGCAACACCACCGGCGCGGCCGCCACCGGCAATGCCTCGACCAACAGCATCGAGGTGAAGGGCGGCGCCATCGCCACCGGCCTGGCGGGTTCCGCGGGGATCGCGGCCGCGGGCTCGGCGGTGCTCGCGAGCGCCGACCATGCGCTGGTCAACGTGCAGGTGGGCGCCGGCCCGGTGGGCGCGATCGCGACCGGCAGCATCGGCATCGACACCGCCGGCACCGCCGCGGTGCAGGGCGCGACGCTGAGCGTGTCCGACAACCGGCAGAGCGCGCGCGCCGCCTCGAACACCACGGTCAACGGCGTGACGCTCTCGAGCGCCAACGTCGATGCGCGCGCGGTGGTCCAGTCGACGCAGGTCGGCCAGGCGGCGGTCGCGGCCAGCTCGAGCGCCGAGCTGTTCGCGCCGGCCGCATCCTCGGGCTCGTCGGTGCGGATCTCGGGCAACACCAACACGGCGCTGGGCGTGATGAACGACGCGACCAACACGCTCGACGTGAAGGCCGCCAACCTGCAGCCGGCGGCGACGACCGGTGCCGTGGCGCTGTCGGAGACGGCGGCGGGCGGCCAGGCGGCCACGGGCGACCACCTGGTGGCGAACCGCCAGGCCGCGTCGACCTCGGTCACCAGCAGCGCCAGCACCGCGATCTACAACGACGACCGGCTGGTGCCGAACACGGCGGGGCTGTTCAACGGCGCGGTGACGATCTCGAACAACAGCACGCTGGCCGAGGCCTCGGCGAACCGCGCGATCAACACCGCCACGGTGGCGGGCGACGCGACGCAGGGCGCGAGCGTGGGGGTGTCGAACGCGCAGACCAGCAGCGCGGTGGTGACCTCGTCGGCCGTCACGGCCGCGGGCGTGACGATCGCGGGCACCGATCCGCTCAATGCGGGCAGCGTGGCCCTCAACGGCAACACCACCTCGGCGCTGGCGCGCGGCAACGCGGCCACCAACCTGGTCGACTCGAGCGCGGGCGGCAGCTACGGCGGCGCGGCCCCGAGCGGCAGCGTGGGCTTCGTGGCCTCGCCGCTGGCGCTCAACCTCGGTGCCAGCGTGGGCGTGCTCAACAGCCAGACCAACAGCGGGCAGGTGAACGCGTCCAGCACGAACACCAGCTACCAGGTGGCGCTCAACGCGACCGGCCCGGGCACGCTCAACGGCAGCGTCGGTGTCTACGGCAACACGCTGAGCGCGCAGGCCTTCGGCAACAGCGCCACCAACCGCGTGACGCAGACCGCGCTGAACACCGGCACGGCGAGCGCGGCGGTCGGCAACTACCAGGTCAACAGCGGCGCGGTGTCGGCCACGGTGACGACGGTGAACTTCGGCGTCGGCGTGGTGGGACCGGTGGGCAGCAGCACCTTGCGCACCACGGGCAACCAGGTCACGGCCTCGGCCACCGGCAACTCGGCGACCTCGTCGATCCTGTCGCGCTGAGGCGGGCGCGGGCCTGCGGGCCCGCCGCATGAAGAAAGACGAAGGCCGCGGCCGGACGTTCGTCCTGCCGCGGCCTTCGCACGTCCGGGTCGCTCAGGACTTCTTCGCCGGGCCCATCGACTTGCGGAGTTCCGCGCAGTAGTCCTTCTCGGGCAGGGGCGGCGTGCGCCAGGTGCGGTCGTAGCCGGCCGATGCCGCGTCGGCACCGGCGGGCGCGGCGAGCAGGCGCACGGCCTTGAACGAAACCTCGTTCGGCAGGTGCTGCGCCACGCCGAGCTGGCGGTCGACATGGCCCGCGCCCGCGATCAGCAGCACGGTGCGGCCCGGCTGGCGCGCCTTGACGATGGCCTGGGCCATGGCGCGGTCGCGGCCGACCTGGATCCGGGTCATGGGCACGATCTGCGCTTCGGGCAGCAGCTTGCAGTGGCCCTCGCGCACGGCGTCCTGCTGTGCGGTGTAGGCCTCGCCGTTGAGCTGCACGTCGAGCGAGACGTCGGCCATCGCGTCCTTCATGCGCGCGCGCGGCAGGTTGGCGCCGACCACCGGCACGCCGGCGCGCACCGCGGCCATCACGGCCGGACCGTAGTCGGCCCAGGGCCAGGCCTTGTCGTTCCAGCTCAGCGCGGTGCGCACCTGGGCTTCGGTGGCCGCGGCCGGCAGGTGGGCGGTGCCGTTGCCTTCCTCGGCCATCTCGAGCGCCAGCGCGGCGAGCCGGCCGCGCGCGGCCAGCGCCTCGACCGTCTCGCGCTCGATCGCATGGTGCTCGGGGGCGTCGTGCTGCTCGCCGAGCAGCAGGGCGTCGGTGGGCAGCAGGGCCTCGACGCGGCGCGCGATGGGGGCGTCGGGTGCCTCGGCGCCGCCGGGCCAGCCCGCGCAGCCGGCGATGAGGGTGCTGCCGAGAAGAGCAAGCAGGAGGGAGGAGACGGGCCGGTGCGCGAAAGACATCGCGCCATACTACGCAACGGCGCCGCGCGCGCTGCCGTCCTTTGCCCCTACCGCCTGTCCGTCCGTTCCGCGTGTCCCTTTCCTTCCCGGTCCGCGTGCTGGCCACGCTGCTGCTCGCCTTCGTGGCGGCCCAGATCTGCCTCGCGCTCCACACCCCGCTGCCCTGGATGATCGGCCCGCTGGTGGCGGTGTCGCTGGCCTCGATCGCCGGCGCGCCCATGGCCAGCCACGTGCCGCTGCGCAATGCCGGGCAGTGGACCATCGGCACCGCGCTGGGCCTGTACTTCACGCCGCACGTGGTCGCGCTGGTGGCCAGCGTCTGGTGGGCGATCGTGCTCGCGATCGCCTGGGCGCTGCTGCTGGGCTGGGGCTTCGGGCGCTGGCTCTACGGCCTGCATGCGCCGCGCATGCCCCAGGTGCCGGAGCGTTCCATGAGAGCCACGACTTACTTCGCGGGCGCGATCGGCGGCGCCTCGGAGATGACGCTGCTGGCCGAGGCCCAGGGCGCGCGCACCGACCTGGTGGCCGCGGCCCACAGCCTGCGCGTGCTGATCGTGACGGTGACGATCCCGTTCGCGATGCAGTGGAGCGGGCTGCATGGCCTGGAGATCAGCCCGCCGAGCGCGCGCGAGGTGAACCCCGGCGGCCTCGCGCTGCTGGCCGTGGCCACCGGCGCGGGCGGCTTGGCGATGCGCGCGCTGGGCCGCACCAACCCCTGGTTCATGGGGGCGCTGCTGGTCGCGATGGGTTTCACGGTCGCCGGGCTGTCGCTGTCGGCGGTGCCGGGCTGGATGTCGAATGCCGCGCAGCTGGTGATCGCCGTCAGCCTGGGCGTGCGCTTCAGCCGCGAGTTCCTGCACACCGCGCCGCGCTGGCTCGGCTCGGTGACGCTGGGCACGCTGGCCATGCTCGTGGTGTGCGCCGGCGTGGCCTGGCTGCTGGCCTGGGCCACCGGGCTGCATCCGGCGACCATGATCCTCGGCACCTCGCCGGGCGGCATCGCCGAGATGTCGATCACGGCCAAGGTGCTGCAGCTCGGGGTGCCGGTAGTGACGGCGTTCCAGGTCTGCCGGCTGGTGGCGGTGCTGCTGCTGGTGGGGCCGATGTTCCGCTGGATCTATCGTTAGCCCCCCGGCTTTTCACTCGCTTCGCTCCTGTAACTCCACCCCCCGAGGGGGAGGCGCGGCCGCCTTGGGGCGGCCCGGCGGCGGCCGTTCGTCGCGCCCCAAAGAAAAAGCGCCCCGCGGGGCGCTTCGTTTCTTGTAGCACGGGGCTCGGGCTCGGCTCAGTGCACCAGCAGCGGCGTCTGCGCCAGCTCGGCGTAGCCCTCGAGCGTGTCCTCGACCTCTTCCTGGGTCGGGGTGTTGAGCTGCCAGGCCGCGATCTGCTGGCGGAACAGCTCGGCCCAGGAACCGTCGAGGTAGAGCTCCTTGCCGGAGCGCTTGTCGACGATCTCGAAGCCGTGGCGCTCGAGCACCGGCACGTTGGGTTCGGCCGGAACTTCGCCTTCGTTCGGCTGCACGTGCACGACGACGAAGGAATCCGAGTCGTAAAGCATGTTCATGGCGGGGCCTGTGAGGATGTCGAGGGCGTTCATGAGGGTTACATAGCAATCAACGCGCCAGTTTCAAGATGGGTTGTCGTGTTGCCATTAAAACGTTTGGATGACTGGTTTTTCGCATCAACCGGCCGGTGCGGCGGGTAGGGGTTTGCGCAATTGGGCGTCGGCGAAGTCGCCGTTCGGCTCGGTCTGGCGGATCCGCACCGGCAGGTAGCCGTAGGCCGGGGCCAGCCAGAGCTCGACCTTGCGGTCGAAAGGCTTGCGCGGATCGCGCGTGAGCTTGCGCGCCAGGTACTCGCCGGCCGGCAGGCTCAGCTTCTCCTCGTCGCCGACCACGAACACCCAGACGTCGGCATCGCGCGCGCCCACGGTCTGGATCGCGATCCGGGTGCCGGCCGGGTAGCGCTCGGGGCTGGCGGCCAGCAGGCCGCCGAGCTGCATCATGACGCTCATGCGGTCCTGGGCGCCGGGCTGGAGCGGCACGGGCGGCGCGTTGTTGCTGAACACCACCTCGCCGCGGTCGCGCGCGAAATGCGAGGCCACCTCGGCCTTGCGGCTCTCGGAATAGCGCTCGGGCTCCAGGCCCGACAGGCCGATCTGGCCGGTGCTGCGCCAGTTCAGCAAGGTGAAGAAGACGGCCTTGAGCGTGAGCCGGCCGTCGTAGCGGGTGCCGTCGTGCAGCCACACCAGCTCGCCGAACACGCCGCGCTGCGGCGAGGCGCCGATCTGGCCCGTGGCCTCGAAATCCAGCGTGACAGAGCCCGGGATGCGCAGCGACTGGGTGCCGGCCATCGTGGTGGTCGCTTCGCCAGTGCCGGCGGCGGGGGCGCTGGCCGGCGTGGCCGATGGGGCGGCGGCCGCGCTGGCGGGCTGTTCGGGCGTGGGTGCTGCTCCTGAATCGGGAGCAGCCTGCGCCACCAGGTCGGGCGATTCGGGATCCTTGGGCGCCGTGGCCTCGGGCGCGGGGTCGGGCGAGGGCGCGGCCGCCGCGGGGACCGGATCGGGCTTGGGCCGCGGCGCATGCACCGCGCGCGGCCGCAGCGGCTTGGTCGCCGCGGGCGGGGCCGTCGCGGCCGGTGGCGGCGCCGCCGCGGGCGTTTCGGCCACCGGGGGCGCGATCACGATCGTGCGCGTGCTGAACTTCGTGATCGGCGACACCGGCTCGGCCCCGAGCCCGGCCGGCGCGAGGCCCAGCAGCGCCATGTGCGCGAGCGCCACCAGCAGGACCAGCAGCGCCAGCGCCCGCCACGAAGGCCGCCAGGGCACCGGGGAGGGCGCCAGGGCGGAGGACGGCGGGGCGACGGTCGTCGGCATGGAAGGTGGAGTGGGCGTCGCCGCCGAGGTTCATCGAAGCCACCTCGGTACACTGCCGCCCGTCCAACCAGTTTAGGGGAGCGGCGCGCGGCCCGGCGCGGCGCCCCGTCGCCTTTTTCCCAGCACCGCACCATGAAACTCGCCACCCTCAAGGACGGCTCCCGCGACGGCCAGCTCGTCGTCGTGTCGCGCGACCTCACGCTCGCCCACTACGCCACCGGCATCGCCCACCGCCTGCAGCAGGTGCTCGACGACTGGGGTTTCATGGCGCCGCAGCTGCAGGACCTGTACGCCGCGCTCAACGCCGGCCGCGCGCGCCATGCCTTTCCCTTCGATCCCGCCCAGTGCATGGCACCGCTGCCGCGCGCCTACCAGTGGGCCGACGGCTCGGCCTACCTCAACCACGTCGAGCTGGTGCGCAAGGCCCGCAACGCCGAGGTGCCCGAGAGCTTCTACCAGGATCCGCTGATGTACCAGGGCGGCAGCGACGACTTCATCGGCCCGACCGACGACGTGGTCGTGCCCAGCGAGGCCATGGGCATCGACTTCGAGGCCGAGATCGCGGTCGTCACCGGCGACGTGAAGATGGGCGCCACGCCCGAGCAGGCGCTCGACGGCATCCGCCTCGTGATGCTGGCCAACGACGTCAGCCTGCGCAACCTGATCCCGGCCGAGCTCGCCAAGGGCTTCGGCTTCTTCCAGAGCAAGCCCGCCACCGCCTTCAGCCCCGTGGCCGTGACCCTCGACGAGCTCGGCGAGGCCTGGGCCGGCGGCCGCGTGCACCTCGCGCTGCAGAGCAACTGGAACGGCCGCAAGGTCGGCCTGTGCGAGGCCGGTCCCGAGATGACCTTCCACTTCGGCCAGCTCATCGCCCATGTCGCCAAGACGCGCAACGTGCGCGCCGGCAGCATCGTCGGCAGCGGCACCGTGAGCAACAAGGGCGTGGAGAAGAACGGCCGCATGGAATGGCCGCGCGGCTATTCGTGCATCGCCGAGAAGCGCTGCATCGAGACCATTCAGGACGGCGCGCCCTCGACCGAGTTCATGCGCTACGGCGACACCATCCGCATCGAGATGAAGGGGCTCGACGGCCGCTCGATGTTCGGCGCGATCGACCAGGAGATCGTGGCGCCGGGCGGGCGCGCGAAGGCGGCGGCGGACGAGGCCGCGAAGCCCGCGCCGGTGGCGGTGCCCGACGACGCGGCCGAGGCGCAGGCTTCCGAGGACTGAGCCCCGCTCACTGCGCGGCGGGCCAGCCGCGCAGCAATTCCTTCTGCGACCGTATCCCCAGCCGCCGGAACGCCCGGTACTGGTGGGTACGCACGGTCGTGAGCTCGACGCCGATCTCGCGCGCCGCCTCCTTCGCGGTGCGCCCGGCCATCAGGTGGCCGATGACCTCGCGCTCGCGCAGGCTCAACGTGAGCAGCCGCGAGGCCAGTGCGGGTGCCGTGGCCTCGCGCGCGGCCACGGCGCTGCGGCCATGGGCGGTGGTGGCGTCGGCCAGCAGGGTGGCGTGGCGCTCGATGACGGCGAAGTCGGCGGCGCCGAACTCGGGCTGCGCCAGGCTGCGGTAGAAGCTCACGGCCACGCGCTGGCCCGTGGGCAGCAGCAACAGCACCGAGGCGCGCTCGCGGATGCCGACGTCGCCATAGCAGGCGGCACGGTAGGCCGGGTCGGCCACCTCGTCGCCGAGCTGGTGGCCCAGCCACAGCTGCGCGCGCCGCGGCAGCTTGCGCGCGGCCAGCCAGGCCATGTTGGGATCGAGCAGGTCGAAGCGCTGCGCCACGTAGCGCTCGGCCGTGCGCTCGGCCGTGCTGCCGTAGCTGCTGGCGGCCGACACGGTCTCGATGCGGCCGCTGGCGCCGACCGCGAACACGGTGCAGAAGGTGACGGGCATCACGCGCTGCATCGCGGCGAGGTAGCTGGCCGCGAGGTGCGGCGTGCCGACGCCGGCGAGCACGTCGCCGACCACGCTGGCCGACAGCGTGGCCTCGGGCGCGGCGGGAAGGCGCCAGCGTTTCATGGGGCGGGGAGAGGGCGGGGGATTCGGGTAAACACTTCGTACGAAGTTATGACAATGCGGAGCCGGGCGCGTCGGGACAATCCCGGGCATGAACCGCCCCGTTGCTCTCTCGAACCCCGTGCCGGTTGTGCCGGCCGCGCGCCCCGGCGACGCCGCCGGCGGACCGCTGCCGCCGGCCGTGGCCGGCCTGCCGCCCTCGGTCGGCGCCTTCGACTACACGCGCTACCCGGTGCGCCTGCCGGCGCTCGCGGCCGACGGCCTCGAGGCCGTGGCGGGCGGCAGCCATCCGGTGGTGATCGCGGGCGGCGGCCCGGTCGGCATGGCGCTCGCGCTGGGGCTCGCCAACCATGGTGTGCGCAGCGTGATCCTCGAGGCCGACGACACGGTCTGCGTGGGCAGCCGAGCGGCCTGCATCTCGCGCCGCAGCCTGGAGATCATGGCGCGGCTGGGCGCGCTGCCGGCCTTCCTGGCCAAGGGCCTGCCGTGGACCGGCGGGCGCAGCTTCTACAAGACCGAGGAGGTGTTCCGCTTCGAGATGCCGCACGACGCGCGGCAGAAGCTGCCGCCGATGATCAACCTCGAGCAGTACTACGCCGAGCACTACCTGCTCGAGGAGATCGAGCGCCGCAACGCCGCGGCGCCGGGGCTGATCGACATCCGCTGGGGCACCGAGCTCACCGGCCTTTCGCAGGACGACGCGGGCGTGCTGCTCGAGGCACGCAACGCGCAGGGCGACTACCAGCTGCGCGGCCAGTGGCTCGCGGCCTGCGACGGCGGCCAGAGCTTCGTGCGCAAGGCGCTGGGTCTGGCGCTCGAGGGCACGGGCTATGAAGGCCGCTACGTGATCATCGACATCGAACTGAAGAGCGGCCATCCGACCGAGCGCCGCGCCTGGTTCGACCCGCCGTGGAACCCGGGCTCGACCGTGCTGATGCACCGGCAGCCTGACGACATCTGGCGCATCGACTACCAGTTGCGCGCCGGCCAGAGCACCGAGGAGGCGCTGCAGCCGCCGGCCGTGGCCGAGTTCGTGCAGCGCCACCTCGACGCCATCGGCGAGGGCCACCTGCCGTGGAAGACGGTCTGGACCTCGGTCTACCGCGCCGGCGCGATGACGCTCTCGAGCTACCGCCACGGCCGCGTACTGTTCGCGGGCAACGCGGCGCATGCGATGCCGATCTTCGGCGTGCGCGGCCTCAACTCGGGCTTCGACGATGCCGACAACCTGGCCTGGAAGCTGGCCTTCGTGGCGCGCGGGCTGTCGGATGCCGCGCTGCTCGACAGCTACTCGGCCGAGCGCATCGCCGCCTTCCACGTCAATGCCGAGAACGCGATGCGCAGCACCGAGTTCATGTCGCCGCCCTCGCGCGGCTTCGACCTGCTGCGCGAGGCCGCGCTGTCGCTGTCGGGCGCGCACCGCGGCATCGCGCAGCTGATCAATCCGCGCCAGACGCAGGCGGTGCGCTACGAACATTCGCCGCTGTCGAGCGAGGACGGCGACGCGTTGCTCGCGGGCCCGCTGCCCGGCGAGGCGATGCCCGAGCAGCAGCTCGCGCAGGGCCATCTCACCGACCGGATCGGCGCGCGCTTCACGCTGCTGGTGCTGCGGCCCGCGCAGGGCGCCGCCATCGACTTGCCGGCCAACGACATCGCTCGAGCGCAACAGGGACCCCTGCCGTTCGCGCTGTGCACGATCGCGGCCGACGGCCCCGCCGATGCCCATGCCGACGCGCGGGTGTTCGAGGCCCTCGGCGCGCGCGAGGGCGCCGTCTACCTGCTGCGCCCCGACGGCCACGTGGCCGCGCGCTGGCGCCGCCTGCCCGCAGGCGCGCTGCCGCGCACGCTCGAACGCGCGGCCGCCGCCGTGCAACTGGAGACCCTCGCCGTATGACCACCGCACTTCCCACCCTGGCCCCCGAGGCCCGCGACCGGCTCTATGCCGACTGCGCGAACGCCATCAGCGAGGCCGGCACCGAGCGCGAATCGCTGTTCCTCGCGCGGCTCGCGCTGCTGCTGTTCGAGCAGGTCGGCGACGAGGCGCGCTGCCGCGCCGCGCTGGCCGACGCGCTGCATGCGCTGCCCGTACCATCGCTGTCCGCAACCGAATGACAACCTGGAGATGACCCTCATGGACCGCCGTACCCTCCTTGCCACGCTCGCCTCGGGCGCCGCCGTGGCCGCCGCGCCCTTCGCCCGCGCGCAGGACTATCCCTCGCAACTGATCCGCTGGGTGGTGCCCTATCCCGCGGGCGGCGGCACCGACGTGATCGCGCGCGCGCTGGCCGAGGCCATGCGCCAGACGCTGGGCCAGCAGATCGTGATCGACAACCGCCCCGGCGCCTCGACCAACATCGGCGCCGACATGGTCGCCAAGAGCAAGCCCGACGGCTACACCGTGCTGTCGGCCGACAACGCGGTGCTGGCCTTCAACGAGCACCTGTTCGGCAAGCTGCCCTTCAACCCCGAGAAGGACTTCAGCTACATCGGCGCGATCGGCAAGTTCCCGCTGGCGCTGGTGGTGCACCCGGACTTCCCGGCCAAGAACTTCAAGGAGTTCCTGGCCTACGTGAAGGCGAACCCGGGCAAGGTCAACTACGCCTCGCCGGGCAACGGCTCGCCGCACCACCTGGCGATGGAGATGTTCAAGGTGCGCACCGGCACCTTCATCACCCACATCCCCTACCGTGGCGCGGCGCCGGCCATGGCCGACGTGATGGGCGGCCAGGTGCCGTGCATGTTCCTCGACCTGGCCTCGGGCCTGTCGATCATGAAGGGCAACAAGGTGCGCGTGCTGGCCATCGGCTCGGGCGCGCGCAGCAAGCTGCTGCCCGACGTGCCGACGCTGGCCGAGGTGGGCGTGGCGAATTCCGAGGTGTTCGCGTTCCAGGGCGTGCTCGGCCCGGCCGGCCTGCCCGCGGCGGTGGTGAGCAAGCTCAACGGCGACCTCAACCGCGCCTTCGCCAATCCGCAGGTGCAGAAGCGCTTCGAGGACTTTGGCATGGAAGCCATGCCCGGCACGCCCGCCCAGTTCGCGGCGCTGTCGCGCGCGGAGTCGAACCGCTGGGGTCCGATCATCAAGCAGGCAGGCATCAAGCTCGATTGATCGATCGCCCCGGGGGACGGCTCGTCAGCGCGCGTAGGCCTTGCGCGAGCCGTCCTCGAACACCTCGTCGTCGCGCACCAGCTCGCCGTTCTCGTCCCAGCTGCGCTCGCGCGTGACGCGGCCGCGTGCGTCGAAGCTCGATTCGGCGACCAGCGTGCCCTTCTCGTCGAAGCGCTGGTGCGTGCCCTGCGGCAGCTGCCGCGCGCCGCGCCCGCCCACGAGGTAGCGGCCCAGCGCGGCGCGCTGGCCGTTGTCGTGGAACTCGGTGACCAGCACCGTGCGCGCGCTGCCCGCGCCGCTGTAGACCGACTTCGTGTGCGGCTGGCCGTTGAGGTAGTAGCTGTCGTCGCCGATCGGCTCGCCGGCGCTGTTCCAGCGCTGGTCGCGCACCAGCGTGCCGCGCTCGGAGAACTCCTGGTCGCGCAGGCGGATCGCCGAGCGTGCCGCCCCCAGCAGCGACACGGTCTCGCGGCGCTTCACGCCCTCTGACGAGAACTGGCGCTCGGTGCGCTGGTTGCCGCTGATCTCGTCGAGCTGCGAGGGCTTGCCGTTGTCGTAGAAATCCTGCGTGCGCACGCGCTTGCCGGCCAGGTAGGACTGGCGCGAGCGCAGGATGCCGCGCGCGTCGAACAGCTCGACCTGCGAGGGCGCGCCGCCGAAGCCGCACAGCCGCGCGTCGTCGGCCGCGGGCGCCAGCACCGGCGCGTTGCCGCAGCGCAGCGCCGAGAGCTGGCCGCGCTCGGTGAACTCGGCCGAGGCCCGGTCGCCGCCCTGGTCGGGATAGAAGCTGGCGCGGCGCAGCTTGCCGCCCGGATAGAAGCTGCGCACCAGGCCGCGTTCCTGGCCGTCGTCGTAAGTGGCCTCGCGCAGCACCTGGCCGCCGGGCGCGAACTCGCGCGCCAGGCCGTGCATGTTGCCCTTGGCGTTGAGCGTGTGCTCCTTCGCGAGCCGGCCGTTCTCGTAGACGCGCACCAGGCCCATGGAGACGCCGTTCTGGACCTGTTCCTCGCGCAGCAGCTGGCCGCTGCCGCGGTCCTTGCAGCGCAGCACGCCGGTCTTGCGCGCGGTCTCGTTGCCGTTGGCGGGGTTGACCGGCTGGCCGTTGAGCTCGCAGTCCTGCGCCGCGCGCGCGGCGGCGGTGCCGAACAGCAGCGGCAGGGCCAGCGTCGCGGCCAGGGCCAGCCGCGCCGCGAGCCGCGGAACACCGACCGGCCGGACCGGAGCGTGGGTCACTTGTCGTAAAGCGCGTCGAGCGAGCGGAAGCCCTTGGCCTCGATCGGGTTGCCGAAGGGGTCGCAGAAGAACATGGTCCACTGCTCGCCCGGCTGTCCTTCGAAACGCACCTGGGGCTTGAGCACGAAGTCGGTGCCGGCGGCCTCGAGCCGCGCGGCCAGTGCCTGCCAGTCGGGCAGGGCCAGCACGATGCCGAAATGGGGCATCGGCACCATCGCGTCGCCGACCCGGCCGGTGCGCGTGGTGGCGAAGGGTTCGCCCAGGTGCAGCGAGATCTGGTGGCCGAAAAAGTCGAAATCGACCCAGGTGTCGGTGCTGCGGCCTTCGGTGCAGCCGAGGGCCTCGCCATAGAAGCGGCGCGCGACGTCGAGGTCGCGCACATGGAAGGCGAGATGGAAGATGCTCTGCATGTTCCGGATTATGGGCAGCGGTGCTGTTGTAATGCCGGACTTTCTTTCTTCATGGAGCGAGCCTTGCGGATACTCCGGGCACTGGTTGCACCGAGGCGCGAAATCGACAAGCCGGCCGATCGGTCGGCACGGCGCATGCGCCTGGTCTCCTCTTCTTTCCTCTCTTCCTTCCGTTTCTCCTTCTCCTGGGCGCGCGGCGCGCTGCCGGCCCTGGTCGGTGCCTGCTGCGCGCTGGCCGGCGTGGCGGCGCAGGCGGCCTGTCCGCCCTCGGCCATCGGCAGCCTGGAGCGCTCGCGCAGCTCGAGCGACCAGCGCAGCGGCGCCGACCGCGGCCTGCTGTGGCGCATCGAGAAGGACGGCCGCACCTCGTGGCTGTACGGCACCATCCACCTCGGGCGCGCGCCCTGGCTGCGCCCCGGCCCGACCGTGCAGCGCGCGCTCGGCCAGAGCGACGCGCTGGCGCTCGAGATCGACGTGCGCGATCCCGCCGCGATGAAGCCGCTGACCCAGCCGGCCGACCCGGCGCTGGTCGCGCGGCTGCTCAGCGGCGAGCGCGCGCAGCGGCTGGCGCGGCAGAACGAGATCGCCTGCGTGACGCCGGGCGCCAACGCGGCGCTGCAGCCGATCCTGCAGGTGACGGCGCTGACCGGCCTGGCCGGGCGGGCCGACGGCCTCTATCCCGACTTCGGCATCGACGAGATGCTGGCCGTGTGGGCGCGCAACGCCAACAAGCCGGTGTTCGCGCTCGAGAACCCGGCGGCCCAGCTCGAGATGCTGACCGGCGGCTCCGAGGAGGAGGAGGCGGCGCAGATCGATTCGGCGCTCGACGAACTCGAATCGGGCCAGCTGCGCACCCAGCTCAAGGAACTGGCCGACGCTTGGGCGCGTGGCGACCTCGCGCGGCTCGCGCGCTTCCCGGAATGGTGCGACTGCATGCGCACGCCGGCCGAGCAACGGCTGATGAAGCGGCTGCTCGACGACCGCAACCCGATCCTGGCGGCCGGCATCACGCGCATGCACGAGGGTGGCCAGCGGGTGTTCGCGGCCGTGGGCGCGCTGCACATGATCGGCGCGCAGGGCCTGCCGACCTTGCTGGCGGCGCAGGGCTTCACGGTGTCCGAGGTGCTGCCGGGCGAGCGCGGCACGCTGCCCGCGGCGGCCGAGGAGCCCGAGGCCGAAGCCGCGGCGGCACCGCCCGTGCGTTCGGCGCGCGGCACGCGCGGTGGCCGCACGGCCAAGGCCGCGCCGGTTCGCGGTAAGGCGGGCGCGCGTGCGGCGGCGCCGGCCAAGGGCGGCAAGGCGGCGCCGAAGGGCGCCAAGCCGTCGGCCAAGGCGCCGCCCAAGTCGACGGCCAAGCCGGCCGCGAAGGCCCCGGCCAAGCCCGCCGCGTCCAAAACGCGTCGATAATCGCGCCCGCCATGCACCTGATGCGCCGCCACACCCGCTTCCTCGGCCTCGCCGGCCGCTGGGTGCTGCTGTGGTTCGCGCTTTCGCTCGGCGCGGCGATCGCCTCGCCGCTGGTGCATCCGCAGGCGATCGAGCTGGTCTGCTCGAGCGCCGGCGCCGTCAAGGCGGTGGTCCACACCGAGGACGGCGTGCAGGAAATGGGCGTCTCGCACATGGACTGCCCGCTGTGCGTGCTGACCGGCGCGCCGCCGCCGGTACCGCCGGTCGCCACCCTCGACCTTCCCCTGCCGCTGGGGCGCGTGCTCCAGCCGATTCCCGCCGCGCGCCTGGCCGCGGCCACCGCGGCGCCGCTGCCCGCGCGCGGACCGCCTTCGCGCTCCTGAAACCCTCGAGTCCATGGCTGGATGCGCCCGTTCGACGGGCGTCTCCGGTCCTTCCTGGCCAGCGTTTCGTGGAGCAGCGTCCCTGTGAACAAGCATTCCCGCGCCGTGGCGATCGCCATGGCATTCCCGCTGGGCGCCTCGCTCGGCGCGCCCGCCTGGGCGCAAACCGCGCCGGCGGCTGATACGGCCGGCGCCGAACGAGCGCTCGGCGCCATCACCGTCACCGGCGGCCGGCCGACCTCGCTGCCGGCGCAGATCCCGACCACCATCGAAGGCACGACGCACGCGCAGATCGTCGAGACGGTGAACGCCACCGACAGCGAGGACGCGCTCAAGTACCTGCCGAGCCTGGTCGTGCGCAAGCGCTACATCGGCGACTTCAACCACGCGGTGCTGGCCACGCGCGCCTCGGGCACCGGCAACAGCGCGCGCTCGATGGTCTACGCCGACGGCATCATGCTGTCGAACCCGCTGGGCAATGGCGCCACCTACGCGCCGCGCTGGGGCATGGTCTCGCCCGAGGAGATCGAGCGCGTCGACGTGCTGTACGGGCCGTTCTCGGCCGCCTACCCCGGCAACTCGGTGGGCGCGGTGGTCGACTACGTGACGCGCATGCCCGAGAAGTTCGAGGCCCACGTGAAGCTCAGCGGCTTCGTCTCGAACTTCGATCTCTACAACAGCCATTCCTCGCCGGCCGGCCAGCAGCTCGACCTGTCGCTGGGCAGCCGCAGCGGCGACTGGTCGTGGTGGCTCAGCGCCTCGCGCACGCAAAGCAAGGGCCAGGCGCTGGTGTTCGGCAACCGGCTGCTGAGCGCGGGCACGCTCGGCGATGCCGGCACCCCGGTCACCGGCGCGGTGCTGGGGCTCAATCCGTCGAACCAGCCCTGGTGGCTGGTCGGCGGTGCGACCCTCTACGACACCACGCAGGAACAGGCCAAGCTCAAGCTGGCCTACGACTTCTCGCCCACGGTGCGCGCCACCTACACGTTGGGCGCCTGGAACAACACCACGCACGGCAGCGTCGACACCTGGCTGCGCGATCCGCTGGGCCAGCCGGTCTACGGCGGGCGGGTCAACATCGCCGGGCGCAGCTACAACCTCGACGCGCCCAGCGGCGCGCTGGTGCCGACCGAGACCCGGCTCACCCATTACATGCACGGCCTCTCGGTCAAGAGCCACAGCGGCGGCGTGTTCGACTGGGAGGTGGCGGCCAGCCTGTTCGACTACGCGAGCGACACCTCGCGCACGCCGACCACGCCGCTGCCCGGCGCCTTCCTCGGCGGGCCGGGCCGCACCACCGACATGGGCGGCAGCGGCTGGCGCACCTTCAAGGCCGCGGGCACCTGGCGGCCGACCGGCTCGGCCGAGGGCGTGGGCGCGCACGTGGTCGACTTCGGCTTCCAGCAGGACACGGCCAAGCTGCGCACCAGCGTCGGCAACACCCTCGACTGGATCGGCGGCCCGCCGGTCACGCCGTTCTCGGCCTTCAACGGCAACACGCGGCTGCAGTCGCTCTACCTGCAGGACACCTGGCGCTTCGCGCGCGACTGGAAAACCACGCTGGGCCTGCGCCACGAGCGCTGGGAGGCCTGGGGCGGGCAGCTCGGCAACGCGACCCGGCTGCTCTACTTCGCGCCGCGCAGGAACAGCTACGACTCGCCCAAGGCCGCGATCGCCTGGCAGGCCACGTCCCACTGGCTGTTCAAGGCCTCGACCGGCCGCGCGGTGCGCATGCCGACCGTGAGCGAGCTCTACCAGGGCTCGATCGACGGCAACCGCATCGTCAACACCGACCCCAACCTGCGGCCCGAGCGCTCGTGGACCACCGAGCTCAGCGCCGAACGCGGCCTCGATGGCTGGGGGCTCGACGGCGTGCTGCGTACCACGCTGTTCTTCGAGCGCACGAAGGACGCGCTCTACAGCCAGGCGCTGACCAACCTCGTGAGCACGGTGCAGAACGTCGATGCCATCCGCACCCGCGGACTCGAGGTGGCGCTGAACGCCACCGACGTCGGCATCCGCGGCCTCGACCTCGGCGGCAGCCTCACGCTCGCGAACTCGAAGATCACGGCCAACCGCGGCTTTCCGGCCAGCGTCGGCCAGCAGCAGCCGCGCGTGCCCAAGGTGCGCGCCACCCTGCTGGCCACCTACCGGCCCGACGCCAACTGGAGCTACACCCTGGGCATGCGCTACAGCGGCAAGCAGTACGGCACGCTCGACAACAGCGACCCGAACGGCTTCGCCTACATGGGCTTCTCGAAGTTCTTCGTGGCCGACCTGCGCGTGCGCTACCGCATCGACCGCCAATGGAGCGCATCCTTCGGCATCGACAACCTGAACAACAACAAGTACTGGGCCTTCCACCCCTATCCGCAGCGCACCTACGTGGGCGAACTCAAGTTCGACCTCTGACGCCTGCCCTGTCTTTCACCGTCTTTCCTCAAGGAGTACCTCTCATGAACCGTCACCTCACCCTGCGCACCGTCGCCGCCGCCGTCCTGCTGGCCGGCAGCGCCGCCGCCGTGCTGGCCCATGTCACGCTGCCGCCCGGCGGCGTCACCGTGGGCAGCGACTACGACGCCGCCTTCCGCGTCGGCCATGCCTGCGAAGGCGCCAAGGCCACCACCGGCCTGGCGGTGAAGCTGCCGCCGGGCTTCGTGCTGAGCGAGGCGCAGGCGCGCAAGGGCTGGAAGCTCGATGTGCAGAAGGGCGCCGGCGGCGAGGTGCGCTGGACCGCCGAAAACGCGCAGGCCGCGCTGCCCGGCAGCGAGAAGGCCGAGTTCGTGGTGCGCGGCAAGGCGCCGGCCACGCCGGGCACGCTGTGGTTCAAGGTGCTGCAGACCTGCGACGTGGGCAGCGCCGACTGGGCCGAGGTGCCGGCCTCGGGCAATTCCACCGCGGGCCTGAAGCGCCCGGCCGCCAAGCTGGACGTGGTGGCGCAGGGCGTGGCCACGGTCGACGTGCGCGACGGCTGGGTGCGCCAGTCGGTGCCGGGCCAGAGCGGCACCGGTGCCTTCATGAAGCTGACCTCGCCCACGGGCACCAAGCTCGTGAGCATCTCCACGCCCGCGGCCGGCGTGGCCGAGGTGCACGAGATGAAGATGGAAGGCGACACCATGAAGATGCGCGAGCTGAGCGCCGGCCTCGACCTGCCGGCCGGCCAGACGGTGGAACTGAAGCCGGGCGGCTTCCACGTCATGCTGATGGACCTGAAGGGCGCGGTCGCCAAGGGCACGAACGTGCCGCTGACCCTGAAGTTCGAGGACGCGAAGGGCGTGAAGACCGCGCTCGACGTCACGCTGCCCGTGGGCGCGCCGGCCGGCGCCGACGCGGGCGGGGCGGCGCATCAGCACAAGCACTGACGCGGTTGAAGTGGTCGAAGTGGTGTCGGACTAGAGCAACTGGTCCGGCGCCAGCGGCCCGAAGAGTTTGAGCAGCAGGCGCAGGCTCAGGCTGGCATCGGGCTCGGTCCGGCTGTCGGGCAGGCCGCTGCCCTCGGGCGCGTGCCAGACCAGCGAACCGTCGACCAGTTCGACATGCCACGCGCGCTCGCGCAGCCCGCGCTCGATCTGCTCGGCCGCCAGGCCCGACAGCTCGGTGCTGCGGATCAAGAGCGCGATCTCGGTGTTCTGCAGCTGCGAGCGCAGGTCGAGGTTCATCGAGCCGACCACCAGCAGCCGGCCGTCCATCACCAGCACCTTCGAATGCAGCATCGCGCGCGACTCGCCGGTCACGCTGCTGCCGCCGGTCGAGCCGGTGGAGCCGCCGAAGGCGCTGCCCAGGCCGGCCTGCTCGCTACGCAGCTCGTACAGGCCGATGCCCATCTTGAGCAGCTCCTCGCGATGGCGCGCGTAGCCCACGTGGGCCACCGGCGCGTCGTTCGAGGCCAGCGAATTGGTCAGCACCCGGATGCGCACGCCGCGCGCGCGGGCGGCGGCGAAGGCCTGCTTCATGTCGGCGCCGGGCACGAAGTAGGGCGAGATGATCAGCAGATCGGAGCGGGCCTGGCCGATGAGCTGCAGCAGCCCCTCGACCACCGTCTCGCTGCCGGCCGCGAGGTCGGAGTCGGCCGTGAGCGCGGCCGCGCTGCGCGACACGCCGGCCTTGTCCTCGGGCTGGCTCACCACCAGGCCGGGCGCGCGCGCGCCGTCCGGGCCGCCGGGCACGTCGGCCGGGATCTTGCCGGGCTGGTCGACCAGCATCGCGGCCGGCGCCCAGACGAAGCGCGCGCTGCGCAGGTCGAGCGGCTTCTCGTCCCAGGCGCGCGCGCGCTGCTCGGCGGTGGGCGGACCGTCGGGGCGGGGCTCGCCGTCGGGCGGCTTGGGCTGGTCGCCGGAGTTCGCGGTGGCGGGGTCGCGCGCGCGGGCCGATTCCTCGGCCAGCTCCTGGTCGGTCTGGCGCGCGCGATCGCGGATCGCCTGCAGCTCCTCGCGCGAGACCAGCGACTGCGCCGGGTAGGCGCGCTCGTTGTTCCAGTAGCTGTCGAAGCTGCGCGAGAGGTCCTGCACGATCGGGCCGGCCGCGAGCACGTCGACGTCGATGAAGTTGCCGTTGAGCGAATTGCCGAAGTAGGCGTCGCCGAGGTTGCGCCCGCCGGTCACGCCCAGCACGTTGTCGGCCAGGAACAGCTTGTTGTGCATGCGCTGCTGGATGCGCGAGGCGTCGCCGGCCGAATTCAGCAGCCGGCTGAAGGTCGAGCCGCGCGCGCCCGCGAGCGGGTTGAACAGCCGCAGCTCGATGTTCGGCACGAAGGCCAGGCCCAGCACCAGCGCGTCGCGGCCGGTGCTGTGGAAGTCGTCGAGCAGGATGCGCACCCGCACGCCGCGTTCGGCCGCGGCGCGCAGGCCGCGCACCAGGCGGCCGGTGCTGGCATCGACGTGGATGGCGTAGTACTGGAGGTCCAGCGTCTTCTGGGCGCCGTCGATCAGCGCCAGCCGGCTGCCGTAAGCCGCCTGCGGGCCCGCGAGCAAGACGAAGCCCGACTCGTAGCGCGCCGCGTCGGCCCGGCGGCGCTCCTGGACCAGTGTGGCCAGGGCCGTGCCGGCCGGGGCGGCCAGTGCGGTGGACACCGGGCGGTCCACGTTCTGGGGCAATTGGGCGCAGGCGCCGAGGGCGAGCAGCAGGGCCGCCGCCGTCGATCGGCCGAGGTACGCTGGAATGAACGGCATGCGGTGGACTCCCCCGGCGCTTTCTGTTGTCTGGACTGGGTGCCGCATGTATAGCCGAGGTCGCGGCCGTCCGGCGTCGGACGGCACGCGGACTCAGCGGCTGGCGCCCAGTTCTTCCTGTCGCTCCATCGCGGTCAGCAGTTCGTCGTCGATCTGGGCATGGCGGGCCGCCAGCTCGGTGGCGCGCGAGGCGTCGGTGGCGTAGATCGCACCGCCGTCGAGCGCCAGGATTTCCGCGACGCGCTTCTGCTCGGTTTCCAGCGCTTCGATCAGCGCGGGGAGGGCGTCGAACTCGCGCTGCTCCTTGTAGCTGAGCTTCTTGCGCGGCGCGCCGGCGGGGGCCGCGGCCGGGCGCGCGGGGCTGGCCACGCTGGCGGCAGGCGGGGGCGGCGCCACGGCGGGCGTGGCGGCCGCGGCCAGGCGCTGCTCGGCGATCTCGCGCGCACGGCGGGACTGGATCAGCCAGTCCTGCACGCTGCCCTCGTACTCGCGCCAGTGGCCGTCGCCCTCGTAGGCGATGGTGCTGGTCACCACGTTGTCGAGGAAGGTGCGGTCGTGGCTCACGAGGAACACCGTGCCGTCGTAGTCCTGCAGCAGGCCTTCGAGCAGCTCCAGCGTGTCGATGTCGAGATCGTTGGTCGGTTCGTCGAGCACCAGCACGTTGGCCGGGCGGGCGAACAGGCGCGCCAGCAGCAGCCGGTTGCGCTCGCCGCCGCTCAGGGAGCGCACCGGGGAGTTGGCGCGCGCGGGGGAGAACAGGAAGTCCGACAGGTAGCTCTTGACGTGCTTGCGCTGGCTGCCGATCTCGATCCATTCGCTGCCGGGGCTGATGAAGTCCTCGAGCGTGGCGTCGAGGTCGAGCTTGTCGCGCATCTGGTCGAAGTAGGCGACCTCGAGGTTGGTGCCGCGGCGGATCTTGCCGCTGTCGGGTTCGAGCTCGCCGAGGATCAGCTTGAGCAGCGTGGTCTTGCCCGCGCCGTTGGGGCCGAGCAGGCCGATCTTGTCGCCGCGCAGGATGGTGCCGCTGAAATTGCGGATCACGGTCTTCTCGCCGAAGGACTTGGAGGCTTCGGTCAGCTCGGCCACGATCTTGCCGCTGGCCTGGCCGGTGGCCACGTCCATGTTGACGCTGCCCTGCACCTCGCGGCGGGCGGTGCGGTTGGCGCGCAGGGCCTCGAGGCGGCCGATGCGGCTCTGGCTGCGGGTGCGGCGGGCTTCGACGCCCTTGCGGATCCAGACCTCTTCCTGCGCCAGCAGCTTGTCGGCCTTGGCGTTGATCACCGCTTCCTGGGCCAGCTGTTCTTCCTTCTGCAGCAGGTACTGCTCGAAGTTGCCGGGGTAGGAGCCGAGCTTGCCGCGGTCGAGTTCCACGATGCGGGTGGCGACCCGGTTCAGGAAGCTGCGGTCGTGGGTCACGGTGACCACGCTGCCCTTGAAGTCGATCAGCAGCTGCTCGAGCCACTCGATGGAGTCGAGGTCCAGGTGGTTGGTGGGTTCGTCGAGCAGGAGCACGTCGGGTGCCGCGACCAGGGCCTGTGCCAGGGCCACCCGCTTGCGGGTGCCGCCCGACAGGTTGCCGACGCGGGCATTGCGGTCCAGATGGAGGCGGTGCAGCGTTTCCTCGACGCGCTGCTCCCAGTTCCAGGCGTCGAAGGCCTCGATCTGGGACTGGAGGGCGTCCAGGTCCAGGCCGTCTGCGCCCGATAGATAGAGGTCCCGCACGGCGATCACCTCGGACAGCCCGGCACTGGCGGCGGTGAACACGTCGGCCTCCATGTCCAGGGCGGGTTCCTGCGCCACATAGGAGACGCGCAGGTGCTGTTGGTATTGGAGGGCGCCGTCGTCGGGCTTTTCCAGTCCTCCCAGTATCTTGAGCAGGGAGGACTTCCCCGCGCCATTGCGGCCGATCAGGCCGATGCGCTCCGATTCGAGAAGGGAGAAGTCCGTGTGATCGAGCAGCGGGACGTGACCGAACGCCAGTTGGGCGTCGAGGAGTGTGATGAGTGCCATGTGGGGCGGATTATCCGAGGAGCCTGTTCTGCCTGCGGCAGCGCGTAGCGCTGCCGCAGGCAGGAAAGCCGGACGGTCGATTTGTTTGCAGCACTCTTGCAGGGCTGGATAAATGGCATATACTCGCTGGCTCGGCTGACGATGCGGCAACGCAAATCGGATCGACGGGCCCGAAGGCGAAAGCCGAGGGCAGGTTGATGAAGCAGTCGAAAAAACTTCTCTCGAAGTTGACGCAAGTTGAAAAATCTGTGCATAATCGAGGGCTTCGCTGGACGGCTTCAGCGGCGGATGACGGAAGTTGTTCTGCTGGTGGTTGAAGGTGA
>NZ_JBWKPN010000016.1:0-207071 GCF_059418265.1 Variovorax sp. GW821-FHT09B05
CCCGCAGCGAAATAAAGGAGGAGGCCGAAGGCCGGGGGACATTCGCGGAGGGGAGTACCCCGTCGGCGTGAGCCCGCTCCCAACCGTACCTCCGGCAGCAAGAAGCGCAACTGATCGACCCCCCGAATCCCATCCTAGGTACTCTTGCTGACCGTGATCGTCGGAAACTTCGCCGAGAAATCCTTGGCCTTCTCGGCGATACCCACCGCCACCTGCAGCGCCACGGCGCGGTAGAGCCCGGCGATCTCGCCCTCGGGATCGGCCACCACCGTGGGCTTGCCGCTGTCGGCCTGCAACCGGATGTCGATCGACAAGGGCAGCGCGCCCAGGTAGGCCATGCCGTTCTGCTCGGCCAGCTTCTTGCCGCCATCGGCGCCGAAGATGTGTTCGACATGGCCGCAGTTCGAGCACACGTGCACCGCCATGTTCTCGACCAGGCCGAGGATCGGCACGCCGACCTTCTCGAACATCTTGATGCCCTTCTTGGCGTCGAGCAGCGCGATGTCCTGTGGCGTGGTCACGATCACCGCGCCGGTCATCGGCACGCGCTGGCTCAGCGTGAGCTGGATGTCGCCGGTGCCCGGGGGCATGTCGACGATCAGGTAGTCGAGGTCCTTCCAGTTGGTCTGGCGCAGCAGCTGCTCGAGCGCCTGCGTGGCCATCGGGCCGCGCCAGATCATGGCCTGGTCGGCGTCGACCAGGAAGCCGATCGACATCACCTGCACGCCGTGGTTCTCCAGCGGCTCCATGGTCTTGTTGTCGGTGCTCTCGGGGCGGCCCTCGATACCCATCATCATGGGCTGGCTCGGGCCGTAGATGTCGGCGTCGAGCAGGCCCACGCGCGCGCCCTCGGCCGCCAGCGCCAGCGCCAGGTTGGCCGCGGTGGTGCTCTTGCCCACGCCGCCCTTGCCCGAGGCCACGGCCACGATGTTCTTCACGTTGGGCATCAGCTGCACGCCGCGCTGCACCGCGTGGCTGATGACCTTGGTCGTGATGTTGACCGACACGTTGTCCACGCCCGGCACCGTCTTGGCCGCGGCCACCAGCGCCTTGCGCAGCGCCGCGTGCTGGCTCTTCGCGGGATAGCCGAGCTCGATGTCGAAGGACACGTCGCCCTCCGATATTTGCAGGTTCTTGAGCGCGCGGGTGGACACGAAGTCCTTGCCGGTGTTGGGGTCTGCGACGCTCTGGAGGGCGTTCGAGATCGCCTCGGGGGTGATGGCCATTGATCTAACTCCTGGAAGGCGGGTAGTCTAGTGCGCCCCGTCGGGGCCGACTCCCAACGCTTCGAATAACCGAAAAATGCCAGAGACAAGCCCCGCGACGACCGGCCTGCTGCTCACCGGCGGCGGCGCCCGCGCCGCCTACCAGGTGGGGGTGCTGCAGGCCATCGCCGAGATCCGGCGCGCGGCCGGCGCCGCCGGTGGCGGCAACCCCTTCCCGGTCATCACCGGCACCTCGGCCGGCGCCATCAACGCGGCCGTGCTGGCCTGCGGCGCCGACGACTTCGATGCCGTGGTGGCCCACATCGCGCAGTTCTGGGGCGAGTTTCGCGCCGGCCAGGTCTACCGCGCCGACTCGCTCTCGGTCATCGGCAGCGGCGCGCGCTGGCGCATGCTGCTGGGCCTGGGGCGCTTCGCGGCCAACTGGATGCGCGTGAAGCCGCGCTCGCTGCTCGACAACACGCCGCTGTCGGAGATGCTCGAGCGCATGGTGCCGCTGGACCGCCTGCCGAAACTGATGCAGCAGGGCCACCTGCAGGCGCTGGCGGTCACGGCCTCGAGCTACAGCTCGGGCGAGCACGTGACCTTCTTCGAATCGGGCACGCCGATGGAGCCCTGGGTGCGCTCGCAGCGGCTGTCGGTGGGCTGCCGCATCTCGCACGCCCACCTGCTGGCCTCGGCCGCGATCCCCTTCGTGTTCCCGGCCACGGCGCTGCCGATGGAGGGCCACACCGAGTACTTCGGCGACGGCTCGATGCGCCAGTCGGCCCCGATCGCCGCGGCCATCCACCTGGGCGCGCAGCGCATCGTGGTGATCGGCGCGGGCCGCATGCACGAGCCGCGCGAGGCGCCCGCGCCCAACACCCACAGCGGCTATCCGACCATGGCGCAGATCGCGGGCCATGCGCTGTCGAGCATCTTCCTCGACGCGCTCGCGGTCGACATCGAGCGCCTGCGCCGCATCAACCACACGCTGGGCCTGATCCCCGAGGAGGCGCGCGCCGCGAGCGCGCTGCGCCCGATCGACCTGCTGGTGATCTCGCCCTCGGAGCGCCTCGACGTGATCGCCGCGCGCCACGTCGACGCCCTGCCCGGCGCCGTGCGCCACCTGCTCGGCGGCTCGCAGGTCGCGGCCGACGTCAAGGGCGGCGCGCTCGCGAGCTACCTGCTGTTCGAGTCGGGCTACACGCGCGAGCTGATAGCGCTCGGGCATGCCGATGCGATGCGGCAGCGCGAGGAGGTGCTGCGCTTCTTCGGTTGGGAGGAGGCGAGGCAGCCGGAGTCGACGGCGGCCTGAGCGCCGGCCGTTCAGCCCGCGTCGGAAATCCCGAGCTCCGAGCACACCCGCCCGAGCAGCGCCTTGAGCTGCGCCACCTCGGTCTCGAGCCGCGCCACGTTGGCCTTGAGCGCCGCCACCTCGCCCAGCGAGACATCGTGCGCGGCGCGCGGCGCCTCGTAGCCGCCCGCGGGTGCGACCTCCTCGGCCGGCGTGCCGCTCAGCAAGTGCGCCCAGCGGCTCTCGCGCGCGCCGGGCAGGCGTGCGAGCTTCACCACCAGCGCGCCGGCCGAACGCTCGGACAGCTCGTCGAGGAAGCCCTCGACCGAGGAGATGTCGGCGAAGTTGTGCATGCGGTCGCAGGCGATGCGCAGTTCGCCCGCGGTCTGCGGGCCGCGCAGCATCAGCACCGTGAGCAGGATCACCGACTGCGAGGGAATGCGCAGCACGCGGTCGATGTTGTGCTCGTAGCGCCAGGCGCGGCCGCCGCTGGTCTCGGCCACCAGGCTGTAGCCCTTGAGGCTGTCGATCGCGGCCTGCACCTGCGACTCGCTGAGCTCGAGCACCGGGTTGCGGCTGGTCTTCTGGTTGCAGCCCGACACCAGCGCGTTGAGCGTCAGCGGATAGCTGTCGGGCACGGTGCGCTGCTTTTCGGCCAGCACGCCGAGGACGCGGGTTTCGACTAGGGACAGGACAGGCAGCGCAGTGGTCATGGCTCGGCAGGAAAACGAAGGGGAACGGGATTCAGGGCGAAACGACCGCGAGTATGGGCCCCAGCTCGCGCACGAAGTCGCTGCGCCCGAGCGCGGTCGAATGCAGGGCCGAGACGGTGCCGTCGAGATAGAGCGCGTCGCGGCAGTGCAGCACGTCGCGGAAGTAGAGCGCGAACTCGTGGAAGTTCACGGGCGTCTCGCTGAGCACGAAGATCGCCGTGTGGCCCGACACGCCGACGCCGTTGCGGATCTTGCGCGAGGGCGAGTCGACGATGAACGAGCGATGCACCGCGCCATGGCGCAGCAGCAGCGGGCCCGACTGGGTGGCGATCGACAGCCCGCGCAGCCGCGGCGCGAGCGCCGGGTATTCCGACGACTCGATCACGCGCGGCCCCTCGTCCGAGACCAGGAACACGCCGTTGGGCCGGAGGAAGAAATTGCCGGTGCCGGCCTCGAGGTTGAGCGGCGACTCCTCGCGGCCCTCGCGCACCAGCAGGCCCACGGGCGCGAAGTCGGCGTGGTACATGCCGGCATTCACCGCGAAGTCGAGCCGGCGCCCGCGCTCGGCCAGCCAGGCCTGCAGCCGGTCGAAGCGCTTGAAGGCGATGCCGCTGTCGTCGTTGAGGAACAGCGAGAGCCGGTCCTTGCGCAGGTCGACGCGCACCACCGTGTAGCGCGCCGGCTCGGCGCGTGCCGACGCGGCCAGGCCCAGCACGAGCCCCGCCACCAGCATCGACAGCCACAGCAGGCGCCTGGGCATCGGGATCGTCGGCCGGCGCGCGCGGCCTCAGGCGTTCTGGATGCGCGCCACCAGCGCCTTGGTGAAGGCCTCGGTGCCGGCGCTGCCGCCCAGGTCGCCGGTGCGCACCTGGTCGATGTTGAGCGTGTCGTCGATGGCCTGGCGCAGGCGCGTGGCGAGCTCGGGCAGCTTGCAGTGATCGAGCATCAGCGCGGCCGCCAGCATCAGCGCGATCGGGTTCGCGATGCCCTTGCCCGCGATGTCGGGCGCCGAGCCGTGCACGGCCTCGAAGATCGCGGCATTGGTGCCGATGTTGGCGCCGGGTGCCATGCCCAGGCCGCCGACCAGGCCCGCCACCAGGTCCGACAGGATGTCGCCGAACAGGTTGGTGGTGACCAGCATGTCGAACTGCCAGGGGTTGAGCACCAGCTTCATCGCGCAGGCGTCGATGATGACCGTGTCGAGCTCGAACTGGCCCTTGTACTTCTTCTCGTAGAGGTCCAGGCCGGTCTCGAGGAAGATGCCCGTGAGCGCCTTCATGATGTTGGCCTTGTGCACGATCGTGACCTTCTTGCGGCCGGTGGCCACGGCGGTCTGGAACGCGTACTCGAGGATGCGGCGGCTGCCCTGGCGCGTGTTGATGCCGGTGGCCATGGCCACGGCATGCGGGTCGCCGTCGATCGGCACGTAGTGCTCGTGGCCGATGTACAGGCCCTCGAGGTTCTCGCGCACCACCATCAGGTCGATCTTGTCGAAGCGCCCGCCCGGGATGATGGTGCGCGCCGGGCGCAGGTTGGCGTAGAGCTCGAACTCCTCGCGCAGCCGGACGTTCGACGAGCGGTAGCCGCCGCCCGAGGGCGTCTCGAGCGGGCCCTTGAGCGCGAGCCGGGTGCGGCGGATGCTGTCGAGCGTGGCCGCGGGCAGCGGGTCGCCCGAGGCCTTGACGCCGCCCAGGCCGGCGATCTGGCGGTCCCACTCGAAGGGCGCCTTCAGCGCGTCGAGCGCGGCCAGCGTGGCGTCGACGATCTCGGGGCCGATGCCGTCGCCGGGAATCAGGGTTGCGGGAATGGGGGTGGTCATGAGGGGCGCCCTTGGTCGAGGAATGGGGAGTCGCGGCCGCCGGGGCGCGCGGAGGCCGAAGAATAACGCCGGGCCCATGGCACCGCCTTGACGAGGCCCGGCGCCGCGAGGGTCATTCGCGGGCCAGCCAGGCCAGCGCCTCCTCGCGGCTGTCGAGGAAACGGCAATAGCGGCCCTGGCGGGCCTCGCGCAGGTATTCGGCGAAGCGCTCGCCATGGTCGGCCGCGGGCGACACCACCACGGCCGCGCGCAGGCGGTAGGTCTGAAGCTTCTCGAGGAATTCGCCCGCGAAGCGGGTGCGCAGCGCGAAGAAGGCCGGCGGCAGCACGGCCTCGTCGAGCAGCACGCGGTCGGTGTCGTGCTCGAAGCAGGCGCCGACCACGTCGGTGGCCTCGCGGGCATCGGTCAGCGGATGGGTCCATTCGACGATGCGCGCCGGGCCGTGGACCAGCAGCAGGTGACGGGCGGACGCGTTCATGGCGCGATCTCCTGGTCGAGCAGCGACGCCCGCGCCACGACCCGCCCCGGCGCCAGCAGCGCGCCCGGCGCGATCACCGCGTTGGCGCCGATGCGCGCGCCATCGCCGACCAGGGCGCCGAACTTCTCGCAACCGGTGGGCCGCAGCGTGCCGTCCGCGCCGCGCACCAGGATCTCCTTGGCGGCGCGCTCGTTGCGGTGGTTGCAGACGATGCTGCCGGCCTCCAGGTTGACGCCCGCGCCCAGCACCGAATCGCCGACGAAGTTGAAGTGCGCGAGCGCGGTGCCCGCGAACACGAAGGAGGACTTGAGCTCGGCGCCCGGCCCGATGCTGCAGCGTGCATCGAGCCAGTTGCCGCCGCGCAAGTAGGCACCCGCGGCGATGAAGCAGCCCGGCCCCACGATCAGTGGGCCCTTGAGCACGGCGCCGGGCTCGACGGTGGCGCTGCGGTGCACGGCCACTTCGCCGTCGATGGCGTAGTCGGCGGCCGGCAGCGCCGCCAGCAGCCGGCGCACGATGGCCGGCGCCTGCGGCGGCAGCGCCCAGGGCGCCAGCGCGGCCCAGGGTGCGAGCGGCGAGGCGGCCAGGGTGGCGATGTGGCCCTGGAGAAGATCGGAGTCGGCGGGGTGCGGCATGGGGTCGATGCTGCCATCGAACCCGCCGGAACGCGGCGCCACCTAAAATGCCCGGTTCTCCCGCTGCGTCGCTTCCGACGCTCCCGCAACTCCGAAAGCGCCTCCCCCGATGTCCGCCCCGCGCAAGCTCTTCGTCACCACCGCCCTGCCGTACGCCAACGGCAAGTTCCACATCGGCCACATGATGGAGTACATCCAGGCCGACATCTGGGTGCGGAACCAGCGAATGAACGGTGCCGACGTCAACTTCGTCTGCGCCGACGACGCGCACGGCGCGGCGATCACCATCGCGGCCGACAAGGCCGGCGTGACGCCGCAGGCCTTCGTGGCCGAGATCGCCGCGGGCCGCAAGCAGTACCTCGACGGCTACCACATCGCCTTCGACAACTGGCACTCGACCGACGGCCCCGAGAACCACCAGCTGGCGCAGGACATCTACCGCGACCTGCGCGCCAACGGCCTGATCAGCACCAAGAGCGTCGAACAGTTCTACGACCCCGAGAAGGGCATGTTCCTGGCCGACCGCTTCATCAAGGGCGAGTGCCCGAATTGCCACTCGAAGGACCAGTACGGCGACAACTGCGAGGTCTGCGGCGCGGTCTACGCCCCCACCGAGCTGATCAACCCCTACTCGGCGCTGTCGGGCGCCAAGCCCGAGCTGCGCAGTTCCGAGCACTTCTTCTTCAAGCTGTCGGACCCGCGCTGCGAGGCCTACCTCAAGGAATGGACCGCCGCGCCCGGCCACGTGCAGCCCGAGGTGCAGAACAAGATCCGCGAGTGGCTCTACAAGGACGACGAGGGCAAGGGCGGCCTCGGCGACTGGGACATCAGCCGCGACGCGCCCTACTTCGGCATCGAGATCCCCGATGCGCCGGGCAAGTACTTCTACGTCTGGCTCGACGCGCCCGTGGGCTACCTGGCCTCGCTGAAGAACCTGCTCGACAAGCGCTGCATCGAGCTGGGCGGCGACGGCATCTCGTACACCGAGTACATGGCCGACCCCGAGCTTGAGCAGGTGCACTTCATCGGCAAGGACATCATCACCTTCCACACGCTGTTCTGGCCCGCGATGCTGCACTTCAGCGGCCGCAAGGCGCCCGACGCGGTCTACGTGCACGGCCACCTGACGGTGAGCGGCGAGAAGATGAGCAAGAGCCGCGGCACCGGCATCGACCCGCTCAGGTACCTGTCGCTCGGCCTCAACGCCGAATGGCTGCGCTACTACATCGCGGCCAAGCTCAACGGCCGCAACGAGGACATCGACTTCAACCCCGAGGACTTCGTCGCGCGCGTCAACAGCGACCTGGTGGGCAAGTACATCAACATCGCGAGCCGCGCGGCCGGCTTCGTCGGCAAGCGCTTCGGCGGCAAGCTCGGCGAGGTGTCGGCCGATGGCGACGCGCTGCTGTTCGCGCTGCGCGAGGCGGCCGGCGAGGTCCATGCGCTCTACGACGGCCGCGACTACGCACGCGCGCTGCGCGAGGTGATGGCGCTGGCCGACAAGGTCAACGAGTACGTCGACCAGAACAAGCCCTGGGAACTGGCCAAGAAGGAAGGTGCCGAGGCGCGGCTGCACGACGTGTGCACGGTCTGCATCGAGGCCTTCCGCCTGCTCACGCTGTACCTCAAGCCGGTGCTGCCGGCGCTGGCCGCGAACGTCGAGGCCTTCCTCGGGATCGCGCCGCTCGCCTGGACCGATGCCGCGCAGGCGCTGCCCGCAGGCCATGCGATCAGCGAGTACAAGCACCTGATGCAGCGTGCCGACGCCAAGGTGGTCGACCAGCTGTTCGACGCGCCCGAGCCGGTGGCGGCCCCCGCCGCCGAACCCGCGGCGGATGCGCTGCCCGGCGGCGAGGCCATCGCGCCCACCATAGGCATCGACGACTTCGTGAAGATCGACCTGCGCATCGCGAAGATCGTGGCTTGCGAGAAGGTCGAGGGCTCGACCAAGCTGCTGCGCCTCACGCTCGACGCCGGCGAAGGCAAGACCCGCAACGTGTTCAGCGGGATCGCCTCGGCCTACCAGCCCGAGCAACTCGTGGGCAAGCTCACGGTGCTGGTCGCGAACCTCGCGCCGCGCAAGATGAAGTTCGGCATCAGCGAAGGCATGGTGCTCGCCGCCAGCCACGCCGACGAGAAGGCCCAGCCGGGCATCCACGTGCTCGAGCCCTGGCCCGGCGCCACGCCCGGCATGCGCGTGCGCTGAATCCCGCGTTCTCCCGAAGAGGTCCCACCATGACGACACCGCTGCCGATGTTCTTTCGCGCCACCCTCGCGGCGGCGCTGCTGGCCATGCTCGGCGGCTGCGCGGTGGTCTCGGTGGCGAGCACCGCGGTCAGCGTGACCGCGGGCGCCGTGGGCCTCGCGGCCGACGCGGCGATCGGCACCGCGCGCATCACCGGCAAGGCGGTGGGCGCGGCGGCCGATGCGGTGATTCCCGACGGCGACAAGTAGATGGGCGCGGCGTTCGGGCCTATGCGGCCTGCGCGCCCACCAGCCGCGCCATCTGCACCTTGCTCGTGACGCCCAGCTTGGCATAGACCTGCCGCAGGTGATGGCGCACCGTGGCCGGCGAACTGCCGAGCGTGCGCGCCACCATCTTGTAGCTCTGCCCCTGCGCGAACAGCCGCGCCACCTCGGCCTCGCGGCGGCTCAGCAGCGTGAGGGCGGCCGGCACCGCCATCGGCGCCTCGTGCAATCCCAGCCCCTGCACCAGCACCAGGTGCGGCATCAGCAGCTCGACCAGCGCCTGCGCGCGCGCCCCGAGGCCGGCCGCCTCGCGGCTGTAGAGCGACAGGTGCATCCACCACGGCGACCCGGGCGCGGGCACGATCACGCTGAGCGCCTGGCCGATGCCATGGTCGGCCGCGAAGGCGCGCATCGAGGCCACGGGCGGCAGCTCGTGCGCGGCCAGCGCGACGCCATGGCCGGGCTGCGCCATCGCGGCCGGCACCACGGGATCGATGTGCCGCACGCGGCACCAGTCGTTCACGAAATCGGGCGCCAGGCCGCGCGTGTGGCCGCCCTGCGGCCGCAGGGTGCCGGACTCGAACAGCGAGCGGCCGAACCAGGCGCCGTCGAAGGCGATGTGGCGCGCCAGCCAGTCGAGCAGCGCGCCCGCGCCCAGCCGCTCGGGCTCGGCGGCCAGCGGATAGAGGCCGAGCAGCATCGCACCGAGCTGTTCGGCGGGAACGCCCGACACCGACGGAAAAGCCTGCTGCGCCATGCGGCGCGATCTTAGGCGCGCCCCGTCCGCGCGGGGCGCGGAGATTCCCGCATCGTTCATCTGAACGACTGCCGCGACAAGCCACGCCCACCTACGCTGCAGGCGGCCTTTCACTCCAACGAAGACACAGGACCCCGCCGCCATGCATCTCGCCGACTACAGCCGCCTCGACGCCACCGCGCTCGCCGACGCCATCCGCCGCAAGGAGACCACCGCCGCCGAGGCGCAGCGCTGCGCGCGCGAGGCCGCGGCCGCGCTGAATCCGCGGCTCAACGCCATCATCGAGCTGTTCGACGCGCCGCTCGCGCACGAGGCGCAGGGTCCGTTCGGCGGCGTGCCCTTCCTCATCAAGGACCTGGTGCTGCAGGCCGAGGGCGTGCGCTGCCAGGCCGGCAGCCGGCTGTTCGGCCCGGGCCTGCCCGCGCCCGCCGACAGCGCGCTGATGGCGCGCTTCCGCCGCGCCGGCTTCGCCACGCTGGGGCGCACGCACACGCCCGAGTTCGGCTTCAACGCCACCACCGAGAGCGCCTTCGGCGGCGCCACGCGCAACCCCTGGAACCCGGCGCACAGCACGGGCGGCTCCAGCGGCGGCTCGGCCGCGGCGGTGGCCGCGGGCATCGTGCCGGTCGCGCATGCCAACGACGGCGGCGGCTCGATCCGCATCCCGGCCGCGGCCTGCGGCCTGGTCGGGCTCAAGCCCAGCCGCGGCCGCGTCAGCGCGGGCCCGGGCTACGGCCTGCCGCTGATGGGGCTGGGCATCGAGGGCGTGGTGTGCCGCACGGTGCGCGATGCCGCCGGCGCGCTCGACGCGATGCACGGCCCCGAGCTCGGCGATCCCTTCCTGATGGCGCCGCCCGCGCAGCCCTATGCGCAGGCCATCGGCGCGCCGCCGCGCCGGTTGCGCGTTGCGGTCACGACGCAGTTCCCGGGCACGCAGCCGGCCGCGCGCGCCTGCGTCGAGGCGGTCGAGGCCACGGCGGCGGTGCTCGCCGACCTGGGCCACGTCGTGGAATGGGCCACGCCCGCCTATGCGCACGAGGCCTTCCTCGCGGCCACGCGCACCTTCTGGTCCTCGTTCCTCGCGGCCGGCGTGGCGGGCGTGGCGCAGGCGCTGCAGATCACCGTCGACCAGGCGCTGGCGCAGGTGCAGGCCTGCACGCGCGCCACCGCCGAGCACGGGCTGCGCCTGAGCGCGCTCGACCTGGAACTGGCGCTGATGCAGATGAACGCGGTGTCGCGCGAGGTCGCGCCCTTCTTCGCGCGGCACGACATCCTGCTCTCGCCCACGATGCGCACCCCGCCCGTGGCGCTGGGCGTGCTCGACCAGGACGACGCCACGCGCGACGCGCAGGGCTTCTTCGACCACCTGTTCGACTACGCCGCCTGCACCCCGCTGGCCAACCTCACGGGCCAGCCCGCGATCTCGCTGCCGCTGGCGATGGCCGGCGACCTGCCGATCGGCGTGCAGTGCATGGCGCCGATGGGCGACGAGGCCACGCTGCCGCAGCTCGCCGCGCAGCTCGAGCAGGCGATGCCCTGGTCGGCGCGGCGGCCGGCGCTGCACGCGGCGGCCTGAGTCCTCACCAGCGCATGTTGACCCCGGCGCTCGCCTGCACCGAAGCGCGCGAGCGCAGGCCGCCGCCGAGCGCGAAGCGGCGGCCCAGTTCACCGTAGACGCTGACCGCGGGCCCGAGGCGCCACGAGAAACCGCCCGCGAGCTCGGCCGCGCTGCCGCTGGCGCCGCTCGCGATGTCGGTGGACGCGGCCGGGCCCGCGAAGCGCGCGATGTCGGCGCCCGCGGCCATCCGGTAGAGGTTGATCCGGCCATAGGGCTCGACCACGCCCTCGCCCGCGGCGATGCGGCCCTTCAGCCGCAGGCCGGCGCGCGCCATCCAGCCGTTGGCGCTGTCCTGCGACACCACCGCGGCCGGGATCAGCGCCTCGTCGATGGAGCGGCTCTGGTGGATCAGCTGCAGCTGCGGCTCGAGCGCCCAGCCCGCGCCGAGCTCGAAGGATTGGCCGATCTCGAACGAGGCCACGGTGCTGCGCCCCTTGCCCTCGATCGGCAGCGCGGCCAGCGGCTGCGCCGTGTAGTCGTGGCGGCCGAACTGCAGCACCGCGTCGGCATAGAAGCCGCCGGGCTCGGCAAAGGTGGCATAGCCGCCGAGGTAGCGGCTGCGCAGGTCGGTGCGGCCGACCGCGCCCCACAGGCCGCTCGCGAAGCCCTGCACGTCGGCCTTGCCCTCGAGCTGGCCCACGTAGACGCCGGCACGCCATGCGGTGCCGGCCCAGAGGTCGGTGCCGGCCTGGAAGCCGCTCAGGTGCATCTCGCTGCGCGGATCGACCGCGCCGCGCTGCGCCAGCGTCGGGTCGGCCACGATGACCCGGCCCCAGGCGCGGCGCATGGGCGGGCCGTCGCCGGCGGCCTGCGGCGCGCCGCTGCGCTGGTGCAGGTTCGACAGCATCGTGAGGTCGCTCTCGCGCAATTGCGCGGGCAGCGCGGCGAGCATCGGCACCTGCACGCGGTAAGCCGGGCGCTCGACCGGTGCGGGGGCTGGCGGCAGCGTCGGCGGGGGCGCGGGTGGCTGGGGGTTGCCGCCGCCGGACGAGGGCGGCGCGGGAGGCGGAGGGGGCGGCGGTGGCGTCACTCCCACGCTCGAGCGCAGGTACCAGTTCTCGCCCAGCCCCTGCGCATCGGCCGCGTGCAGCCGGTATTCGAAAGCGCCCGCGTCCACGTGGGTGCCCACGAGCGCGAAGGCGTCGCGCGTGGTCTGCGCGGTGGTGGTGGCGCCGTTGATCGCGCTCACGACCTCGATGCCGTCGCCGGTGGTCAGCGCGCCCAGGCCGCCGAGGTTGACGATCTGCACCTGGGTGCGGCCCGTGACGCTGGCGGCGGCATTGGCGCGCAGGCCGGTCGCGGTGGCGCTCACGGTGCCGGCCTTCAGGGCGCGGGTCTCCTCGCGGCCGCCGCCGTCGATCACCAGCCGGTCGCTGAGGCTGCCGCTGTCGCCGAGCCGGGTGCCCAGGCGCAAGGTGCCGTCCTGCCCGACATAGGGCCCGCGCACGGTCAGCCGCGTGCCGGGCTCGGTACCGACCAGCGACACCGTGCCCGCCACCGTGAGGCCGGCCACGGTCTGGTCGTGGCCCGCGAGGTCGAGCGTGCCGCCGCGGCGCACGTCGTGGTGCGAGGCCTGGCTCAGCGTGTGGGCGCGGCCCGCGCGCAGCACGCCCTCGTCGACCGCGGTGATGCCGCTGTGGTCGTTGCGGCCCGCGAGCACCAGCGTGCCGGGGCCGGTCTTGAGGATGCCGCCCGAGCCCTCGATGCCCACGTTGAAGGTGGCGGTGACGCCCGCGTCGACGCGCACCGGCGCTTCGTCCAGCCGCGGCACCAGCCGCCCGGGCAGCGAGCCCTCGGCATGCGTGCCTTCCTCGAGCCGGTAGCCGTCGCTGCGGAACTGCATGCCCTTGAAGTCGAGCAGGCCGTCGATGGTGACCGCGCCCGCGCGGCCCTGGAAAATCGCCATGTTGCCGTTCCAGGCCTCCGCGTTGCGCCCCGCGATGTCGGTCCATTGCGGCTCGAGGTAGCGCCAGCTGCCGTCGCCGCCCGCGACCACGCCGTCGCCGGCCGTTCCGCCGCCGTCCCAGAACTGGTTGGTGCCGACCGCGCCGCCGCTGACCTCCAGCTCCACGGTCGAGCCGCGCACGTGCACCGCGTGCGTGAAGCCCGTGGGCATGGTGCCGAGCTCGAGGCCGTTGTCGGCGATGCTGCCGTCGACCCGCATCAGGGTCTGCACGCCGTTGCCATAGCCCACGCGCTCGCTGACGTCGAGGTTGCCGTCGAGCGTGAGGTTGCCGGCCACCGTGACGAGGTCGCCCGCGCCCGGCACGCCCGGCGTGCCGAGGTCGTAGTGCAGCCGGCTGCCGGGATCGAGCGCGAGGTCGCCGAGCACGGCGAAGGTGCCCACGCCGCCGTCGCCGGGTGCCAGCGTGCCGCCCGCGCGCACGGTGGCCGCCTTCACCTGTCCGAGGCCGCCCAGCGTGGCGCCGCCGGCCACCTCGACCGTGCTGCGCGGCAGCGCGCCGTTGACCAGCAGCGTGCCGCCGAGCACGCGCGTGCGGCCGTCGGTGTCGTGCGCGCCGCCGAGCGCCAGGGTGCCGGCGTTCTCCTTGTCGATCGCGATGCTGCCGCCGATGGCGCCGTCGTAGGCCACGCGGCCCGGGCCGCGGTCGAACACGACGCGGCCGAAGCCCGAGAGGTTGCCGGTGATGGACCCGGCGTTCGCGCCGTCGCCCACGCGCAGCGTGCTGCCCAGCACGATGTCGCCGCTCTGGGTGTTGTCGCCGGTCAGCGTGACCGGGCTCGAGACCTCGAACCGGCCCGGGCCGGAGATCGCCGCGCCCAGCACCAGCGGCGCCGTGCCGGCGCGCGAGATGGCGAGCGTCGAGCCCGGCGTGGCGAGCACGATGCGCTCGGCCACCAGCGCGTCGACCGGGGTCTCGCCGATCACCAGCACATGGCCGTCGGCCGTGCCCGCCTGCCCGATCTGCAGCGTGCCCGCGCTCACGCGCGCGCCCTCGTCGAGTTGCATCATCCCGGTGCCGCTGCGGCCGATCTGCAGCTCGCCGGCGACGTTGAGCGCGCTGCCCGCGCCGCTCAGCGACACCGTGTTCTCGGTGCCGCCGCCGCCCTGCGAGACGAAGCGCGCGGCATTCACGATGCCGCCGCTGCCGATGCGCAGCAGGGTCTGCACGTCGCGGCCGTCGCTGCTGCCGAGGTTGAACAGGCCCGTGTCGAGCCGGCCCGCGCCCTCCACCACCATCAGCGTGCCGTTGGAGGCATCGACCGAGGCCGCGCTGGCCGGGCCCGAGACGATGCCGACGACGGTGCCGGGCACCAGGTTCACGGTCACGGCCGTGCCGGCGCCCGGCACGCCCGCGCTCCAGTTGGCGGCGTTGAACCAGTCGGCGCGCGCCATGTCGGCATAGGGCGGCGCGGAGGTCCACGCGCTCTGCGCGACGGCGCGCGGCAAGGCGGACGCGCACACCAGGCCGGCGACGGCGGCGGCGATCAGGGTCGGCGTGAAGACGGCACGCGGCCGAAGAACAGGTGTCATGGCGAGGAGGCGCGAAGGGGTGGAACGACCCGTGCGCGCGGGGCCTGGCGGGCCTGTGCGATGCGCAGCGGGGGCTGCGTTCGAATCTAGGAAAACGGGGCGCGCGGCGCGCCCCATAAAGATGGCGGTTCCTACGCGAGCGGCAGCCGCAGCACCACGCGCGTGCCGGGCTCGGCCTTCTCGATGCGCAGCTCGACGCCGGCCTGCGCGGCGCGCTGCCGCATGGAGCGCAGGCCGTTGCCGCGCGCCTCGCCGAGGCCGCAGCCGTCGTCGCGCAGCACGATCTCGATGGCATCGCCACCGACCGTCGTGCTGACCGCCGCGCTGACCGCGAGCACGCGTGCGCGCGCATGCTGCAGCACGTTCGAGATCGCCTCCAGCAGCATGTACTGCAGGTGCCGCGTGGCCTCGTCGGAATCGCAGCGCCAGCGCGGCAGGTTCGCCACCGACCAGTCGAGCGCGAGCCCCGCGGCCTCGATGCGCGGCTGCAGCCGGAAGCGCATGCTCGCGAGCAGCGCGTTGGCGTCGCCGGCCGGCAGGTTGATGGCATCGATCGACAGCCGCAGCTGGTCGAGCGATTCGCGCAGGGTCTGCATCACCTCCGACTTGGTGGCCACGCCGCGCTCGAGCTGCAGCATGGCGGTGATCAGGTGCGCGCCGGCGCCGTCGTGCATGTCGCGCAGGATGCGGGCGCGCTCGGCCGCGACCGCGCTCGCATGCTCGAGCCGGCGCAGCTCGGCATGCTTGTCGGCCAGCTCGGCCTCGCGCAGGCGGATGCGGTCCTCGAGCGACAGGTGCAACTGGCGCAGTTCCTCGCGCGTGCGCTGGAAGCGGATGCCCACGATGGCGAGGATCGCGAGGCTCACCAGCACGGCCGCGAACTTGGTCCAGCCGGCCTCGTCGAAGCGCTCGACCAAAAGCCGCGCGATCACGCTGTCGCGCACCAGCGCGACCCAGCCCGCGACCAGGATCAGCAGCATCCAGGCGCGCTCGCCGGCCCGCTGGCGCCAGGTCTCCCAGCCCAGCCGCAGCGACAGCGCCAGCCAGCCGGCCACCAGCAGCAGGATCCAGCCGAGCACCCAGTTCTGCGTCTGCTGCAGCGTGCCGAGCGCCAGCGCCACCGGGCCCAGGCCCAGCACGCCCCAGACCAGCCATTGCTCGCGCCGCGGCCGGCCGTGCCAGACCTCCCGGATCACGAGGTAGGTGGCGATGTGGCCGAGCCAGAACACCGCAAGCACCACCTTGAACCAGCTCGGCCAGGCGAGCAGGCCCTCCTCCCACCAGGTGGCGGCGATGCGCAGGCTCCACAGCGCCTCGCACAACGCGGCCCAGCCGTAGACGGCCTCGCGCTGCTGCGCCCACAGCATCAGGCAGAACACCGCCACCAGCAGGCTGAACAGCGTGATCACGCGCGGCAGGGTGACGTGGCGCCATTCGAGCGCGTCCCACTGCGGCTGCAGCAGGCGCTCGGCGCCCAGGCGCACCGGCGCGATGCCGGCGCGGCGCGAGGGATCGGCGCGCACCGCGATCTCGAGCAGGTTCTCGCCGTCGCGCAGCAGCGAGGGCGGCACGCGCAGCCACAGCGGGCGGCGGTTCGACCAGCCGTCGTTGATCTGCTCGAGCTTGCCGGCGGCCGCGATCACCTGGCCGTTGAGCTTCACGCGGTAGGCGTTGCCGATGCGGCTAACGAGCAGCGCCTGCGGCTCGTCGGCATGGCCCGCGGGCGCGGCGAAGCGGATGCGCACCTGGGCCCAGCCGACGGCGCGCGGCCAGTGGGCGTCCCAGTGCAGCGGCAGCGTGACCTCGGCCGGCGGCGGCGAAGGGCGGCCGACGAAGCGCAGCTGCAGTTCGCCGCGGTCGAGCGCGAGCACCTCGCTGGCGGCCCCCGCCGCGCCGGGCGCCAGCAACGCGGCGACCAGCGCGAGGACGACAAGCAGCAGGCGGCGCATCAGCCCAGCATGCGCCCCAGCAGCCCCATGCGGCTGGCCTCGAACACGGCCTCGCCGCGCGAATGCACCGCGAGCTTGCTGTAGAGGTTCTTGATGTGGCCCTGCACCGTGTGCTTGGTCACGCCCTGCAGGCGCGCGATCTCGCCGTACGAGTAGCCGCGCGAGATCAGCTCCAGCACCTCGGTCTCGCGCGGGGTCAGCATCATGGCGGCGGCCGGGTCGGGCGCGGCCGATGCGGCGGGCTTCGCCTCGCCGCCGCGCACGTGCAGCAGCAGCTTGCGCGCGATCATCGGCGAGATCGGCGAGGCGCCGTGCTTGATGTCGACGATCACCTGCGCGATGTCGGCCGGCGAGGAGTCCTTCTGGATGTAGCCCACCGCGCCCGCGCGCACGCAGTCGAGCACCGTGTCCTCGTCGCCGAAGACCGAGACCACCAGCACCTCGCAGGCCGGCTGGCTGCGCACCACCTGGCGCAGCAGCTCGAGCGCGTGGCCATCGGGCAGCGCGAGGTCGGTCAACAGGATGTCGGCCTGGTGGCTGTCGAACCAGGCCACGGCCTCGGCCATCAGGCCCAGCGAGGCGACCAGCTCGAGCTCGGGATGGGCGGCGATGCAGGCCTCGAAGAAGTGCCGGACCTCGGCATCGTCCTCGAGCAATGCGACGCGCCAGCGCAGCGCGGAGGTGGAAGCGGCGGGGATGGCGGCGGCGTCGGGCATGGCGGTGGCGCCGAGCTTAGTCGGCGCCCCGCGCTTCGCGCCCCCCATTTTCATGGGGTGACCGGGGCGCGTTTCCCGGCCTCAGGGCGCCTCGGTGCCTCGGTCGGGCGAGGAGCCGCTGCGCACCACGCGCTGGTCGTCGTTGAGCACCGCGGTGAACACCATCGGCGAGTTGGGCGGCTGCAGCCAGCGCCATTCCCATTCGTACTCGCGGCGCAGCGGATAGGGCGTGACCTTGGCCGGCTTGCCGAGCATCTTGCGCAGGTCCTCCATCGCCATGCCGTTGGTCACGCGCGCGAAGTTCTCGGGCGTGAGCACCTGGCGCAGCGCGCTCATCTTTCCGTCGGCGCCGATGGTGACCATGTAGTTCTTCTGGCCCTGGGGCTGGCGGTTGTATTCGAACACCCGGCCGCCGGGCGCATCCCAGACGTTCTCGGGTTCGCCGAAGCGCGCGCGCACGTCGGCCTCGGTCGACACGCCCTCCTCGAGCTGCTCGATGCGCTGCGAATCGCAGCCCGCGACGAGGGCCGCCACCGCCGCCAGCCATACGGCCGCCACCCCGATCCGCCAGACTCGTACCTGCCCCATGCCGTCCCCCGGTAAAATTCGCGCCCACAAAGGTTCAGTCTATGTCCATCTTCCGCCGCCCCCACTACACCTCCGAGATCACCAGCTTCATCGACGAGATGAAAACCAAGAAGCCGACGCTCGAGGCGGAACAGCGCGCCGGCCGCGCCCTGCTCTGGGACAAGCACCTCGACCGCGGCCTGCTCGAGGAATACGCGGAAGCCCGCGTGCCGCAGCAGCCCTACGTCTACCAGACCCAGGCCAAGTAAGAACATGATGCCGATGCGGCATCCGTCGCCCGCCAATGCTGGGCACGGCGCTACGTTTTCGATAGCGCCTGCCCGATGAGCGGACCGCGCGACGAGGACAGCGACACGCTGGTGGTGGCCATGCCCGAGGTGGTCGACCAGGTCGCGCTCGCCCGGCTCTACGGCGAGCCGCTGTTCGCGATGCCGAAGGACCTGTACATCCCGCCCGAGGCGCTGCAGGTCTTCCTCGAGGCCTTCGAGGGCCCGCTGGACCTGCTGCTGTACCTGATCCGCAAGCAGAACTTCAACATCCTCGACATCCCGATGGCCGCGCTGACGCGGCAGTACCTGAGCTACGTCGACGAGATCCGCCAGACCAACCTCGAGCTCGCGGCGGAATACCTGCTGATGGCCGCGATGCTGATCGAGATCAAGTCGCGCATGCTGCTGCCGCCCAAGAAGGCGGCCGAGGGCGAGGAAGCCGAGGACCCGCGCGCCGAGCTCGTGCGCCGGCTGCTCGAGTACGAGCAGACCAAGCTACAGGCCGCCTCGCTTAACGCGATGCCGACCTACGGGCGCGACTTCTGGCGCGCCCAGGTCTACATCGAGCAGTCGCTCAAGCCGCGCTTCCCCGAGGTGGCGGTGGTCGACCTGCGCGATGCCTGGGCCGACATCATGAAGCGCGCCAAGCTCGTGCAGCACCACAAGATCTCGCGCGAGGAACTCAGCGTGCGCGAGCACATGAGCATCGTGCTGCGCCACCTGCAGGGCCAGCGCTTCGTGGAATTCGAGAAGCTGTTCGACATCTCGCGCGGCGCGCCGGTGATGGTCGTGACCTTCATCGCGATGCTCGAGCTGGCCAAGGAAACGCTGATCGAGATCACGCAGGCCGAGGCCTTCGCGCCGATCTACGTGCGGCTGGCCTACTCTCCCGCCTGAAGCGCCATGCGGCCCACTTCCTTCGCGCGCCGCCCGGCGGCGCGGCACCTCCCCCTCACCCCGTCGGGCCGGACCGGTGCGCTGCCGCACCACCGATCCTGACCCTCGTCCCTTCCCGCGCGCCATGGCCTCCTCCCTCGATTTCGACGTCCTCATCGTCGGCAGCGGCCTCGCCGGGCTCTCCGCGGCCCTGCTGCTGGCGCCCACGCACCGCGTGGCGGTGCTGACCAAGCGCGCGCTGGCCGACGGCTCGAGCGGCTGGGCCCAGGGCGGCATCGCGGCGGTGCTGGCCGCGGGCGACAGCTTCGACGCCCATGTCGACGACACGCTGGTGGCCGGCGCCGGCCTGTGCGATCCGGCCGCCACGCGCTTCGTGGTGGAGCACGCGCCCGAGGCCATCGGCTGGCTGCGCGAGCTCGGCGTGCCCTTCTCCGAGGAGGACGGCGACCTGCACCTCACGCGCGAGGGCGGCCACAGCCAGCGCCGCATCGTGCACGTGACCGACGCCACCGGCGCGGCCGTGCAGCAGGTGCTGATCGAGCGCGTGCGCCGCACGCCCAACGTCACGCTGTTCGAGCACCACACCCTGGTCGACCTGGTCGCCGGCGAGCGGCTCGGCGCGCCCGAGGCGGGCTGCGCGGGCCTCTACGCGCTCGACGACGCCAGCGGCGAGGTGCTGGCCTTCCGCGCGCCGCACACCATCCTGGCCACGGGCGGCGCGGGCAAGGTCTACCTCTACACCACCAACCCCGACACCGCCACCGGCGACGGCATCGCCGCCGCCTGGCGCGCGGGCTGCCGGGTGTCGAACATGGAGTTCATCCAGTTCCACCCGACCTGCCTGTATCACCCGCATGCCAAGTCCTTCCTGATCAGCGAGGCGGTGCGCGGCGAAGGCGGGCTGCTGAAACTGCCTGAATCGGCGGGAGGCACCCGCTTCATGCCGCAGCACGACGAGCGCGCCGAGCTCGCGCCGCGCGACGTGGTGGCGCGCGCGATCGACTTCGAGATGAAGAAGCACGGCCTGGACTGCGTGCACCTCGACATCTCGCACCAGAGCCCCGATTTCCTGCGCGCGCATTTCCCGAACATCCTCGCGCGCTGCGCCGAGCTCGGCATCGACATCACGCGCGAGCCGATCCCGGTGGTGCCGGCGGCCCACTACACCTGCGGCGGCGTGGTGACAGACCTGGCCGGCCGCACCGACCTGCCGGGCCTCTACGCGATCGGCGAGACCGCCTGCACCGGGCTGCACGGCGCGAACCGGCTGGCCAGCAATTCGCTGGTGGAGTGCATGGTGTTCGCGCGCGCGGCCGCCGCGGCCATCGGCGCCGCGCCGGCACGCGAGGCGGTGGCGCTGCCGGCCTGGGACGCGAGCCGCGTGACCGATGCCGACGAGGCGGTGGTGATCTCGCACAACTGGGACGAGCTGCGCCGCTTCATGTGGGACTACGTGGGCATCGTGCGCACCAACAAGCGCCTGGAGCGCGCGAGCCACCGCATCGCGCTGCTGCAGGCCGAGATCCACGAGTTCTATGCCAATTTCCACGTCACGCGCGACCTGCTCGAACTGCGCAACCTGGTGCAGGTGGCCGAGCTGATCGTGCGTTCCGCGCAGGCCCGCCACGAGAGCCGGGGCCTGCATTTCAGCCGCGACTATCCTTCGCTCGCCGAGCCCACCGCACCCACGGTGCTGGTGCCGGCCGACCGATAGCCCCACCCGTTCCCGCCTTCTTCAACCCCCAGGATGCCCGGCCACCGACGCCCGCAGGGAGAAACCCAACCATGTCCAACGCCTCCACCCCGAACGAAGCCACCGCCGCCACGCCCTACGGCACGCTGCCGACGGCCTCGCAGCCCGCCACGCGCAAGCCGCTGAGCCTGCCGCGGCTGGCCGAGCTGCATGCGCGCGGCGAGAAGATCGCGATGCTCACGGCCTACGACGCCACCTTCGCCGCCGTGGCCGATGCCGCGGGCGTCGAATGCCTGCTGGTCGGCGATTCGCTCGGCATGGTCTGCCAGGGCCTGTCGAGCACGGTCGGCGTCACGCTCGAGACCATGCGCCATCACACCGACAGCGTCTCGCGCGGGCTGCGCCGCGTGCAGGGCACGGCCTGGCTGATCGCCGACCTGCCCTTCGGCAGCTACCAGGAGTCGCGCGAACAGGCGCTGCGCAGCGCCACCGTGCTGATGCAGGCCGGCGCCCACATGGTGAAGCTCGAGGGCGGCGGCTGGACCACCGAGACCGTGCGCTTCCTGGTCGAGCGCGGCATCCCGGTGTGCGCGCACCTGGGCCTGACGCCGCAGACCGTGCATGCGCTCGGCGGCTACCGGGTGCAGGGCAAGGGCGACGCCGCCGCGGCCCGGCTGCGCGAGGAGGCCCAGGCGCTGCAGGATGCGGGCGCCGCGATGCTGGTGCTCGAGATGGTGCCGGCCGCGCTGGCCGCCGCGCTCACGGCCGAACTCGCGCGCTGCGCCACCATCGGCATCGGGGCCGGCCGCGGCACCGCGGGCCAGGTGCTCGTGCTGCACGACATGCTGGGCCTGAACCTGGGGCGCATGCCGAAGTTCGTGCGCAACTTCATGGACGGCGCCGGCGGCATCCCGCAGGCGCTCGCGGCCTACGTGCGCGCCGTCAAGGACGGCAGCTTTCCCGACGACCGGCTGCACGCCTGGTAACCCACCCCGTTTTTCTCTTTCCTTCCTCACTCCAAGGAGACCGTTCCATGTTCATCGCCCGCACCATCCCCGAACTGCGCGACCACCTGGCGCGCTTCGAACGCCCCGCCTTCGTGCCGACCATGGGCAACCTGCACGACGGCCACATCGCGCTGGTCACGCAGGCGAAGCCGCTGGGCGACGCCACCGTCGCGAGCATCTTCGTGAACCGGCTGCAGTTCCTGCCGCACGAGGACTTCGACACCTATCCGCGCACCTGGGACAGCGACTGCGCCAAGCTGGAAGCCGCCGGCTGCGACGTGCTGTTCGCGCCCGACGAGAAGGCGCTCTATCCCGAGCCCCAGACCTGCAAGGTGCATCCCGACCCGGCGCTGGCCGACATCCTCGAGGGCCACTTCCGGCCCGGCTTCTTCGTCGGCGTATGCACCGTGGTGATGAAGCTGTTCAGCTGCGTGCAGCCGCGCGTGGCGGTGTTCGGCAAGAAGGACTACCAGCAGCTGATGATGATCCGCCACCTGGTGCGGCAGTTCGCGCTGCCGATCGAGATCGTGGGCGGCGAGACGCGCCGCGCCGACGACGGCCTCGCGCTCTCCTCGCGCAACGGCTACCTGAGCGAGGGCGAGCGCGCCGAGGCGGTGCAGCTCTCGCGCGCGCTCAAGGAGATCGCCGAGGCCGTGCGCGGCGGCGGCGAGCTCGCGGCGATCGAGGGGCGCGCGATGCAGGCGCTGGCGCAGCGCGGCTGGCAGCCCGACTACCTGACGGTGCGCCGGCGCCTCGACCTGCAGCCGCCGGCCGCGCTCGACGGCGCCGAGCCGCTGGTGGCGCTCGCGGCCGCGCGCCTGGGCAGCACGCGGCTGATCGATAACCTCGAGATCGAGCCCTGGGCGGCAACGCGATGAGCTATAGCGTCAAGGAGATCTTCTACACGCTGCAGGGCGAAGGCGGCCAGGCCGGCATGCCGGCCGTGTTCTGCCGCTTCGCGGGCTGCAACCTCTGGAGCGGCCGCGAGGCCGACCGCGCCAGTGCCGTCTGCCGTTTCTGCGACACCGATTTCGTCGGCACCGACGGTACGCTGGGCGGCAAGTTCAAGGAAGCCGATGCGCTGGCCGACACCATCGCCGCGCAGTGGCCCGCCGACGATGCCGGCCACCGCCTCGTGGTGCTGACCGGCGGCGAGCCGCTGCTGCAGGTCGACGCCGCGCTGATCGATGCGCTGCATGCGCGCGGCTTCCGCATCGCCGTCGAGAGCAACGGCACCGTGGCCGCGCCCGAGGGCATCGACTGGCTCTGCATCAGCCCCAAGGCCGGCGCGCCCTGGGTGCAGCGGCGCGGCCAGGAACTCAAACTGGTGTGGCCGCAGGAGGGCATCGACCTCGACGCGATGGCACGCAGCGGCGAGTTCGCGCTCCGCTTCCTGCAACCCATGGACGGCCCGCGGCAGGCCGCCAACACCGCGCTGTGCATCGACGCCTGCCTGCGCCAGCCGCTGTGGCGCCTCAGCGTGCAGACCCACAAGTTCACCGGCATCCGCTGATGCCCGCTTTCCCGTTCTTCCGTTCCCCATGCGATTCACGATCAGCCAACGCTTCTTCTTCGACGCCGCCCACACCCTGAAACGCGAGATCGAAGCCGAAGGCAGCCGCCGCATCCACGGCCACACCTACCACGCCGAGGTCTGGCTCGGGGGCGAGCGCGATCCCGCGACCGGCATGGTGATCGACCTGGGCCTGCTGCGGCGCCGGCTCGAGGCAGTGCGCGAGCAGCTCGACCACCGGCTGCTCGACGAGGTGCCCGGGCTGCATCCGCCCACGCTGGAGAACCTGTGCCTGTTCATCGCCGAGGCGTTGGGCGAACTTCAGGCTTCGCTGGCGCGCGTGCGGGTGTGGCGCGAGGCGTTGGGCGACTCCTGCACGCTGGAGTTCTGACTCAGCGCTCCCGCGCGGCGCCGTGACCGACCGCATCCGCAAGCCCGAGGGCCATGGATAAGAACCGCTGCGCAAGAAAAGCCGGACGACGAAGCCGGTTTGATACAACGGCGGGCGTCCCTTTTTTTACAACACGATCCAGGGAGGATTGCAGCTTGAAACCCCATTCGACCCCACGCCGCTTCGCGGCCATCGCCAGCGCCACGGCCGCGCTGCTGCTCGCCGCGGGCTGCGCCCAGACGCAGGCCCCGCCCGCCGCCGCGGGCGCCGGCACGAACAACCTGCTGATCGGCGCCGTGGCCTGGAAGCAGACCGCGGCCGAGTACCGCGCGCTCTATCACCAGGGCTTCAACGTGGCGCGCATGCACGTGGAGGCGGCGCTGCAGAAGCGCCGCCCGGGCGACAAGCCGCTGGCGGTGGTGACCGACATGGACGACACGATCCTGCTGCCGCTCGCCTACTGGGGCTACCTGATCAACGAGGGCCAGGATTTCTTCGACGATCCGAAGTGGGACGCGTGGATTCCGAAGAACCAGATCGTGCCCTCGCCCGGCTCGCAGGAGTTCCTGCGCTTCTGCCGGGAGAACGGCGTGGAGGTGTTCTACGTGACCAGCCGCGAACAGGGCGAACGCACCTACGAGTACGCGATGGAACACCTCAAGGTGCTGGGCGCGCCCTATGCCGACAAGGAGCACCTGACCGTGCTGCGCGACAGCAGCAACAAGCAGCCGCGGCAGGAGCAGATCGCGCAGCAGTTCGACGTGGTGGTCTACCTCGGCGACAACCTCAACGACTTCCGGCGCAAGTACTACGTGAAGAACGTCGACCAGCGGATGCAGGCGATGGAAGCCGACCGCGAGCAGTTCGGCCGCAAGTACGTGCTGTTCCCGAACCCGACCGACGGCCACTGGATGGCCGCGATCTTCGGCGACTCGGAGCCGCCGGCGAGCGACGCCAACCGCGAGCTGTTCAGGAAGGCCGCGACCCGTTCCGCCTGGGACGGGCGCTGAGGGGCTTCGTCAGGCCGCGCCGATCCCCGCCACCAGGCTGCCCGGCGCGATGCCGTTCTTCAGGCCGGCCGTGAAGGCCAGCATGCGGTCGATCGGCACGCGCGCGCGCAGGCCCAGCGCCGGGTCGACGTGGATCTCGCCGGCGCCGGTCTCGAGCGCGTTCGCGAGGTCGGCCAGCCCGTTCATCGCCATCCACGGGCAATGCGCGCAGCTCTTGCAGGTGGCGCCGTTGCCGGCCGTGGGCGCCTCGATGAAGGTCTTGCCGGGGTTGAGCGTGCGCAGCTTGTGCAGCATGCCGTTGTCGGTCGCAACGATGAACTCGGTCGCGTCGAGCTGGCGCGCGGCGTTGAGGATCGCCGAGGTCGAGCCCACGGCATCGGCCAGCGCGATCACCTCGGCCGAGGACTCGGGATGCACCAGCACCTTGGCGCGCGGATGGGCCTGCTTGAGCAGCTCGAGCTCGAGCGCCTTGAACTCGTCGTGCACGATGCACGCGCCGTTCCAGCTCACCATGTCGGCGCCGGTCTGGCGCTGGATGTAGTCGCCGAGGTGGCGGTCGGGGCCCCAGAGGATCTTGCGGCCCTGCGCATGCAGCGCGCCCACCACGTCGAGCGCGCAGCTCGAAGTGACGAGCCAGTCGGCGCGCGCCTTCACGGCGGCGCTGGTGTTGGCGTAGACGACCACGGTGCGGTCGGGATGGGCGTCGCAGAAGGCGCTGAACTCGTCGACCGGGCAGCCCAGGTCGAGCGAGCAGTTGGCGTCGAGGTCGGGCATCAGCACCCGCTTCTCGGGCGACAGGATCTTGGCGGTCTCGCCCATGAAGCGCACGCCCGACACCACCAGCGTGCCGGCCGCATGGTCGCGGCCGAAGCGCGCCATCTCGAGCGAATCGCTGACGATGCCGCCGGTTTCCTCGGCCAGGTCCTGCAGGTCGGGGTGGACGTAGAAGTGCGACACCATGACCGCGTCGCGCTCGCGCAGCAGGCGGCGGATGCGCTCCTTGAGCGCCTCGCGCTCGGTGGGCGTGGGCTCGGGCGGCACGCGGGCCCAGGCGCGGCGGGTGTCGCAGACGCTCCCTTCGGCAGGCTGCTCGTACTCGACATCGATGACGGCGGAGGAAGCCATGCGCGCGTCCCCCTCAGCGGTCCTGGAAGCGCATCGAGAAATCGATGGCCTTGACGTCCTTGGTCAGCGCGCCGACCGAGATCCGGTCGACGCCGGTCTCGGCCAGTTCGCGCAGGCCGTCGAGCGTGACGCCGCCCGAGATCTCGAGCACCGCGCGGCCTTCGCCGGCGGCGTCGTTGATGCGCACCGCCTCGCGCAGGGTCGGCAGGTCCATGTTGTCGAGCAGCACCATGCGCGCGCCGGCGTCGAGCGCCTCCTGCAGCTGCGCCAGCGTCTCGACCTCGATCTCGACGAAGTCGGCGCGCTCGGCCGCCGGGGCCACGGCGCGCAGGGCGGCGGCCACGCCACCGGCCGCGGCGATGTGGTTTTCCTTGATCAGCACGGCGTCGTACAGGCCGATGCGGTGGTTGAGGCCGCCGCCGGTGCGTACCGCGTACTTCTGCGCCAGGCGCAGGCCCGGCAGGGTCTTGCGCGTGTCGACGATGCGCGCGCGCGTGCCCTCGACGATGTCGCTGTAGAGCGCGGCCTTGGTCGCCACGGCGCTCAGCAGTTGCAGGAAGTTGAGCGCGGTGCGCTCGGCGGTCAGCAGCGCGCGGGCCGGGCCTTCCATCTCGAGCACGACCTGGTTCGGCTCGCAGCGCCCGCCCTCGGCGCAGCGCCAGTCGATGCGCACCTGCGGATCGAGCTGCGCCAGCGTGGCCTCGACCCAGGGCGCGCCGCACAGCACGGCCGGCTCGCGCACCAGCACGCGCGCGTGGGCGCGGCGGCCGGCATCGACCAGGGAGGCGGTGAGGTCGCCGTCGGCGACGTCCTCCTGCAGTGCGCGGGCCGCATCGGCCTGGGCCAGCGCGGCGATGGCCGGCGCGGAGAAATCGAAACGGGAACGCATGGGGCGGCTTGTCTTCCGGATGTTGTTATGGGGGCCGCCTTCAGGGCGGCGGCCGGACCGATTCGGGCACCGGGTCGCGCCCGGTGAGCGCGGCCACGGCATCGGCCGGGCTCACGCGGCCGTCGAGCAGCGCGACCACGCCCTCGGCGATGGGCATTTCCACGCCCAGCCCGCGGGCGCGCTGCACCACGGTGCGGGCGCAGTAGACGCCCTCGGCCACGTGGCCGAGCGAATCGACCGCCTGCGCCAGGGTGCGGCCCTGGGCCAGCAGCAGGCCGACCTTGCGGTTGCGCGACAGGTCGCCGGTGGCGGTCAGCACCAGGTCGCCCAGGCCCGACAGGCCCATGAAGGTGTCGGTGCGGGCGCCGAGCGCGAGGCCGAAGCGGGTCATCTCGGCCAGGCCGCGCGTGATCAGCGCGGCGCGTGCGTTGAGGCCCAGCGCGAGGCCGTCGCACAGGCCGGTGGCGATGGCCAGCACGTTCTTGACCGCGCCGCCGACCTCGACGCCGACGATGTCGTCGTTGGCATAGACCCGCAGCGCGGGTCCGTGGAAGGCGTCGACCAGCGCGTCGCGCACCGCGGCATGCGGGCTGGCGGCCACCAGCGCGGTGGGGCGGCCCTCGGCCACTTCCTGCGCGAAGCTCGGGCCGCTGAGCACGCCGGCCAGCAGCTCAGGCGCGACCTGCGCGCGGATCTCGTGGGCCAGCAGGCCGAAGGAGGAAGCGGTGGTGTTCGCGGCCTGCGCGGGCTCCACGCCCTTGCAGAGCCAGGCGACCGGCACGCGGGTGCCGCTGTCGCGCAGGGTTTCTAGCTGCTGGCGCAGCGCGGCCATGGGCGTGGCCACGATGACCAGGTCGGCGCCGGCCTGCGCCTGGCCGATGCCGCCCGCGCGCACCGAGAGCGAGGCTGGCAGTGCCAGCCCCGGCAGGTAGCGGGTGTTCTCGCGGGCCCGGGAGATGGTCTCGGCCTGGGCCGCGTCGCGGGCCCACAGCGTGACCTCGTGGCGGGCGGCCGCATTGACGGCCACCGCCGTGCCCCAGGCGCCGGCGCCATGAACGCAGATCTTCATCGGCGTCGCGGCGTTGCGTGCCGTCGGGCTTACTGCGTGATGATGGGCGAAGGCTGGCCGGCGGCCTGTGCCTGCTGCTGCTCGTACATGGCCTGGAAGTTGATCTCGGCCAGGTGCACGGGCGGGAAGCCGCCGCGCTGGATCACGTCGGCCACGTTGCCGCGCAGGTAGGGGTAGACGATCTGCGGGCAGGCGATGCCGAGGATCGGGCCCATCTGGTCTTCGGGCAGGTTGCGGATCTCGAAGATGCCGGCCTGCTTGGCTTCGACCAGGAACACGGTCTTGTCGCCGATCTTGGTCTGCACGGTGGCGGACACCGACACCTCGAAGATGCCGTCGGCCACGGGCTGGGCGTCCACGCCGAGCTGGATGTCGACGGTGGGCTGTTCCTGTTCCAGCAGGATCGCGGGCGAGTTGGGTTGTTCGAGCGACAGGTCCTTGAGGTAGACGCGCTGGATCTGGAACACGGGATCTTGGGCTTGCTGGTCGGCCATGGCTGAACTTTCGAGGGTCAAAACAAGGCCCGCCGGGGGATGGTTTCCCGCGGCGGGCCGCAGATGGTGAACGGGCGATTATCGCCCTGCGATGTGACGGCTACGGACCGGCGGTCGGCCGGGTCCGGATCAGGCCGCCTGGCCCTGCAGCAGCGGCACCAGGCCGCCGCGGCTGTCGAGCGCCATCAGGTCGTCGCAGCCGCCCACGTGGGTGTCGCCGATGAAGATCTGCGGCACCGTGCGGCGCTGGGTGATCTCCATCATGGCCATGCGCGCCTGGGGATCGCTGTCGATGCGGATCTCCTCGATCTGCTCGACGCCCTTGGACTTGAGGATCTGCTTGGCGCGTGTGCAGTAGGGGCACACGGCGGTGGTGTACATCTTGACGGCTTGCATGGTTCGTATCTCGGTGGGGTTCAGGCCTTTTCAACCGGCAGATTAGCCGCTTTCCACGCCTTGAGCCCGCCGGACACCGCTTGGGCCTGCTCGTAACCCAGCTTCTTGGCCGCGGCCACAGCGCGCTGCGCGCGCGAGCCGTTCTCGCACACCAGCAGCAGCGGCAGGTTCTTGTTCTTGACCGTGGAGGCCAGCTTTTCCTCGAGCTGGGCCAGCGGCACGTTCTTGGCGCCGATCATGTGGCCGGCGGCGAATTCCTCGGGATCGCGCAGGTCGACCAGCACCGCGCGCTCGCGGTTGATGAGGTGCACCGCCGCGTCGGCCGTCAGCGTGCCGCCCCCCGCGCCGCGAATCAGCGGCCAGGCCAGCATGGCGCCCGAGCTGAGCACGATCAGGACCAGCATCCAGTTCGCAGTGACGAATTCGATCAATTTCACGAGGGTTCCTTGGAGAGAGGCAAACCCGGGATTTTAGAATGTCGGGTTTACAAAGCGCTGCCAAAGGCCTCCGACATGCACAAACTGGTACTGATCCGCCACGGCGAATCGACCTGGAACCTCGAAAACCGCTTCACCGGCTGGACCGACGTCGACCTGACCGAGACCGGCGTCGAGCAGGCCAAGCAGGCGGGCCGGCTGCTGAAGGCCGAGGGCTACGACTTCGACGTGGCCTACACCAGCGTGCTCAAGCGCGCCACGCGCACCCTGTGGCACACGCTCGACGAACTCGACCGCACCTGGCTGCCGGTGGTGCACTCGTGGCGCCTCAACGAACGCCACTACGGCGGCCTGCAGGGCCTGAACAAGGCCGAAACGGCCAAGAAGTACGGCGACGAGCAGGTGCTGGTCTGGCGCCGCAGCTACAGCACGCCGCCCCCGCCGCTGGAAGCCGACGACCCGCGCAGCGAACGCAGCGACGTGCGCTACGCCAAGCTCTCGCCCGAGCAGATCCCGCTGACCGAATGCCTGAAGGACACGGTGGCGCGCGTGCTGCCGTTCTGGAACGAGTCGATGGCCCCGGCCATCCGCACCGGCCGCCGCCTCGTGGTGGCGGCGCACGGCAACTCGATCCGCGCGCTGGTGAAGTACCTGGACGGCATCTCGGACGACGACATCGTCGGCCTGAACATCCCGAACGGCATTCCCCTGGTGTACGAGCTCGACGACGATCTCAAGCCGCTGCGGCACTACTATCTGGGCGATGCCGCCGCCGCCGAGAAAGCCGCCGCCGCGGTCGCCTCGCAAGGCAAAGGCTGAAGCCGCGCTGTAGAAAAACCGTGCCCGCCGCTCCACCCGTGGAACCCCGGCGGGCAATTTGTTTCCAAGCTGTGTATATTGGTTCGACAGCCGACAAGGACACTTACCCATGGGCCAGAAACTCAAGATCACCGGCTGGGTCGCCGCCGGCGCCGTTGCAGGCGTCCTGACCACCGCCTCGCTGCAGACCGTCGCGCGCGGCTCGCTCGCGCCACTGCCGCTCGAGGAACTGCAGCAGCTCGCTGCCGTGTTCGGCATGGTCAAGAGCGACTACGTCGAACCGGTCGACGAGAAGAAGCTGATTTCCGACGCCATCTCCGGCATGGTCGCCGGGCTCGACCCGCATTCCCAGTACTTCGACAAGAAGTCCTTCAAGGAATTCAGGGAAGGCACCACCGGCCGCTTCGTCGGCGTGGGCATCGAGATCTCGCAGGAAGACGGCCTGATCAAGGTGGTCTCCCCGATCGAGGGCTCGCCCGCGTTCCGTGCCGGCCTCAAGCCCAATGACCTGATCACCAAGATCGACGACACCGCGGTGCGCGGCCTGTCGCTCAACGAGGCGGTCAAGCGCATGCGCGGCGAGGCCAACACCAAGGTGCTGCTGACGATCTTCCGCAAGGACGAGAGCCGCACCTTCCCGGTCACGATCACGCGCGAGGAAATCCGCACCCAATCGGTGCGCGGCAAGATGATCGAGCCGGGCTACGGCTGGATCCGCCTGTCGCAGTTCCAGGAGCGCACGGTCGACGACTTCGTGAAGAAGATCGACGACCTGTACAAGGAAGACCCGAACCTCAAGGGCCTGGTGCTCGACCTGCGCAACGACCCGGGCGGCCTGCTCGACGCGGCCGTGGCGGTGTCGGCGGCCTTCCTGCCCGAGAACGCCACGGTGGTCACCACCGACGGCCAGCTCGCCGAGAGCAAGGCGGTCTACAAGGCGGCGCCCGAGTTCTACCAGCGCCGCTCCGGCAGCGACCCGCTGCGCAGCCTGCCGGCCTCGCTGAAGTCGGTGCCGCTGGTGGTGCTCGTGAACGAAGGCTCGGCCTCGGCCAGCGAGATCGTCGCGGGCGCGCTGCAGGACCACAAGCGCGCCACCATCATGGGCAGCCAGACCTTCGGCAAGGGCTCGGTGCAGACCGTGCGCCCGCTCGGCCCCGACACCGGCCTGAAGATCACCACCGCGCGCTACTACACGCCCAGCGGCACCTCGATCCAGGCCAAGGGCATCGTGCCGAACGTGCTGGTCGACGAGAGCGCCGAGGGCAGCCCCTTCGCCGCGCTGCGCATGCGCGAGGCCGACCTCGAGAAGCACCTGGCCAGCGGCCAGGGCCCCGAGGTGAAGGACCCCGAGCGCGAGAAGGCCCGCGACGAGGCCCGCAAGCGCCTCGAGGAAGAAGCCAAGAAGCCGCCGCAGGACCGCAAGGTGCCCGAGTTCGGCTCCGACAAGGACTTCCCGCTGGTGCAGGCGCTCAACCGCCTCAAGGGCCAGCCGGTGCTGGTCAGCAAGACGCAGGTGATCGTCGACAACAAGGAAGAGAAGAAGGAGAACTGACCGGCCGGGGCGCGAGCCCCTTCCGGACGCTCCGACTTCGCATCCCACCGCAGGGGACCGGCCAGACCGGTCCCTTTTGCTTTCTCCCCCGCCATGAACGAAGACGACGACCTGCTGCGCTATTCGCGCCACATCCTGCTCGAGGAGTTCGGCATCGATGGCCAGGCGCGCGTGAGCGCCGGCCGGGTGCTGGTGATCGGCGCCGGCGGGCTGGGGTCGCCGGCCGTGCTCTACCTCGCGGCGGCGGGCGTGGGGCGCATCGTGCTGGTCGACGACGACGAGGTCGACCTGACCAACCTGCAGCGCCAGGTCGCCCACACCGAGGCGCGTGTGGGCCAGCCCAAGGTGGCGTCGGCAGCGCAGGCCATGCGCGACATCAATCCCGGCATCGCCATCGAGACCCACGTGCTGCGCCCCGACGCCGACCAGCTGTCGGCGCTGGTCGCCGCGGCCGACGTGGTGCTCGACTGCACCGACAACTTCGTGACGCGCCAGGCCGTCAACCGCGCCTGCGTGGCGCACGGCAAGCCGCTGGTGGCGGGGGCCGCGATCCGCTTCGACGGGCAGCTCAGCGTGTACGACGTGCGCGATCCGGCCTCGCCCTGCTATGCCTGCCTGTTCCCGCCCGACGCGGCCTTCGAGGAGACGCTGTGCGCGGTGCTCGGGGTGTTCGGGCCGGTGGTCGGCACCATCGGCACCCTGCAGGCGCTCGAGGCGCTCAAGCTGCTCGCGGGCATCGGGCCGTCGCTGGCGGGCCGGTTGCTGATGTTCGACGGGCGCAGCGCCTCGTTCGACACCCTGCGCGTGGCGCGCGATCCGCACTGCGGCGTCTGCGCGGCGCAGCGCGCCGCACCCTAGCCCCGCTCGGGGGTCAGGGCTGCTGCTTCGCGCCCTTGGCCCGCGCCGCGCCGTTGGCGGCCGCGCCGGCGGTCGGCTTGTTGGCCTGGGCCAGCACCGCCTTGCAGTCGGAATCCTCGCCGGGGCCGGTCTCGATGGTCGCGGCCAGCGCCAGCAGCGGGTTGACCGCGCCCAGTGCCAGGGCCGCCAGTCCACGGCCCGCCAGCGGCCCGACCTGCAGCCCGCCCTTTGGATCGCCGAAGCTGCCGCTGACCACCAGCGGCGTGCGGATCGACAGCAGGCTCTTGCTCTTGGGCTCCTGGTGGATCACGAAATCCAGCCCCTCGGTGGCGAAATTGGCCTGTCCCGTGGCCGTGAACAGCGCATTGGTGGTGTCCACCAGCAGGGTGCGGCCGGTCGCCAGCCCCTTGTTCACGTCGAAGGCCACGGCCGCGCAGCGCAGTTCCACGTCGCGGTCGCCGCGCAGCAGGAACTTGAGGATGTCGCCGCCCACCAGCGTCGCGAACACCGGCAGCAGGTTGCCGAACTGGCCGCGGCCGGCCAGCACCGCGACATCGCCCGAGGCGCCGCCGAGCCAGTTGGCCACGGTGCTGCCCGAGCCCGAGAGGTTGATGCGGCCGTCGAGCCGGCCCAGGCTGTTGCCGGTGGTCTCGAGCTTGGGGAACAGTCGCGCGAGCTGCATCGCGCGCACGTCGAGCGCGGCGCGGATGTCGGCCGGGTTCTTCGAGCCGTCGATGCGGATCGCGCCGGCCAGCTTGCCGCCGGCCACGCCGAGCTCGAGCGGGTCGAGCGTGAGCACGCTGTCCTTGAGCTTGACCTGCACGCTGCCGCTGTCGAGCGGGACCTCGCGCACGTTGCGGATGCGCTCGGCCGTGTACTTCACGTCGGCATTCATCGCGCGCAGGCGCTCGAAGTCCAGCGGCGCGGTCGGCAGCACCTTGCCGCCCGGGCGCTTGACCTGGGTCACGGTCGGCGGCGGCGCCACGCCCTCGACGGTGGCGGCGGTGCGCGCGGTCGGCGGCAGGCCGATCAGCGGGCCGAGGTCGTCCATGTCCATCACCTTGGAGCGCAGTTCGCCCGCGAGGTAGGGCACCTGGGCGGCCTGGTCGAAACGCATGTCGCCGCCGATGTCGGACAGGCCCAGCTTGCCCTGCAGCGCCTTGGCCTCCCACAGGCTGCCGCGCTTGCTCAGGGTGCCGCGCACCGCGTAGGGCGAGGTCTGCGGCAGCGCGATGCCCAGCAGCGGGAACAGCGCGCCCAGGGTCTGGCCGCGGATGTCGAACTTGGCATCGATGCCGTCGAGGTCCGCGAGCGAGCCCACGGTGCCGCTGGCCTTGAGCTTGGTCTGGCCCGCGGCCGCGTCGATCTCGAGCGGGAACGGCGGCGCGCCGGCCGCGTTGATCTGCATCACGTTGCCGGTGCGGCCCTGGGCCGTGAGCGGCTGGCCCTTGTAGCGGCCCTTGATGCGGTAGTGCACCGGCAGCGCGCCGCGCGCGGTGTCGTAGCTGACGTCGGCATGGATGTCCACGCCCAGGTGCTTGGCCAGGAAGTCGATGGCGCCGCCGTCGATCTCGATGGTGCCGATCACGGGCGCGGTGCCGGCGTCGGAGGTGTCCTTGCCGAAGGCCCAGGTGCGCCGGCCGTCGGCTTCCATCTGCAGGCCCACGGTGGGCGAGGCGAGCACCAGGCGCGGGATGTCGATGCGGCGCGAAATGAGCGGCCAGAGGCGGATGTCGAACTCGGCGCGCTCGGCCTTCACGAGGTAGGGGTCGCGCGCCCACGAGGGGTTGGCGAACTCGATGCCGTCGAACTTGACGGTGGCGCGGCGCCAGCCGAGATCGACGTCGAGCCGGCGCGTGATCTCGAACTTGCGGCCGGTCTTCTCGCTCACGTAACGGTTGACCGGCTCGCGCAGCACGTCCCAGGGGAAGAACAGGATGGCGATCACCAGCGCCGCGAACAGCGCGAGCAGCAGCACGATCAGCTTCTGCCACAGCGGAAATCTGCGCGGGAGGGTGCGGGTGTGATCCATCGCCATGCCTGCATGATGACCGCATCGCGCGCGCCGTCCAGGTCGGCGCAGGGCCGCAACCCGCGTACGGCATCACCTACCGCGCGCCGAGCGACGCCAGGGCCCTCGCCTGCGGGTGCGTCGGAACCCGCCTACAGATGCCTCGCACTGAACCCTGCATGATGCGCGGCAGGGAGGCCTCATCGTCCAGAGCCCGGTCCAGCCAGCACCAGCCCTCTGTCTCAGAGCGCCGGCCGCGCGGCACACATCATTCGGGCAACGTCGGAGGAAGCGCGGTTCGTCATGGATTCCAGATTGAAGACCTACATCGTCGAGGACAACCTCACGATCCGTGAAAACCTCATCGGCACCCTGGAAGAACTGGCGCGCACCGTGGTGGTCGGCTATGCGGAAACCGAAGACCACGCGATCGAATGGCTGCGCACCCATGCCGCCGAATGGAACCTCGCGGTGGTCGATCTGTTCCTCAAGCAGGGCAGCGGGCTGGGCGTGCTGAAGGCCTGCACCGAGCGGCGCCCCGAACAGAAGGTGGTGGTGCTCAGCAACTATGCGACGCCCGACATCCGCAGGCGTTGTGCGCAGTTCGGCGTGGACGCGGTGTTCGACAAGTCCAACGAGATCGACGCGCTGGTCGACTTTTGCCTGCGCGCGGTGGCGTCGCAGCCACCGGGGCCGGGCTGAGCCCCGGCGCGAACGGTGGCTCTCTCAGTCGATCAGCTTGTTCTTGAGGGCGTAGTACGTGAGGTCGCTGTTGGAGGAGAGGTTCATCTTCTCCATCAGCCGCGTGCGGTAGGTGCTCACGGTCTTCACCGACAGCGACAGCGTCTTGGCGATGTCGCCCGCGGTCTCGCCCTTGGCCAGCTTCAGGAACACCTGGAACTCGCGTTCCGAGAGCTGCTCGTGCGGCGCGGCGTCGTCCTTGCGGTCGAGCTGGCGGGCCAGCAGTTCGGCGACGGCGGGGGTGATGTAGCGACGGCCCAGCGCGATGGTGCGGATCGCGTTGACGATCTCCATCGGGTCGCACTCCTTGTTGAGGTAACCGCTCGCGCCCTGCCGGATCAGGTTCATCGCGTAGTGCTCCTCGGGGTACCCGCTCAGGATCAGGATGCCGACGTCGGGCGCCTTGGCACGGATCATGGCGAGCGCATCGATCCCGCTTTGCCCCGGCATCGACAGGTCCATCACCAGCACGTCGAGTTCGGTCGTGCGCACGAGTTCGATCGCCTCGCGACCGCTGGCGGCCTCGCCGGCCACGCGCAGATCCACGTGCTCGGAGAAGAACTGCCTGAGGCCCGATCGCACGATGGCGTGGTCGTCCACAATTCCAATTTTGATCATCTGTTACTTTCGTCGTTGTGTTGCCGGTCCGCGGGCCGCAACATGCCGGTTCCCTGATCGTTGTCAATTATTCACGATCTTGTCTTGAAAGCGGACTCAATAGTTTCATGCGTTGGCTAGCCTTCCCCAAAATGGCCCTGAGCCTGCTGCTCGCGGCACTGGCGGCGCTGGCGCTCGTCGGCATCAACGAGGCGGGCTACCGGCAGTCCAGTATCGCCTTGGCCGAGATCGACGCCGCCCAGAAGGTGCGCAGCGTGCTCAACCAGCTGCTGCAGAACATCCTCGATGCAGAAACGGGCCAGCGCGGCTATCTGCTGACAGGGGAAGCCGCCTATCGGCAACCCTACGACAACGCCATCCAGCAGATCGACGGCAACCTGGCGAGCCTGCGCCAGCAGTATGCCGGCCGGCCGGCCGAGACGGCCCAGCTGGCCGAGCTGTCGAAACACGTGCTGCGCAAGGTGTCCGAGATGGACATGAGCGTGCGCCTGCGCTCGGACGGCAAGGAGGACGCCTGGAAGTTCGTCATCACCACCGACGTCGGCCGCGAGGAGATGGATTCCATCCGCGAGAAGGCCCGGGGCCTGGTGGAGCTCAGCAACAAGACCCTGCACGACAGCCAGACCCAGGTGATGCTGTCGCTGCGGCTGGCGCGCTTCGGCACCAGCATCGTGGCGCTGGCGGCCCTGTTCGCCTTCTTCCTGTACCTGCGCCAGACGCACGTGCTGCGCTCGATCGGCGAGCGCCAGCAGGAGACCCTGCAGCGCGAGCGCAATGCCCTGGAGGACGAGGTGCGCGAGCGCACCACCTCGCTGGCCGAGCTGGCGACCCACCTGCAGGACGTGCGCGAGACCGAGCGCGGCTTCCTGGCGCGTGAGCTGCACGACGAACTGGGCTCGCTGCTGACCGCCGCCAAGCTCGACGTGGCGCGGCTGAAGTCGCGGCTGGCCGATTCGCCCGATGCGATCCAGCGGCTGCAGCATCTGACCGAGCTGCTCAACAGCGGCATCGCGCTCAAGCGCCGCATCATCGAGGACCTGCGCCCTTCCTCGCTGGCCAACCTGGGGCTGGTGGCCTCGCTCGAGATCCTCGGGCGCGAGTTCGGCGAACGTTCGGGCATCCACGTCGACATGCAGCTGGAGCCGGTCAGCACCGACGAGTCGCGCCAGCTCACCATCTACCGGATGGTGCAGGAGAGCCTGACCAACATCGGCAAGTACGCCGAGGCCACCGAGGCCACGATCTCGATGAAGGACCACGGCACGCACGTGGTGGTCGAGGTGGTCGACAACGGCAAGGGCTTCGACGCCCTGAAGATGCGCCCGTCGACCCATGGCCTGGCCGGCATGCGCCACCGCGTGGAAGCGGCGCACGGCAAGCTCACGGTGGAATCGACGCCCGGGCACGGCACGCGCATCGCGGCGATGCTGCCGGTGGCGTAGGCCCGACGCCCTGCCTCGCGTGCCGGCGCATTCGTGCCGGATTTCACGCGATTTCACGGGCGGCCGGGCGGACTCGGCCATCTCCTACGCCCCGCCCCCCCTGCCACTGACAGGTCCGCCATGGGCCGACCCTTAAGGTCTGTCCATGCCGTGTTCCTCCCCATCGGACACGCGGCTTTTCCAACAACGAGGGCAGCCTCCAAGGAGTTCCGCATGTTGCACTACGCAGTGGTCTTTCTGGTCATCGCGCTGATCGCCGCCTTGTTCGGCTTCGGCGGTATCGCCGCCAGCGCCGTCGGCATCGCCAAGATCCTCTTCGTGATCTTCGCAGTACTCGCCATCGCGAGCTTCCTGGCCGGCTTGCTACGAAGCAAGTAGCGTCGGTACGATTCACAGGCTCTCGCAAATCATTCCCGGAAAGGACTTTTCATGAACACGACCAAGACCCCCCAGCAACTCGCCGATGACGCACGCCAGACCGCCAACGACGCTGTCGATACCACGCGTGCCTATGCACAGAATGCGGTGAATGCGGCGGGCGAAAAGGTCCGCGAGCTGCGTCGCGACGCGGAACCGGCGGTCGAACAGCTCGCAGCGCGCGTGCAGCAGGCCGTTCAGCGCGGCCTCGATGCCGCATCGACCACCAGCGCCCGTGCCCAGCGCCGCCTCGAACAGGCCGCCGACTCGACCGGCCGCTACATCTCGGACCAGCCCGTGCGCTCGGTGCTGATCGCTGCCGCGGCCGGTGCCGCCATCACCGCACTGATCGTGCTGGCCAGCCGCCGTCGGGACGACTATTGATCGCCTGAAGCATCGGCCCCGCTCCGCAGCACCATGCTTCATCCGATCTTTTCCACGGTGCTCGGGCACCCGGAGCTCATCGCCGAACACATCGCCAACTACGCGGCCCTGGTCCGGCAAGAGTCGGGCACTGCGGCCCGCGGGCTGATCGCCCGCATCGTCGCGGGCATCCTGGCCGCAGCCACCTTCGTGCTGGCGCTGGGACTCATCGGCGTGGCGGTGCTGCTGGGCGTGCTGCACGGCAGTTTTCATTGGGTGCTGATCGCGGTTCCCGGCGTGGCGCTGGCGATCGCCGCGATCTGCGCCTGGATCGCATCCCGTCCCTTCATCGCCCATGGGTTCGACGATCTGCGTGCGCAGGTCGACGCCGACCTGCAGGCCCTTCACGAAGCCGGAGGCCGCCATGGCCGGCACTGATCCCCGCGCCGTCCTGAGCCCCAAGGAACGGCTGGCGCTGTCGCGCCGCGCGCTGGTGCGCGAACTCAACGGTGGACGCGAACCCGAGCCGGAACCGCGCACGCCGCAGCAGGAACGTGCTCGGCGCGATGCCGAAGCGGCCTTCGCGCAGTCCGACCCCGACGATGCCGGTGCCGCCTTCGAAGGCCAGCGCGCGCACGATGCGGGCGATGGACGCGGCGGCAATGCCCGCGTCTGGGCCTCGGTCGCGCGCAGCATGGCCGAGCGTTGGTGGCGCCGCCATCCGGCGCATGCGGCGGGCCAGTTGGCCCGGCCGCTGCTCGAGCGCTACGCGCGCAAGGAACCGGCCAAGCTGATGGCCATTGCCGCGGCCACCGGCGCGGTGGTGGTGCTGGTCAGGCCCTGGCGGCTGCTGTCGGTGACGGCGGTGCTGGCGGCGGTGCTCAAGACTTCCGACCTGGCCGACATCGTGAACACGCTCATGCAGCAGAAAACAACTCCCCCACGAAAGGATCCCCCATGAAAGCCAATGCCTCCACTCCGGCGAAGGACCACCAGCACCTGGTGCTGGACCAGAAGGGCCTCGATGCCGCGGCCCACAGCCTCGACGACGGCGCCGTCACTCCGGCCTACGGCCCGTGGCGCGACGACATCGTCAAGCTGCTCAACGACGCGCTCGCCACCGAGCTGGTCTGCGTGCTGCGCTACAAGCGCCACTACTTCACCGCCAACGGCGTGGAGTCGCCGGCCATCGCCGACGAATTCCTGGTGCATGCCAACGAGGAATCGGGCCATGCAGACCGCATCGCCGAACGCATCGTGCAGCTGGGCGGTGAACCCGATTTCGCGCCCGATCACCTGCGCGAACGCAGCCATGCCGGCTACGACGAATCGACCGACCTGCAGGCCATGGTGCGCGCCAACCTCGTGGCCGAGCGCATCGCGGTCGAGTCGTACCGCCAGATGATCAACCTGATCGGCGACAAGGACCCGACCACCCGCCGCATGCTCGAGGACATCCTCTCGGACGAGGAAGAGCACGCCGACGAGCTGAAGGACTGGCTGGGCCACTGACACCCGCCACCGCCCAAGAAAAAGCCCGGACATGCCGGGCTTTTTCTTTGGGGGCGGGAGGAAACGAGTCCGAAGACTCGAAAAACTCAGCCCTTCACCTCGAGCCGGTTGTCGACCGAGGTCACGCCCTGCACGCCCTTGGCGATCTGCTCGGCGCGCTCCTTGGCGGCGGCGCTCGGCGCGGGCCCCTGCAGGCTCACGGCACCGGCCTTGGTGTCGACGTCGATCTTGATGGCGCTGAGGTCGGGATCCTTCGCCAGGCCGGCCGAGATGGCGGCGGTGATGGCCGCGTCGTCCACCGTGTTCGCGACGGCGCTGCCGGCGTCCTTCACGGCTTCCTTCGCGTTGGCGGCACCATCCTTCACGCTCTGCGAGTCGATCCGGGTCTTGGCCTCCTCGGCCATCTTCACGGTCTTGTCGCGCGCGGTGTCGACGGCCTGCTCGGTGCGCGCCACGGCGCTGTCGAGCTTCTCGCCGGCGGTGCGGCCATCGTTCTTGTCGCAGGCGGCCAGCGCGAGGCTGCCGCCGGCGATCGCCAGCACGGCGAGCCAGGTGCGCGTGCGCGAAGCGGACGGCTGTATCGAAATGGTCATGGGAACCTCCACATCGATGGAATAAAAAGAAAAAAGGCTGCGCCCTCGCGGGCCGCAGCCATGTCGCCTCAGAGCTTGTCGGCGCCGGACTTGATCGCGTCCTTGGCCTTTTCCTTCACGTCACCGTAGGTGCTCTGCACCTTGCCGGCGGCCTGGTCGGCAACGCCTTCGCCTTCGAGCTTCTCGTTGCCCACGACCTTGCCGGCGACTTCCTTGAGCTTGCCCTTGGCCTGGTCGACGCGGCCTGCCACTTGATCCTTGTTCATTGCGATGTCCTTCCTGATTCGGTCACGAAGCACCCGGAGATCGGGCGCATGGGCCGGCGGCCCATGACGTCAATCTAGCGACCGGATCGGGCGATGGCGCCGCGACGGCGGCTCGAAGCGCTGTAGGACAACCGGGCCCGGCCGGGGTCAGGCGGAGACGATCCAGCCCTCGAGCGGATCGATGTCCAAGGGCAGGCCGTAGCCGGGGCCCGCGCTGTCCGCGCGCTGCAGGCCCCAGGCCGCCTGCACCAGGCACAGCACGGCATCGAGGTCGTCGCCACGCGGGTCGTCGAGCAGCTCGCGGCGCTGCCCGGCCGAGAGAACGAGGCGCAGGCCGAGCCGCGTGCGGCCGGCCTCGAGTGCGGCCAGCAGTTCGGCGCGCGCCGCGCGGCGCTCGGGCGTCTGCCTGGCGAGCTCGTCGCTCTTGTAGCTGCGGCGGCCAATGAGCTCGCGCGCCAGCAGCCCGGGATAGGCCTCGAGCGCCACCCGATCGGCCGGCTGCACCGCGCGCAGCCCCGGCAGATGGGCACCGGCCGACAGCAGCGGCGGCACCCCGGCGTGCAGCATGAAGGCCACCGGCGGATTGACCCACTTCATCGACGGGCTGGAACCCGCGGGCGCATCGGTGGCGCGGTGCGCGAACTTGCCGCCCACCGGCCGCGCGGCGCAGAAGGCCGCGAAGGTCTCGCGGATCTGGGCGCGGGTGAGCGCGGCGTAATGCGCGATCAGCGGCTCGAAGCGCACGGGCCAGCCCAGGTGCTCGACCAGTTCGCGCGGCAGGCTGAACGGGAAGTCGAAACCGCCGACCCAGGCCGGCGTGGCGTGCAGCCAGCGGCTCCAGGCATCGAGCGCGCTGAAGCGCCGCAGTTCGTGCAACGCCACGGCGCCATCGGGCATCGGTTCGCCGGTGGCGACCACGATCGGCTTGCGGGCGGTCGGTGCGCTCGAGAAGTCGCAGCCGAACAGCAGCGGGCCCGGGCACGTCCGCTTCATGGCTCAGCCCAGCGCGAGCGCCACCACGCCCGCGGCGATGAAGAGCGCGCCCAGCAGGCGCAGCAGCCGGTCGCCCTCGCGCAGCAGGTGGCCGCCGATCAGCGCCGCGAACAGCATCGACACCTCGCGCGCGGGCGCCACGTGCGAGATCGGCGCCTGCTGCACCGCGTAGAGCACCAGCACGTACGACACCGGGCTCACGGCCGCCACCACCAGCGCGTACTTCCACTGCGCGCGCCACATGCGCGCGGTGGTCGCGCGGTCGTGCAGCGCGGCCGGCAGCAGCAGCACCAGGCGCACGAGGTTGCCGAAATAGTCGAGCAGGATCGGCGACATCGCGAGGAACTTGACGGCGTAGCTGTCGGCCACGGTGTAGGCCGCGATGAAGCCGCCGGTCAGCACGCCGTAGCGGATGCCCTTGTGCACGCGCTCGCGCTGCGCCGGGTCGTGCGCCTTGTGCCAGAGCTTCGGGCCACCGGCGACCAGGAACACGCCACCCACCACGCCCACGATGCCCGCCACGCCCACGAGGCTGATCTTCTCGCCGAGGAACAGCACCGCCACCAGCGACGACAAGAGCGGCCCCGAGCCCCGCGCCAGCGGATAGACCACCGTGAGGTCCGACTTGCGGTAGCCGCGCAGCAGCACGATGAAATAGAAGATGTGCAGCACGCCGCTGAGCACGACGAAGCCCCATTCGGTCGCGCCCCAGTGGGGCACCACGTTCCAGCCCAGCACGATGCCCACCGGCGCCCAGATGAGCATGTTGAACACGCTGGTCTGGAAGCTGAAGCGCACGTCGCCGTTGGCCTTCTTGGCGACGATGTTCCAGCCCGCGTGGATGAGCCCTGCAAGCAGGATCAGCGCGAATGCGGAAAGAGGCACGGGATCAGATCAGGGAAGTCGCTCGCCCACCGGCCGGCGGGCAACAAAAAGGGGGCCGAGGCCCCCGACGCATTTCAGTGGCGCCCGACGATGGCCGCCGTGGCCATCAGCTCCTCGAGCAACGCCAGCGAGACCTTGCCCGAGACCTTGTACGGGTCGAGCTCGGGCTTCTCGGAGTACTTCAGCAGCGTGGAGGCATTGAGCTTGGAGAGGTTGACCTGCCCCATGGTCCAGCCGCCGAAGCGGCGCTCGAAGATTTCCTCGTAGTGCAGCAGCACCACGTCCTTGTGGCGCGCATCGCGCTGGATGTGGCCGTAGAGCTCGCTGATCGCCATGCGGCCGCCTTCGATCGCCTGCAGGAAGGTGCCGCCGCCGTAGCAGAGGATGCCCGTGATGCCGCAGGTCGTGTTGTGCGAGCGCGATTGCGTGAGGATCGCCTCGATGGCCGCGGGGCTGGTGTCGACGGCGCGGCTGGCGTAGAGGAGTCGGACCAGCATGTCAGCTCTTTCGGGGCAGGAGAGAGAGGAATTCGCGGCGCAGGCTCGGGTCCTTGAGGAACACGCCGCGCATCACGGAGTTGATCATCTTGCTGTCCATTTCCTTCACGCCGCGCCAGGCCATGCAGAAATGCTCGGCCTCCATGACCAGCGCGAGGCCGTCGGGCTGGGTCTTTTCCTGGATCAGGTCGGCCAGTTGCACCACGGCCTCTTCCTGGATCTGCGGACGGCCCATCACCCATTCGGCGAGGCGCGCGTACTTCGACAGGCCGATGACGTTGGTGTGCTCGTTGGGCATCACGCCGATCCAGAGCTTGCCGATGATCGGGCAGAAGTGGTGCGAGCAGGCGCTGCGCACCGTGATCGGGCCGACGATCATCAGTTCGTTGAGGTGCTCGGCATTGGGGAATTCGGTCAGCGAAGGCGGCGGCACGTAGCGGCCGCGGAACACCTCGTTGACGTACATCTTGGCCACGCGCCGCGCGGTGTTGTCGGTGTTGTGGTCGTTCTCGACGTCGATCACCAGGCTGTCGAGCACGCCCTTCATCTTGACCTCGACCTCGTCGAGCAGGGCCTCGAGCTCGCCGGGCTGGATGAACTCGGCGATGTTGTCGTTGGCGTTGAAGCGCCGGCGCGCCGCGTGCAGGCGTTCGCGGATCTTCACGGAGACGGGCGTGCCCTCGTCGTCGTCTTTGGGAACGGGGAGCGTGTCCACTTCGGTTTTCCTCAGCATCGGGCCATCGTACCAGTGAATGCATGCCCGCCGTTCGGGCCGCGAATGCCCGCTCCTTCTGCGGGCCTTGCTATCAATTCGGCAGCAAGAAGTCGGTGACCAGCGGCAGGTGGTCCGACATGCGGGCCCAGATCGGGCCGCGCGGCACGCTGCTGGTCAGCGGTTCGATCTCGCGGCCGTAGATGAAATCGAGCTGCGCCACCGGCAGCCGCGAGGGATAGGTCAGCGTGCGCGGGCCGCGCAGGTCGCTGGTGTCGCGCAGGCCCATGGCGTTCATCGCATAGCGCATGCGCGCGCCCCAGTCGTTGAAGTCGCCGGCCACCACCACCGGCTCGCCGTTCGGCACCTCGCGCTCGATGAATTCGCGCAGCCGCGCCACCTGCCGCACGCGGCTCCCCTTGATGAGCCCCAGGTGCACCACGATGGCGTGCACCGGCCGCCCTTCGACCTCCATCACCACGTGCAGCAGGCCGCGCTGCTCGAAGCGGTGGTCGGAGATGTCCTGGTGGTTGGTGCGCAGCACCGGCCAGCGCGTGAGCAGCGCGTTGCCGTGCTCGCCGTGGCGCGTGATGGCATTGGTCTCATAGACCGCCGTGTAGCCCTCGGGCGCGAGGAAATCGGCCTGCGGCAGCTCGGGCCAGCGCGGAAAGCGCACCGCCGCCTGGCGGTTCATCTTGCGCACTTCCTGCAGGCAGACGATGTCGGCGTCGAGCTGCTCGATGGCATGGCCGAGGTTGTGGATTTCGAGCCGCCGCGCGGGCCCGATGCCCTGCACCCCCTTGTGGATGTTGTAGGTGGCGACCCGGAAGTTGGGCGTCTGCGAGTTCATCGCGCAAATTCTGGCAGCAACAGAATGGCTTCGGCGTTCGATGGGGAAAAGCAGGCGTCGGCGGCCTCGCGGTACGGCAGCCAGCGCCAGTCGGTGTGCTCGCGCGGTGCCAGCACCGGCACCACGCGCTCGGGCACGCACAGGCCGAACAGGTGCTCGGTGTTGTGGGTCACGCCCGGCGCATAGCGCGCTCGCCAGCGCGGATAGATCTCGTAGACGTTGCGCAGGCCCCAATCGACCAGTTGCGGCGCGAGCGCACTGCCCTGCCCGCACAGGATGCCGGTCTCCTCCGCGACCTCGCGCGCGGCCGTGAGCGCCAGCGGCTCGTCTTCCGCGTCCTTGCTGCCCGTGACCGACTGCCAGAACTCGGTCTCGGCGTCGGCGCGGCGGATCAGCAGCACGTCGAGGGCGGGCGTGTGGATCACGACCAGTACGGACTGGGGGATCTTGAAAGGGCGCGTATCAGAAGCCACTGAGCACGGCATCCATGGCGGCTGCGACCTCACTGGCGCGGGAAGCGAACGAAGCGACGGGCTTCTTGAGAAGCTTGGCCGAGAGAGGGGCCGCCAGGTGCGGCATCAGGCACAAGGTCTCCCCGCCCATTTCCACCGGCGGGCACAAGTTGACCGGTGCCTGGCGCGCGCCGACGCGAAACACGGGAATGACAAGGCGGGTCGACAAGTGATCGAGCAGGCCGCTTTGCACGTCGATGACGTAGGGAACCGTCCGGCGCGCCTCGGGCCGAGGGTTCTCGTAGATATCGAACTGCGCCATTCAAGGCGCTTCCTGCCAGGCCACCATCCCCTCGCACCACAAGCCCTGTTTCTCCACCAGTTCGTTCTGCTCGGCGATCCAGTCCTTGTATTGCGCATTGAACTCGCGCTTGCGCTGAGCCATCGACTTCTTCTGCTCCAGCGCCTCGAGTTCCGCAAAGCGCGCGGCCGAAACGAGAACGACCGCCACGCGGTCGTTCTTCATCACATGCACCGGCTCACGCTCGGCCTGGCCGAGGTAGTAGCCGAATCGGTTCTTGGCTTCGGTGGCGGTGATCTGCATGGCTGGCTTCCGGGGAGTGATTAGCCATTTTAGCCACCGCCCTTCCCGGAGCAAGCGCCGCCGATCAGGCCGCCTGCTGCGGCTGCACGTTGCGCAGCCGGATGTGCAGTTCGCGCAGCTGCTTCTCGTCGACCGGGCTCGGCGCCTGCGTCAGCAGGTCCTGCGCGCGCTGGGTCTTCGGGAAGGCGATCACGTCGCGGATCGACTCGGCGCCGGTCATCAGCATGACGAGGCGGTCCAGGCCGATGGCGATGCCGCCGTGCGGCGGCGCGCCGTACTGCAGCGCGTCGAGCAGGAAGCCGAACTTGAGCTGCGCGTCCTCGGCGCTGATCTTCAGCGCGCGGAACACCTTGCTCTGCACTTCCTCGCGGTGGATACGCACCGAGCCGCCACCCATCTCGATGCCATTGAGCACCATGTCGTAGGCCTTGGCGATGCATTTCTCGGGCGCGGTGTCCATGAGGTCCTCATGGCCGTCCTTCGGCGCGGTGAACGGATGGTGCACGGCGCTCCAGCGCTGTCCTTCCTCGTCGAACTCGAACATCGGGAAGTCGACCACCCACAGCGGTGCCCAGCGGTCGTCGAACAGGCCGCTCTTCTTGCCGAAGGCGCTGTGGCCGATCTTCACGCGCAGCGCGCCGATGGCGTCGTTGACCACCTTCTCCTTGTCGGCGCCGAAGAACAGGATGTCGCCGTTGCGCGCGCCGGTGCGGGCGATGATCTCGGCCAGCGCGTTGTCGTCGAGGTTCTTCACGATCGGGCTCTGCAGGCCCTCGCGGCCGGCCGCCGCGTCGTTGATCTTGATGTAGGCCAGGCCCTTGGCGCCGTAGATCTTCACGAACTCCTGGTAGGCGTCGATCTCGCCGCGCGACAGGCCGCCCTCGGCACCGCCGCCCGGCACGCGCAGCGCGACCACGCGGCCGCCCTTCATCGTGGCGGCGTTCGAGAACACCTTGAATTCCACGCGCTTCATCAGCTCGGTGAGTTCGGTGAACTCGAGCTTCACGCGCAGGTCGGGCTTGTCCGAGCCGTACTTGAACATCGCCTCGCCATAGGTCATGGTCGGGAACACCGGCAGCTCGATGCCCGCGGCGTTGCGGAACACATTGCGGATCATGCCTTCGAACATCTCGCGGATCTCTTCCTCGGCCAGGAACGAGGTCTCGATGTCGATCTGCGTGAATTCGGGCTGGCGATCGGCGCGCAGGTCCTCGTCGCGGAAGCACTTCACGATCTGGTAGTAGCGGTCGTAGCCGGCCACCATCAGCAGCTGCTTGAACAGCTGCGGCGACTGCGGCAGCGCGAAGAAGCTGCCGTCGTGCACGCGGCTGGGCACCAGGTAGTCGCGCGCGCCTTCGGGCGTGGACTTGCCGAGCATCGGGGTCTCGATGTCGATGAAGCCGTTGGCGTCGAGGAACTTGCGCGTTTCCATCGTCACCTTGTAGCGCAGCATCAGGTTGCGCTGCATCGCGGGGCGGCGCAGGTCCAGCACGCGGTGCGTGAGGCGCGTGGTTTCCGACAGGTTGTCGTCGTCCAGCAGGAACGGCGGCGTGACCGAGGGGTTGAGCACCTTGAGCTCGTGCGCGAGCACTTCGATCTTGCCGCTCTTGAGCTGGTCGTTGGTGGTGCCTTCGGGGCGTGCGCGCACCAGGCCCGTGATCTGCACGCAGAACTCGTTGCGCAGGTTCTCGGCGACGGCGAAGGTCGAGGCGCGATCGGGGTCGCACACCACCTGCACGTAGCCTTCGCGGTCGCGCACGTCGATGAAGATCACGCCGCCGTGGTCGCGGCGACGGTTGACCCAGCCGCAAAGGGTGACGGTCTGGCCCAACAGGGCTTCGGTCACGAGACCGCAATAGTGAGTACGCATGGCCATGGCTAGATTCCGGCGCCGTTGCGGCGCGTTCGTTTTTATGGGTTGGACGGTTTGGTCGTCGCGATGCTGGCGGGGCTGCCGGGAACGACGACCCCCATCGAGACGATGTACTTGAGCGCCTCGTCCACGCTCATCAGGAGCTCGATGCAGTCGCTGCGCTTGAGCATCACGAAGTAGCCGCCCGTGGGATTGGGCGTGGTGGGCACGTAGACGCTGAGGAACTCCTCGTTGCCCAGGTGTTCCGCGACCTCGTTGCCGGGCGCGCCGGTGACGAAGGCGATGGTCCACACGCCCTCGCGCGGCCACTGCACCAGCACCGCGGTGCGGAAGGCGTTGCCGTTCTCGGAGAACAGCGTGTCGGAGACCTGCTTGACGCTCGAGTAGATCGAGCGCACCACCGGGATGCGGCGCACCACGGCGTCGCCCCAGCCGAGCAGGCGCTTGCCGACGAAATTGCTCGCGGCGGCGCCCACCACCAGCAGGATCGCCAGCGTGAGCAGCACGCCCAGGCCGCGCACCCGGTGGTCGCTGAGCCAGACCTGCCACTGCTCGGGCAGCAGCCACAGCGTCTGGTCGAGCGTGCCGATGATCCAGTTCAGCACGCCAAGCGTGATGACCAGCGGCACGATCACCAGCAGGCCGGACAGCAACCATTTGCGCAGGGCGAGCATCGGGAGGTTTCTTCTCTGGGACAGCGACGGGCGGTTCGGCGCCTCAGTCGGCGCTCTTGGCGGCCGGCGCGGGTGCAGGGGCCGGCGCGGGAGCCGGGCTGGGCGCGGCGGCGGGTGCATCGGCAGACTTGGCGGCGCCGTCGCCCGAGGCGGCCGGCGCGGTGGCGGCTTCGGACTTCTTGCCGCCGCCGTCACGGAAGTCGGTGACGTACCAGCCCGAGCCCTTGAGCTGGAATCCGGCCGCCGTGACCTGCTTTTCGAATGCGCTCGCGCCGCATGCCGGACACACCGTGAGCGGCGGATCGGACATCTTCTGCAGGGCATCCTTGGCGAAGCCGCAGGCGCTGCACTTGTAGGCGTAGATGGGCATGGGAAATCGAGTGGGGAAAGCGACCGGGCGGCCGCTCGCAAAGCCCTCGATTATAGGGGCGCCCCCCGGCCGGCCGGCGCCCCGGGGATTGCGCCCGGCGCGAGATTCAGGCCGTTTCGGTCGCCAGCGGGCGGTGCGGCGTGTGAGTGTTCACCACCCATTGCGGCGCCAGCGAGCCGAGCACCATGCCCGCGAACGAGGCCAGCACGCCCGCGAGCTGGGCCGGGAACACCGCGCCCCAGGGCATCGCCATGAACAGCAGCCAGGTGCCGATGCCGAACAGGATCGCGGCGATCGCGCCCTGGGTGGTGGCGCGCTTCCAGTAGAGGCCGAACACCAGCGGGATGAAGGCCCCGACCAGCGGCACCTGGTAGGCGCCCGAGACCAGTTCGTAGATCGGCGTGCCCTGCATGCGGATCGCATAGGCCAGCACCGCCGCGCTGAACAGCAGCACCGTGATGCGCATGGTCCGGAGGTTCTCGCGGTCGGTGCCCGCGGGGCGGAACTGGCGCCAGATGTTCTCGGTGAAGGTGACGCTGGGCGCCAGCAAGGTGGCCGAGGCGGTCGACTTGATGGCCGACAGCAGCGCGCCGAAGAACAGCACCTGCATCACGAACGGCATCTTCTCGAGCACCAGCGTGGGCAGCACCTTCTGCGGATCCTCCTTGAGCAGCGTGGCGGTCTGCTCCGGCATGATCAGCAGCGCGCTGGCCACGAGGAACATCGGCACGAAGGCGAACAGGATGTACGCCAGGCCGCCGATCACCGGGCCGCGCGTGGCGGCCTTGACGCTGTTGGCCGACATCACGCGCTGGAACACGTCCTGCTGCGGGATCGAGCCGAGCATCATGGTGATGGCAGCGGCGAAGAAGAAGACCATGTCGTGCCAGTTGGGCTCGGGCCAGAACTTGAACAGGTCCTTGCTGACCGCGAAGGCGACCACCTTGTCGGCGCCGCCGGCCATGTTGCCCGCGAACATCGCGATGATGGCCAGGCCGGCCACCAGGATGATCATCTGGATGAAGTCGGTGACCGCCACCGACCACATGCCGCCGAACAGCGTGTAGGCCAGGATCGAGACCACGCCGATCACCATGCCGGTCGACAGCCCGATGGCGCCGCCCGAGAGCACGTTGAACACCAGCCCCAGCGCCGTGACCTGCGCCGAGACCCAGCCCAGGTAGCTCAGCATGATGATCAGCGTGCAGGCCACCTCCACGCCGCGGCCGTAGCGTTCGCGGTAGTAGTCGCTGATGGTCAGCAGCGTCATGCGGTAGAGCTTGCCCGCGAAGAACAGGCCCACGAGGATCAGGCAGGTGCCGGCGCCGAACGGGTCTTCGACCACGCCGTTGAGGCCGCCCTCGATGAACTTGGCCGGGATGCCCAGCACCGTCTCGGAACCGAACCAGGTCGCGAAGGTGGTCGTGACGATCATGAAGAGCGGCAGGTGCCGCCCGGCGATCGCGAAGTCGGTGGTGTTCTTCACGCGCCGGGCCGCATACAGGCCGATGGCGATGGTGAGCAACAGATAGACGATGACCAGGGTCAGCAGCACGTCAGGTTCTCCTCTTTCCTCGATTCCAAGGCAGCACGCCTCTCTTTTTCAGGCCGTGGCGGCCAGCGTCCGCGCGGTTCAGAAAAGTCGAACGCGCACCAGCAGCTGCATGGCCAGCAGACCCAATACAAAACCTATGCCACCGTAGAGGATGGACTGGAGCAACCGGTTGGTGCGCTTCTGCGCGGCCAGCAGCTCCAACAGCTCGCGCCGGTGGTCGGGCGGCCGATTCTCCAGGAAATCGTGCAGCAGGCGCGGCAATTCCGGCAACAGCTTGGCGTATCGCGGCGCCTCGTCCTTGAGCTGCTGGAACAGCTTCTTGGGGCCGATCTGGTCGACCATCCACTTCTCGAGGAAGGGCTTGGCCGTGTGCCAGAGGTCGAGCTCGGGATCGAGCTGGCGGCCCAGCCCCTCGATGTTGAGCAGGGTCTTCTGCAGCAGCACCAGCTGCGGCTGGATCTCGACGTGGAAGCGGCGCGAGGTCTGGAACAGCCGCATCAGCACCATGCCGAGCGAGATCTCCTTGAGCGGCCGGTCGAAGTAGGGTTCGCAGACGGTGCGGATCGCGGCCTCGAGCTCGTCGATGCGCGTGCCCTCGGGCACCCAGCCGCTCTCGAGGTGCAGCTCGGCCACGCGCTTGTAGTCGCGCCGGAAGAAGGCCACGAAGTTCTGCGCCAGATACTCCTTGTCGGACTCGGTGAGCGTGCCGATGATCCCGAAGTCCAGCGAGATGTAGCGCCCGAAGGTCTGGGGCTCGAGGCTGACCTGGATGTTGCCCGGGTGCATGTCGGCATGAAAGAAGCCGTCGCGGAACACCTGGGTGAAGAAGATGGTGACGCCATCGCGCGCGAGCTTCGGGATGTCGACGCCCGCGGCGCGTAGCCGCTCGAGCTGCGCGATCGGCACGCCGTTCATGCGCTCCATCACGATCACCTCGGGATGGCAGAAGTCCCAGAACATCTCGGGGATCAGCACCAGGTCGAGCGAAGCCATGTTGCGGCGCAGCTGCGCGGCATTGGCGGCCTCGCGCACCAGGTCGAGCTCGTCGTGCAGGTACTTGTCGAACTCGGCCACCACCTCGCGCGGCTTGAGCCGCTTGCCGTCGGGCGAGAGCTTCTCGACCCAGCCGGCCATCATGGCCATCAGGCCCAGGTCCTTCTCGATCACGCCGCGCATGTTGGGGCGCAGCACCTTGACCGCCACCTCGCGCAGCTGGCCGTCGCCGGTGCGGATGGTCGCGAAGTGCACCTGCGCGATCGAGGCGCTCGCGATCGGCGTTTCGTCGAACTGCACGAACACGTCGCCGACAGGCCGGCGGAACGCGCGCTCGATGGTCGCCACGGCCACCGCCGAGGGGAACGGCGGCACGCGGTCCTGCAGGAAGGTCAGCTCGTCGGCGATGTCGGGCGGCAGCAGGTCGCGCCGCGTGGAGAGCACCTGACCGAACTTGACGAAGATCGGGCCCAGCCGCTCGAGCGCCTCGCGCAGCCGCTGGCCACGCGGTGCGTCGAGCCGGCGGCCGAAGGAGACGATGCGTGCGACCACCCGCAGCCAGGGCTTCTGGAAGCTCGTGAGCACGAGCTCGTCGAGGCCGTAGCGCAGCGCGACCCAGACGATGAAGAGGCTGCGATAGAAGCGGCTCATTCGGCGGTGCCCGCCGAACCGATACCGGATCTGCCGGCCGCCGCGCGGTTGCCCACGAACTGGCGCAATGCGCCCACCACGCGCCGCACCGCATTGCCGATGGCATGCGCGGGCACATCGCCGATCACGCGCGCGAGGTCGTCCTCGACGTCCCAGCGCACGTGGTCGACCAGCCAGTTGACCTCGGCCGCGAGCTGCACGTCGCCCACGATCTGCACCGAGGGCTTGTCGCCGCGCAGCGTGGCGCGCGCGATCTCGAAGGGGTTGTCATCGGTGACCGACAGCGTGAGCTCGGGCAGCGAGCCCGGCGGCGCCAAGTCGAGCAGGCCGGCGGGCGTGGCCACCAGCTCCATCGTGACGAAGCGCCACTGGAAGCGCACCACGCGGCCCTGCTGGCGCACCAGCCGTTGCTGGGCCTCGGGCTCCTGCTGCAGCACATGGTTGAGGAACAGCACGGCGCGGTGCTGGATCTCGTGCACGGCCCAGGGCGGCGGCTGCAGGCGCTCGCCGACGCGATTGAACAGGTCGCCGAGCAAAGAAAAAGGGGACGATGGTGTGGCCATGGTCCCCATTATCCTTTCTGCAGGCGGCCGGGCCGCCTTCGAAGCCGCTGCTTATTGCAGGGCTTGCACGCCGGCCACGAGCCAGCCGTTGCCGCCGGTGGTCGGACGCGTCATGTTCCAGACTTCGCGGAACGGGCCCGGGCCCGCCGAAGCGTCTTCGCGGATCATGCCGGAGAACTCCACGCTGGCCATGTAGGCATCGGCCAGTTCCTCGATGCCGAGCAGCTTGGCGTCGAGCATGACCACCTCGGTCTTGTTCGACACGCCACCGGTGTGGCTGGCGCGGTCGGCGAGCTGGCTGCGGATTTCCTCGATCATCTCGTCGGTCATCATCGAACGCAGCATGGTGATGTCGGCACGGTCCCAGGCATCCTGCAGGGTCACGAAGTTGCGCTTGGCGGCGGTCAGGAAACCGTCGACATCGAAGCCGGCCGGGATGCCCCAGCTCTGCGAACCGGCCAGGGCCGAACCGATCATGCTGCCGCCACCGGCCGCGGCACCCGCGGACGAGAGGCTGCTGCCGTGCGAGGTCGCGGCGGGCGTGGCATCGAAGTTGGTGGCGTTGCGCTCCCACGGACGGGCCGAGGCGTCGTTGCCGACGTTGCTCGGGCTGTACTGCGCCGGCGCTGCCGGGTTGCCCGGACCGCCCGCGCCCTGGAAGGCGAAGCCGCCCTGGCGTGCACCGGCGGGCTGCGAGCGCGACTTGATCATGCGCCACACGAACACCGCGGCCAGCACCAGCAGGCCGATCAGCAGGATGTTGCCGAAGCCCGCGCCCAGGCCCAGCGAGCTCGCGAGCCATGCGAGGCCCAGGCCCGCGGCCAGGCCGCCGAGCATGGCGCCCCACGGGCGCTTCGGTGCCGCGGCGGCGGGTGCCGGCGTGGCGGGCTTGGCGGCCGCGTTGGTGGCGTTCTGTTGCGCGGGCGCGGCCGGCGGCGTGGCCTGGCGTTGCGTCACGTTCGAGGATTGGCGGCCGACGGATTTACCGCCGCCCATGCGCGCCGCGTCGGCCTGGATGCTGACGAGCGCGAGTGCGCCAGCCAGAAGCAAAGTACTCAAACTCTTCATAAGGTCTCCTCTCGAACGAAATCTCGTCTGATCAACACTTGATTCCAACATGGAGGGCGACCACGCCACCCGTCATGTTGTGATAGTCCACATGCCCGAAACCGCCCTCTTTCATGAGGGACTTGAGCTCGTCCTGGCCCGGATGCATGCGGATCGATTCGGCCAGGTAGCGGTAGCTCGCGTCGTCGCCCGCCACCACCTTGCCCAGGCGCGGCAGCACGTTGAAGGAGTACCAGTCGTAGACCTTCTCGAGCGGCTTCGCGACCTTCGAGAACTCGAGCACCAGCAGCTTGCCGCGCGGCTTGAGCACGCGGTTCATCTCCTTGAGCGCGACGTCCTTGTGCGTCATGTTGCGCAGGCCGAAGGCGACGGTGACGACGTCGAAGTGGTCGTCGGGGAACGGCAGCTTCTCGGCGTCGCAGACGGTGGTGGGCAGCACCACGCCGGCGTCGAGCAGGCGGTCGCGGCCGGTACGCAGCATGGCTTCGTTGATGTCGGTGTGGACCACCTGGCCGCTGGCGCCGACCTTCTTCGCGAAGGCCAGCGCGAGGTCGCCGGTGCCGCCCGCGATGTCGAGCACGCGCGAGCCTTCGCCCACGTTCGCGACCATGACGGTGTAGGCCTTCCATGCGCGGTGAAGCCCCATCGACATGAGGTCGTTCATCAGGTCGTAGCGCGTGGCGACCGAGTCGAACACGCCGCGCACGCGGCCGGCCTTCTCGCTCTCGTCGACTTTCTCGAAGCCGAAATGGGTGGTGGTCATGCGACCGATGTTAGGCCGTTCGTCCTCGCATCAAGACGACGACCCCGCTGTACCGGCGGTCATTTGTTGCTTTTTCTGCAAACGCAGAGGTCTTGTAACGCCCGTCACGTCTACCGACGAAGCTATGCTTTCAATAGCAAACGCCAGTCAATGGCTGCCGCAGGCGTGGCCGCCCTTCTCGGCCATCGGTGCGTCGCGATCGACGCCTGCTTCGGCCAGCTTCTGCTCGTAGGCGGCCCAGAGTTCGGCTTGCTGCGAACCCAGCTGGTAGAGCAGGTCCCACGAGTAGATGCCGGTGTCGTGCCCGTCGCTGAAGCGGGGCTGCACCGCGTAGTTGCCCACCGGCTCGAGCGCGACCAGCTCGACCTCGCGCTTGCCGGTCTGCAACGTTTCCTGGCCCGGTCCGTGGCCCTGCACCTCGGCCGAGGGCGAATAGATGCGCATCAGCTCGAAGGGAATGCGGAAGGTGGCGCCGTCGGAGAAGCCCACCTCGAGCACGCGCGAGCGGCCGTGCACGGTGATCGACTGCGGCGTCGGCGCGCCGGCTTGCAAGCCTGCCATGGGGGAGTGTCCGTTCGAAGTGGAGGAAAGAGGATGCGGGGAGACGGCGCAGTATGCCGCGCCGGCTACAGCGCCGCGAGGCGCGTGGCCATCGCGGCCTCGGCCGCGCTCAGCAGCGCCTCGACCTGGGCCACGCGCGCGGCCGGTGCCGCGCGCTGCGCGGCGGCCCAGAACGGCGCGGGGAAATGGCTGTCCCAGTCGAAGCGCGCGATCACGTGCCAGTGCAGGTGCGGCACCATGTTGCCGAGCGCGGCGACGTTGATCTTGGTCGGCGCGAGCGTGTCGCGCAGGCATTGCTCGACCTCGGCCACGGCGTCCATGCAGTGCGCGCGCTCCTCGCGCGACAGGTCGGACAGCTCGGGCCGGTGCGCATTCCACACCACGCGGTAGAAGGCCGGGAAGCCCGCCTCCACCGCGTGGATCACGCGCAGCCTCGCGCCCTCGAACACCAGGCGTCCGCCCGCCTGTTCGCAGAACACGCAGCCGGCCACGCGCGCCACCTCGCCGCTCACACCAGCACCCGTTCGATGCCACCGTGGTTCGCGGCCGCCACGTACTCGGGCATCCAGTCGGCGCCGAGGATCTTGTTGGCCATCTCGACCACGATGTAGTCGGCCTCGAGCAGGCCGTTGTTCAGGTCGCTGCCGTAGCGCGACAGGCCCTGCAGGCAGCTCGGGCAGCTGGTGAGGATCTTCACGTTCTCGCCGGCGCCGATCTTGCCGCCGTCGCGCAGCGCGGCCTCACCCTTCTTCAGTTCCTCTTCCTTGCGGAAACGGATCTGCGTCGAGATGTCGGGCCGCGACACGCCCAGCGTGCCCGACTCGCCGCAGCAGCGGTCGTTCTTGAGCACGTTGTCGCCGACAAGCGCCTTCACCGTCTTCATCGGGTCCTGCTGCTTCATCGGCGTGTGGCAGGGGTCGTGGTAGAGGTAGCCGGCGCCGCCGGCGTCACCCAGGGTGATGCCCTTCTCGAGCAGGTACTCGTGGATGTCGATGATCCGGCAGCCCGGGAAGATCTTGTCGAACTGGTAGCCCTGCAGCTGGTCGTAGCAGGTGCCGCAGCTCACCACCACGGTCTTGATGTCGAGGTAGTTGAGCGTGTTCGCCACCCGGTGGAACAGCACACGGTTGTCGGTGATCATCTTCTCGGCCTTGTCGAACTGGCCGCTGCCGCGCTGCGGATAGCCGCAGCACAGGTAGCCCGGCGGCAGCACCGTCTGCACGCCCGCGTGCCAGAGCATGGCCTGCGTCGCGAGCCCCACCTGCGAGAACAGCCGCTCCGACCCACAGCCCGGGAAATAGAACACCGCCTCGGTCTCCGAGGTCGTGACCTTGGGGTTGCGGATGATCGGCACGTAGTCGGCGTCCTCGATGTCGAGCAGCGCGCGCGCCGTCTTCTTCGGCAGGTTGCCCGGCATCTTCTTGTTGATGAAGTGGATCACCTGCTCCTTGAGCGGCGCCGGTCCGAGCGAGGCCGGCGGCGCTGCCGTCTGCTTCTTCGCGAGGCCGCGCAGCAGGTCGTTGGCCATGCGCTGCGCCTTGAAGCCGATGCCCACCATGCCCGCGCGCACCGTCTTGATGGTCTGCGGATTGGTCGCGTTGAGGAAGAACATCGCGGCCGCGTTGCCGGGACGGAAGCTCTTCTGCCCCATCTTGCGCAGCAGGTTGCGCATGTTCATCGACACGTCGCCGAAGTCGATCTTCACCGGGCAGGGCGTGAGGCACTTGTGGCACACCGTGCAGTGGTCGGCCACGTCCTCGAACTCCTCCCAGTGCTTGATGCTCACGCCGCGCCGGGTCTGCTCCTCGTAGAGGAAGGCCTCGACCAGGAGCGAGGTCGCGAGGATCTTGTTGCGCGGGCTGTAGAGCAGGTTGGCGCGCGGCACGTGGGTGGCGCACACCGGCTTGCACTTGCCGCAGCGCAGGCAGTCCTTCACGCTGTCGGCGATGGCACCGATGTCGCTCTGCTGCATGATGATCGACTCGTGCCCCATCAGGCCGAAGCTCGGCGTGTAGGCGTTGGTCAGGTCGGCATGCAGCGACTGCGCGCCGGCACCCGGCTCGCGCAGCAGCTTGCCCTTGTTGAAGCGGCCCTCGGGATCGATGCGCTGCTTGTACTCGGCGAAGGGGCGCAGCTCCTCGTCCGACAGGAACTCGAGCTTGGTGATGCCGATGCCGTGCTCGCCCGAGATCACACCGTCGAGCCGGCGCGCCAGCTTCATGATGCGCGCGACCGCCTCGTGCGCGGTCTGCAGCATCTCGTAGTTGTCGCTGTTGACCGGGATGTTGGTGTGCACGTTGCCGTCGCCCGCGTGCATGTGCAGCGCGACCCACACGCGGCCCTTGAGCACGCGCTTGTGGATCGCCGTGCACTCGGCCAGGATCGGCGCGAAGGCCGCGCCCGCGAAGATCGCCGACAGCGGCTGGCGCAGCTGGGTCTTCCAGCTCGCGCGCAGCGAATGGTCCTGCAGCTGCGGGAACAGCGCATCGACCTCGTCGAGCCAGCCGGCCCACAGCGCGCGCACCTCCTGCAGCAACGCCACGGCCTGCGCCACGCGGTCCTCGAGCAGCTCGGCCGAGGGGATCTCGTTGGCGTCGTCGGTCTTGCCCAGCGGCAGGTTGCCGTGCACGAAGAACTTCTCGAGCTCGTCGACCAGCGCGAGCTTGTTGCGCAGCGAGAGCTCGATGTTGATGCGCTCGATGCCGTCGCTGTACTCGGCCATGCGCGGCAGCGGGATCACCACGTCCTCGTTGATCTTGAAGGCGTTGGTGTGGCGGCTGATCGCGGCGGTGCGCTTGCGGTCAAGCCAGAACTTCTTGCGCGCCTCGGGGCTGATGGCGATGAAGCCCTCGCCGCTGCGCGAGTTGGCGATGCGCACCACCTCGGAGGTGACGCGCGCCACCGCGTCGGCGTCGTCGCCCGCGATGTCGCCGAACAGCACCATCTTCGGCAGGCCGCCGTGCTTCTTCGACTTGGTGGCGTAGCCCACGGCCTTCAGATAGCGGTCGTCGAGGTGCTCGAGGCCGGCCAGCAGCACGCCCGAGCGCTTCTGCTCGGCGAACATGAAGTCCTTGATCTCGACGATGCTGGGCACCGCGTCCTTGGCGTTGCCGAAGAACTCGAGGCAGACGGTACGCGTGTGCGCCGGCATGCGGTGCACCACCCAGCGGCAGCTCGTGATCAGGCCGTCGCAGCCTTCCTTCTGGATGCCCGGCAGGCCCGAGAGGAACTTGTCGGTCACGTCCTTGCCCAGGCCTTCCTTGCGGAAGGTACGGCCCGGGATGTCGAGGCGCTCGGTGCGCAGCGGCGTCTTGCCGTCGGCCGCGAAGTACTGGAGCTCGAACAGCGCGCTCTCGGCGTCGTGGATCTTGCCGAGGTTGTGGCCGATGCGCGTGACCTCGAGCCATTCGGCCTGCGGCGTGACCATGCGCCACGAGGCCAGGTTGTCGAGCGCGGTGCCCCACAGCACGGCCTTCTTGCCGCCCGCATTCATCGCGACGTTGCCGCCGACGCACGAGGCCTCGGCCGAGGTCGGGTCGACCGCGAACACGTAGCCCGAGCGCTCGGCCGCGTCGGCCACGCGCTGCGTGACCACGCCGGCCTCGGTCCAGATGGTGGGCACGGGCGCCTCGAGGCCGGGCAGCGCGACCAGCTCGACCTCGGTCATCGCCTCGAGCTTCTCGGTGTTGATGACCACGCTGTTCCAGGTCAGAGGAATGGCGCCGCCGGTGTAGCCGGTGCCGCCGCCGCGCGGAATGATGGTCAGGCCCAGCTCGATGCAGCCCTTGACCAGCAGCGCCATCTCGGCCTCGGTGTCGGGGCACAGCACGACGAAGGGGTACTCCACGCGCCAGTCGGTGGCGTCGGTGACATGGGCCACGCGCGAGAGGCCGTCGAACTTGATGTTGTCCTTGGCCGTGAGCCGGCCCAGCACGCGGGTGGCCTTGCGGCGCAGCGCGGCGACGTCGCGGAACAGGGTGTCGAAGGCCTGCACGGCCTCGCCGACGCGGCCCGTGAGCTCGCCCACGAGCTGGTCGCGCGGCAGGTCGCTGTCGGGCGTGCGGCGCTTCTGCACCTCGGCCAGGCGATGCCGCAGCGCATCGACCAGCAGGCCGCGGCGGCGCGGGTTGTCGAGCAGGTCGTCGATCAGGTAGGGGTTGCGCTGAACGACCCAGATGTCGCCGAGCACCTCGTAGAGCATGCGCGCCGATCGGCCGGTGCGGCGCTCGGCGCGCAGCGTCTGGAGCAATTCCCAGGCGCGCTCGCCCAGCAGGCGGATCACGATCTCGCGATCGGAGAAGCTGGTGTAGTTGTAGGGGATCTCACGCAGTCGTGCAGGCTCTGCGGCCTGCGACAGCAGCGCGTTCAACGCGGTCGGAGCATTCATCGGGGTGGGACCTCGGCCGGGCGCCACGCGTCCATAGCCGGGGTGGGGATTTTAGGTCAGGGCCAGGGTTCGTGCCCTGGCGCCGACGCGTGTCCCTCTGCCACTGCCGGCGCGCCGGCCGGCCTCAGCGCGATGCGATCAGAACAGCACGCGGCTGCGGATCGTGCCCTGCACCTTCGCGAGCTTCTCGAGCGCGAGGTCCGAGGAGGCGGCGTCGATGTCCATCACCACGTAGCCGATCTTCTCGTTGGTCTGCAGGAACTGCGAGGAGATGTTGATGTGGTTGTCCGAGAAGATCTTGTTGATCTCCGACAGCACGCCCGGCACGTTGCGGTGCACGTGCAGCAGGCGGTGCTTGCCCGGGTGCGCGGGCAGCGCCACCTCGGGGAAGTTGACCGACGAGGTCGAGGTGCCGTTGTCGCTGTACTTGACCAGCTTCTCGGCCACCTCGAGGCCGATGTTGGCCTGCGCCTCCATCGTCGAGCCGCCGATGTGGGGCGTGAGGATCACGTTGTCGAGTCCGCGCAGCGGCGACTGGAACTCGTCCTTGTTGCTGCGCGGCTCGACCGGGAACACGTCGATGGCGGCGCCCAGCAGCTTCTTCTCCTTCAGCGCGCCGGCCAGCGCGTCGATCTCGACCACGGTGCCGCGCGAGGCGTTGATCAGGATCGAACCGGGCTTCATGGCCGCGATCTCGGCCGCGCCGATCATCCATTGCGTGGCCTGCGTCTCGGGCACGTGCAGGGTCACGATGTCGCTCTGCGCCAGCAGCTGGTGCAGGTCGCGCACCTGGCGCGCATTGCCCAGCGGCAGCTTGGTGACCACGTCGAAGAAGGCGACGTGCATGCCCAGCGCCTCGGCCAGCACCGACAGCTGCGCGCCGATCGAGCCGTAGCCCACGATGCCCAGCGTCTTGCCGCGGATCTCGAAGGCGTTGTCGGCCGACTTGAGCCAGCCGCCGCGGTGCGCCACCGCGCTCTTCTCGGGCACGCCGCGCAACAGCAGGATCGCCTCGGCCAGCACCAGCTCGGCGACCGAGCGGGTGTTGGAGTAGGGGGCATTGAAGATCGCCACGCCGTGCTCGCGCGCGGCCTCGAGGTCGACTTGGTTGGTGCCGATGCAGAAGCAGCCGGCGGCCACCAGCTTGTGGGCGGCCGCGAACACCTCGGCGGTCAGCTGGGTGCGCGAGCGGATGCCGAGGAAGTGCACGTCGCCGATCTTGGCCTTGAGCGCCTCGTCGGACAGCGCGCCCGGCAGCGACTCGACGTTGGTGTAGCCCGCCGCATGGAGCACCTCCACGGCCGAGGGGTGGATACCCTCGAGCAGAAGAAACTTGATCTTGCTTTTGTCGAGGGAGGTCTTGCTGCTCATGCTGCTGCTCGCGGTAGCCCCGGCCATGGCAACAGGCTAGGCCGAAAAAGGGAGGGCGATGCTAGCATGGTGCAGCGCAGCAAGCAGGGGCCCGGCGCGCGAGCGCCCTGTCGGCCAAGGGGGTTTCCCCGGGTTTCTTGCCGTGTGCACTCCGTGCGACAAAGCCGCAGAACCGTCACGTATGTAACCTAACATCGCCGGTTTTACTTACTTTTCCCTACAGGAGTCTTAATGCGCTTCAAGACGCTCGCCATCGCCTCTACGCTGGCTGCCGCTCTGGCCGTGCCAGCCCTCGCCCAGGCCCAGACCGAGATCCAGTGGTGGCACTCGATGGACGGCGCCCTCAACGACTGGGTCAACGACCTCGCCAAGCAGTTCAACGAGAGCCAGAAGGACTACAAGGTCGTGCCCACCTACAAGGGCGAATACGACCAGTCGATGGCGGCCGGCATCGCGGCCTACCGCTCGGGCAACGCGCCCGACATCCTGCAGGTGTTCGAGGTGGGCACCGCCACCATGATGTACTCCAAGGGCGCGATCAAGCCCGTGGCCGACGTCATGAAGGAAGGCGGCCAGAAGTTCGACCCCAAGGCCTACATCCCCGCGGTGGCCGGCTATTACACCGCCCCCAACGGCCAGATGCTGTCGTTCCCGTTCAACAGCTCGACGACGGTGTTCTACTACAACAAGGACGCCTTCAAGAACGCCGGCCTCGACCCCGAGAAGGCCCCCGCCACCTGGCCCGAAGTGGTCTCGGCGGCCGCCAAGCTCAAGGCCAGCGGCAGCCAGTGCCCGTTCACCACCTCGTGGATGAGCTGGGCCCAGCTCGAGAGCTTCTCGGCCTGGCACAACACCTCGTACGCCTCGAAGAACAACGGCTTCGGCGGCCTCGACGCCCGCCTGGAATTCAACTCGCCGCTGCACGTGCGCCACTTCGAGAACCTGTCGAACATGTCCAAGCAGGGCCTGTTCGTCTACAAGGGCCGCGCCAGCAAGCCGATCACCTCGTTCACCTCGGGTGAATGCGCGATGTTCATCGGCTCGTCGGGCAGCTACGCCAGCGTGAAGCGCGACGCCAAGTTCAAGTTCGCCGAATCGGCGCTGCCCTACTACCCGGACGTGCAGGGCGCGCCGCAGAACACCATCGTCGGTGGCGCCAGCCTGTGGGTGATGTCGGGCAAGCCGGCCGCCAGCTACAAGGGCGTGGCCGCGTTCTTCACCTTCCTGTCGAGCCCCAAGGTGCAGTCCGAAAGCCACATGCGCACCGGCTACCTGCCGATCACCACCGCAGCCTACGAGCTGACCGAGAAGGCCGGCTTCTACAAGGAAAACCCGGGCACCGACGTCGCGGTGAACCAGATGATCAAGAAGACCACCGACAAGTCGCGTGGCGTGCGCCTGGGCAACCTGCCCCAGATCCGCGCCATCGAGGACGAGGAAACCGAGCTGATCTGGACCGGCAAGAAGACCCCGAAGGAAGCGCTGGACAGCGCCGTGAAGCGCGGAAACGAACTTTTGGTGAAATTCCAGGCCGCAAACAAGTAAGCTCCGACCCCGAACCGGCGCGAACGAATGTTCGTTTCGGTTCGTTTGACCCGCCACAAGCCAGGCTGCCCCGTGCAGTCCTGGCTGTTTGCTTATTTAGTGTGTCCGTGACCTGAACGCCCTGCCCCATGGAAAAACGCGTCATCTTTCGTTCGAACTGGCTGCCCTGGGCACTGCTGGCGCCGCAGTTGTTCATCGTCGGCGTCTTCTTCTTCTGGCCCGCGGGCCAGGCGCTGGTGCAGTCGCTGCAGCAGCAGGACGCCTTCGGCAACTCGATCACCTGGGTGGGGCTGGACAACTTCGAGGCGCTGTGGAACGACAGCACCTACATGGCCTCGTTCCACACCACCATCGTCTTCTCGGTGCTGGTGACGGTCCTGGGCCTGAGCATCGCCCTGGTGCTAGCGGTGTTCGCCGACCGCGTGGTGCGCGGCACGCGCTTCTACCGCAGCGTGCTGATCCTGCCGTACGCGGTCGCCCCGGTCGTGACCGGCCTGCTGTGGTCGTTCATGTTTTCCTCGTCGATCGGCATCGTGGCCTACTGGCTCAAGAAGATGGGCTTCAACTGGAACCATCTGCTCAACGGCGACCACGCCATGGCGCTGGTCGTGATGGCCTCGGTCTGGAAGCAGATCTCCTACAACTTCCTGTTCTTCCTCGCGGGGCTGCAGTCGATTCCCAAGTCGCTGATCGAGGCCGCCGCCATGGACGGCGCGCGCCCGATGCGCCGCTTCTGGACCATCCAGTTCCCGCTGCTGACGCCCACCACCTTCTTCCTGCTGGTGATCAACATGGTGTACGCCTTCTTCGACACCTTCGCGATCATCGACGCCACCACCCAGGGCGGCCCCGGCAAGGACACCGCCACGCTGGTCTACCGCGTGTACTTCGACGGCTTCCGCGGCATGGACTTCGGCGGCGCCGCGGCCCAGTCGGTGGTGCTGATGGTGATCGTCATCGCGCTGACGGTGGTGCAGTTCCGCTACGTCGAGAAGAAGGTCCAGTACTGATGACCGCCCCCATGCCCCCCTTCTTCCCCGCCCGCCGCGCGGCCGACGCCACGGAGGCCCGCCATGGTTGAGCGCCGCCCCTCCCTGGGCATCCTCGCGCACGTGATCATGATCATCGGCGTGCTGCTGGTGATGTTCCCGATCTACCTGGCCTTCATCGCCTCCACCCACACGCCGCAGGAGATCATGCAGGCGCCGATGCCGATCCTGCCCGGCAGCAACTTCTGGGAAACCTACAAGGCGGCGCTGACCGGCGGCGGGCGCACCAGCGCCAACGTGTCGGTGGCGCGAATGATCTGGGTGAGCACGGTCATCACGCTCGTCATCACCTTCGGCAAGATCAGCATCTCGCTGCTGTCGGCCTTCGCGGTGGTGTATTTCCGCTTCCCGCTGCGCGGCCTGTGCTTCTGGCTGATCTTCATCACGCTGATGCTGCCGGTCGAGGTGCGCATCGGCCCGACCTACCAGGTCGTGGCCAGCCTCGGCATGATCAACAGCTTCGCCGGCCTCTCGATACCGCTGATCGCGTCGGCGACCGCCACCTTCCTGTTCCGGCAGTTCTTCCTGACGGTGCCCGACGAGCTGGTCGAGGCCGCGCGCGTCGACGGCGCCGGGCCGATGCGCTTCTTCAAGGACATCCTGCTGCCGCTGTCGAAGACCAGCATCGCGGCGCTGTTCGTGATCCAGTTCATCTACGGCTGGAACCAGTACCTGTGGCCGCTGATCGCCGCCACCAGCGAGGACATGTACCCGATCGTCGTCGGCATCAAGGCCATGATCGGCAACGGCGAGTCGCCGGTGGACTGGAACGTGGTGATGGCCACGGCCGTGCTGGCCATGCTGCCGCCCGCGGTGGTCGTGGTGCTGATGCAGAAGTGGTTCGTCAAGGGCCTGGTCGATACCGACAAATAAAACGCTGAACTGAAAACATGGCTGCCATTTCCCTACGCAACGTCATCAAGCGCTACGGCCACGGCCCCAAGGCCAACCAGGTCATCCACGGCGTGAGCGCCGAGATCGCCGACCACGAGTTCGTCGTCATCGTCGGCCCGTCGGGCTGCGGCAAGTCCACGCTGCTGCGCATGGTGGCCGGCCTGGAGGAGATCTCCGCCGGCGAGATCGCCATCGGCAACAAGGTGGTGAACCAGCTCGAGCCCTCCGAGCGCGACATCGCGATGGTGTTCCAGAACTACGCGCTCTATCCGCACATGACGGTGTTCGCGAACATGGCCTACGGCCTGAAGATCGCGAAGGTGCCGGTGGCCGAGATCAAGGTGCGCGTGGACAAGGCCGCGAAGATCCTCGAGCTGGGCCACCTGCTCGAGCGCAAGCCGCGCGAGCTCTCGGGCGGCCAGCGCCAGCGCGTGGCCATGGGCCGCGCCATCGTGCGCCAGCCGCAGGTGTTCCTGTTCGACGAACCGCTGTCGAACCTCGACGCCAAGCTGCGCGCCCAGACCCGCCTCGAGATCCAGAAGCTGCACCGCGAGCTCGGCATCACCTCGCTGTTCGTCACCCACGACCAGGTCGAGGCCATGACGCTGGCGCAACGCATCATCGTGATGAACGGTGGCGTGATGGACCAGTTCGCGACGCCCGAGGAGGTCTATTCGCGCCCCGCCACCACCTTCGTCGCGAGCTTCATCGGCTCGCCGCCGATGAACCTGCTGCGCCATGCACCGGGCGTGCGGCCGGGCCAGATCCTGGGCATCCGCCCCGAACACATGGCGCTCGACGAGCGCGGCTGGTCGGTGCAGGTCGAGCAGGTCGAGCTGCTGGGCGCCGAGCGCCTGGTCTACGGTCGCATCGGCGACGAGCAGATCATCATGCGCACCGACGAGGCCGACCAGCCGCCGATGGCGGGCGACACGGTGAAGATCGCCGCGCGCGAAGACAAGCTCCACTGGTTCGACGCCGGCTCGGGCAAACGCGCGGAATGAGCGCGGAATGAGCACCCCCTGGCCCTATCCGCGCTGGATCGCCCACCGCGGCGCCGGCAAGCTCGCGCCCGAGAACACGCTCGCGGCCTTCCGCTTCGGCGCCGCGCACGGCTATCGCATGTTCGAATGCGATGCCAAGCTCAGCGCCGACGGCGTGGTGTTCCTGATGCACGATGCCACCCTGGAGCGCACCACCAGCGGCCGCGGCATCGGCGGCCAGAAGCCCTGGAGCGAACTGGCGCAGCTCGACGCGGGCGGCTGGCATTCGCGCGCCTTCGCGGGCGAGCCGCTGCCCACGCTCGAGAACCTCGCGCGCTTTTGCCTGGCCAACCACCATCTGCTGAACATCGAGATCAAGCCTACGCCCGGCACCGAGCGCGAGACCGGCGAGGCGGTGGCGCGGCAGGCCGCGACGCTGTGGCGCGATGCGGCCGTCCCGCCGCTGCTGACCTCGTTCCAGGTCGATGCGCTGAAGGGCGCGGCGGCCGCGGCGCCCGAATTGCCGCGCGGTCTGCTGCTCGACACACTGTGGAACGGCTGGCTCGAGACCGCGCGCGAGCTCGGCTGCGTGGCCATCGTCTGCAACCACGCGCTGTGGGACGCCACGGTCGTGACGCAGGTGCACGGCGCCGGCCTGCGCGCGCTGAGCTACACGGTCAACGACGACTGGGCCGCGCAGCGCCTGATCGACCTGGGCACGGACGGCATCATCACCGACCGCGTCGACCTGTTCAGCCCCGCACGCTGAACGCGGCCCCGTCACATGCTGTGACGCGCCGCGAAGCCGGACCTTCAGGTGCGGCTTCTATGATGCGGCCATGAGTTGGACCTCCCGTCTCGCGGCCTTGCTGATGGCCGCCCTGCTGCTGTGCGGCACCGCCTTCGCGCAGCAGGACCCCGATCTCGCGGCCGCGCCGCCCGCGCCCACCGTGGCCGAGCTGCGCGCGCTGCTCGCCAAGATCGACCAGAGCACCGACTCGGCCGAGGACGCGCGCAGCCGGCTGACCCAGATCAACGCGATCGGCGCGCAGGCCGACAAGTTCGTGGCGGCGCGCACCGGCGAGCTCAACGACCTCAACGCGCGCCTGGGCGAGCTCGGCAACCCGCCCGCGGCCGGCGCCAGCGAAGACCCCGACATCACGCGCCAGCGCGCGCGCCTGACCAAGGAGCGCAATGCGCTCGATGCCGACATCCGGCTCGCCAAGCTGCTGGCGATCGACGTGCGCCAGCGCGGCACCGACCTGCTGACGCAGCGCCGCGCGGTGTTCGAGGCCCAGCTCACCGAGCGCGCGGCCTCGCCGCTGACCGGCGAGTTCTGGAGCGACCTGCAGGAGGCCTGGCCCGACGACCTCGACCGGCTGCAGGCCATGGTCGCGGGCGTGCAGGCGGGCCTCGCCACCGCCATCGGCGGCGCGGGCCGCACGCTGGTGATCGCGGCGCTGATCGGCGCGCTGCTGCTGGCCTTCGCGGGCGTCTGGGCCGCCGAGCACGGCCTGACCCGGCTCGCGGTGAAGCTGCTGCCCGCCGGGCGGCTGCGGCGCTCGCTGCTGGTGATCGCGATCGTCGCGGCCCACGTGCTGCTGGTGGCGCTGGCCGCGCACGGCTTCGTCTACGTGCTCGAGCAGCACGCGGGCTGGGCGCCGCAAGCGCGCAAGGCGATGCTGTCGCTGGCGCAGGCGCTGGTGTTCATGGCCTTCGTGATCGGCCTGGGCCGCGCGCTGCTGGCCACCGGCCGGCCGTCGTGGCGGCTGCCACCGATTCCCGACGCCATGGCCGCGCGGCTCGCGGCCCTGCCCTGGCTGGTGGCGCTGGTGGCGGCGCTGGCCTGGGCACCGGCCGAGATCAACGCGCTGGTCGATGCCAGCCTCTCGGCCGTGGTCGCCACGCACGTGCTGACCGCGCTGCTGCTGACCGCGCTCGTGGGCGCGGTGCTCTACCGGCTCAAGGCGCTGCGCGCCGGCGCACCCGGCGAGGACCTGCCCGAGCGGCCGATGTGGGTCGGCATCCTGGTGGCGCTGATCGCCATCCTGATGATCGTGATCTGGGTGCTGGTGGCCGTGGGCTACGTGGCGCTCGCGAGCTTCCTGGCTTCGCAGCTGACCTGGAGCGGCATCGTCGCCACCGCGTTCTACGTGCTGTTCAAGTTCGCCGACGACGTGTTCATGGCCACCGTGTCGTCGCGCAGCGGCTTCGGCCAGCGGCTGCAGAAGAGCTTCGGCCTGGCACCGCAGACGCTGGACCAGATCGCCACCGTGCTGTCGGGCCTGAGCCGGGTGGCGCTGTTCTTCTACATGCTGATCGCGCTGGCCGCGCCGCTGGGCACCAGCCCCGGCGAGGTGTTCCAGCGCAGCGGCAAGTTCGGCACCGGCGTGAAGATCGGCGAGTTCCAGCTCGTGCCGGGCGCGATCCTCAGCGCGGTGGCGGTGCTGGCCGTGGGCTTCGTGATGCTGCGCATCTTCAAGCGCTGGCTGGCCGCGAGCTACCTGCCGACCACCAAGTTCGAGCCCGGCATGCAGAGCTCGATCAGCACCCTGCTGGGCTACGTGGGCGGCATCCTGGTGATCGCGTTCTCGCTCTCGGCGCTGGGCATCGGCGTCGAGCGCATCGCCTGGGTGGCGAGCGCGCTGTCGGTGGGCATCGGCTTCGGCCTGCAGGCGATCGTGCAGAACTTCATCTCGGGCCTGATCCTGCTGGCCGAGCAGCCCGTGAAGGTGGGCGACTGGGTGGTGCTGGGCACGGCCGAGGGCGACGTGCGGCGCATCAACGTGCGCGCCACCGAGATCCAGCTCGGCGACCGCTCCACGCTGATCGTGCCGAACTCGGAATTCATCACCAAGACCGTGCGCAACATGACCTTGGCCAACGCCGAGGGCCGGGTGCTGATCCGCCTGCCGATGCCGCTGACCACCGACGCGCAGAAGGTGCGCGACCTGATCCTCGAGGCCTGCAAGGCGCACGAGGGCGTGCTCGAGACGCCGGCGCCCTCGCTCACGCTCGAGGGCATCGAGAACGGCCTCTTGATCTTCCAGGCGATCGCCTACGTGGCCAGTCCGCGGCTGGCCGGCGGCGTGCGCAGCGACCTGCTGTTCACCATCCTCGACGCGCTGCGCCAGGCCGACCTGCCGATGGCCACGCCCACGCTGGTGATGGCGGCCGCGCCGGCGGCACCCTCGGCGCTCTCGACCGCGCCCTCGCCGGTGCCCTCCTCGCCGGCCTCGCCGCTGCCGGGCGTGCAGGGCTGAAGGCCGGCTGCGCTCGACTCAACTCAGCGGCAGGGTGGTCGTGCACTTCACCTCGTTGAGGCACACGCTCGAGCGCACCGCCGACACGCCCGGCATGTGCATCAGCGTGTCCATCAGGAACTGCGACAGCGAGTGCAGGTCGCGCGCGACCACCTTGATGACGTAGTCGAAGTCGCCGGTGACCGAGTAGCACTCGAGGATCTGCGGCAGGTCGGCCACCAGGTCCTGGAACTTCGGCAGCTCGCCGATGTGGCCGCGCGCCATGGTCACGTGGATGAAGGCGATCACGCCGAGCCCCACCTGGCGCGCGTCGAGCCGGGCCGCGTAGCCGCTGATGAAGCCCATCTCCTCGAGCCGCCGGTGCCGCCGCAGGCACTGGGCCGGCGAGAGGTTGGCCACTTCGGAGAGTTCGAGGTTCGATGCACGGCCATGCGCTTGCAAGTGGTCGAGGATCTTCCTGTCGATGCGGTCGAGCGTGATCTCGTGCAATTTCGTCTCCTTCAAGTGCCAATGACCGCAATCATATTTCTCAAAGCGGGGTAAGCACTGGCGTGGGATGCACCTTAATTGTGCAGACCACGCTCTAGACTCCAGGCTTCCGGAAGTGCATGCCGCATTTCCGTGCATCGCTTCCCTGCCCGGCCCCGCCGTGGCGTCGGACCCGTTCCCTTCCTCTGATCCGGAGATCCTCACGTGAAATTCGCCCTGCTTCGCACCCCTGTCGCCGCCGCCCTGGCCCTCGGCATGCTCGCCGCCGCGCCCGCCTTCGCGGCCGACAAGTCGGTGGCCGTGACCGCCATCGTCGAGCACCCGGCGCTCGACGCCGTGCGCGACGGCGTCAAGGCCGAGCTGAAGGCGGCCGGCTACGAAGAGGGCAAGAACCTCAAGTTCACCTACCAGAGCGCGCAGGGCAACGTGGGCACCGCAGCCCAGATCGCGCGCAAGTACGTGGGCGACCAGCCCGACGTGATCGTCGCGATCGCCACCCCCTCGGCCCAGGCCACGCTGGCCGCCACCAAGACCATCCCGGTCGTCTACTCGGCCGTGACCGATCCGGTGGCCGCCAAGCTGGTGAAGAGCTGGGACGCCACCGGCACCAACGTGACCGGCGTGTCGGACCTGTCGCCGCTGGACAAGCACATCGCCCTCATCAAGCAGGTGGTGCCCACCGCCAAGCGCATCGGCGTGATCTACAGCCCCGGCGAAGCCAACTCGGTGGCGATCGTGGCCGACCTCAAGAAGGCCGCCGCGGCCGCCGGCATGACGGTGGTGGAAGCCGCCGCCGCGCGCACCGTGGACGTGCCGACCGCCGCCCAGAGCCTGGTCGGCAAGGCCGACGCGATCTACACGCCGACCGACAACAACGTGGTGTCGGCCTTCGAGGGCATCGTGAAGGTGGCGCAGCAGGCCAAGCTGCCGGTGGTGGCGGCCGACACCGCGACCGTCGAGCGCGGCGCGGTCGCGGCGCTGGGCCTGAACTACACCGACATCGGCCGCCAGACCGGCAAGATCGTGGTGCGCATCCTCAAGGGCGAGAAGCCCGGCACGATCGCCTCGCAGACCAGCACCAACTTCGAGCTGGTGGTGAACCCGGGCGCGGCCAAGCTGCAGGGCGTGACCCTGTCGGACGAACTGCTGAAGACCGCCAAGGTCGTGAGCACCAAGTAAGTCCCGGCCTCATCGCCAGCGACGGGTCGTCCCGCGGACGGCCCGTCTTTTCGTTTTCGCCGGGAGCTTCTTCCTCATGTCCCTCATCGCCTCGCTGGGCGCCATCGAGATCGGCCTGATATTCGGGCTGGTCGCGCTGGGCGTCTTCATGTCCTTCCGCATCATCAACTTTCCCGACCTCACGGTGGACGGCAGCTTCCCGCTCGGCGCCGCCGTGGCGGCCACGCTGATCGTGGCCGGCTGGAACCCGGTGGCCGCCACCGCGGTGGCCTGCGTCGCGGGCGCCGTCTCGGGCTGGGTCACGGCCTGGCTCAACGTGAAGCTCAAGATCATGCAGCTGCTCGCGAGCATCCTGGTGATGATCGCGCTCTACTCGATCAACCTGCGCGTGATGGGCAAGCCCAACGTGGCGCTGATCACCGAGCCCACCGTGTTCAGCATGGCCAGCTTCGGCGGCATGCCCGAGCAGTGGGCCAAGCCGCTGTTGCTGCTCTTGATCGTGATCGCCGCGAAGATCGTGGTCGACCTGTTCTTCGCCTCCGAGGCCGGCCTGGCGATGCGCGCCACCGGCGGCAATGCGCGCATGGCGCGCGCCCAGGGCATCTCGACCGACTTCCACACCATGGCGGGCCTGGCGCTGTCGAACGCGCTGGTGGCGCTGGCCGGCGCGCTGTTCGCGCAGAGCCAGGGCACGGCCGACATCTCGATGGGCGTGGGCACGATCGTGATCGGCCTGGCGGCGGTGATCATCGGCGAGACGCTGATGCCCGCGCGCAGCATGGTGATCACCACGCTGGCCTGCATCCTGGGGGCGCTGCTCTACCGCTTCTTCATCGCGATGGCGCTGAACACCGACTTCATGGGCCTGCAGGCGCAGGACCTGAACCTGGTGACCGCCGTGCTGGTGGCCTTCGCGCTGCTGGTGCCTGCCTACAAGCGCAAGCTCGGCGGGCTTTTCAAGGGGAAGAACTGATGCTGCGCGCCGAACAACTCGAGATGACCTTCAACCCGGGCACGCCGATCGAGAACCGCGTGCTGCGCGGGCTCAGCCTGGAGATTCCCACCGGCCAGTTCGTCACCGTGATCGGCTCGAACGGCGCCGGCAAGTCGACCTTCCTCAATGCGGTCAGCGGTGACCTGATCGTCGACAAGGGCCGCATCGAGATCGACGGCAAGGACGTGACGCGGCTCAACGCCTGGCAGCGTTCGGGCATGGTGGCGCGCGTGTTCCAGGACCCGATGGCCGGCACCTGCGAGGCGCTGACCATCGAGGAGAACATGGCGCTGGCCTGGAAGCGTGGCGAGCGGCGCGGCCTGGGCCTGTCGCTCAACCGTGGCCTGCGCGAGCTGTTCCGCGAGAAGCTGTCGATCCTCAAGCTCGGGCTGGAGAACCGGCTGGCCGACCGCATCGGCCTGCTGTCGGGCGGCCAGCGGCAGGCGGTGAGCCTGCTGATGGCTTCGCTCAAGCCCTCGCGCATCCTGCTGCTCGACGAGCACACGGCCGCGCTCGACCCGAAGACCGCGGCCTTCGTGCTCGAGCTCACCGCGCGCATCGTCGAGGAGAGCAAGCTCACCGCGATGATGGTCACGCACAGCATGCGCCAGGCGCTGGACTACGGCTCGCGCACGGTGATGCTGCACGAGGGCCAGGTGATCCTCGACGTGGCCGGCCCCGAGCGCTCGGGCCTGGACGTGCCCGACCTGCTGCGCATGTTCGAACAGACGCGCGGCGAGAAGCTCGACGACGACAAGCTGCTGTTGGCATGAGCGCCGCGCCGGGCCGCCCCAAGCAAGCTCGCACCGCAGTGCGACGCACGGAGGTACTTCAATGACCGTCGTGCGCGCGATGCGGCCCGAGGACCTGCAGGCGGTGCTGGCGATCCAGCTCGCCTGCTACGGCGCGGGCTTCGTGGAGGACGGGGCGCTGATCGTGCGCCGGCTCGCCGCGGCGCCGCGCACCGGCTGGGTGATCGAACACGCGGGGCGGGTGGCCGCCTACCTCGCGGCCTATCCCTCGCGCGTGGGCAAGCTCACGGCCCTGCACGGCGACTTCGAGGTGCTGCCAGAGGCACAGGCCGACGCGCTCTACCTGCACGATCTCGCGGTCGACCCGGCCGCCTCGGGCCATGGCCTGGGGCCGGCGCTGGTGCGGCATGCGCTGGCCTTCGCCGACGCGGCGGGCTGGCGGCGCTCGGCGCTGGTGTCGGTGCAGTCATCGCTGGGCTTCTGGGAGCGCCACGGCTACGCGGTGCATGCGCTGGCCGACGCGGCGCAGCAGGCGCGCCTGGCAAGCTATCCCGCGCCGGCGCACTACATGGTGCGGACCTGAAAGCCGTCGCTCAGCGCCGCCAGCCGCGCTGCAGCAGCCACTGCACGGTGCCGCAGACCACCACCAGCGCGGCATAGCTCGCGATGCGGCCGTCGTGGCCCGTGACCACCAGCCCGGCCAGCAGCACCAGCACGCCAGCTATCGTATTGATAGCGAATTGCGCCCAGATGGCGGGCGTTCCGGGCTTTCGTGGCATCAGGAAGCGGCCGCACAGCGCGAGCACCCCGGCCACGAAGACGGCCGGCAGCGCGAAGTTGAGGAGGTGGTTGAGCAGGGCGAGCGCGGACATTCGGGAAGGGGCGGAAGCGTCATCCGCCAGCCGCTATGGAGGTCATAGACAGCACGGTGCCGGGACGGGCTCCGCAAATTTTATAATCGCTACATGTCTGTCTGGGCTCTTGGCTTGAACCACACGACCGCGCCGCTCGATCTGCGCGGTCGTTTTGCGTTTGCGCTCGACCAGATCGCTCCCACCCTGCAGAGCCTGCGCAGCTCGTTCTCGAGCGGCCGCCACCCGCAGGTCGAGGCCGCCATCATCTCGACCTGCAACCGCACCGAGATCTACTGCGCCGCCGACCATGCCGCGATCGACCACACGGTCGGCTGGCTGGCCCAGAGCGGCGGCGTGGCCCCCGCGCTGCTGCGCTCGCATGCCTACACCCTGCACGATGGCGATGTCGCGCGCCATGCCTTCCGCGTGGCCAGCGGCCTCGATTCGATGGTGCTCGGCGAAGCCCAGATCCTCGGCCAGATGAAGGACGCGGTGCGCGCCGCCGAAACCGCCGGCGCGCTGGGCAGCACGCTCAACCAACTCTTCCAGCGCTCGTTCGCGGTCGCCAAGGAAGTGCGCACCGCCACCGAGATCGGTGCGCACTCGATCAGCATGGCGGCCGCCGCCGTGCGCCTGGCCGGCCAGCTGTTCGAGGACCTGCGCCAGACGCGCGTGCTGTTCGTCGGCGCCGGCGAGATGATCGATCTCGCGGCCACGCACTTCGCGGCCAAGGAGCCGAAGTCCATCGCCATCGCCAACCGCACGCTCGAACGCGGCGAGAAGCTGGCCTCGCGCTTCGGCGGCGAGGCGATGCGGCTGGCCGACCTGCCGGCACGGCTGGCCGAGTTCGACATCGTCGTGAGCTGCACCGCGAGCACGCTGCCGATCATCGGCCTGGGCGCCGTGGAACGCGCGCTCAAGTCGCGCAAGCATCGCCCGATGTTCATGGTCGACCTGGCCGTGCCGCGCGACATCGAACCCGAGGTGAAGGCGCTCGAGGACATCTACCTCTATACCGTCGACGACCTCGCCCAGGTGGTGCAGCAGGGCCAGGCCAACCGCCAGGCCGCGGTGGCGCAGGCCGAGGTCATCATCGACGCCGGCGTGCAGAGCTTCATGCACTGGCTGGGCCAGCGCGGCACCGTGCCGCTGATCCAGCAGCTCAACGCCCAGACCGACGAATGGCGCGCCGCCGAACTGGCGCGCGCGCGCAAGCTGCTCGCCAAGGGCGAATCGGTCGACGCCGTGCTCGAAGCCCTGTCGCGCGGGCTCACGCAGAAGATGCTGCACGGCGCGCTGGCCGAGCTGCATGCGGGCGATGCCGCCTCGCGCGAGCAGACGGCGCAGACCATCTCGCGCCTGTTCCTGCGCAAAGAGCGTTAGCGGCGCTCGTCCGCGAGCCCGGCACGGCGTGCCGCGGCCTCCATGCGCCTTGCCGCCATGCCGCGGCACCTCCCCTCTTTTTCGAATCCCTCCGTCGTGAAGCCCTTTCTCCGCAACCAACTCGAACGCTATGCCGCCCGCCTCGGCGAACTCGACTTCCTGCTCTCGCGCGAGGACATCATGGGCGACATGGCGCAGTACCGCACCATCTCGCGCGAGCATGCCGAGGTGACGCAGGTGGCCGGCCGCTATGCGCGCTACGTGCAGCGCGAGGCCGACATCGCGGGCGCGAAAGAGATGCTCGACGACGCCGACATGGCCGAGATGGCCGCGCAGGAAATCGCCGAGGCCGAGGCCGAGCTCACGCAGCTGGAAGACGAGTTGCAGCGCCTGCTGCTGCCCAAGGACCCCGACGACGCGCGCAACGCCTTCCTCGAAATCCGCGCCGGTACCGGCGGCGACGAATCGGCGCTGTTCGCGGGCGACCTGCTGCGCATGTACACGCGCTACTGCGAGCGCGCGGGCTGGCGCTGCGAGATCGTGAGCGAGAACGAGAGCGAGCTCGGCGGCTACAAGGAAGTGGTGGTGCGCATCTCGGGCGACGAGGTGTTCGGCAACCTGCGCTTCGAATCGGGCGGCCACCGCGTGCAGCGCGTGCCGGCCACCGAGACGCAGGGCCGCATCCACACCAGCGCCTGCACGGTGGCGGTGCTGGCCGAGCCCGACGAGGCGCAGGCGGTGCAGATCAATCCGGCCGACCTGCGCATCGACACCTACCGCGCCAGCGGCGCCGGCGGCCAGCACATCAACAAGACCGATTCGGCGGTGCGCATCACGCACATCCCAACCGGCATCGTGGCCGAGTGCCAGGACGACCGCAGCCAGCACCGCAACAAGGCCAAGGCGCTGCAGGTGCTGTCGGCGCGGATCCAGGAGAAGGAGCGCAGCGAGCGCGCCGCCAAGGACGCCGCGCTGCGCAAGGGCCTGATCGGCAGCGGCGACCGCTCCGACCGCATCCGCACCTACAACTTCCCCCAGGGCCGGCTCACCGACCACCGGATCAACCTCACGCTCTACAAGCTGCTCGCGATCATGGAAGGCGACCTCGGCGACGTGCTGGAGGCGCTGCGCGCGGCGCGCGCGGCCGAGCAGCTGGCCGAGCTCGAATCGAGCCTGCCCTCATGAGCACCGAGCCGCTCGCGCCCTCGACCGTGACCCAGGCGCTGGCCGCGGCCGCGCGGCTGGGCGTCGACCGGCTCGATGCCCAGCTGCTGCTGCTGCATGCGCTGGGCCGGCCGCCGCACGACCGCGCCTGGCTGCTCGCGCACGACACCGACGCGCTGCCCGAGCCGCTGTGGACCGAACTGTCGGCGCGGCTGCTGCGCCGCCTCGCGGGCGAGCCGGTGGCCTACCTGCTGGGCGAGAAGGAATTCCACGGCCTCGAGCTGCGCGTCGACCCGCGCGTGCTGGTGCCGCGGCCCGACACCGAGACGCTGGTCGACTGGGCGCTGGAATGCCTCGAAGGCCATGCAGCGCCGCGCGTGCTCGACCTGGGCACCGGCAGCGGCGCGATCGCGCTGGCGCTGCAGCATGCGCGCGCCGATGCGCAGGTCGATGCGGTGGATGCCAGCGCCGATGCGCTGGCGGTGGCCCGCGCCAACGCCGAGCGCCTGGCGCTGCCGGTGCGCTTCGCCCAGGCCGACTGGCTGGCGGGCGCGGCCCAGGGCTACGCGCTGATCGCCAGCAACCCGCCCTACATCGCCGCCGGCGACCCGCACCTGCCGGCGCTGCAGCACGAGCCCGTCTCGGCGCTGGTGGCCGGCGCCGACGGGCTCGACGACATCCGCCGCATCGTGGCCGACGCGCCCGCGCACCTGGCCGAAGGCGGCTGGCTGCTGCTGGAGCACGGCCACGACCAGGCCCCCGCGGTGCGGCAGCTGCTGGCCGCCCACGGCTTCGCCGAGGTGCAAAGCCGCGACGACCTGGCAGGCATCGCGCGCTGCTCGGGCGGAATCCGGCGCACGGTGAAATAATCCCTCCAGCCTACTTTTCAGGAGCCCCCATGTCCGACGCCCAGCAACGCATCGACGACCTCGTCAAATCCAACGAACTCGTGCTCTTCATGAAGGGCAACGCCAGCTTCCCCATGTGCGGCTTCTCGGGCCGCGCGATCCAGATCCTCAAGGCCGTGGGCGTCGACACCAAGTCGCTCAAGACCGTCAACGTCCTCGAGGACGACGGCATCCGCCAGGGCATCAAGGACTACAGCAACTGGCCCACCATCCCCCAGCTCTACGTCAAGGGCGAATTCGTCGGCGGCTCGGACATCATGATGGAGATGTACGAGTCGGGCGAACTGCAGAAGGTGCTGGCCGGCGACGCTGCCTGATCCGGGCCCGGCGATGAGCCACGGCCACGATCACGACCACGGGCATCCGCACGACGAGGCTGCTGCCCCGGCGTGGAAGCACGACGGCGTGCGGGTGATCGCGGCCAACCAGCTCGACGCCAACACCGCCCAGACGCCCGGCATGAACCGGGCCGCGGCGATCAACTTCGCGCGCGTCGGCGCGCAGAAGCTCTGGGCCGGCACGGTCACCATCCATGCCGACGCCAAGACCGGCGCCCACCACCACGGCCACCTCGAATCGGTGATCTACGTCGTGCGCGGCCGCGCGCGCATGCGCTGGGGCGAGCAGCTCGAGTTCACGGCCGAGGCCGGGCCGGGCGACTTCATCTACGTGCCGCCCTACGTGCCGCACCAGGAAATCAACGCCAGCCCGACCGAGACGCTCGAGTGCGTGCTGTGCCGCAGCGACGGCGAGGCCGTCGCGGTGAACCTCGACATCGAGCCGGTCGAGAAGCCCGAGTCGGTGCTGTGGGTCGACCCGACCCATCCGCACGGCGGGGTCTGAGCCCCCTTTCGTCCGCGGGCCGCGCCCGTGGCGGGCGCCCCCTGCGCCATGGCACCATCGGGGTCTGTTGGTGATCACCATGACCCTGACCCAAAGCCTGCTCGTCATCGCGCTCCTGATCGCGCTGAGCGCCTTCTTCTCTCTCGCTGAGATCGCGCTGGCCGCCTCGCGCCGCCTGCGCCTGCGCCAGATGGCCGACGACGGCGACGCGCGCGCCGACCTCGTGCTGCGCATCCAGGAGCAGCCGGGCTACTACTTCACCGTGGTGCAGATCGGCCTCAATGCGGTCGCGATCCTGGGCGGCGTGGTCGGCGAAGGCGCGCTGAGTCCCTACTTCGCGCGCCTGTTCACCGGCTGGCTCGGCCCCGAGGGCGCGCAGAGCGCGGGCTTCCTGTGCTCCTTCGTGACCATCATCGCGGTGTTCCTGGTGTTCGCCGACCTGTTCCCCAAGCGGCTGGGCATGAACGACCCCGAACGCCTGGCGGTGCGCATCGCCAAGCCGATGCAGCTGCTGATCACCACCTTCAAGCCGCTGGTGTGGCTGTTCACCGCCTGCACCGACCTGCTGTTCAAGCTGCTGGGCATGCCGATGGCGCGCGACGACAAGATCACCTCGGCCGACATCCTCGCGATGACCGAGGCCGGCGCGCGGGCCGGCGTGCTCGCGGTGCGCGAGCAGCAGGTGATCGCCAACGTGTTCGAGCTCGAGACGCGGCTCGTGAGCAGCGTGATGACCGCGCGCGACAGCATCGCCTGGTTCCTGCACGACGACCCCGAGTCGGTGCTGCGCGCGCGCATCGTGGCCGAGCCCTTCTCGGCCTACCCGGTGTGCGATGGCGACATCGACCACGTGCTGGGCTACGTCGATGCCAAGGACATGTTCCAGCGCGTGCTCAGCGGCCAGCCGCTGGCCTTCGACCAGGGGCTGCCGCTGCACAAGGCGCTGGTGATTCCCGACCGGCTGTCGCTGACCGAGGTGCTCGAGCAGTTCCAGCAGGCCCATGAAGACTTCGCGATCATCGTCAACGAGTACAGCCTGGTGGTGGGCGTGATCACGCTCAACGACGTGATGAGCACGGTGATGGGCGACCTCGTGTCCACACCCGACGAGGAGCAGATCGTGCGCCGCGACGAGAACTCCTGGCTGATCGACGGCATCACACCGATCCAGGACGTGCAGCGCGCGCTGCAGATCGATGAGCTGCCGCATGCCGACGAGTACGAGACGCTCGCGGGCTTCCTGATGGTGATGCTGCGCCGCGTTCCCAAGCGCACCGACAGCGTGAGCTGGGCGGGCTATACCTTCGAGGTGATGGACGTCGACAGCTACCGGATCGACCAGGTGATGGTCACCAAGACCTGACCGCCCGCGCCCGGGTCAGGCCGCGGAACGGGCCTTGTCCTGTTCCTTGCGCTCGATCTCGCGCTCGCGGTCGGCCCAAGCCCACAGCCGCTGGTTCGAGAACACCGCGTTCGGATACGGCGCCTTGCCGCGGCTGCCGTTGTAGCGGCCCAGCGTCATGAACAGGTCGCCGCTCTCGCGGTCCAGGTAGTGGCGCAGGATCACGCAGCCGAAGCGCAGGTTGGTCTGCATGTGGAACAGCTTGGCCGGGTCGCTGTCGCCGATCACGCGGGTCCAGAACGGCATGACCTGCATGTAGCCGCGCGCGCCCGCGCTCGAGACGGCGAACTTGCGGAAGTTGCTCTCGACCTGGATCAGCCCGAGCACCAGGCTCACGTCGAGCCCCGAGCGCTTGGCCTCGTACCAGACCGTCTGCAGGAATTCGATGCGCGAGGGCGCGTCTGCGATCTTTTTCTTGAGCCGTTCGCTCATCTCGCCGAGCCAGCGCAGGTAGGCCAGCCGGGCTTCGGTGTTCGCGAACTGCGGCACCGGCGGTGCCTTGTTGTGGATGGCCGAGCTCAGCGCGGTGCGCACCGAGTCGATCAGCGGCTCCTCGATCTGCGCGCCGGCCAGTGCGGGGCGCGGCAGCGACAGCGCCGCGAGGGCGCCCGCCGCGGCACTCAGACAGCGGCGCCGGGAGAAGCCGCCCGGCAGGCTCATGCGCCGAGCTTGCCCGCGATGAAGTCCGCGATGCCGGCGGCCGGCACCTTGGTCGCGGCGGTGTCGCGGCGATGCTGGTATTCGAGCTGGCCTTCCTTGAGGCCGCGGTCGGAGATCACCACGCGGTGCGGCACGCCGATCAGTTCCCAGTCGGCGAACATCGCGCCCGGGCGCTCGCCGCGGTCGTCGAGCAGCACGTCGACGCCCTTGGCGAGCAACTCTTCGTAGAGCGCCTCGGCCGCGATCTTGACCTCGGCGCTGCGGTCCATGCCGATCGGGCACACCACCACGGTGAACGGCGCGATCGCGTCGGGCCAGATGATCCCGCGCTCGTCGTGGTTCTGCTCGATGGCGGCGGCAGGCAGGCGCGTGACGCCGATGCCGTAGCAGCCCATCTCGAGGAACTGCGGCTTGCCGGCCTCGTCGAGGAAGGTGGCGTTCATCGACTTGCTGTACTTTGTGCCCAGCACGAAGACGTGGCCCACCTCGATGCCGCGCTCGATCGCCAGCACGCCCTTGCCGTCGGGCGAGGCATCGCCCGCGACCACGTTGCGCAGGTCGGCCACCAGCTCGGGCTCGGGCAGGTCGCGGCCCCAGTTGACGCCAGTCATGTGGAAGTCGACCTCGTTGGCGCCCGTGATCCAGTCGGCCATCAGCGCGACTTCGCGGTCGGCCACCAGCTTCACCGGCTTCTTGAGGTTCAGCGGGCCGAGGTAGCCTGGCTTGCAGCCGAAGTGCGCATCGATCTCGGCCAGGGTCGCGAAGCGGAAGCCCTTGTCGAGGCCGGGCAGCTTGGCGACCTTGATCTCGTTCATTTCGTGGTCGCCGCGCAGCAGCAGCAGCCAGACCTGCGAGCCCTTGATGTTGCCGGCGTCGTCGACGATGTCGGTGGCCAGCACCAGCGACTTCACGGTGGTGGCGAGCGGCACGCCGAGCAGCACGGCGACATCCTCGCAGGTGCTCTTGCCGGGCGTGGGCGTCTTCTCGAGCGCATTGGCGGCGGCGGGACGCGGGCCGGCCGGGGCCAGCGCCTCGGCCTTCTCCATGTTGGCCGCGTAGTCGCTGTCGGGGCAGTAGACGATCGCGTCCTCGCCGGTGGCGGCGATGACCTGGAATTCCTCGCTGAGGTCACCGCCGATGGCGCCGCTGTCGGCCGCCACGGCGCGGTAGCGCAGGCCGAAGCGGTCGAAGATGTTGCGGTAGGCCTGCGCCATCGCCTGGTAGCTGGCCTTGGCCGCGTCGAGGTCGCGGTCGAAGCTGTAGGCGTCCTTCATGATGAATTCGCGCCCGCGCATCAGGCCGAAGCGCGGACGGCGCTCGTCGCGGAACTTGGTCTGGATCTGGTAGAAGTTCTTCGGCAGCTGCTTGTAGCTGCGGATCTCCTGGCGCGCGATGTCGGTCACCACCTCTTCGCTGGTGGGCTGCACCACGAAGTCGCGGTCATGGCGGTCCTTGATGCGCAGCAGCTCGGGGCCCATCTTGTCGAAGCGGCCCGACTCCTGCCAGAGCTCGGCGGGCTGCACCACCGGCATCGTCAGCTCGACCGCGCCGGCGCGGTTCATCTCCTCGCGCACGATCGCCTCGACCTTGCGGATGACGCGCAGGCCCATGGGCATGTACGTGTAGATGCCGGTGCCGACCTTCTTGATCATGCCCGCGCGCATCATGAGACGGTGGCTCGCCACCTCGGCATCGGCCGGCGCTTCCTTGAGGGTGGAGACGAAGAAACGGGATGCTTTCATCGGAAATGCGGTGCTGGTTCGGAGTGAAACGAGACGGACGACGGCCCCCGTAGAGACCCTGAGAGCCCGGAACCGGTCGCTTGCCGAGTGCAACCCGGCATGCATAATCGACTCAGTTCAAAAATTGGGGTTTGATTATGCTCGACCGGGACGGCTTCAGGCCCAACGTCGGCATCATCCTGCTCAACCAGAAAAACCAGGTTTTTTGGGGCAAACGCATCCGCACGCATTCCTGGCAGTTTCCGCAAGGCGGCATCGACCGCGGCGAAAGTCCCGAGCAAGCCATGTTCCGGGAATTGCATGAGGAAGTGGGTCTCCATCCGGAGCACGTGCGTATCGTGGCCCGTACCCGCGACTGGTTGCGCTACGAGGTGCCGGATCGGTTCATCCGACGAGACGCACGAGGTCACTACAAGGGCCAGAAACAAATCTGGTATCTGCTGCAACTGGTCGGCCACGACTGGGATCTCAACCTGCGTGCCACGGACCATCCCGAATTCGACGCCTGGCGCTGGCACGACTACTGGGTGCCGCTCGACGTCGTCGTCGAATTCAAACGGGGCGTCTACGAGATGGCGCTCACCGAGCTTGCTCGCTACCTGCCACGGCAGGATTTCCGCAACCGCTTCCTGCGCAGCAACGTGCGCGCCCGAGAGTTCGAGCGCCATCCCTCCGCAGGCGGCCACGACGCCAACTTCGAACTGCCTCCGGGCGCGAGCTTCGACCCGGATCCCAATGTCAAATCTGCGACCGACTCTTCCGACGGCCCCGTCTTTCCGTCCGCATCCGCTGCGCAACCTCCCACGCCGCGCTAGCCCGGCGCTCGTTCTCGCCAGTGCCCTGCTGCTGGCCGCCTGCGGCTCGGCCAAGCACGACACCGACAACCCCGACTGGGCGCAAAGCGGCATGCCGCCCCCGCCCAAGACGACGCAGTCCGATGCCGAGTGGCAGGAGTCGGCGGCGCCGCCGCCACCGGCCTTCGACCAGAACCGCCTGGTGCCGATCGAGATGCCGCCCTACATGACGCTGAAGTTCGGCATCGACCCGAAGACCATTACGATCACGCCCGACGGCATCGTGCGCTACGTGGTGGTGGCGAGCAGCAAGGCGGGCGGCACGGTCAACGCCTTCTACGACGGCGTGCGCTGCAAGACCGGCGAGATGAAGAGCTATGCGCGCTACAGCGGCAATGCCTGGGAGCTGGCCAAGGCGCCCGAGTGGAAGCGCATCACCGATCTCAACTCGCGCTACACCTGGGCCATCGCGACCCAGGGCCTGTGCCGCGACAGCGCACCGCGCTCGACGGCCAGCGAGATCGTCCAGTACATCCGCAATCCGGTGCGCGAAGTGCAGTGAGCGGCACGCCGGCACGATGAGAAAAGGCCCCGATCGGGGCCTTTTTCTTTGGCGCGGGTCGAGGCAAGGCTCAGACCGGCATCAGCACCATGTTGTCCCGGTGCACCATCTCCGGCTCGGCGGCGTAGCCCAGCAGCCGCTCGAACTCGGCCGAGGGCTTGCGGCACAGCAGCCGCGCCTCGACGCTCGAGTAGTTGGCGAGGCCGCGCGCCAGTTCGATGCCCTCGGCATCGCGCACCGCGATCACGTCGCCGCGCGAGAACTCGCCCGATACGCCCGTCATGCCGATCGGCAGCAGGCTCTTGCCCTCGGCACGCACCTTGGCGGCCGCGCCGGCATCGACGATCACGGCGCCACGCAGTTGCAGATGGTCGGCCATCCAGCGCTTGCGCGCCTGGTGCTTCGCGGTCTGCGCCACCAGCAGCGTGCCGATGGCGTCGCCTTGCGCGAGCCGCAGCAATGCGTCGGGCTCGCGGCCCCAGGCGATCACGGTGGAGGCGCCCGAACCGGCCGCGCGCTTGGCCGCGAGGATCTTGGTGATCATCCCGCCCTTGCCGATGCTCGAGCCCGCGCCACCGGCCATGGCCTCGAGCGCCGGGTCGCCCGCGGCGGCCTCGTGGATGAACTTCGCGTCGGGGTCCTTGCGCGGGTCGGCCGAATAGAGGCCGCGCTGGTCGGTGAGGATCACCAGCGCATCGGCCTCGACGAGATTAGCGACCAGCGCGCCGAGCGTGTCGTTGTCGCCGAACTTGATCTCGTCGTTGACCACGGTGTCGTTCTCGTTGATGACCGGCACCACGCCGAGGCGCAGCAGCGTCACCAGGGTCGAACGGGCATTGAGGTAGCGCTCGCGGTCGGCCAGGTCGGCGTGCGTGAGCAGCACCTGCGCGCTGCCGATGCGGTTCTCGCGCAGCTTGGTCTCGTACATCTGGGCCAGGCCCATCTGGCCGACGGCCGCCGCGGCCTGGAGCTCGTGCACTTCGTGCGGCCGGGTCTTCCAGCCGAGGCGCTTCATGCCCTCGGCGATGGCGCCGCTCGAGACCATCACCACCTCGCGCCCGTCGCGCACCAGCGCGGCGAGCTGCCGGCACCACTCACCGATGGCGCCCTCGTCGAGGCCGCGGCCCTCGTTCGTCACGAGGCTCGAGCCCACCTTGACGACGATGCGGCGGGCGTCCCGCAGGGCTGTGGATCCGGTATTCGAGGTCATTGGAGGCTGTAGCTGGCGTGAAGACTGACGATTATGCTATTTAATCAATAGCATTGCAGGGCCGGGCCGAAGGCCCCCGCTCAGGGCTTTTCGGGCGGCAGTTCGACGAAGCGCGGATCGATCTCGGCCTGCGGCTGCTCGGCCACCTGCTGGGCCTTCACCTGGCGATAGATCGCGTGCACGAGCGGCTCGCAGCCTTCGCGCGTCAGCGCCGAGATCTCGAACACCGGGCCCTTGAAGCGCAGGCGCTTCACGAAGTCCTTCACGCGCGCGGCGCGCTCTTCCTCGGGGATCATGTCCAGCTTGTTGAGCACCAGCCAGCGCGGCTTCTCGTAGAGCTGCGCGTCGTACTTCTTGAGCTCGCCCACGATCGCCTTGGCCTGCGCGACCGGGTCGACGGTCTCGTCGAAGGGCGCGAGGTCGATCACGTGCAGCAGCAGCCGGGTGCGCTGCAGGTGGCGCAGGAACAGGTGGCCGAGGCCAGCGCCGTCGGAAGCACCCTCGATCAGGCCGGGCAGGTCGGCCACCACGAAGCTCTGTTCGGGGCCGACGCGCACCACGCCGAGGTTGGGGTGCAGGGTGGTGAACGGATAGTCGGCGATGCGCGGGCGCGCGTTCGAGATCGCGCTGATCAAGGTCGACTTGCCGGCGTTCGGCATGCCCAGCAGGCCCACGTCGGCCAGCACCTTGAGTTCGAGCTTGAGGCTCTTGCGCTCGCCGGGCCAGCCGGGCGTCTTCTGGCGCGGCGCGCGGTTGATGGCGCTCTTGAAGCGCAGGTTGCCGAACCCGCCGTCACCGCCCTTGGCGATGGTGATGACCTCGCCGGGTGTGAGCAGTTCGTAGAGCACCTCGCCGGTTTCGGCGTCGGTGATGATCGTGCCGACCGGCATCTTCAGCGTGATGTCGTCGCCCGCGGCGCCGAACATGTCGGAACCCATGCCATGCTCGCCGCGCTTGGCTTCGTGCCGGCGCGAGTAGCGGAAATCCACCAGCGTGTTGAGGTTCGAGTCGGCCACGGCGAACACATGGCCGCCGCGCCCGCCATCGCCGCCATTGGGGCCGCCGAATTCCTTGTACTTCTCATGGCGGAACGACACGCAGCCGTTGCCGCCATCGCCGGCGGCGATGTCGATGAAGGCTTCGTCGACGAACTTCATGGGATGTCCAGTTTACAAATGAAGAAGCCCCGGCAAAGCGGGGCTCCGAGACAGTCGAAGTGGCTGGAGGCTCAGGCCGCCGGCGTCACATTGACCATGTGCTTGTTGAGCGCACCCTTGAAGCCGAACGACACGTGGCCGTCGACGAGGGCGAACAGCGTGTGGTCCTTGCCCACGCCGACGTTCACGCCGGGGTGGAACTGGGTACCGCGCTGGCGCACGATGATCGAGCCGGCGCTGATCAGTTGGCCGCCGAAGGCCTTCACGCCGAGCATCTTGGGCTTGGAATCGCGCCCGTTTCGCGTGGAGCCGCCGCCTTTTTTCTGTGCCATGGAGTCTGCTCCTTAACCGGCGATCGCGCCGATTTGCAGCTCGGTGAACTGCTGGCGATGGCCTTGACGTTTCTGATAGTGCTTGCGACGGCGCATCTTGAAGATGCGAACCTTGTCGTGCTTGCCGTGCGACAGCACCGTGACCGTCACCGTTGCACCGGACACCAGGGGCGTGCCAACCTTGATTTCAGCGCCGTTTCCGACGGCCAGAACCTGGTCGATCACGATTTCCTGGCCAACGTCCGCAGCAATCTGTTCTACTTTGATTTTCTCGCCGGAAGCAACGCGATACTGCTTGCCACCGGTTTTTATGACCGCGTACATGTGAACCTCTTAGGAATTGAGTCTCCGCGGCGAATTCCGCAGAGCCCAAGACTATAGCACGGTTTGCGCATGCTCACATGGCCGGGCACCCGGCCGAGGCCGGTGGCCGCTTCCCGCTCCCTATAATCGGCGCCTTCCGGCGTCTTGCGCCATCCCTGTATTCAGCAGCGCCCAGCGCCCACGCTTTGTCAGTTCCCGCCGCCGACACCTCCCCCACCGCCGCAGTCCTCGGCCTGATCGCCGGTGACATGGTCGAAGTCGACCGCGTGATCTCCAACCGCCTCGACACCGGGGTGCCGCTGGTCAGCCAAGTCTCGAAGTACATCATCTCCGCGGGCGGCAAGCGCCTGCGGCCGGCGCTGCTGCTGCTGATGGCCGGCGCGCTCGGCTACACCGGCGAACAGCGCTTCAATCTCGCGGCCGTGGTGGAGTTCATCCACACCGCCACGCTGCTGCACGATGACGTGGTCGACGAGTCGACGCTGCGCCGCGGGCGGCCGACCGCCAACGAATCCTTCGGAAATCCCGCCAGCGTGTTGGTCGGCGACTTCCTTTATTCGCGCGCCTTCCAGATGATGTTGGATGCCAACAACATGCGCGTGATGCAGATCCTGGCCGAAGCGACCAACGTGATCGCCGAAGGCGAGGTGCTGCAGCTGATGAACATGCATGACGCCTCGCTCGACGAGTCGGCTTACCTGCGCGTCATCCGCTCCAAGACCGCCAAGCTGTTCGAAGCCAGCACGCGCCTGGCCGCAGTCCTGGCAGGCGTGACGCCCGCAGTCGAGGAGGCCTGCGCCACCTACGGGCAGGCACTGGGCACGGCCTTCCAGGTGATCGACGACGTGCTCGACTACGCGGGCGACGCCAGCGAGACCGGCAAGAACCTCGGCGACGACCTGCGCGAAGGCAAGACCACGCTGCCGCTGATCTTTGCGATGCAGCGCGGCACCGCGGCCCAGAGCGCGCTGGTGCGCGCGGCCATCGAGGCGGGCGACACCGCCCAGCTGGGCAAGATCGTCGAGATCGTGCGCGAAACCGGTGCCCTGGATGCATCGCGCGCGGCAGCCGCAGCTGAAGCACAACGCGCAATTTCTGCGCTCGACGGCTTCGCGACGAATTCGCACGCTTCAGGTTTGCTACAATTAGCGGCTCAGCTGCTTGAGCGGCGTGCCTGACACCTCTTACGAGTTGGCCAAGGACGACTGACTTTTCGCACCATCGGGGTGTAGCTTAGCCTGGTAGAGCGCTACGTTCGGGACGTAGAGGCCGGAGGTTCGAATCCTCTCACCCCGACCAGTCTTTTCGACTGGCATAAACCATCAGAATGCCATTTTCTGTTGCTGTACAGCGATTTACAGCACGGAAGTGTTCGGCGATGATCGTGAAGCAATTTCTCACATCTCTTGCATTCGCTGATGGCTGCAGCCGAACTTCCCGTTAAAGAAAACCCGCAAGTCGCCTTGCCAGGGCTTGCACGCGCGCTGGTCTCGGCCGGCAAGCTGCCCGCGAAAACCGCGGAAGATCTCTATCAGAAGTCGCTGAGCAGCCGCTCCAGCTTCATCGCCGAGCTCACGGGCACCGGCGCCGTCTCGGCCGCCGACCTCGCCCACACGCTCTCGAATGCATTCGGCGCTCCGCTGCTCGATCTCGACGCCATCGACCACCAGCGCCTGCCGAAGGATCTGCTCGATCCCAAGCTCTGCCAGGCCTACCGCATCGTCGTCCTCAGCAAGCGCAACAACCGCCTGATCGTTGCCACGGCCGATCCGTCCGACCAGCAGGCCGCCGAGAAGATCAAGTTCGCCTCGCAGATGGGCGTGGACTGGGTCATCGCCGAGTACGACAAGCTGTCGCGCATGGTCGAGGCCGCCGCCGCGAGCGCGGCCGAAACCATCAACAGCATCGTCGGCACCGAGTTCGAGTTCGACGACGTCAGCGCCGACACCGCGGGCGACGCCAACGAACAGGCGATCGCCGAGGTCGAGGACGCGCCGGTCGTGCGCTTTCTGCACAAGATGCTGCTCGACGCGGTCAGCATGCGCGCTTCGGACATCCACTTCGAGCCCTACGAGCACCACTACCGCGTGCGTTTCCGGGTCGACGGCGAACTGCGCGAGGTGGCGAGCCCACCGACCGTGATCAAGGACAAGCTGGCCTCGCGCATCAAGGTCATCTCGCGGCTCGACATCTCCGAGAAGCGCGTGCCCCAGGACGGGCGCATGAAGCTCAAGATCGGTCCCGACCGGGTGATCGACTTCCGCGTGAGCACGCTGCCCACACTGTTCGGCGAGAAGATCGTGGTCCGGATTCTCGACCCCAGCAGCGCGCGCATGGGCATCGATGCGCTGGGCTACGACGCCGACGAGAAGGAACGCCTGCTGCACGCCATCAGCCGCCCCTACGGCATGGTGCTGGTCACCGGGCCGACCGGCTCGGGCAAGACGGTGTCGCTCTACACCTGCCTCAACCTGCTGAACCAGCCGGGCGTGAACATCGCGACCGCCGAAGACCCGTCGGAAATCAACCTGCCGGGCGTCAACCAGGTCAACGTGAACGAGAAGGCAGGCCTGACCTTCGCGGCCGCGCTGCGGGCCTTCCTGCGGCAGGATCCCGACATCATCATGGTCGGCGAAATCCGCGACCTCGAAACCGCCGACATCTCGATCAAGGCGGCCCAGACCGGTCACCTGGTGCTGTCGACGCTGCACACCAACGACGCTCCCACTACCCTCACGCGGATGCGCAACATGGGCATCGCGCCCTTCAACATCGCGTCGAGCGTGATCCTGATCACCGCCCAGCGGCTCGCGCGGCGGCTGTGCATGGCCTGCCGCGCGCCCGTCGACATCCCGCGCGAAGCGCTGCTCGAAGCAGGCTTCCAGGACGACGAGATCGACGGCAGCTGGAAGCCCTACCGGCCCGTGGGCTGCGCGGCCTGCAGCGGCGGCTACAAGGGCCGCGTGGGCATCTACCAGGTGATGCCGATCTCCGAGGCGATCCAGGAAATCATCCTGCGCGACGGCAGCGCGCTCGACATCGCGCAGCAATCGGAAGCCGAAGGCGTGCGCTCGCTGCGCCGGTCGGGCCTGCGAAAAGTGATGCAGGGCCTGACCTCGCTCGAGGAAGTGGTGGCGGTCACCAACCTATAACGAACACACTGGAAGCGGAGATCGAACCGAATGGCCACAGCAGCATCGACGGCAAACCGGCAACGGCGCGACGTCAAGGAATTCGTCTTCGAATGGGAAGGCAAGGATCGCAACGGCAAGATGGTGCGCGGTGAACTGCGTGCCGCCGGCGAGAACCAGGTGCAGGCCGCGCTGCGGCGCCAGGGCGTGCTCGCCAGCAAGATCAAGAAGCGCCGCACCCGCTCGGGCAAGAGCATCAAGCCCAAGGACATCGCGATCTTCACGCGCCAGCTCGCCACCATGATGAAGGCGGGCGTGCCCCTCCTGCAGTCCTTCGACATCGTGGGCCGCGGCAACGCCAACCCCAGCGTCGCCAAGCTGCTCAACGAGATCCGCAGCGACGTCGAAACCGGCACCTCGCTGTCGTCGGCCTTCCGCAAGTTCCCGAAGTACTTCGACAACCTCTACTGCAACCTGGTCGAGGCTGGCGAAGCGGCCGGTATCCTCGAAGACCTGCTCGACCGCCTGGCGACCTACATGGAGAAGACCGAGGCCATCAAGTCAAAGATCAAGTCGGCGCTGATGTACCCGACCTCGGTGGTCGTGGTGGCCTTCGTGGTGGTCGCGATCATCATGATCTTCGTGATCCCGGCCTTCAAGCAGGTGTTCAGCTCCTTCGGCGCCGACCTGCCCGCGCCCACGCTCTTCGTGATGGCGGTCAGCGAATTCTTCGTGGCGTACTGGTGGCTGATCTTCGGCGTGATCGGCGGCGGCCTCTATTTCTTCTTCCAGGCCTGGAAGCGCAACGAGCGCGTGCAGCGGGTCATGGACCGCCTGCTGCTGCGGGTGCCGATCTTCGGCGCGCTGATCGAGAAGTCCTGCGTCGCACGCTGGACGCGCACGCTGGCCACCATGTTCGCCGCGGGCGTGCCGCTGGTGGAAGCCCTCGATTCGGTCGGCGGCGCTTCGGGCAATACCGTCTACAGCGATGCCACGGCCAAGATCCAGCAGGAGGTGTCGACCGGCACCAGCCTCACGAACGCGATGATCAACGTCAATCTGTTCCCCTCGATGGTGGTCCAGATGACCGCCATCGGCGAGGAGTCGGGCTCCATCGACCACATGCTCGGCAAGGCGGCCGACTTCTACGAGTCCGAGGTCGACGACATGGTCGCCGGCCTGTCGAGCCTGATGGAGCCGATCATCATCGTCTTCCTCGGGGTGATCATCGGCGGCATCGTGGTCTCGATGTACCTGCCCATCTTCAAGCTCGGCCAGGTCGTCTGATGCCGGTGTCGCAGGGATTCGACGCCGCGCTGGCCGGCGTCCTCGGTCTGTTGATCGGCAGCTTTCTCAACGTGGTGATCTACCGCACGCCGGTCATGATGTACCGCGACTGGCTGAACGACGCGGTCGCGAACCTCATGAGCGTCAAGGACATGCCCTCGCTCTGGTCGCTGGTCTTCGGCCCCAAGGCGCAGCCCCCGGCCGGCCTCGAAGCCGCGGCCGACAAAGCCGCTGTCGAACTCGAGAAGTTGCCGCGCTTCGACCTCATGCGACCCGGCTCGCGCTGCGGCAGTTGCGGCCACGAGATCCGCTGGTACGAGAACATCCCGGTGCTGAGCTACCTCGTATTGCGCGGCCGCTGCGGCGCCTGCAAGACCCGGATCAGCCCGCGCTATCCGCTGGTCGAACTGGCCACCGCCGCGCTGTTCGCGCTCTGCGGCCATCGCTTCGGCCTCACGCCGACGGGCGCGCTGTGGGCCGCCTTCGCGGCGCTGCTGGTCTGCCAGTTCCTGATCGACTTCGACACCCAGTTCCTGCCCGACTCGCTCAACTACCTGCTGCTGTGGCTCGGCCTGATCGGCGCGGCCGCGGGCTGGACCGGCACCTCGCTGCTGTTCTCGGTCTGGGGCGCGGTGTTCGGCTACCTCAGCCTCTGGCTGGTCTACCATGGCTACCGACTCATCACGGGCAAGGAAGGCATGGGCTACGGCGACTTCAAGCTGCTGGCGGCGCTGGGCGCATGGCTCGGTGCCGACTACCTGATCGCGATCATCCTGGTCTCGTCGCTCGTGGGCGCCGTGCTGGGCCTGGGCATGCGCGTGGCGGGCAAGCTGGCCCACAAGGACATCCCGATCGCCTTCGGCCCCTTCCTCGCGGGCGCGGGCCTGGTCTGCCTCGTCATCGGCCCCGGTGTCGTCAAGCAATGGGTGCCCTTCGCCTTCCCGCTCGGCCCCTGGCTGCACTGAAGGCCACGCCCCTCTCATGATCCGGCGCATCGGCCTCACCGGCGGCATCGGCAGCGGCAAGAGCACCGTCGCGAGCCTGCTGGTCGCCGAGGGCGCGGTGCTGGTCGACACCGATGCCATAGCGCGCCGCATCGCCGAACCCGGCGGCATCGCGATGCCCGCGTTCGAGGCCCGCTTCGGCGCCGCGGTGCTGCGGCCGGACGGCGGCCTCGACCGCGCCCGCATGCGCGAGATCGTATTCCAGGACCCCGAGGCCAAACGCGCGCTCGAAGGCATCCTGCACCCCCTGATCGGCGCCGAGACCCGGCGCGAAGCCGCGGCCGCCGGTCCCGATGCCATCGTCCTCTTCGATGTCCCGCTGCTGGTCGAATCGGGGCGCTGGCGCGCACTGGTCGAGCGCGTGCTGGTGGTCGACGCCACCGAAGCCACCCAGCTGCGGCGCGTCGTCGCGCGCTCGGGCTGGGCACCCGAAGCCGTGCGCTCGGTGATCGCGCAGCAGGCCCCGCGGGCGCTGCGCCGGGCCGCGGCCGACGCGGTCATCGACAACGAAAGCCTGACCCTGGAGGAACTCGCCGAGCAGGTGCGGGGTCTCTGGAAACGGTGGGCCTCGGCCAGCACGCGATAATCACCGGTTAGCCGCAGCGGCGGCTGCACCACGATTACGACAAAAGGGCGCTCGCAGCAGCGCCTCCTCTCGAGATGCTGTTCAACTCGTATTCCTTCATCTTTGTCTATTTCCCGCTGGTGCTGCTCGGGTTCTTCCTGATCGGCAAACGCAACATCCGGGCCGCAGCCGGGTTTCTTGCGCTGGCCTCGCTGTTCTTCTATGGCTGGTGGAGCGTGCAGGCCCTGCCGCTGCTGCTGGCCTCGATCTGCGTCAACTACTGGTTCGGCCTGCGCCTGACGCCGGCACCGGGGCGCGACGACCGCCGGCGCAAGACCTTGCTGATCACGGCGCTCACGGTCAATCTCGTGGTGCTGGCGGTGTTCAAGTACGCCAACTTCTTCGTCTCGAACGTCAACGACGGCCTGAGTGCCGCGGGCCTCGCGCCGATTCCGCTGCTGCACATCGTGCTGCCGATCGGCATCTCGTTCTACACCTTCACGCAGATCGCCTTCCTGGTCGACTGCTGGCAGGGCAAGGTGCACGAGCGCAGCTTCATCCACTACGTGCTGTTCGTCACCTACTTCCCGCACCTGATCGCGGGCCCGGTGCTGCACCACGCGCAGATGATGCCGCAGTTCGCCAACCCGGCGACCTACCGCGCCGACCCCAACAAGATCGCGCTCGGGCTGGCCATCTTCACCTTCGGCCTGGCCAAGAAGCTGCTGATCGCCGACCCGATGGGCCAGTACGCCGACCTGGTCTTCAACGGCGTGCACAACGGCATCGAGCCCACGCTCTACACCGCATGGTTCGGCGTGCTCGCCTACACGCTGCAGATCTACTTCGACTTCTCGGGCTACTCCGACATGGCGGTCGGCCTGTCGCTGTGCCTGGGCGTGCAGCTGCCGCTGAACTTCAACTCGCCCTACAAGTCGACCAGCATCATCGAGTTCTGGCGCCGCTGGCACATCTCGCTGTCGACCTTCCTGCGCGACTACCTCTACATCCCGCTGGGCGGCAACCGCAAGGGCCCGAAGCGCCGCCACGTGAACCTGTTCCTCACGATGGTGCTCGGCGGCCTGTGGCATGGCGCAGCCTGGACCTTCGTGATCTGGGGCGCGCTGCACGGCATCTTCCTGATGATCAACCACATCTGGACCACCACCTTCCGCCGCAAGGGCCCGCCGAGCATCGCCGGCCGCGTCTTCGGCTGGTTCCTGACCTTCCTGTGCGTGATGATCGCCTGGGTGATGTTCCGCGCCGAGAGCCTGCACGCCGCCATGGACATCTACCGCGGCATGCTGGGCCTGCACGGCGTGCCCGGCACCGCATTCCGCGAGTTCCTCGCGGTGCCCTACCGCAAGCCCGAGTTCTTCCAGACCATGCTGGTGGCGATCATCATCTGCCTCGCGCTGCCGCCCACCATCACGTTGCAGCGCTGGGTGCCGCAGGCCGCCGCGCTGGCCGGCCGGCCGGCGCTCAACAAGCTGTTCACGGCCGCGATGGCGCTCTTCACCGTGACGCTGCTCGGCATCTGCATCTCGAAGCTGGGCACCTACAGCCCCTTCCTCTACTTCCAGTTCTGACATGACGCCCGCAAAACTGTGGCTGCGGATCTTCGTGGCCGGATTCCTCGTCATCTCGTCGCTGCTGGTGCTCACGCTCGCGACGCCCATTCCCTACGGCGACCTGAGCCGCATCGGCCTGATGTCCGACCGCGAGTTCGGCTGGACCCAGGAGCCGCCGAAGGTCGCGCCCGAGTACCTCCACGCCGTGCCGCTCGACCAGGCCGACATCGTCGTGATCGGCGACAGCTTCTCGATGACGCACCGCTGGCAGTCGGTGCTGGTCAAGGCCGGCTACAAGGTCACCACGGCTTTCTGGGGGCAGTTCGACGAGCGCTTGTGCGGCGACTTCGACGCCTGGCTCGCGCGCGCCGGCTTCAAGGGCAAGCTCGTGATCGTCGAGAGCGTGGAGCGCATCCTGCAGGAGCGCATGCGCTACACGCGCAGCTGCGAGACGATGAAGCGGCCCTTCGCCGCGCGCACCGAGCCCTTCGCGGTGCCGCTCGAGCACGTGCCCGGCTTCGCGCTCAACTGGGGCGCCAAGCTCACCTCGGGCCTGGACACGCTCAAGTACACGCGCGCCGCCAAGGCGACCACGGCCGACACGGTCTCCACCGACCGCACCAAGGCCCGCACGGTGGTCAATGGTTGCGAAATGTTCAGTCACCGCCTGTGCAACAAGGCCCTGTTCTTCGGCGAGGACGACGAGAACGGCGAGCTGCCGGCCGCGGACGTGGCCGCGATGCAGGCCTTCACGAAGTCGCAGACCGCATTCCCGATGCTCTGGATGGTGATCCCCAACAAGACCACCACCTACATCGATCCCTCGCACTCGAAGGCCTTCGTCGAGGCCTTCAAGACCTCGGGCCTGGGCCCCGACCTGTTCGCCTTCACGCAGGAAAAGAAGACCCGGATCCGCGACTTCTACTTCCCCAACGACACCCATCTGTCGATGCACGGCCAGCTCGCGCTCGGCGAGCTGATGCTCGGCGAGGTGCGCAAGATCGTGCCCGAGCCCCCGTCACGCACGCCATGAGGCTATCATCGCCTCGTCAGGAGACCGAGCCCGCGTGATCCTCTACGAGTACCCCTTCAACGAGCGCATCCGGACCTATCTGCGACTGGAGCACCTGTTTCGCCGTCTTGGCGAGCTGGTGCCTGCCGAGTCGCCCCTGTCCCACCACTTCGCGCTCGTCACCATCTTCGAGATCATGGACGTGGCCGCGCGCGCGGACCTCAAGGCCGACGTCATGCGCGACCTCGAGAAGCACAAGTCCGCCTTCAACGCCTACCGCGGCAATCCGAACATCTCCGAGGCCGCGCTCGACCAGGTGGTGGCGCAGCTCGAGCGCAACTTCAACACGCTCAACGGCATCGCGGGCAAGGCCGGCCAGTCGCTGACCGAGAACGAGTGGCTGATGAGCATCCGCAGCCGCGCGAGCATTCCGGGCGGCACCTGCGAATTCGACCTGCCCGCCTACTACGCCTGGCAGCACCGCAGCACCCAGAGCCGCCGCGCCGACCTCGAGCGCTGGTCGGGCACGCTGGCGCCGCTGGCCGAGTCGATCTATCTGCTGCTCAAGCTGCTGCGCGACGCCGACGTGCCCTACAAGGTCATCGCCACCAACGGGCAGTTCCAGCAGAACCTGCCGCAGGGGCGCAGCTTCCAGTTGCTGCGCCTGCGCATCGATCCCAAGCTCGGCCTGATCCCCGAGATCAGCGGCAACCGGCTCATGGTCTCGGTGCGGCTCATGCGCCACGAGAGCGACGACCGCCTCCACCAGAGCAGCGACGACACCCCCTTCGAACTCACCTTGTGCGCATGACCGGCGAAGAGCGCATCGAGCCCCGCGAGGGCGAACGCATCGTCCGCTGCCCGAACTGCGGCGGCGACAGCGTCTATTCGGAACGCAACCCCTACCGTCCGTTCTGCAGCGCGCGCTGCAAGGGCATCGATCTCGGTGCCTGGGCCAGCGAGGAGTTCAGGATGCCGGCCGAAGCGCCGCCCGACGACGAGCCCTTCGGCGATCCGAAGGCGCAGCAGTAGACATCGGCCCGCGGAAATCCGTGGGCCGACTTACTTGCCGCCCGCGGTGGCCGGCGCCGCCTCTCCGAGAAAGATCCTGTCGACATAGTCCGCGTGCGCTCGCGTGTACACGGGCCGCAGATGCTCGCCATCCTTGTAGACCGGCTTGCCGTCGGCCGTCACGCGCAGGCACTGGCCGTCCTTGCACAGCGAAGCCATCGGCTCGACCACCTGTGCACCGCTGTCCAGCGCGATCTGCCGCAGCCGTGCATTGAGCTCGGCCTGTGCCGCGGGCAGCGGGGCCGTCGGCGAATCGAGCACCACCGTCATCGTGCCGAGCCGGCTGCCCGCGATCATGCGCTGCGGCTGGAAGTCCATGCCGCTCGGGTTGTCGAGCAGCAGGTAGACCTTCTTGTTCTGCTTCACGAGCTCGGCCATGGTGTGGCCCAGCATCGAGAGCGCCGGCGCGATGCCGGGCCCGCCGTTGTTCACCGGGTAGACCGCGCGGCCCTCGCGGTACTCGTAGGCCAGCGGGAAGTCGCCGCTGAAGTAGCAGTTCCAGCAGCCGCCGAACACCACGGTGTCGATCTGCGGCGCGCGCGCGAGCTGCAGCATGCCGTCGCGCTGTTCGCCGCAGGCCGGGTTGCCCTCGGCGAACATGCCGGGAATCGGCGCGCAGGCGCCCCAGGTGTAGAAGTAGGCGGTCGCCATGCGCTCGGGCGCGAGGCGCTCGAGCGCCTTGGCGCGCGGCCCGTACTGCTGCATGTGGCTGTCGCCGATCAAGAGCACCTTGCGCTCGCCGCGGCCGACCCGGTAGACCAGGTGCGGGCCCACCTTCTCGGGCGTGAAGCCGTCGTAGTAGCCGTCGTCCACGGTCGCGTCGGTCACCTTCTGCAGCATCTCGCCGCCGTTGCGCGCCGGCAGGCCGGCCACCACCATCACGCCGGCCAGCACGATCGCGCAGCCGATGCCGACCAGGCCGCGCAGCAGCGGTGCGCCCGCGCGGGTGCGCGTGAAGCGTTCGAGAAAGCGGTAGGTCAGCCAGGCCAGCAGCACCGCCGCGACTACCGCGCCGGCGCGCACGCCCGCCGAAGGCTCCCACCCGCCATTGAGGATGCGCGGGTACACCAGCAGCGGCCAGTGCCACAGGTACAGCGGATAGCTGATCAGCCCGATGCCCACCATCAGCGGGTTCGACAGCAGGTAGCGGTTCAGCACCCCCTGCGGCCCCGCCGCGATGCAGCTCGCCGCGCCCAGCACCGGCAGCAGCGCCCACCAGCCCGGGAACGCCTTGTCGGCCCGGATCATCACCAGCCCCAGCACGATCAGCCCCACGCCCAGCACCGACTGCACATGGCTGCGCCACGCGGGCTTCATGATTCCAGCATCGCGCAACCGCATGCACGCCAGGATCCCGCCCGCCATCAGCTCCCAGAAGCGCGACAGCGGCGAGTAGAACGCCGCCGTGCGGAACGGATGGATCGTCAGCACGTTGATCAGGAACGACACCACCGCCAGCGCCCACAGCACGCGCAGCATCGGCCAGCGCCTGCGCCACGCCAGCGCCAAGAGCGGCGGCCAGAAGATGTAGAACTGCTCCTCGATCCCCAGCGACCACAGGTGCAGCAGCGGCTTGGTCTCCGCCGCCGTGTCGAAGTACCCCGCCTCGCCCCAGAACACGAAGTTCGCGATGAAGGCCGCTCCGCCCGCGGCCTGCTTGCCCAGTTCCACGAACTCGCGGTTCAGCAGCACGTACCAGCCGAAGGCCAGGGTCGCCGCCAACACCAGCATCAGCGCCGGGAAGATGCGCCGCACGCGCCGTGCGTAGAAGTCGCGGTAGCTGAAGTCGCCCGCCGCCTGGCTTTGAAGAATGATCGTCGTGATCAGGAAGCCCGAGATCACGAAGAAGATGTCCACCCCCACGAAGCCACCGGGCAGCGCCTTCGGAAAGGCGTGGTACGCCACCACCGAGGCCACGGCCACGGCGCGCAGGCCATCGATGTCGGGACGGTACTTGGGATGCATCGGTGCCCCTCCGGGCCGTTCTTTCAGTTGCCGGCGCGCGATGGCGCGGCGGGTGCGAGGAACACGGGATCGACGTAGCGCGCGTGGTCGCGGATGTAGGCCGGACGCAGATGGTTGCTGTCGAGATAGGCCGGCGCGCCATCGGGCATGGTGCGCAGGCACCGGCCTTCCCGGCACAGCTGTCCGACCGCGTCGATCGGCTCGGCACCGGCGGCCAGCGCGATCGCGCGCAGCCGGTCGTTCAAGCGCTCCTGCGCGGGCGGCAGCACCGCGCTGCCTGCCGTCGCGAGCACGGTCATCGTGCCGAGACGGCTGCCCGCGATCATGCGGCCCGGTTCGAAATCGCTGCCCATCGGGTTGTCCAGCAGCAGGTAGACCTTCTTGTGGCGCGCGAGTTCGCCCAGCAGTTTCTGCAGCGACGCGAGTGCCGGCTCGATGCCGGGGCCGCCGTCGTTGATCGGCAGCGCCGAGGCGCCGTCCTGGAACACGTACGGCATGTAGAAGTTGCCGGTGAAGTAGCAGTTCCAGCAGGCGCCGACCATCACCACGTCGATCTTCGGATCGAAGGCGGACTTGAGCATCTGCTCGCGCCGCGGCGCGCAGCCTGGATTGATCGCCACCACCATGCCCGGCACCGGCGCGCAGGCCGGGTATTCGAAGAAGTAGGTGGTCGACATCGCATCGGGCGCGCTGCGTGCCAGCGCGCGCGCGCGCGGCGCGTACTGCGAGATATGGCTGTCGCCGATCACCAGCACCTTGCGCGTGCCCTCGCCGATACGGCGCACGAAGTGGCCGTCGAGCGTCTCCGACGCGAGGCCTTCGTAGTACTCGCCGTCGGAGGACGCGTTGCTCAGCGTCTGCAGCATCGGGTTGTCGTGCCGCGGCGCCGGCAGGCCCAGTTGCACCGCGACCGCCACAGCGAGCACCGCGACGGCGCTGCCGCCCAGCACGCGCAAGGTGGCGGGCTGCGCGCGCGTCCGGACGGCGCGCTCCACCGTGCGGTAGGTGAGCCAGGCCAGCACCACGCTCGCCGCGACCATCGCGGCGCTCACGGCCGCCGACGGCGCCGCGCCCTGCACGATGCGCGCATAGGACAAGAGCGGCCAGTGCCACAGGTACAACGGATAGCTGATCAGCCCGATGCCCACCATCAACGGGTTCGACAGCAGGTAGCGGTTCAGTACCCCCTGCGGCCCCGCCGCGATGCAGCTCGCCGCACCCAGCACCGGCAGCAGCGCCCACCAGCCCGGAAACGCCTTGTCGGCCCGGATCATCACCAGCCCCAGCACGATCAGCCCCACGCCCAGCACCGACTGCACATGGCTGCGCCACGCGGGCCTCGTCACCCCCGCATCCCTCAACCGCATGCACGCCAGGATCCCACCCGCCATCAGCTCCCAGAAGCGCGACAGCGGCGAGTAGAACGCCGCCGTGCGGAACGGATGGATCGTCAGCACGTTGATCAGGAACGACACCACCGCCAGCGCCCACAGCACGCGCAGCATCGGCCAGCGCCTGCGCCACGCCAGCGCCAAGAGCGGCGGCCAGAAGATGTAGAACTGCTCCTCGATCCCCAGCGACCACAGGTGCAGCAGCGGCTTGGTCTCCGCCGCCGTGTCGAAGTACCCCGCCTCGCCCCAGAACACGAAGTTCGCGATGAAGGCCGCCCCGCCCGCGGCCTGCTTGCCCAGCTCCACGAACTCGCGGTTCAGCAGCACGTACCAGCCGAAGGCCAGGGTCGCTGCCAGCACCAGCATCAGCGCCGGGAAGATGCGCCGCACGCGCCGTGCGTAGAAGTCGCGGTAGCTGAAGTCGCCCGCCGCCTGGCTCTGAAGAATGATCGTCGTGATCAGGAAGCCCGAGATCACGAAGAAGATGTCCACCCCCACGAAGCCACCGGGCAGCGCCTTCGGAAAGGCGTGGTACGCCACCACCGAGGCCACGGCCACGGCGCGCAGGCCATCGATGTCGGGGCGGTACTTGGGATGCATCCGTCTCTTGTTCGTTCTTCGCTCAGCCCCGTAGCGCGCGCCGCCGGGCCCCAGTCAGCGGCGCAGGCATCGCCACGCCGCGGCGCTCAGGCCAGGGTCGATACGGCCTGGGCCGCCGACGCGGGCAGGCCGCGCTCCTGCACCAGCCATTCGAGCACCGGCAGCGCGCCCGGCAGCACGGGCGCCACGTCCAGCGGCAGGTGCTGCCAGGCCATCTGCTGGCCTTCGCGCATCTCGAAGTCGCCGTGCCAGGCCGTGACCTTGCACCAGTGCAGGCGCACCAGCGCATGCGGGTAGTCGTGCTCGGTCACTTTCCAGACCGTGGCGCCGTCGATGGTGATGCCGAGTTCTTCCTGCAGCTCGCGCCGCAGCGCCTCTTCGACCGTCTCACCGGCCTCGATCTTGCCGCCCGGAAACTCCCAGTAGCCCGCGTAGGGCTTGCCGGGCGGACGGGTCGACAGCAGCAGCGCATCGTCGGCCGTACGGATCAGCACGCCGACCGCGACCTCGGTGTGCTTGCGCTCACCTGGCGCGGCGCTCATGCCGTGGCCCGTCCCGCGTAGTCGCGTGCGAACTGGTAAGCCACCCGGCCGCTGCGCGAGCCGCGCTCGAGCGCCCAGACCAGCGCCTCGGGCCGCGCGGCCTCGATCGCGGCGGCATCGACGCCGAACGAGGACAGCCACTGGGCCACGATCGCGAGGTACTCGTTCTGGCTGAACGGATAGAAGCTGACCCAGAGGCCGAAGCGCTCCGACAGCGAGATCTTCTCCTCGATCACCTCGCCCGGATGGACCTCGCCATCTTCGGTGTGGGTGTAGCTGAGGTTGTCCTTCATGTACTCGGGCAGCAGGTGGCGCCGGTTGCTGGTCGCGTAGATCAGCACGTTGGGCGTGGCCGCGGCGATCGAGCCGTCGAGGATCGACTTGAGCGCCTTGTAGCCCGGCTCGCCCTCGTCGAAGCTCAGGTCGTCGCTGAAGACGATGAATTTCTCGGGCCGCTGCGACACCACCTCGACGATGTCGGGCAGGTCGGTGAGCTCGGCCTTGTCGACCTCGATCAGGCGCAGGCCCTGCGGCGCGTAGGCCTGCAGGCAGGCGCGGATCAGCGAGGACTTGCCGGTGCCGCGTGCGCCTGTCAGCAGCACGTTGTTGGCCGGCTTGCCCTCGACGAACTGGCGCGTATTGCGCTCGATCTTTTCCTTCTGGACGTCGATTTCCTTCAGCGAATCGAGCGCCATCGCGGCCACGTGCTTCACCGGCTCGAGCACGCCATGGCCCGAGCTGCGGCGGCGGTAGCGCCAGGCGATCGAGGCATTCCAGTCGGCCGGCTCGGCCAGCGGCTGGGGCAGGATCGATTCGATGCGGTTGATGAGCTGCTCGGCGCGCTCGATCAGTCTCTGGAACTGCTCGTTCATCGAAAAATCAGGATCTGTAGTCGGCGTTGATCGACACGTAGTCGTGGCTGAAGTCGCAGGTCCAGACGGTTTCGCTGGCATTGCCGCGGCCGAGGTTCACGCGCACCGTGATCTCGCTCTGCTTCATCACGCGCTGGCCGTCCTCCTCGCGGTAGGCCGGGTTACGGCCGCCCTTGACCGCCACGTGCACGTCGTCGAGGAACAGGTCGATGCCGGTCTGGTCGAGGTCGGCGATGCCCGCGTAGCCCACGGCCGCGAGGATGCGGCCGAGGTTCGGGTCGCTGGCATAGAAGGCGGTCTTGACCAGCGGCGAATGCGCGATCGCATAGGCCACCTGGCGGCATTCGGGGGCGTCGCGGCCGCCGTCGATCTGCACCGCGATGAACTTGGTCGCGCCTTCGCCGTCGCGCACGATCGCCTGCGCCAGCAGGCGCGCCACGTCCTGCATCGCGGCCACGAGCGCCTGGCCCTCGGCCGAGGTCAGCGAGGTGATGGTCGCGTGCGCGGCCTTCTGCGTGGCGATGACCACGAAGGAATCGTTGGTCGAGGTGTCGCCGTCGATGGTCACGCGGTTGAACGAAGCGTCGGCCAGCTGCTTGGCCAGCGGCTGGATCAGCGCCGGGTCGATCTTCGCGTCGGTGGCCATGAAGCCCAGCATGGTCGCCATGTTCGGGCGGATCATGCCGGCGCCCTTGCTGATGCCGGTGACGCTGACCGTGGCGCCGCCGATCTGCACCTGGCGGCTGAAGGCCTTGGGCACGGTGTCGGTGGTCATGATGCCTTCGGCGGCACGGGCCCAGTGGTCGTCGGCGGCATCGGCCAGCGCGGCGGGCAGGCCGGCCTCGATGCGGTCGATCGGCAGCGGCTCCATGATCACGCCGGTCGAGAACGGCAGGATCTGCTCGGGCGCCAGGTCGAGCTGGCGCGCCAGCGCGATACAGGTGGCCCGGGTGCGCGCCAGGCCGTCCTCGCCGGTGCCGGCGTTGGCATTGCCGGTGTTGATCAGCATCGCGCGGATGCCGTGGCCGGCCGCGAGGTGGTCGCGGCAGACCTGCACCGGCGCGGCGCAGAAGCGGTTCTGCGTGAACACGCCGCCGACCGCGGCGCCTTCGTCGATCAGCACGACCGTCAGGTCCTTGCGGTTGGCCTTGCGCACGCCCGCTTCGGCCACGCCGATGCGGATGCCGGGGACCGCGAACAAGGCGGCGGGATCGGGAGCGGACAGGTTCACGGGCATGGCGGTATCTCTTCGGAGTTGCGGGTCAGCTGAGTTTGCCGTGGCAATGTTTATATTTCTTGCCACTGCCGCAGGGGCACGGGTCGTTGCGGCCGACGCGCGCGAAGGCGGCCGCCTCGGCGCTCAGCGTGCCCAGGCCCGCGGCCGCGATGCGGCGCTGGCTTTCCTCGTCGACGCGCACCTCGACCTCGCCGGTCTCGGTGGGTGCCGAATAGGTGATGTTCGAGACGTTCTCGCCGCGGTTCTCCATCGCCTCGGCCGCCTGGTCGAGCTGCTCGCTCGACTGCACGCGCACCGTCATGAGCTGGCGCGTGACCTCGTTCTTGACCGAGTCGAGCAGCTGGCCGAACAGCTCGAAGGCCTCGCGCTTGTATTCCTGCTTGGGCTGCTTCTGCGCGTAGCCGCGCAGGTGGATGCCCTGGCGCAGGTAGTCGAGCGAGGCCAGGTGTTCGCGCCAGTGGGTGTCGATGCTCTGCAGCAGCACCATGCGCTCGAACTGCGTGAAGTTCTCGGGCCCGATCAGCGCGACCTTGGCGTCGAAGGTCTCGTTGGCGGCCTGCACCACCTTCTCGACGATGTCCTCGTCGGAGATGGCTTCGGAGCCCTCGACGATCTTCGCGAGCGGCATGTCGATGCCCCACTCGTTGAACAGGGCCTGCTCGAGCGCCGGGATGTTCCACTGCTCTTCCACCGACTCGGCCGGCACGTACTGGCGCACCAGGTCGATGAAGCAGCCTTCGCGCAGCGCGGCGATCTGGGCGCCGAGGTCGCCGGCATCGAGGATGTCGTTGCGCTGCTGGTAGATCACCTTGCGTTGGTCGTTCGACACGTCGTCGTACTCGAGCAGCTGCTTGCGGATGTCGAAGTTGCGCGCCTCGACCTTGCGCTGCGCGCTCTCGATGCTGCGCGTGACGATGCCGGCCTCGATGGCCTCGCCGTCGGGCATCTTCAGGCGGTCCATGATCGCCTTCACGCGGTCGCCCGCGAAGATGCGCATCAGCGGATCGTCCAGGCTCAGGTAGAAGCGCGAGGAGCCCGGGTCGCCCTGGCGGCCCGAACGCCCGCGCAGCTGGTTGTCGATGCGGCGCGACTCGTGGCGCTCGGTGGCGATGATGCGCAGGCCGCCGAGCGACTTCACGAACTCGTGGTCGTTGTTCCACTCGGCGCGGATGTGCTCGATGTCGGCCTTCTTCGCGGCCTCGTCGCGGCCTTCGTCGGCCTCGACCGCCTCGATCATCTTCTCGATGTTGCCGCCCAGCACGATGTCGGTACCGCGACCGGCCATGTTGGTCGCGATCGTGATCATCTTGGTGCGGCCGGCCTGCGCCACGATGTCGGCCTCGCGCGCATGCTGCTTGGCGTTGAGCACCTGGTGCGGCAGGCCCGCCTGCGTGAGCAGGCCGTCGATGATCTCGGAGTTCTCGATCGAGGAGGTGCCCACCAGCACCGGTTGGCCGCGCTCGTAGCACTCGCGGATGTCCTGGATCGCCGCCTCGTACTTCTCGCGCGTGGTCTTGTAGACGCGGTCGAGCTGGTCGTCGCGCTTGCTCACGCGGTTCGGCGGGATGATCATGGTTTCCAGGCCGTAGATCTCCTGGAATTCGTAGGCCTCGGTGTCGGCCGTGCCGGTCATGCCGGCGAGCTTGCCGTACAGGCGGAAGTAGTTCTGGAAGGTGATCGAGGCCAGGGTCTGGTTCTCGGCCTGGATCTCCACGCCTTCCTTGGCTTCCACGGCCTGGTGCAGGCCGTCGCTCCAGCGGCGTCCGGTCATCAGGCGGCCGGTGAACTCGTCGACGATCACCACCTCGCCCTGCTGCACCACGTAGTGCTGGTCGCGGTGGTAGAGGTGACGGGCGCGCAGCGCCGCGTTCAGATGGTGCATCAGCGTGATGTTGGCCGGGTCGTAGAGCGAGGCGCCCTCGGGCAGCAGCTTGAATTCGCCGAGGATGCGTTCGGCGTTCTCGTGGCCGTCCTCGGTCAGGAACACCTGGTGCGTCTTCTCGTCGACCGTGAAGTCGCCGGGCACCGTGACGCCCTCGCCCGTGCGCGGGTCGGCTTCGCCTTCCTGCTTCTTGAGCAGCGGCACCACCTTGTTGATGGCGAGGTACAGGTCGGTGTGGTCCTCGGCCTGGCCGCTGATGATCAGCGGCGTGCGGGCCTCGTCGATCAGGATCGAGTCCACCTCGTCGACGATCGCGTAGTTCAGCTTGCGCTGAACCCGGTCGCCGGGCTCGTAGACCATGTTGTCGCGCAGGTAGTCGAAGCCGTACTCGTTGTTGGTGCCGTAGGTGATGTCGCTGCCGTAGGCGGCCTGCTTCTCCTCGCGCGGCATCTGCGGCAGGTTGATGCCCACCGACAGGCCGAGGAAGTTGTAGAGCCGGCCCATCCAGGTCGCGTCGCGGTTGGCCAGGTAGTCGTTGACCGTCACCACGTGCACGCCCTTGCCGGACAGCGCGTTCAGGTACACCGGCAACGTGGCGGTCAGCGTCTTGCCTTCGCCGGTGCGCATTTCGGAGATCTTGCCGTTGTGCAGCGCCATGCCGCCGAGCAGCTGGACGTCGAAATGGCGCATCTTCATCACGCGCTTGGAGCCCTCGCGCACGGTGGCGAAGGCTTCGGGCAGCAGGTCGTCGAGGCTCTCGCCCTTGGCGATGCGGTCCTTGAATTCCTGGGTCTTGGCGCGCAGCGCGTCGTCGCCTAGTTTTTCGAATTCGGGTTCGAGCGCGTTGATGCGCGCGACCGTCTTGCGGTACTGCTTGAGTAGCCGGTCGTTGCGACTGCCGAAGATCTGGGTCAGGAAGTTGGTGGCCATGGGTGGAGGTGGGCGGGCACCTGACACGACAGGCACTGCGACCGGATTCCCTAAGATATGGTGAGAGCAGTTGGGCGCACCTCTTTCAAAAGCAAGCCTTCGAAAGTTGGAAGCCCGTGCCGGTTATCGGTAGTCGGGTTATCGGATTTGAACGATTTTCCCGGCGGGACCGCCGGCAAACCGGGCATTTTAGCTGTCTTGTTTCACCCTCAGAATTACGAATGAATCGCCGTTCCACGCCCCCGTTCACGCTGCAGCAGGCGGCCGAGGATTCGCCCACGCTGGCGAGCCTGATCGCCCGCGCGCGCGACGCCGGCGACCGGCTGCGCGCGGTCGAGGAACTGATCCCGCCGCTGATGCGCCCCGCCATCCAGGCCGGCCCGGCCGAGGGCGACGAATGGTGCCTGCTGGTCAAGGGCAGTGCCGCGGCCGCCAAGCTGCGCCAGCTGGCGCCGATGCTCGTGACCCGGCTGCGCAACCGCGGCTGGGAGGTGCGCAGCATCCGCATCAAGGTGCAGACCGGGCGCTGACGCCCGCGGCGGCCGGCCGCTCTCCTTGTGTTTTACTTTTCGTCTGGAATTGGATAATATTTCCAGATGAATGAAGCCCCATCGTCGCCCGCCGACGCCTCGCTGCTGCTGCTCGACCAGCACCAGGTCGACGCCCTGCTCGCTCCCGAGAACGTGCTCGAGGCCGTGCGCGAGGCCTTCGTGCTGCACAGCGCGCGCGAAGGCCGGGTGTTTCCGGTGGTGCGCGAGCCGCTGGCCACCGGCGGCGTGTTCGGCATCAAGTCGGGCGACGTGCCCGCGCAGGGGCTGCTGGGCTTCAAGGCGGCGGGCTTCTGGCCGGCCAACCGCGCGCGCGGCGGCGAGCCCCACCAGGCCACGATCCTGCTGATCGACCCGCAGACCGGCCGGCCGCAGTGCCTGATCGACGGCAACGCGGTCACCACGCTGCGCACCGGCGCGGCCGGCGCGCTGGGCCTGCGCGCGCTCGCGCGGCCCGGCAGCACGCGCGCCTGCGTGTTCGGCACCGGCGTGCAGGCGCGGGTGCAGCTCGAGTTCGCGCTGCGCACGCTGCCCTCGCTGGCCGAGGTGCGCTACGTGAGCGCCCGCGGCGGGCGCGACGCCAGCTTCGAGGCCGCCTTCGCCGCGCGCTGCGCGATAGCGCCGGCGGCCGACCGCCACGAGGCCGTGGCCCACAGCGACCTCGTGATCACTGCCACGCCCGGCGCCGGCGCGCTGTTCGACCTCGAGGCCGTGCAACCCGGCACCCATCTGAACTGCGTGGGCGCCGACACGCGCGGCAAGCGCGAACTACCCGACGGCCTGCTGCCGCGCGTGCGCCTGGTCGTCGACGACCGCGCACAAGCGCAGCAGATCGGCGAGACCCAGTGGGCACCCGACACCGCCAGCATCGAGCTCGGCGACCTGCTCTCGGGCCGCGCGGACTTCGAGCGCGCCGACGACGACATCACCGTGTTCGACATGACCGGCCTCGCGCTGCAGGACCTGACCGTGGCGCGCATGCTGCAGCGACGCGCGGCCGCGACCGGCACCGGCACGCGCATCGCCTGGCCCTGGTAACTCCCCCTCTTCCCTCCCCGCCATGACCACCACTCCCTCCCTCGCCGAACTCGACACCCCCGCCGCCCTGATCGACCTGCCGCGCATGCAGCGCAACATCGCGCGCATGCAGCAGCGCATGGACGCGCTGGGCGTGCGCTTCCGCCCGCACGTGAAGACCAGCAAGTGCACGCCGGTCGCGCAGGCGCAGCTCGCGGCGGGTGCGCAGGGCATCACGGTCTCCACGCTCAAGGAGGCCGCGCAATTCCATGCCGACGGCATCGACGACATCCTCTACGCGGTGGGCATGGCCGCGGCCAAGCTGCCGCAGGCGCTCGCGCTGCGCCGCGCGGGCTGCCGGCTGAAGATCATCACGGACAGCCTGGCCTCGGCCCGCGCCATCGTCGATTTCGGCCGCGCGCAGGGCGAGGCCTTCGAGGTGCTGATCGAGATCGACACCGACGGCCACCGCTCGGGCATCAAACCCGGCGAGGCCGCGCTGCTCGAGGTCGGGCGCGTACTGCACGACGGCGGCATGCGGCTGGCGGGCGTGCTCACGCATGCGGGCTCGAGCTACGAGCTCGACACGCCCGAGGCGCTCGCGGCCATGGCCGAGCAGGAACGCGCGGGCTGCGTGCAGGCCGCCGAGCGGCTGCGCGCGGCCGGCCTGCCCTGCGCGGTGGTGAGCGTGGGCTCCACGCCCACCGCGCTGTCGGCCGCGCGGCTCGACGGCGTGACCGAAGTACGCGCCGGCGTCTACGTGTTCTTCGACCTCGTGATGCACAACATCGGCGTCTGCGCGCCCGGGGACATCGCGCTGAGCGTGCTGGCCACCGTCATCGGCCACCAGGCCGAGAAGGGCTGGGCCATCCTCGACGCGGGCTGGATGGCGATGAGCCGCGACCGCGGCACCGCGAAGCAGAAGCACGACTTCGGCTACGGCCAGGCCTGCGACCTCGAGGGCCGCGTGCTCGAAGGCTATGTGCTGAGCGGCGCGAACCAGGAGCACGGCATCCTGTCGCTCGCGGACGGCACGGCCGCGGACATCGTCGAACGCTTCCCGATCGGCACGCGGCTGCGCATCCTGCCCAACCATGCCTGCGCGACCGGCGCCCAGTTCCCCGAATACCACGCGCACGCGCAGGACGGCAGCCTGCGCGCCTGGCCGCGGCTGCACGGCTGGTAAAGCGGTAAAGCGCCCCGCTGCACGCGGGGCGCCCGGTCGATCAGCCGGCCGCCCCGGCGAACAGCTCGGTCATGAACTGCGTCGACTTGAGCCCCGTGCCCGTCAGCAGCACCACCGTCTTCTCGCCCGCGCGGATCTCGCCGCGCTGCTCCAGCAACTCGATGGCGGCAGCGGCCGACGCGGAGGTCGGCTCGGCATAGAGCCCCGTCGCCGCCAGCCGGCGCACGGCCGCCGCGATCTGCTCCTCGGTCAGCGCTACCGTGCCGCCGCGCGTCTCGCGCAGCGCCTGCAGGATCTCGGGCAGCCGCACCGGCCGCTTGATCGCCGTGCCCTCGGCGATGGTCGGCGCCACCGCGCGCTCGACCAGCGTCTCGACACCGGCCGTGAAGCTCGCGTCGATCGGCGAACAGTTGAGCGGCTGCGCGACGAAGATGCGCGGCAGCCGGCGGATCTGCCCGGCCGCCAGCAGCTCCTGGAAGCCGATGTGGCAACCGAGCACGTTGCTGCCCGCGCCGGCCGGGATGATCACGTTGTCGGGCGCCTCGAAGCCCAGGTCCTCCCAGAGCTCGTAGGCCAGCGTCTTCGTGCCCTGCAGGAAGAACGGGTGCCAGTTGTGGCTGGCGTAGAAGATCTCGGAGGACTGGCGCACTGCCTCTTCTTCAGAAGCCTCGCGCGGGCCGGGCACGAGCTGCACCTCGGCGCCGAAGGCGCGGATCTGCGCCACCTTGGGCGCGGGCGTGTAGGCGGGCGCGAGCACCTTCACGCGCAGGCCCGCCGCGGCACCGGAGGCGGCGATCGCGGCGCCGCCATTGCCCGAGCTGTCCTCGAGCACCGCGTCGACGCCGATCTGGCGCAGGAAGGACATCATCACGGCCGCGCCGCGGTCCTTGAAGCTGCAGGTGGGGTTGAACCACTCGAGCTTGAAGAAGGGCTCGAGCCCGCCCCAGCGCTTCTGCACGAGCGGCGTGCAGCCCTCGCCCAGGCTCGCGGGCTGCTCGATCGCCACCGGCAGCGCCGCGCGGTAGCGCCACAGCGAGCGCACGCGCGTATCGATGTCGTCGCGCGAGATGCCGGGCAGCGGCGTGATCATCATCGGGTGGCCATCGTCGGAGCGCCAGCGGCGCTCGAGCAGGCCGTGGGTGCGGCCGGTGCGGGGGTCGATGTAGTGCGGGGTGTTCGGCATGGATCGGGTCCTTCGTTGCTTGATGAATGGATTCAGCGGGCCTGGTAGGCCTCGGAGGGGTTGTCGTTCGGCGCCGCGATCGCCTGGCGCAGCGCGGCGCTCATCGGCAGGTTCAGCGCCGCGTTGCGCGGCGGGATCGGCTGCACGAACCACTTGTCGTAGAGCTTCGCGAGCTCGCCGTCGGCCATCAGCCGGCGCAGCTGGGCATCGACCGCGGCCTTGAAGGCCGGGTCGTCGCGCCGCAGCATGATCGCGATCGGCTCCACCGCGAAGGTCTCGCCCGCGATGCGGAAGTCGCCCGGCGTGCGCGCGCTCGCGATGTTGCCCGCGAGGATGTTGTCGTCGTCGACCCAGGCATCGGCGCGGCCGGTCTGCAGCAGCAGGAAGCTGTCGCCCGTGTCCTTGCCGTAGACCTCCTGGAACTCGACGCCGGCCGCCTTCTTGTGCAGCCGCGCGGTCTTCACCGCGCTCGAGCCCGAGGTCACGACCACCGTCTTGCCCTGCAGCTGCGCGATCGAGGCGATGCCCGACTTCGCGGCCACCGCGAGCCGCACCTCGGTGACGTAGGTGGTGAGCGCGAACGCCACCTCCTTCTGGCGCGCCGCGTTGTTGGTGGTGGTGCCGCACTCGAGGTCGACCGTGCCGTTGCGCACCAGCGGAATGCGGTTCGACGAGGTCACGGGCTGGTAGTCGATGGCCAGCGCGGGCAGTCGCTGCGCCTCGCGCAGGCCGGCGATCACGCGCTCGCAGAGCTCGACGTGGTAGCCGGTGTAGCGGCCCGCGCCGAGCGCATAGGACAGCGGTGCGCCCGAGTCGCGCACGCCCATCGCGATGCGGCCGCTGTCGGCGAGCTTGCGCAGGGTGTCGGCCGAGGCCGGGCCGGCACCGGCGGCCAGCAGCGAGAGGACGAGGACAGGGAACGCCAGACGGATCTTCTTCATGGGTTTCTCCGAGCAGAGAAAGAAAGAGGGAAGTCGGCGCGCCGCCCGCGAAGGCGGCCGCCGGAGGGCACCGCGGTTCCAGACAATATATCCATTAATGTACTTTTTGTACAGTTTTGGCGCGCGGTTTGGATGCTTCGTCCAGACCTGGATACATTCACCCGCATGAAGAAGAAGTCCGACAAGCACCTGCTCGAGATGCTCGACCACATCGCCGAGGGCCTGGGCCAGACCTTCGCGCCCTTCTGCGAGGTGGTGGTGCACGACCTGCGCAATCCCGAGAACGCGATCCATGCGATCGAGAACGGCCTGAGCGGCCGGCAGGTCGGCCAGTCGGTCACCGAGCTCGGGCTCGCGCGCATCCGCGATCCCGAATTCCCGGCCGTGATCGCGAACTACGCCAATGCCTTTCCCGACGGCCGCAAGGTCAAGAGCACCTCGATCGGCATCAAGGACGAGCACGGCGAGTACGTGGCCGCGCTGTGCCTGAACGTGGACCTGACCCTGTTCCAGAGCTTCCAGAGCGCGATGTCGCAGTTCACGCGCATCGACGACAGCGAGGTGCGCGAGCACCTCGAGCCGGGCAGCGGCCAGTCCGAGCGCATCCATGCGCGCATCGACGCCTTCGCGGCCGCGCGCGCGACCACGCCGCGCTCGCTCAAGCCGGCCGACCGCAAGCAGCTGGTGCAGGAACTGAGGAAGGAAGGCTTTCTCGAGATCCGCCGCGGCGCCGAGATCGCGGCCGCGCACATGGGCGTGTCGCGCGCCACCGTCTACAGCGACGCCCGCTAGGAGCCGGCGCGGCCTACTGCGGCTGCAGCCCGATCTCGCGCGCCACGCGCTGCCAGCGCTCGGCCTCGGCGCGCATGAAGGCGCGCAGCTCGCCGGTGGTCGAGCCGCGCAGCTGCACGCCGAGCGCCGACATGCGCTCCTTCACCGAGGCATGGGCCAGCGCCGCGACGGCCTCGGCGCGCAGCTTCTCGACCACCTCGAGCGGCGTGGTGGCGGGCGCGACCAGCGCCCACCACTGGTCGATCTCCATGCCCGCGAGGCCGCTCTCGGCCAGCGCGGGCACGCCCTGCAGGCCCGGGATGTCCACGCGCTTCGTGCTCGCCACCAGCAGCGGCCGGATGCGGCGCGCGCCCACCAGGCTCGAGCCGCTGGCCAGGGTCGCGAAATGGCCGGCCACCGTGCCCGCTGCCACGTCGGTGAGCGCGGGCGCCGAGCCGCGGTACGGGACCATGTTGAAACGGATCTTCGAGCGCTGCGCCAGCAGCTCGCCCGCGAGATGGCTCACGGTGCCCGCGCCGCTGTGCGCGATCGCGGGCGGCGCGGCGCTCGCGGCGGCCGTCTTCATGAAGCTGCGAAAGTCCTTGCTGCCCTCGTCCATGCCCGCGAACAGCACCAGCGGCGAGGTGCCGATCATGGTCACCGGCGTGAAGTCGCGCAGCAGGTCGTAGGGCAGCTTCGCCGTCACCGCCGGTGCGATCGCATGCGGCAGCTCGACGATGACCAGCGTGTAGCCGTCGGGCGGCGCCTTGGCGGCGGCGTCGGTGCCGATCTGGCCGGCCGCGCCCGGGCGGTTGTCGACGATCACCGACTGGCCCAGCGTCTGGCTCATGCGCTGCGCCATGGCGCGCGCGATGGCATCGGTGCTGCCGCCCGCGGCCCAGGGCACGACCAGCTTCACGGGCCGGTCGGGAAAGGCGCCCGCCTGGGCGTTGCCGGTGGCGCCCAGCAGGGCGCCTGCCGATGAAACGGCAAGGAAGGTACGTCGGCGCATCGCGTGCTCCGTGAACGAGGGACGAAGGAAGAAAGAACCGGTCTCAGACCGGCGGATCGGGCCAGCTCGGGTCGCAGGCGGCGCTCGCGGTGAGCATCAGCACCACATGCGCATCGGCCGCCACCAGGCCGTTGTCGCGCAACTGCCGCAGCGCGCCCAGGCCCGCGGCCGCGCAGAGTTCGGCGCTCACGCCGGCGGCCGTCAGCAGCCGCCGCGCCACGCGCGCCTCGTCGTCGTTGACCACCACCGCGCCGCCGGCGGTGGCGGTGGCGGCCTGCCATTGCAGGTAGGTGACGGTGGCGCCCGCGGTCGAGAACTGCGCCGTGTGGCCCGGGTAGCTGCCGTTGACGGCGCCGCCCGCGAGCACGCGCGACAGCCGCGGGAACGGCTCCACCAGCCACAGCCGCGGCAGCCGCGCGATGCGCCCGGCCGCCAGCAGGTCGCGAAAGCCCGCATAGATGCCCCAGGCCAGGTCGCCGCGCGCGGTCGGCACCACGATGTGGTCGGGCAGACCGCCCTCGGCCAGGCATTCGGCCGCGATCGGCTTGTAGCCCTCGATCGCCAGCGGCGCGCTGCCCAGCGCGGGCAGCCGGTAGTTGGTGAGCGCGAAGTAGCCCGGATGCTGCGCGCGTTCGCGCACGAAGGCCCAGCGGCCCGCGTTGTCGGAGAAGGCATAGCGCCGCGCGCCGAGCGCGTCGAGCTGGCGCGCATAGGCGGCCGGCAGGCCTTCATAACCCGCGACTTCGCAGGACAGGCCCGCGGCCCAGGCATAGTGGGCGGCCGAGACTGCGGCATTGCCCGAGGAGGCCAGCACCAGCGTGTGGGCGCCGGCGTCCAGCGCCTGCGCCACGCCGACGGCGGTCATGCGGTCCTTGTGCGAGCCGGTCGGGTTGACCGATTCGTCCTTGAGCGCCAGCCGCGCCACGCCCAGGCGCTGCGCCAGTTCGGGCAGCTCGCGCAGCGGCGTGTTGCCCTCGCCGAGCGTGAAGCCCGGCAGGTAGGGCATCGGGAGGCCGGCGTCGGTGCCCGGCAGGTAGCTGGCCCGCAGGCCGATGTGCACGCCCATGCGACGGCAGGCCGGGCAGCCTTCGTTGAGCGAGGACACCGGATAGAGCGTCTCGCAGCGCAGGCACTGGAGGCCGCGCAGTTGCGGATTGCGCAGCGGCCGCACGGCATCGGCCGCGAGGGCCTCGTCCGCGGCGGCGTCGGAAGAAAGGTCGGCGGGCAAGGTATCGAGCGCGTGGAGTGTCATCGCACTGTAGGGTGTGAAGGAGTCGGTCGGGGTGGCGGGCCGAATCTTATGCGTTCGGAAATAAAATCAGAATGCCCAAAATACTCAACCGATAACGGAACTTATCGATGCGATTTGCGGAGATCGAGACTTTCCGGGCGCTGATGCGCAGCAGTTCCACGCGCAAGGCCGCGGCGCTGCTGCATGTGACGCAGCCGGCGATCAGCCAGTCGCTCAAGCGGCTCGAGACGCAGGCCGGCATGCAGCTGTTCCAGCGCACCGGCGGGCGGCTGGTGCCCACGCCCGAGGCGCGCGCGCTGTGGGTGGAGGTCGAGCGCGTGTTCATCGGCATGGACGCGATCGAGCACCGGGTGCGCAGCCTGCGCGACTTCGGCACCAACCAGCTCGAGCTCAGCTGCTATCCGGCCTTCGGCCTGGGCTTCATGCCGCGCGCGCTCGAGCGCTTCAAGGCGCACCGCGGCGCGAGCGCCTGGCCGCAGGTGTCGCTGCAGGTGCTCAGTTCCAAGGACGTGCGCGACCGGGTCTCGATGGGCATCTCCGACTTCGGCCTGATGGCCGACGAGCTCTCGCTCGAAGGCCTCGAGCATTCGACCTTCGCGCATTTCCCGGGCGTGGTCGTGATGCCGCAGGGTCATGCGCTCGCGCGCTTCAAGAGCATCGAGCCCGAGCAGCTGGTGGAAGCGCCCTTCCTCGCGCTCAACCCCGAGGACCCCTCGCACCGCCGGCTCGAGGCCGCGCTGGCGCAGAAGAGCCTGGCGCTGCGCATGGTGGTGCAGACGCCCTACGCCGCCAGCGTCTGCGAGATGGCGCTGCGCGGGCTCGGCGTGGGCCTGGTCAATCCGATCACCGCGCTCGACTATGCCGAGCGCGGCCTGGTGGCGCGCAAGCTGTCGGTCGACATCTCCTTCGCCTGCATCCTCGCGCTGCCGGCCGGCAAGGTGCTGTCGTCGACCGCGCGCGACTTCCTCTCGGTGATGCGCCAGCAACTGGCCGACGACGAGAAGCGCATGCAACGCTACCTGCGCTGAGCCTTCAGCGCTCGGCCGGCAGCCGGCCGAGGAAATCGCCGATCGCCGCGCCGATCTCCGCCGCATGCGTCTCGAGCGCGAAGTGGCCGGTGTCGAGGAAGCGCACCTGCGCGTTCGGGTTGTCGGTCTTGAAGGCCTCGGCGCCCGGCGGCAGGAAGAAGGGATCGTTGCGACCCCAGACCGCGAGGAAGGGCGGACGGTGGTTGCGGAAGTAGTCGTGGAACTTCGGATACAGCGCCACGTTGTTCGCGTAGTCGAGGAACAGGTCGAGCTGGATCTCGATGTTGTCGGGCCGCTGCATCAGGGCCCAGTCGAGCTCCCAGGCCTCGGGCGCCACCTGCTGCGGATCGGGCGTGCCGTGCACGTACTGCCAGCGCGTGGCCTCGTGCGTCAGTTGGGCCGCGCGCACGGCCTCGCGGTTGGCGGCATTCGGCTCGCGCCAATAGGTGCGCAGCACGCCCCAGCCCTCGCTCAGGCCCTGTTCGTAGGCATTGCCGTTCTGCGACACGATCGCGCTCACCCGCTCGGGCCGCGACAGCGCGAGCCGGAAGCCCACGGGCGCGCCGTAGTCGAACACGTAGATCGCATAGCGCCGCAGCCCGAGCGCGTCGGTGAAACCTTCGATCACCTTGGCGAGGTTGTCGAAGCTGTAGGCGAAGGCCGGCCGCGCGGGCGACTCGGTGAAGCCGAAGCCCGGCAGGTCGGGCGCGACGATGTGGAAGCGATCCGCCAGCAGCGGGATCAGGTTGCGGAACATGTGCGACGAGCTCGGGAAGCCGTGCAGCAGCAGCAAGGTGGGCCGCGAGGGATCGCCAGCCTCGCGATAGAAGACCTTGTGCGCGCCGACGGCGACGGTGTGGAAACGAACCATGGGAAGACTCCTGCAAGCCGATGGCGGCGCCCGGGGACTCCCGGACTTAAATAACCTGCTAACGACGTATTTGAAGGTTATTCATGGCCGAGTAACCTGTCAATCTATTTTTTGACGGTTATCATCGCGCCAGGAGCTTTGCCATGACCACCACCGCCGTCCCCATGCCCGCGCCCTTCGTCGGCGACCATCTCGCGCTCGATTTCGTCAACAGCACCGCCACGCCCGACGGCGTGCGCGTCGAATGGCTGGCCGATGGCGCGGCGCTGCTGCAATGGCTGCTGGCGGCGAAGCAGATCGCGCCGGCCGATGCCGAACGGCTGCAGGCTGCCAAGGGCGGCGCGGCCGCGCTCGATGCGGTGGCACGGCGGGCGCGCGAGCTGCGCGACGGCTTCCGGCACTTCGCCGAACGCCACGCGGGCAGGCCGCTCGACGTGGAGGCGACGGCCGAACTCGAGGCGCTGAACCGCCTGCTCGCGCAGGACCAGAGCCATGTGGAAGTGGCGGCCGATCCCGAGGGCGGCGGCCTGCGGCTGCGCCGCGTCGAGCCCTTCTCGACGCCCGATCAGCTGCTGCAGCCGATCGCGCGCGCCATGGCCGGGCTGCTGTGCGACGAGCACTTCGAATGGGTGCGCGCCTGCGAAGGCCACGCCTGCACGCTGATGTTCCTGGACCGCACCAAGACCCACTCGCGCCGCTGGTGCAGCATGGCCTCGTGCGGCAACCGCGCGAAGGCGGCCGCGCACCGGGCGCGGCGCAACCTCACTTCCAGCTGAACTCGTGGTTCAGGCCGATCACGACCCCGCGCACGCCCTGCGGCCCGGAGCGTGAGGCGCTGAGGTCCAGGCTGATCAACGGCGTCAGGTTCAGGCGCGCGCCCACGCGCGAGGTCCACAGCCGCGAGACGCGGCTGCGCTCGGCGATCAGCGACAGCGTGTCGTTGAGCGCCCACTCGCAGGCCAGCCCGCCGCGCGCCGTGCGCTGGCCGGTGCCGGGCGCCCAGTCGGCGCCGAGGTTGGCGTGAATCTGCAGACTCTGCGTGGGGCGCCAGGTGACCGGCAGCACGAACTGCCCGCCCGTGCGGCCGCCGGTGCGCAAGTCCGACACCGTGCCGGCCGAGACCGCGGCGCTCCAGGTGGCATCGGGCGCCGGGCCGAAGAAATTCCACTTGATCTGCGGCCCGCCCGTGACCGTGCGCACGCCCAGCGTCGACAGCCGGTCGAGGTTGAAGCCCAGCTCCACGGGGCCGATGCGGCAGGCCGGGCCCAGGTGGAAGCCGATGACCGGCTCGGTGCCGGTGCGGCCCCACCAGGTCTCGTACTGGCACTGGCCCGGATCGAGCGTGGCGGCATCGTCGATGTCGAAATGGCCGGCCGCGTGCGCGCTCGCGCCGGCCCACAGGCCGCAGGCGGCTAGCAGCCATCCGATGCGCGTCCCTCTGGTGGCGTGTTCGTTGTTCTTCATCGCGGGCGTTCCGGTGAACCGGCGCGCGATTCTAGGCAGGCGGAAAGTCGGCGGCGTGACGCCGCCGCCCGAACGCTGGAACGCTAGATCTCGAACTGCGGCTGCAGCTCGCGGATGCGCTTGATCGCCACGCCCGCCGCGGCCGTGCGCGTCTCCACGCCGAGCTTCACGTAGACCCGCTCGAGGTGCTTCTTGGCCGTGGCCGGGCTGCTGCCGAGGATCTCGCCGATGTCCTTGTTGGTCTTGCCCTTGACCACCCAGTAGAGCACCTCGGCCTCGCGCGCCGTGAGCTTGAGGCTCAGGCTCATGGCCTCGATCACGGCGGTGTCGGACACCTCGCGCATGATGATCATCCACTCGTCGCCGTCGTCGTCGTGCCCGGTCTGCTGGTGCAGCCGCAGCGTGAGGCTGCTGGCGCCCTGCGCGATCGACAGCGCCGGCGGCTCCACGCCGCGCTGGCGCGCCGCCGGCGCATGGCTGCGCAGCCAGTCGAGCACGGCGGCCGGGGTCTCGGGCGCGCGCGTCTCGCAGTAGCGCTGCAGCAGGTCGCGCGCCAGCGCCGTCTGCCAGATCAGCCGGCCCTCGGGCAGCCGCACCGTGATGCTCGCGTAGCCGAAGGCGTCGAGCGCGTTGCGCGCCTGGCCGGCCTGGCGCGCCACCTGGCGCGCACGCCGGGCGCCCTGCAGGTGCACGTTCATGCGCGCCAGCACCTCCTTGGGCTTGATCGGCTTGGTCACGTAGTCCACGCCGCCGGCCTCGAGCGCGGCCACCAGGTGCTCGGTCTCGGTCAGGCCGGTCATGAAGACGATCGGGATGTGCGCCGTCATCCCGTCGGCCTTGAGCCGGCGCGCGACCTCGAAGCCGTCGATGCCCGGCATCATCGCGTCGAGCAGCACGATGTCGGGCCGCGCCTGCGCGGCGCGCTGCAAGGCCTGTTCGCCGTTGGTGGCGATCAGCACCGTGTAGCCCGATTCGTCGAGCGCGTCGTGCAGCACCGCGAGGTTGTCGGGCACGTCGTCCACGATCAGCACCAGGTCGCTGTTGGCGCTCTTGTCGCGCAGCGACTGCGCGAGCGGCACGGGTTCCACAGGTGTGGCCGGTGTGTTCATCTGATGGTCATCCCGCATGGGCCGCCTCGGCCAGCGCGCGGCCCATGGCCTCGAACTGGAACTGTCGCGCCAGCACGCGCTGTGCCTCGGTCCAGGCGGCGCATTCGGGCTGCTCGCCATCGATCGCGTCGAGCTGGTTCATGATGCCGCGGAAGTAGCCGAGGCTCACGGCCTCGTCGAGCGCGCGCAGCCGCTCGCGCGAAGGCGGGCGCAGCACCGGCTGCACCGGCGCCGGCACGCTCGCCGCGGCCGCCTCGGTCCAGCGCAGGCCGAGCCGGCGCTCGAGCCAGTCGAGCAGCTCGGTGTGGCGCACCGGCTTCACGAAGAAGTCCTCGGGCGCGATCTCCACGTCGTTGTCGAGCCCCTTGTCGAAGGCATTGGCCGAGACGATCGCCACCGCGGCGTCGGCCAGCCCGAGCCGGCGCGCGCGGCGGATGGTCTCCCAGCCGTCGATGCCAGGCATCGCGAGGTCGACGAACATGGCGTCGGGCCGATAGCCCGCTGCGATCAGGTCGAGCGCATCGTGGCCGCTGGCCGCGCTGCGCAGCTCGAAGCCCAGCGGCGCCAGCACATGGCCCAGCAGCTCGCGGTCGGCCTCCTCGTTGTCGACCACCAGCAGCCGGCGGCGCGCGCCCTCGTAGCCGCGCCGCGCGCGCTGCACCGGTTGCGGCCGGCCCGCGCCGGCCACCGCCTCGTGCACGCGCGGCAGGAACAGCCGCACGCAGAACAGCGAGCCCACGCCCGGCGTGCTGCTGACCTTCATCTCGCCGCCCATCAGGTCGGTCAGCATCTTGGCGATGGTGAGGCCCAGCCCCGCGCCCGGCGCGGCCGCGGCGCCGGCCGAATCGCCGCGCGCGAAGGGCTCGAAGATGCGCTCGATCTCGGCCGCCGTCATGCCCGGGCCGGTGTCCTCGATCTCCACCGCGGCGAACTCGCGCGCATAGGCGAGGCGCAGCGTGACCTGGCCAGCGGCCGTGAACTTGATCGCGTTGCCCAGCAGGTTGATGAGGATCTGGCAGACCCGCTTCTCGTCGGCACGCACCACCTCGGGCAGCGCGCCCGCGGCCTCGAAGTGGAAAGCCAGGCCCTTCTCGGCCGCCTGCAGCTCGAACATGTCGGCCAGCTCGCGCAGGGTGTCGGCGAAGCGCATCGGCCGCGCATGCAGCGTGAGCTTGCCGGCCTCGATGTGGGCGATCGCCAGGGTGCCCTCGATCAACGACAGCAGGTGCTCGCCGCCGCGCTTGATGACCGCCACCGCCTGCTGGCGATGCGGCGGCACGGAATGGTCCTCGCCCATCAGCTGCGCATAGCCGAGGATGCTGTTGAGCGGCGTGCGCAGCTCGTGGCTGATGGCGCTGATGTAGCGGCTCTTGGCCTGGTTGGCCTGGTCGGCGGCGCGCCGCGCCTGCTCGGCCGCGAGCTTGGCCTGCTCGGCCACCTCGCGCGCCTCCTCGGCGGTGCGCGTGGCCGACTGCAGCGCGCGGTCGGTCTCGCGGTGCAGCTCGATCTCGCGCACCAGCAGGTGGGTCTGGCGGTTCGATTCCTCCTGCGCCACCTTGCGGCTCTGGTGCGCCAGCACCAGCCACCAGGCCACGATGCCCGCGATCACCAGCAGCGCCATGTAGGCCTTGAGGAAGCCCGAGCGCAGCGAGGCCTGCTGCGCGGCCGCGAGCGCCTGCGCCACCTCGCTCCGCGCGGCCAGCTCGAGCGCGCTCTCGCCGAGCGCGCGCAGCTCCTGCTGGTAGAGCACGCCAAACACCACCGCCAGCAGCGGCACGATGATCAGCATCAGCAGCAGGAAGTGACCCAGGCCGGTGTCGAGGTAGCGCCAGCTGCGCCGCGGCAGCAGCCAGCGCAGCACCGCCGACCACTGCGCCGACAGGCTCGCATGCGGCTTGCAGAGGTCGCCGCAGCGCGCGTCGAGCGTGCAGCACAGCGAGCAGATCGCGCCCTGGTAGGCCGGGCAGTGGGCCATGTCGGGGCCTTCGTACTCGCGCTCGCAGATCACGCAGCGCTGCACCGCGAGGCGGCGGTAGGCGCCTTCGGATTCCACCCGGGCCCACTGCACCGGCCGGCCGGCGGCCACCGCGGCGCCCTCGACCGAGCCGCGCGCCAGGTAGTAGCGCCCGCCCGTGGCCCAGGCCAGCAGCGGCGAGGCGACGAGCGCCGTGCCGAGCGCGATCAGCGCCGAGAAGGCCTGCGCCAGCGGCCCGAACACGCCCAGGTGTGCGGTGATCGACAGCAGCGAGGCCAGCGCCATCGCGCCCACGCCCACCGGGTTGATGTCCCACAGGTGGGCACGCTTGAACTCGATGCCCGGCGGCGACAGGCCCAGCGGCTTGTTGATGACCAGGTCGGCCACCACGGCCATCATCCAGGCGATGGCGATGTTGGCGAACAGCCCGAGCACGTCGCCCAGCGCCTCGAACACGTTCATCTCCATCAGCATGAAGGCGATCAGCGCGTTGAACACCACCCATACCACGCGCCCCGGATGGCTGTGGGCCACGCGCGAGAAGAAGTTGCTCCAGGCCAGCGAGCCCGCGTAGGCGTTGGTGACGTTGATCTTGAGCTGCGAGATCACCACGAACAGCGCGGTGGCCGCCACCGCCCAGCCATAGTTGGGGAACACGTACTCGTAGGCCGCGAGGTACATCTGGTTCGGATCGACCGCGCGCTCCACCGGCACCATGTGCGTGATCGCGAGATAGGCCAGCGCGGCGCCGCCCAGCATCTTGACCACGCCCAGCACCACCCAGCCCGGCCCGCCCGCCAACACGCCGGCCCACCAGCGGCCGCGGGTGGCCGCGGTGCGCGCGGGCATGAAGCGCAGGTAGTCGGCCTGCTCGCCCATCTGCGTGATGAGCGCGATGCCGACCGTGAGGGCGGCACCGAACAGGTGCAAGTTGAATCCTTGCGCACCACTCTTGGCGCCGTTGTAGTGCGTGATGCCCGCAAACGCACCAGGATCGCGCACCAGCACATAGGCGAAGGGCACGACCAGCATCAGCAGCCACAGCGGCTGCGTCCACAGCTGCAGCCGGCTGATCGCCGAAACCCCGTGCGTGACCAGCGGGATCACCACCAGCGCGCAGACCAGGTAGCCCCAGACCGGCGGGATGCCCAGCGCCAGCTCGAGCGCGTAGGCCATCACGGCCGCCTCGAGCGCGAAGAAGATGAAGGTGAAGCTCGCGTAGATCAGCGAGGTCAGCGTGGAGCCGATGTAGCCGAAGCCGGCGCCGCGCGTGAGCAGGTCCATGTCGACGCCGTAGCGCGCCGCGTACACGCTGATCGGCAGGCCCGCGAGGAAGATGATCAGCCCCGTGGCCAGGATGGCCCAGAAGGCGTTGGCGAAGCCGTACTGCACCAGCAGCGTGGCGCCCACCGCCTCGAGGATCAGGAACGAGGCCGCGCCGAAGGCCGTGTTGGCGACCCGCCATTCGGACCATTTGCGAAAGCGCTGCGGCGTGTAGCGCAGCGCGTAGTCCTCGAGGGTTTCGCTCGCGACCCAGCTGTTGTAGTCGCGCCGCACCTTGACGATGCGCTGCGGCGCGTCGTCGGACTCGGTGGGGGGGACGGCGGAGGGCGGGCCAGGGTTCACACCGTTTCGGTGCATCTTTCGTGCCACCCGGCGCCCCGCGGACCCGGTGCCATACGGCATTCGGCGAACAGGGCACGACTGTTGCAACAGCCCTGCTCTGCCCATAATGGCCGCCTCCTCCCGCCACCCGATGCCGTCTCCATGGAACTGACTCCGCGCGAAAAAGACAAGCTGCTGATCTTCACCGCGGCACTGCTCGCCGAACGCCGCAAGGCCCGCGGCCTCAAGCTCAACTACCCCGAAGCCATCGCCCTGATCTCGGCCGCCGTCATGGAAGGCGCGCGCGACGGCAAGAGCGTGGCCGAGCTCATGAGCGAGGGCCGCAGCGTGCTGACGCGCGCCGACGTGATGGACGGCATCGCCGAGATGATTCCCGACATCCAGGTCGAAGCCACCTTCCCCGACGGCACCAAGCTCGTGACGGTGCACCAGCCCATCGTCTGAACGACCGCACACCCAGAACAACCAAGGACAAGCCCTCATGCGCCCATCGATCTCCTCCAGGACCCTCGCCCTGCTCGCCGCCGCCCTGCTGCCCCTGGCGGCCAGCGCCCACACCGGCGTCGACGGCGGCCTGCACCACGGCCTCGTGGCCGGCTTCATGCATCCGCTGACCGGCGCCGACCACCTCGCGGCGATGGTCGCGGTGGGCGTCTGGAGCGCGCTGTCGGCGCGCCGCGCCTGGCCCGACCTGCTGTGGGCACCGCTGGCCTTCGCCGGCATGCTGCTGGCGGGCGCGCTGGTCGGCCTGGCCGGGCTGCAGCTGCCGGCCGTCGAGCCGATGATCGCGGCCTCGCTGCTGGTGCTGGGCCTGCTGGTGGTCACGCGCGTGCACCTGCCGGCCGGCGTGGCGATGGCGGTGGTCGGCCTGTTCGCCGTCTTCCACGGCGTGGCGCACGGCCACGAGCTCGCGGGCGAGCACGACGCCGCCCTCACGCTCGCCGGCATGGTCGGCGCGACCGTGCTGCTGCATGCCGCCGGCATCGCGCTGGGCTGGGCGCTGCGCCATGCCAACGCCTGGCTGCCGCGCATCGCGGGCGCCGCGGTGGTCGGCCTCGGCGCCACGCTGCTGGCGCAGGCGATCTGAGGCGAGGCACCGCCCATGATCCCCGGCGAAATCCTCACCGACGACGGCGACCACCCGCTCAACCCGGGCCGCCGCACCCTCACGCTGGTGGTGCAGAACACGGCCGACCGGCCGATCCAGGTCGGCTCGCACTACCACTTCGCCGAAACCAACGGCGCCCTCGGCTTCGACCGCGAGGCCGCGCGCGGCATGCGCCTGAACATCGCCTCGGGCGCCGCGGTGCGCTTCGAGCCGGGGCAGCAGCGCACGGTCGAACTGGTCGATTTCTCGGGCGACCGCATCGTCTACGGCTTTCGCGGACTGGTTCAGGGCAAGCTCTGAGCGGGCGCCGGCATGCTGTCACTCGCGCTCTCCGCCTTTCTGCTGGGCCTGGTGTTCAACGCCGCGCCGGGGGCCGTGTTCGCGGAAACCGTGCGCCAGGGACTGCAGGGCGGTTTCCGTCCGGCCTTCGCCGTCCAGATGGGCTCGCTGGTCGGCGACGCGCTGTGGGCCGTGCTGGGCCTGGCCGGCGCGGGCGCGCTGATGCAGATCGATGCCCTGCGCTGGCCGCTGGGGATCGCCGGCGTGCTCTATCTCGCCTGGCTCGCGGCCGACAGCTGGCGCGCGGCGAAGCGCGATGCCGGCATCGAGCGCGCGCAGGCCGTGCCCGCGAAGCGGGCGCTGCGCTCGGGCGTGATCCTCTCCGCCACCAATCCCCAGAACCTGGCCTACTGGGCCGCGCTCGGCAGCGCCATGGCCGGCCTCGGCATGGACCAGCCGACCACCGCCCACTACGCCGTCTTCTTCACCGGCTTCATGGCGGCCTCCGTGCTCTGGTGCTTCGTCTGCGCGGGCCTCGTCGCCAGGCTCTTCGGCCGCTCGGCATCGCGCTGGGCCGGCGTGACGCACCGCCTGTGCGCCCTCGCGTTCATGGCGCTGGCGGTCGCCTCGATGCGCGACCTGCTGAATTTCACCGGCCCCGCCGAGAACCGGCCCGCGGCCTCTCCCGCAAGACAAGGAACGACATGGCAACCATAGGCAGGCGCGCCTACGCAGAGATCTTCGGCCCCACGGTGGGCGACCGCGTGCGGCTGGCCGACACCGAGCTGCTGATCGAGGTCGAGGCCGACTACACGCTGCGCGCCGGCGGCTACGGCGAGGAGGTCAAGTTCGGCGGCGGCAAGACGATCCGCGACGGCATGGCGCAGTCGCAGCGCACGCGCGCGCAGGGTGCCGTCGACACGGTGCTCACCAACGCGCTGATCCTCGACCACTGGGGCATCGTCAAGGCCGACATCGGCCTGAAGGACGGCCGCATCGCCGCCATCGGCAAGGCCGGCAATCCCGACGTGCAACCGGGTGTCGATATCGTGATCGGCCCGGGCACCGAGATCATCAGCTGCGAGGGCAACATCGTCACCGCCGGCGGCATCGACAGCCACATCCACTTCATCTGCCCGCAGCAGATCGAGGAGGCGCTGGCCTCGGGCGTGACCACCATGCTGGGCGGCGGCACCGGCCCCGCCACCGGCACCTTCGCGACCACCTCCACGCCCGGGCCCTGGCACATCGAGCGCATGCTGCAGGCGGCCGACGCGTTCCCGATGAACCTCGGCTTCCTCGGCAAGGGCAACGCCAGCCTGCCCGGCGCGCTGCACGAGCAGATCAAGGCCGGCGTGATCGGCCTCAAGCTGCACGAGGACTGGGGCACGACGCCCTCGGCCATCAGCAACTGCCTCGACGTGGCCGATGCCACCGACACGCAGGTGGCGATCCACAGCGACACGCTCAACGAATCGGGCTTCGTCGAGAACACGATCGCGGCCGTGGGCGGCCGCGCGATCTGCGCCTTCCACACCGAGGGCGCGGGCGGCGGCCATGCGCCCGACATCCTGCGCGTGGTGGGCGAGGCGAACTTCCTGCCCTCGTCGACCAATCCCACCATGCCCTACACCGTGAACACGCTCGACGAACACGTCGACATGCTCATGGTGTGCCACCACCTCGACGCCGGCATCGCCGAGGACCTGGCCTTCGCCGAGTCGCGCATCCGCAAGGAAACCATCGCCGCCGAGGACGTGCTGCACGACCTCGGCGCGATCAGCATGTTCAGCTCCGACAGCCAGGCCATGGGCCGCGTCGGCGAGGTGGTGCTGCGCTGCTGGCAGACCGCGCACAAGATGAAGCTGCAGCGCGGCACACTGCCCGAGGACAGCGTGCGCAACGACAACTTCCGCGCCAAGCGCTACGTGGCCAAGTACACGATCAACCCCGCGATCGCGCACGGCATCGCGCACGAGGTGGGCTCGATCGAGGTCGGCAAGTGGGCCGACATCGTGGTGTGGAAACCGGCCTTCTTCGGCGTGAAGCCCTTCACCATCATCAAGGGCGGCAGCATCGCGATGGCCGCGATGGGTGACCCCAACGCCTCGATCCCGACGCCGCAGCCGGTGCACTACCGCCCGATGTTCGGCGCCTATGGCGGCTCGCTCGCGAAGGGCTCGCTGACCTTCGTCTCGCAGGCCGGCCTGGCCGCGGGCATCAAGGAGCGCTACGGGCTGGCGAAGAACCTGGCGGCGGTGAAGAACATCCGCAACGTGCGCAAGAAGGACCTGATCCACAACGGCTACGCGCCGAAAATGGAGATCGATGCGCAGACCTATGCGGTGCGCGCGGACGGGCAGTTGCTGACCTGCGAACCGGCGAAGCTGCTGCCGATGGCGCAGCGCTACTTCCTGTTCTGAGACAAGGCCCGAAAATCCGGCGCGGCACGCCGGCTTGACAGGCTGCGTATCCTTGAAAGCATCGTTCCTGTCTTCAGACGCGCCACGCGTCCCACCGCACCATGCTCACCGCCAACAAACTCATGCCCCGGGGCCGCGGCCTCGCGCCCGTGCTGCTCAAGCGCGCCGCCACCATCGAACTCGACTGGGACGTGCGCCAGAAAAGCCGTTTCGACGCCACCGATTCGCAGGGCCGGCAGATCGGCGTGTTCCTGCCGCGCGGCACGGCCGTGCGTGGCGGCGACGTGCTGGTGGCGGAAGACGGCTCGCTGGTGCGCGTGATCGCGGCGCCTCAGCCGGTGTTGCGCATCACGCACTGCACGGCCCACGGCACGCCCTTCGACCTGACGCGCGCGGCCTACCACCTGGGCAACCGTCATGTGCCGATCGAGCTCAAGCCCGACCACCTGAAGATCGAACCCGACCATGTGCTGGCCGACATGCTGCGGTCGATGCACCTGATCGTGGTGGCGGTCGAGGAGGCCTTCGAACCCGAGGGCGGGGCCTATGGGTCGCATGAGCATTCGCATGGGGGTGGGCACAGCCATGACCATGACCACTCGCATGGTCATGCGCACTCTTCGGGGCCGAAGCCGCTGGTGTTGGCGCCGGAGTTGCTCGATGACCATGGGCACTCTCACTGAGATGGAGGCTGGGTTTTCGGATCGGGCCGGCTTGTTTCGGTCGGGGCGGGCGCACGCCGACGGGGTACTCCCCTCCGCGAATGTCCCCCGCCTTCGGCTCCTCCTTTATTTCGCTGCGGGGAGTACCCCATCGACGTGCGCCAGACGCGCGGCGCCTGCGCGGCCGGCACCACCGCTGCGTCTACGTGCACAGGGCAGTGGGTGCTTCCCGCAGCGAAATAAAGGAGGAGCCCGAAGGGCGGGGGACATTCGCGGAGGGAAGTACCCGCTGTCCTGTGCACGCGCCCCGAACAAATGCACCCCAGTCGGCAAGTCAACGTCCAACTGACATGCCAGAACCCCAAAGCCTCCTCCAGCTCATCTGGCTCGCCTCCCCCGCCCTCCCGGTCGGCGGCTTCTCGTACTCCGAAGGTGTCGAGGCCGCCGTCGAATGGGCCGGCGTCGACTCCGAGGCCAGCGCCGCCGAATGGCTGTCCGACCAGTTGCACCTGAGCTTCGCGCGCGGCGACCTCGCCTTGGTCGCGCAAGCCATCGCTGCCTGGCGCGCCGACGACAAACAGCGCATCCGCACACTCAACGATTGGGTGCTGCAAACCCGCGAATCGGCCGAGTTCTTCCTGCAGACCGAACAGATGGGCCGCTCCTTCGTCGAATGGCTCAAGCTGCACCATGCCGACACGGCCGAGGTCTTCTCCGGCCTGCCCGCGAGCTATCCCGTGGCCTTCGCGTTCGCGGCCCACCGCTCGGGTGCTTCGGTGCACGACGGCTGCCTGGCCTTTGCCTTCGGCTGGGCCGAGAACATGGTCGCGGCCGCGGTCAAGGCCGTGCCGCTCGGGCAGAGCGCGGGACAGCGCATCCTCGGGCGGCTCGCGCAGGAGATTCCCGCGGCCGTGAACCATGCGATGCAGCTGTCCGACGACGAGCGGCAGGCCTTCGCGCCGCTGCTGGCCGTGCTGTCGGCGCGGCACGAAACCCAGTATTCGCGGCTCTTCCGCAGCTAGATTTTTTCCTTCACGCACCCACCATGACCTCCGCCCTGCACCACATCCCCAACCGCACCAAGAAGCTGCCGCCGCTGCGCGTGGGCATCGGCGGCCCCGTCGGCTCGGGCAAGACCACGCTGCTGGAGATGCTCTGCAAGTCGATGCGCGACAGCTACGACCTGGTCGCGATCACCAACGACATCTACACCAAGGAAGACCAGCGCCTGCTGACCGTGGCCGGCGCGCTGCCGGCCGAACGCATCATGGGCGTGGAGACCGGCGGCTGCCCGCACACCGCGATCCGCGAGGATGCCTCGATCAACCTCGAGGCCATCGACCGCATGCTCGAGGATTTTCCCGATGCCGACGTGGTGTTCGTCGAATCGGGCGGCGACAACCTCGCGGCCACCTTCAGCCCCGAGCTCTCGGACCTCACGATCTACGTCATCGACGTGGCCGCGGGCGAGAAGATCCCGCGCAAGGGCGGCCCCGGCATCACCAAGAGCGACCTGTTCGTCATCAACAAGACCGACCTCGCGCCCTACGTGGGCGCCAACCTCGACGTGATGGAGCAGGACACGCAGCGCATGCGCCGCCAGAAGCCCTATGTGATGACCAACCTCAAGACCTTGACCGGCGTGGCCGAGGTCGTGCGCTTCATCGAGGAGCGCGGGATGCTCAAGACGGCCTGAGGCCGTCGCCTCACAGCTCGCTGCCGTCGCGCAGCTGGCGCTGCTTGTAGACCAGGCGAACGCTCGCGCGGCGCGGATCGCCGACACGCTGGACGTAGACGTCCATCTCGCCGCTGCTCCAGGCCGCATAGGCGCTGCCCGGGTCGTTGGCCGCGAGTTCGGCACCGAAAGTACCGCGGCCCCACTGCAGCAGTTCGGCAAACGCCGCGCTGCCGCCATCGGGCAGGCCCTGCGCCGAAGCCGCGTACTCCACACGCCGCAGCTGCGCATCGGCAAAGAAGAAGGTCGGCTCGAACACCAGCCCCGCCAGGGCCTGGGATGCGCCATGCCAGCTGCCCAGCAGGCCGCCCGCGAGCCGCTGCGGCCGCGCCACGCGCTCGGCCGAGGGCAGCGCGGCACGCAGCTCGTCGGCCGACATGCCGAGCCGCACGCCGGGCGGCAACGCTTGCGCCTGAACGGCGAGGCTCGCGAGACAGAGGGCACCCGCGCCGAACAGGCGCGCTACGGGTGAAAAGAATGAGGGAATGGACATCGGGCAACGGCGAAACGGGCGACAGCGGCCTGTGACCCGCAGTATCGCCCCGAGTTCGCGACAGCACCGTGTAACTGCCGATACACGTCCCACCGGCCCTTTGTAGACTGGCCCGATGACTCCCCAGGACGTGCTCGACCACTACGACCGGGCCGCGCTGTGGCCCGCCGATCGCCCCGACCGCGGCCCCGCCGGCCTGCCCGCCGCCTATGCCGACGCGCTCGCGCTGCGCGCCCTGCGGCTCGCGCGCGGCGAACGGCCCATGGGCTACAAGGTCGGCTTCACCAACCGCACCATCTGGCAACGCTATGGCGTTTTCGCGCCGATCTGGGGCCCGGTGTGGAACACCACGCTGACGCTGTGCGACGGCCGGGGCAGCATCGACCTCACGGGCACGGTGCAGCCGCGCATCGAGCCCGAGGTCGTGTTCGGCATCGCCGCCACGCCGCCGCGGGGCGCCACGCTCGAGCAATTGTTCGCCTGCGTCGAGTGGATCGCGCCGGGCTTCGAGATCGTGCAGTCGCACTGCGAAGGCTGGAAGTTCGGCGCCGCCGACACCGTGGCCGATGGCGGGCTGCATGCGCGCCTGCTGGTCGGACGGCAACGGCCACTGCGCGACTTCGCGAGCGACGGCGCGGCGCTCGATGCGCTGCTCGCGCGCACCCGCCTGCGCCTGTCGCGCGACGGCACGCAGGTCGAGGAAGGCACGGGCGCCAACGTGCTCGACGGCCCGCTGCATGCGCTGCTGCACTTCCTGCACGAACTGCAGGCCTGCCCCGGCGCACCCGCGCTGCAACCGGGCGAGGTGGTCACCACCGGCACCTGGACCGACGCCTGGCCGATCGCGCCCGGCCAGGTCTGGCGCAGCGAGTTCGACGCGCCCTTCGACGGCCTCGAAGTCACGCTGCGCTGAGCGCGCGGCTCAGCCGGCCTTGCGGAAGGTCAGGTTGATGCGCACGCTGCCCAGCAGCGGATGCGGCTTGTCCTTGAGCGGCAGCACGCCATGGAAGCGCAGCCGGTCGGGACCGCCCCACACCACCACGTCGCCATGCGCGAGCGGCACGCGCTCGACCGCGTCGCCGCGCGCGAGCCCGCCGAACTGGAACACCGCCGGCATGCCCAGCGACACCGAGACGATCGGCGCGCCGTGGTCGCGCTCGTCGCGGTCCTGGTGCAGCGAGAGCCTGGTGCCGGGCTGGTAGCGGTTGACGAGGCAGGCATCGGGCCTGAAGCCAGCGAAACCCGCCGTCTCGGCCGCCTCGCGCGCGAGCCGCGCGAACGCGGCGGGCATCGCGGGCCAGGGCTTTTGCGACAACGGATCGATCGCGTCGTAGCGATAGCCGCTGCGATCGCTGACCCAGCCCAGCGGACCGCAGTTCGTCATCGCCACCGACATGGTGTAGCCGCCGGGCGTGACCAGGTGCCGGAACGGCGACACGCCCTCGATGCGCGGCAGCGCGGCCAGCAGCTCGCTCGCGAACGGCAGCGCAAAGCCACGCAGCACGCAGGCGCCCGGGCCCAGCGGCTCGGGTGCGCGAAACGGTTCGTCGGTGGCGGGGAAGAGCTCGAGGGTCATGGTGGATGCGGCCCTCGAAAATACCGCAAGCCGGCGCACCGGGTCCGGCCGGTTCCGGACATCCGGTGCCGCCGGTGTGGTCTCAGGCGGTCTCGAGCATGCCCGCGAGCCGCGCCGCGATCAGCCCATGGGCCTCGGCCATGATGCGGTCGACCAGTTCCTGCACGGTCGGCACGTCGTGGATCAGGCCCGCCACCATGCCGCAGCTGAAGGCGCCCGCGTCCACGTCGCCCTCGATCATCACGCGCGGATAGATGCCCGCCACCTGGTCGTGGATGTCCGAGATCTGAAGGTCCGCGCCCTTCGCGCGCTCGATCGCGAGCAGTTCCTCCACGCCCTTGTTGTTGAGCACGCGCTCGGTGTTGCGCAGGCCGCGCATCACCAGCCGCGTGTCGAGCTCGCTGGCCGCGACGATCGCGCGCTTCACGTTCTCGTGCACCGGCGCCTCCTGCGTGGCAATGAAGCGCGTGCCCATGTTCATGCCCTCGGCGCCGAGCGCGAGCGCGGCCACGAGGCTGCGGCCGTCGGCCATGCCGCCCGAGGCGACGAAGGGAATGCGCAGCTCGTCGGCCGCGCGCGGCAGCAGGATCATGTTGGGCACGTCGTCCTCGCCCGGATGGCCGCCGCACTCGAAGCCGTCGACGCTGACCGCGTCGCAGCCGATGCGCTCGGCCTTCAGTGCGTGGCGCACCGAGGTGCACTTGTGGATCACCTTCACGCCGGCCGCCTTGAGCGCCGGCATGTGTTCCTCGGGGCTGCGGCCCGCGGTCTCGACGATGCGCACGCCGCCCTCGATGAGCGCGGCGATGTACTCGGGATAGGGCGGCTTGGAGAAGGTCGGCAGGAAGGTCAGGTTCACGCCGATCGGCTGGTCGGTCATCTCGCGGCAGCGCGCGATCTCGCGCGCCAGCAGCTCGGGCGTCTTCTGCGTGAGCCCGGTGATGATGCCGAGGCCGCCGGCATTCGACACCGCGGCCGCGAGTTCCGCGAAGCCCACGTAGTGCATGCCGCCCTGGATGATCGGATGGCGGATGCCGAAGAGTTCGGTGATGCGAGTTTTCATGGTCGATGAGGGTGGAGGAAGAGGACGGGAAACGCGGCGCTGCCGCTCACCAGCGCTCCATGTACGGACGCAGGTCGAGCTCGAAGGTCCACGCATCGCGCGGCTGCGTGTGCAGGTGCCAGTAGTTCTCGGCGATGTGCTCGGGGTTCAGGATGCCGTCCTCCGACTTCAGCGCGTAGCGCTCGGGGAAGCTGGTGCGGATGAACTCGGTGTCGATCGCGCCGTCGACCACCACGTGCGCCACGTGGATGTTGCGCGGCCCCAGCTCGCGCGCCATGCTCTGGGCCAGCGCGCGCAGCGCATGCTTGGCACCCGCGAAGGCCGCGAAGTTGGCGGCGCCGCGCAGCGCCGCGGTGGCGCCCGTGAAGATGATCGTGCCGCGGCCGCGCTCGACCATGCGTCTGGCCGCTTCACGGCCGTTGAGGAAGCCGCCGAAGCAGGCCATCTCCCAGATCTTGAAGTACTTGCGCGCGGTCTCCTCGAGGATGCTCGAGGGCACGTTGGCGCCGATGTTGAACACCAGCACCTCGATCGGCCCGACCTCGTGCTCGACCCGATCGAACAGCGCGATCACCTCCTCCTCCTTGCGCGCATCGGAGCCGAAGGCCACGGCCTTGCCGCCGGCCGCCTCGATGCTCTCGACCAGCGGCTGCAGCTTCTGCGCGTCGCGCCGCGTCACGCAGGCGGTGTAGCCGCCGGCCGCGAAGCGCCTCGCGATCGCCCCGCCGGTGGAATCGCCGGCGCCGATGATCAGCGCCACACCGGCGCCCGCATTGCCCTGGCTCATGTCGTCTCCTTGATTGAACGCTCGTGGACCAAAGCACGGTAAAGGAGAGGCATCGGGCTGTCAATCGAGCGCGCGACAGCATTCCGGCGGTGCATGCGGCGCATGCGCGCGGCGCGGTTCAGTCCAGGTGGTTGCGCTCGATGTCGCGGCGGGTCGAGTTCAGGATGTCCTGGCGCGTGCGGTCGTTCTCGACCACGCGCGCCATCAGCAGCGCGCCCACGCACTGCGCCATCACGGCCCAGGCCGCGTCGTCGTCGCCCGCCAGGCGCTGGCTCCAGGCCTTGTGCAGTTTCTTCAGGCCGCGCTCGACCGCCGCGCGCACGGCCGGGTCGGAGCGCGCAATCTCGGCGCCCAGCGCGGGCAGTGCGCAGCCGGTCTCGGGGTGCAGGGCATGGGCGCTGCTGAGGTAGCTCTTGAGGCAACGCGCCACATGGTCGGGCGGCGAGTCGGGCGTGCCCGCGAGCATCTCGGCGCTGTTCTCCATCTCGCGCTCGATCAGCGCCGCGAACAATTCACCCTTGGAGCCGAAGTGGCTGTAGAAGGCGCCGCCCGTGAGGCCGATGGCCGACATCAGCGCATCGACGCCGGTGCTGCTGAAGCCCCCCTTCTTGGCGATCGCTCGGCTGCTCTCGAGCAGCTTCTCGCGGGTCTCTTCCTTGTGGTTGGGGGCGTAGCGCATGGCGGTTCCTCGGCGCGGGATTCCGGTGGACAGGACGAAGGGAAAAATAACATACGATCGTTCAGCCATCCTGACGCCGAGCCATCGATCGCTGCTCGTTTTCCCGGGTCCCTTGCAAGGCCCGCGCCCGCCGCGGAAGACGCTTTCAGGGCGCCGGCGCACCGATCCCGAGCAATTCCTTCACCAGCACGTACTGCGCATCGAGCATCGAGGTGCCCAGCGAGATGCGGCAGCCGCGCGCCTGCGCCGCGGCCAAGAGCGGCGTGATCGCGGGCGTCATGATGATCTCGGCCACGTCGGTGCCTGCCGCCAGGTGCGCCAGGTGCGCCACGTCGAGCGGCAGTGCATCGCCCTCGTGCATGCCCATCGAGGTGGTGTTGACCACGAGGTCGAAGCCGCGCGGGTCGTTCGTGCCCGCGCGCGCGCTGCAGTCCGGGTACGCGGTGGCCACGTCGGCCGCCAGCGCCTCGGCCCGCTCGTTCGTGCGGTTGTGGATCACCAGTTCGCGCGCGCCCGCCTCGGCGATGCCGAAGGCCACCGCGCGCCCCGCGCCGCCCGCGCCGAGCTGCAGCACGCGGCGCCCCTGTAGCGTGATCCCCTGCCCCGCGAGCCCGTCGACGAAGCCGCGGCCATCGAGGTTGTCGCCCGTGAGCCGGCCCTCGGCATCGCGCCGCACGAAGTTGACCGCGCCGATGCGCGCCGCGCGCGGCGTGGTCGCGTCGAGCAGCGGCAGCACCGCGATCTTGTGCGGGATGGTCACGCCGAAGCCGAGCACGTTGCGCATGCGGCGCAGCGCGTCGATCACGGTCGCGAGGTCGGCGGGGCCCACGTGCAGCGGCGACACCGCGATGTCCAGGCCCTCGGCCGCGAAGCGGTCGTTGAGCCGCAGCGAGCCCACCACGTGGGCCACGGGATCGGCCAGCATCAGCATGATGCCGGTGCGGCCGGTGATGCGCATCTCGGTCATGGCGGCGCTCAGGCGGGCAGCTCGAACGGCGCCGGGTCGAGGAAGCGCCGCAGCACGTTGCCGGTGATGCGGCTCACGTTGTTGTCGTAGCCGTTGTGGCTCAGCGAGAGCACGTAGGAGATCGAGCCGGTGGAGAACACCGCGCCGCCCCTGGCGGTCTCGAAGAACACCATGTCGGCGCGCACCAGCGCGTTCTGCTCGCCGTCGAGGCCGTGCACCGTGGTGCGGTACTCCTCGGGCGTGGGCAGCGCGCCCGGGCCCAGGCCATGCGAGGTCGCGAGCATCACCGCATGCGGCGGCGAACCGAGGCCGACGTCGAAGCGGTCGATCTCGATGCCGACCGCACCGCCGATGCGCACGCCGTAGTCGCCGATGCGCTCGCCCTGCGCGATGCCCTCGACCGCGAAGGCCACGCGCGGCTCGGCCGCGTCGGGCGTCAGCAGGTAGTAGCCCGCGTGGTCGTAGACCATGGCCGAGAAGCCCACGCCGATCAGCTTCTGCGGCGCGAAGCCGCTGTGGCGCCACAGCGCGCCGGGCTCGCCGGTGCCGGCCAGGTGCACCTCGCCAGGCTGCGATTCCCAGGTCCGCGTGCCGGCCATGCCGCGCCGCACCTCGACCGCGGCCGGTGCCTTCGGATGGAAGGCGCAGCGCCAGTAGAAGCCGTTGGCGCCGAGCGCGAGGTGGCGCCCGCCCGCGTTCTGGAAGGCCATGATGCCGTTCATCATCGCCTCGCTGTAGTACTCGGGATGCGACAGCGTCGCCAGCACGCGGTAGCCCGCGAGCGCGCCCGCGCCCTGGCGGTCGAGCTCGACGTCGGTCACCACGTCGTAGTCGATGCCCTTCTCCTCGAGCCAGTCGAGGAAGTGGCTGTCGATCGCGAGGTTGCCGGGCTGCGAGCGCGGCCGCATGTTGAGCACCGGGCGCAGCCACGAGCTGTAGGCGCGGCCGCTGCCGTCGATGTGGTGGTCGTAGGTCGACTGGCCGACCTCGGGATGTTCCTGCAGGTAGATGTCGTCGCCAGTCAGCATCAGCAGGCGCTCGGTCAGCACCTCGAAGTGCACCGCATGCAGCCGCAGCGCGCTGTTGGCGTAGGCCATGTAGGTCATGCTCGCGGCCAGCACCGCGAGCGGCGCGCGCTTCGCATCGGCCGCGGGCGTCACGAAGAAGGTGATGAAGGTCTCGGCCGCGCTGCCGTCCACGGGCCGCAGGCGCAGCGCGTGGAAGCCCGACTTCCAGTCGGCCGGCACGTCGAGCTCGAGCGTCGCGGGCCAGCCGCAGTCGTAGATGTCGTCGCTGTGGAAATGGATCGCGCCGTACTCGCGCGGCGCGAGCCGCCAGTCGTGCACGTCGCCGGTCCAGTGCACGCCGGTCATGCCGCGGCAGGGCAACTGGTGCAGCCGGCCGTCGAGGCGGTTGGAGGAGCGGTCGAGCACCTCGAGCGTGTCGATGCCGTGCGAGAAGTCCCAGCAGGCGATCAGCGCGGCATCGGCCAGGCCCGGGCGCGCGAGGTCGTCGCAGCGGCGCAGCGCGTCGATGCCCAGCAGGCCTTCGGCGATGCGCGGTGCCTCGATCTTGCCGTCGTAGTGCGCACCGCAGCGGCCGCCGGTGGCCGAAAGCGCATGCGCGGCCACGGTCAGCGGGCCTTGCGAGTCGAGGCGCCAGCCGCCCGCCTTCGTCGCGCGGGCCTCGCGGCGCTGCTCGGGCAGCGCGCCATCGGCCAGCCGGCATTGCGACAGCACCATCTCGCCGGTCGTCGCATCGAGCGCGCCCTGCACCCAGTACCAGCGGCGCTGCTCGAGCGGCGCATCGGTCTTCAGCTCGATGGCGCCATCGGCACCGCCCACGCGCAGCCGCAGGCCCTCGCGCGACAGCTGCAGCGCCCAGCCGCGGCCGCTGTCCTCGCACCAGCGCGCGAGCACGGTCTGCGGCGTGGCCAGCAGCCGCGTCGGCCAGACGTAGCAGCCGAACGAGAACGCGCCCTCGGGCGCGAAGCGCGCATCGGCGGGCACCGACATGAAGGAGCCGCAGGGCGCCTCGTGGAACGCGACCGCATGCACGCCGTCGATCGGCGATGCGAGCTCGCGGTACTTGATGCCGGGCCCGGTGGCGTCGGCGTCGGCGCAGCGCACGCGCACGAACTTCACGTCGGCCTGCTGCTTCGCTTCGCTGCTGAGGTGGAATCGGATGCGTTCGCCGGCGCGCACGCTGAGGGTGTCGGGGTAGCCGACGAAGGCATTGGTGTCGATGGGGGCGCTCATGGTCGTCTCGCGGTGTTCTTCTTCAATCCAGCTTCAGCTCGGTGCCGGTCAGCGCCTTCCAGCGCAGGCCGAACACATGCCACTCGGCGTCGTCGAGCGACTCGAACACCACGTCGTGGAACACCTTGACCTTCTGGCCGCGCTCCTCGGGCATCTGCGCCAGCGCCCAGCGGCGGCCCGGCTCGACCATCACCAGCAGATAGCGGCCGGGGAAGGCGCCCCAGCGCATGCGATGCAGGAGCTTCTTCAGTTCCTCGCTGTGCGGGCCGCGGATGCAGCCGCGGAATTCGCGCGCGAGGTCGGTGCGTTTGGGGTCGAGTACGTAGCGCGCCGCGTTCGGGTCGCTGGTGTGGTCCATCATGGGGTGGGAGGCTTTCTGCCGGTCGGTGGCGGCTGGTTGCGCAGCGCGAGCAGTTCCTCGGCGCGCGCGGGATTGGCATCGATTTCCCCGAGCACGCGCACGAAGTCGCGTCCGCCCTCGATCAGGTCCTGCTCGATGGCGTGGCGCACCATCGCGGTGTCGCGCTGCTGCAGCCCGCGCAGCACGTTCACGTGCTGGTGCTCGGCGTCGTAGGTCGGGTGGCCGTGGGGATAGAGGAAGTTCATCATCGGCCCCACCTGCACCCAGATGCGGTCCAGCAGCTCGGTGAGCTGCGGCATGCCCGAGTGGCGGTAGATGCCGAAGTGGAAGTCGAAGTTGTGCTGCAGCGCGGCGCGGTAGTCCTTGGTCTTCTCCGCGCGCACCAGCAGCCGGTGGCTCTCGGTGAGCTGCTTGAGGGTGGCGCCGTCGAGCAGCGGCACCGCGCGCTCGGCCGCCAGCGGCTCGAGCGCGAGGCGGATGTCGCGCAGCTCGAGGTACTCGGCCAGCGAGAGCTGCCGCACGCGGATGAAGTAGCCCTCCTTCATCTCGAGCGCGCGGTCGCGCACGAGCTGGATCAGGGCCTCGCGCACCGGCGTCTCGCTGGTGCCCATGGTCTTGGCCAGCTCGCGGATCTTCAGGCGCTGGCCCGGCTGGAAGGTGGCCGACATCAGCTGCTCGCGCAGGTGCTCGTAGATCTGGCTCGCCAGATTGGTGCGTTCGACCACGTTGATGACCGGGGTTGCCATGGGCTTCTCTCTCCTTGATTGCGTGTGTGCCGGGAATCGCGCGGCGGCGTATTGTGGCCCTGCCGTGGCCCCGCGAGCGGCACTCACGCGATCGGGATCAGCGTCCCAGCCAGGCGATCCAGCGGTCGCGCAGCATCTGGCGGTTGTTGCCGATCCACTCGTAGTCGGCCACGATCAGCTTGTCGAAGTTCTCGGCCGAGGTCGCGAGCATGGCGCGGCGCTCGGGCGGGAACAGGCTCGCGGTCTTGCCATTGCCGGTGTCGTAGTTGACGGCATTGACGAAGTTCACGTGCTGCTCGGGCGCCGAGGCATAGAAGAAGTCGAGGTAGGCCATGGCCGCCTTCGGATGCGGCGCGCCCTTGGGGATCGACATGTAGCCGACGTCGCGCACGGCGCCGTCCCACGACACGGCGATCGGCACCTTGGCGTTCATCAGCGAGATCAGGCGGCCCGAGTAGCCCATGCTCATGACCACTTCCTTGTTGCGCATGATCTGCTGCAGCTGGTCGCCGCTCTTCCACCAGACCGCGACGTTGGGACGCAGCTTGTCGAGCTTCTTGTAGGCGCGGTCGAGGTCGAGCGGGAACAGCTTGTCGGGCGCGACGCCGTCGGCCAGCAGCGCCGCCACCGGCACCCACCATTCGCGGTCGCCGGTGTCGGGCAGGCCGCGCGGGCCGGGGAACTTGGCCGTGTCCCAGAAGTCGGCCCAGGTCTTGGGCACGTTGGCGCCCTTGAAGGCCTCGGTGCTGTAGCCGATCTGCATGCCGCCCACGGTGCGCATCACGCCGTAGGTGGTGCAGGCGCCCTTCACGCCGTTGGCGGTGACGTTGGGCAGCTTGCTGCAGTCGATGGCCTGCAACAGTTCCTTCTTCTGCACCAGGTCCGGCGGGGTGGCGGTCACGATGTCGAACTCCATGCCGCCGCTGCGCGACATGGCCTGCACCTTGGCCCACTGGTCGGGCACCTCGATCGCGGCGGGCACCACCTCCACGCCCTTGGCCTTGGAGAACGGGGTGTAGAAGTACTGCACCAGCGTCTTCTCCATCAGGCCGCCGGTGGTGGCGATCACCAGTTCCTTCTCGAGCCCCTGCGCCGAGGCGCCGGTGAACGCCGCGCAGGCGAGCAGCGCGAGGGCGGCACCCTTGCTTCGAGCCAGACATTTCATCATCGCGAACTCCTTGTGAGTGAGGACCAGGAAAAAACGGGGGGTGCGCTCATTCGGCGCGGCGCCGGCGCTCGAGTACGCGCAGCAGCGCCACGGCGATCAGCACCGCGATCGACAGCAGCGTGAGCAGCGTGGCGATGGCCGGGATCACGGGCGTGAGGTTCTGCTCGATGTCCTCGAACATGCGCCGCGGCAGCGTGCGCTGGCGCACGCTCGAGACGAAGAACGAGACCACGGGCTCGTCGAAGGAAATGATGAAGGCGAACAGCGCGCCGCTCAGCAGGCCCGGCACGATCAGCGGCAAGGTCACGTGGAAGAAGGCACGCGCGCGGCTCGCGCCGCAGCTCATGGCGGCCGACTCGAGGTCGGGGTCGACGCGCGACAGCGCGGCCGAGACCGTGAACACCACGAAGGGCAGCGCCAGCACCGTGTGCGCCGCCACGAAGCCGGCCAGCGAACCGACCACGCCCAGGCGCTGGTAGAACAGGTAGCAGGCCACCGCCACCGCGATGTGCGGCGCGATCACCGGGCCGATCACCATCAGCTGCGTGGCCGAGCGGAAGCGCTCGGTGCCGCGCACGATGGCGTACGACACCATGGTGCCGATGACCACCGAGCAGACCATGGTCAGCGCGGCCACCTGCAGGCTCAGCAGCGCCGCCTTCTGCCACTGCGGATCGCCGAAGAACTCCTGGTACCAGTGCAGCGTGAAGCCGCTGGGCGGGAACTCCAGGAAGTCGGCCGGGCTGAAGGACATCGGCACGATGATCAGCGTGGGCACCATGATGAACAGCACCACCAGCCAGACGTAGGCGCGCAGCGAGAAGGCGCCCAGGTCGAAGGGCGCGCGGTGGCGCACGGTGTTCTCGTTCTTGCTCATGCGCCGCCTCCGATCAGCCGGTTGAAGCTCACGGCCTTGTTGAAGACCATGGTCAGCGTGGCCACCACCACCATCAGCACGCCGATCAGCGCGGCCGCGAAGGGCCAGTCGAGCATCTCGCGCACCTGCTGCGACACCAGCGTGGCGATCATCAGCTCCTGCGGGCTGCCGACCAGCGCCGGCGTGACGAAGAAGCCCAGCGCCGAGAGGAAGACCATCAGGCAGCCGCTCCACACGCCCGCGCGGCTCATCGGCAGCAGCACCTCGAAGAAGGCGCGCCGGCGGTTGGCGCCGAGCATGGCGGCCGCGCGCATGTAGTCGTCGGGAATGTTCTTGAGCGCCGAGTAGATCGGCAGGATCAGGAAGGGCAGCAGCACGTGCGCCATCGCGAGCACCACCGCACCCTCGGTGTAGAGCAGCTTCACGGGCTCGCCCGTGAGGCCCAGCCACTGCAGCGCGTTGTTGACGATGCCGTCGCGGCGCAGCAGCACGATCCAGGCGGCCGTGCGCACCAGCACGCTGGACCACAGCGGCAGCAGCACGCAGGCCGTGAGCAGCGCGGCCACCGCGCCCTTCACGCGCGTCATCAGGTAGGCGATCGGAAAACCCAGCACCAGCGCCAGCACGGTCGTCAGCAGGCTGATCCAGCCGGTGCGCAGCATCACGCGCACGTAGACCGGGTTGTCGAACACGCGCGCGTAGTTCGCGAGCGTGGGATGCGGCTCGAGCACGCTGAGCGACAGCAGGCTCAGCAGCGGATAGACGAACACCAGCAGCAGCAGCGCGAAGAAGGGCGCGAGCAGCACGGCCGAGGCCGCCACGCTGAGCTGCCGGCCGCCGAGCCACAGGCGCGAGAACGCCGAGGGCGAGGCCGCGATGGCGGGCGCGGTCGCCGTGCTCATGCCGCGGCCACCTCTTCGCCATAGATGCGCAGCGCATCGGCCGGCCACAGCAGGCCCACGCGGTCGCCGGCCGCGAGCGCGACGCGGCTCGGGTCGGGCAGCCGCGCGCGCAGCTCGGTGCCGTCGGACAGCTGCGCGATGCACAGCACGGTGGAGCCGCTGTAGATCACGCCGCTCACGGTGGCGCGCAGCGCGGCCGGGTCCTCGGGGCTGCCGATCACGATCTGCTCGGGGCGCAGCGCGGCCACGGCGCGGCCGCCGGCGGCGACGCGCCCCACCAGCGCATCGGGGCGCACCTCGCGCGGGCTCGCGCCGCCGGGCAGCTGCACCAGCGCGCCCTGCGTGCGCAGCGAGCCGATCTCGGCCGGCATGAAGTTGGTCTCGCCGATGAAGCCCGCGACGAAGCGCGTGCGCGGCCGCTCGTACAGCGCCTTGGGCGCGTCGAGCTGCTGGATGCGGCCCTGGTTGAGGATCGCGACGCGGTCGGCCATGGTCAGCGCCTCGCCCTGGTCGTGCGTGACGAAGACCACCGTGATGCCGAGCTGCGACTGCAGCCGCTTGATCTCGAGCTGCATCTCCTCGCGCAGGTTCTTGTCGAGCGCGCTCAGCGGCTCGTCCATCAGCAGCACCTTCGGCTTGTAGACGATGGCGCGCGCCAGCGCCACGCGCTGCTGCTGGCCGCCCGAGAGCTGCGCCGGCATGCGCTTGCCGTAGCCCTCGAGCCGCACCGTGGCCAGCGCCTGCTCGGCCAGCCGATGCCGCTCGGCGCGCGCCACGCCGCGCATCTTGAGGCCGAAGGCCACGTTGTCGAGCACCGAGAGGTGCGGGAACAGCGTGTACTTCTGGAACACCATGCCGAGGTTGCGCTGGCTCGCGGGCAGGTAGGTGACGTCGCGGCCGTCGATGGCGATGCTGCCGGCATCGGGCAGCTCGAAGCCCGCGATGCTCATGAGGATCGAGGTCTTGCCCGAGCCGCTGGGCCCGAGCAGCGCGAGGAATTCGCCGGGCTGCACGCTCAGCGACACATCGTCGACCGCGCGCACCGCGCCGAAGCGCTTGGCGAGGCCGCGGATCTCGATGCCGGCACCGCCGACGCGTTCGGAGCCCGCAACGGGCGGTTGGGTTGCCGTGGATGCCATGCTGCGGATTCCTCTTCGTGCGTGCGGGAGATGGGGACGTCAGCGCCGGCCGAAGCGCGCTGCGACGGCGGCGAAGGCCGCGTCGGTGGCCTGCAGGGCCCGATCGATGTCTTGCACGGTGTGTGCCAGCGACAGGAACATGTTGTGCCTGGGATGCAGGTAGACGCCGCGGCGCAGCGCCTCGATGGTGAACACCGCGCCCTTGTCGAAGCCCGGGTCCTCGTCGAACAAGATCAGCGGCAGCGCCGCCGGGCCCGTCTGGCGCACCGGCACGCCATGGCTCGCAGCCTGCGCGGCGATGCCATCGCGGAAGCGCTGGCCCATGGCCTGCACATGGCCCACCACGTCCTGCGCATCCGCCACTTCGATCGTCGCCAGGCCCGCGGCCATCGCCACACCGCCCGACCAGAACGAGCCCGTGGTGTAGATGCGCGTGGCCGCCTCGCGCAGCGCGTCGACGCCGGTCACGGCCGCGAGTGCGTAGCCATTGGCGATCGACTTGCTCCAGGCGCTGAGGTCGGGGCGAACGCCCACGGTTTCCCAGCTGCCGCCCGCATGCACGCGGAAGCCCGCGCGCACCTCGTCGAGGATCAGCGCGGCACCGGCCTGGTCGCACAGCGCGCGGGCACGGCGCGCGAACTCGGGCGTGGGCAGCTCCTGGTCGATGCCCAGGTCGTGCTTGAAGGCCGCGCAGACGATGGCCGCGAGGTCCGTGCCTGCCTGGGCCACGGCCGCCTCGAGGCTCGCGATGTCGTTGTAGGTGTAGTGGATGAGGTGCGCGCGGTCCTCGGGCGTGATGCCCTGCGGAATCGGCGTGCACCAGGGATCGGCGCCGTGATAGGCCTTGGTCGCGACCAGCACCTTGCGCTTGCCGGTGGCCGCGCGCGCCACCATGAGGCAGACGGTGGTGGCATCGGTGCCGTTCTTCTGGAACAGCACCCAGTCGGCATGGGCGCTGCGCGCGACGAAGCGTTCGGCCAGTTCGACGAAGCGCGCCGTGGGGCCGTCGAGGCAGTCGCCCAGGGCCTGCTGCCTGCGCGCGGCCTCATCGACCACCGGATGGTGATGGCCCAGCAGGTTCGGGCCCCAGCTGCACATGAAGTCGATGTATTCGTTGCCGTCGACGTCCCAGACGCGGCAGCCCTGGCCGCGCTCGAAGAACTGCGGATAGCCCGCGGGCAGGCCCGCGGCATTCAGATGCCCCGTCATGCCGCCGGGCACGACCTTGGCGGCGCGCTGCCGGAGCTGGAGATCGTGCTGGTTCGGCCTGTTCTGCGAGGCGGCGGACGACATTCGGGAACCCTTCGTTGCGTTAGTTTTGAGGCATGATATATCATATTTACTGTAGCGCAATAGCTCACAAACCCGGCATCCGCCCTCGCACGAGAACGATCGGAGACACCCATGGCATTACTGTTCGGCGCCCTCGCCGATGACCTGACCGGCGGCATGGAACTGGCCGCGATGCTGGTGGCGCACGGCGTGCGCTGCGGCTTCGTGACGCGGCCCGAAGCCCTGGCCGAACTCGGCGACGAACTCGACGCGGTGGTGATCGCGCGCAAGACGCGCGTGGTGCCGGCGGCCGACGCGGTCGCGGCCTTCGAGGCCGGCGCGCGCGCGCTGCTCGAGCGCGGCGCGCGCCAGCTCTTCTTCAAGTACTGCGCCACCTTCGACTCCACCGACGACGGCAACATCGGTCCCTGCGCCGACCTGCTGCGCGAGCTCACGGGCGCGAAGCTCACCGCCTTCTGCCCCTCGTTCCCCGAGGCCGGCCGCCGCGTGTTCCAGGGCCATCTGTTCGCCGACCAGATGCTGATCTCGGAGTCGCCCAAGCGCTTCGACCCGCTGACGCCGATGCTCGACCCCAACCTCGTGCGCACGCTGCAGCGGCAGACCGCGACCAGGGTCGGCCTGATCCCGCAGCAGGTGGTGCATGCAGGCCCCGCGGCGATGCGCGCGCACGTGGCCGCGCTCGAGGCCGAAGGCACCGGCTTCGCGATCGCCGATGCGGCCGAGCCCGACGACCTGCGCGCCCTCGCCGGCCTGACCTGGGACTGGCCGCTGATGACCGGCAACTCCTCGATCGGCGCCTACTACCCCGCGCTGTGGCGCGAGCACGGCTGGCTCGCACCAGGCGACCGCGCGCCGCGCCTGCCGGCGGTCGAGGGCCCGGGCGTGGTGCTGGCCGGCAGCTGCGCCGACCGCTCGATCGAACAGCTGCGCGCCTTCGAGCGCGAACGGCCGGTGCACTGGATCGACGTCGAGCGCGCGATCGACGGCGTCGACGTGATCGGTGAGGCATTGGAGTGGGCGCTCGCGGCGCTGCCGCAGGGCCCGGTCGCGATCGCGACCTCGGCGCATGCGCCGGTGATCGAGCGCGTGCAGGCGCGCATTGGCCGGCACGAGGCCGCGGCGCTGGCCGAGGACATCCTCGGCCGGCTCGCGGTGCGGCTGCGCGACGCGGGCGTCAAGCGCTTCGTGATCTCGGGCGGCGAGACCTCGGGCTCGGTGCTCGAGCACCTGGCCATCGACCGGCTGCAGGTCGGCCCCTATGCCGGCCCCGGCATCGCGCGCGCGGTGACCCTCGGCGCCGCGCCGCTCGCGCTGTGCCTCAAGTCGGGCAAGCTGGGTCCGGTCGACATGCTGCTGCCCATGCTGCAGAGCATGCGCGACGCGGCCCGCTGAAGAACCGAACGTCCCACCTTCGCTTCACCGCGCCGACGCGCGAAAGGAACCGCCCATGACCACGTCCCCGTCTCCCCTTCCCCTGTCCGAAGACGCCCTGCGCCAGGCCCTGGCCGCGGGCTATCGCCGGCTCGCGCAGCTCGGCCTCAACAACGGCAGCGCGGGCAACATCAGCTGCCGCTTCGACGGCGGCGCGCTGATCAGCCCCACGGGTGCCGACGCCGACACCATCGACCCACGGGCGCTGGTGTCGATCACGCTCGACGGCGAGACCCGCGGCCCGGGCATCCCCTCGAGCGAATGGGCGATGCACACCGCCATCTACCGCCGCTACCCGCAGGCCGAGGCCGTGGTCCACACGCATTCGGATGCCTGCGTGGCGCTGTCGGCGCATCGGCGGCCGATCCCGGCCTTCCACTACATGCTCGCGGGCTTCGGCGGCGACGACATTCCCTGCGCGCAGTACGCCACCTTCGGCACCGATGCGCTCGCGCAATCGGCGGTCGATGCGCTCGAGAACCGCAACGCCTGCCTGCTCGCGAACCACGGGATGATCTGCCACGCGGCCACGGTCGAGAAGGCGGTGGCGAACGCCGCCAAGCTCGAGACCCTGGCGCGCCAGTACTGGATGAGCGCGCAGCTCGGCGCGCCCGTGATCCTCGACGCGCAGGAGATGGAGACGGTGCGCCAGCGCTACCGCGGCTACGGCAAGTCGCGGCTGCCCACGCGCGGCTGAGTCAGCCGGCGCCGAACGCCAGCACGAAGGCCGCGGTCGCACCCTCGGGGCAGCGCAGCGCGAAGCCTTCGGGCGTCGCACGCAACGCCAGGGCCGCGCCGCCTTCGATGCGGTCCGCCTCGCCGCGTGCGACCTCGGCACCATCGCACCACAGGGTCCAGGCACCGCGCGATGCCAGCCGCCCGATCTCGACCTCGACGCCGCCGCGCGCGCCCTCGCAGCGGCGCAGCGCGAAGCGCAGCACGCGCGCCTCGGTGTCGAACACCGCCTGCCGCACATCGACCGCGTCGTCCACGCGCACCAGCGCGGGCTGGCGATGGTGGTGCTCGGGCCAGGGCTGGTTGTAGAGGCGCCAGAGCCCGTCGGGCACGTTGAGGCTCGCATAGCCCAGCAGCACGTTGCCGGTCATCGGCTCGACCAGCGTGCGATGGCCCTGCGCGTCCTCGAGCTGGTCGTTGCGCGGGAAATGGAAGCCGCCCTCGCGCCAGCTCGGCGCCATGTGGCGATCGGCATGGCGCATGAAGCCCTCGAGCGTGGCCGCGTCGCCCATCTCCGAGGCCCAGGCCGCGGCCCAGCCGAAATCGGAATCGTCGTTGACCACCTGCTGGCCCATCACCGGCGGCCGTTCGGCCGAGCGCACCGAGCAGGCGCCGTCCTCGCCGCGCAGCAGCCAGCCCGCGAGCTGCGCCGGATAGTGCGCATGCACGAAGTCGCGGTTCCACATGTTCATCAACATGCCGCACCAGGCATCGACCCAGGGCGAGGGGCCGGCGTTGTCGCGCAGCGCCCGCGTGTCCTGCGCCATCATCGTGAGGTAGTGGCCATTGGCGCCGAGCCGGCCGAAGCGCTCCCAGGCCTGCTGGTAGGCCGTCGTGACCTCGGCCGCCATCGCGCCGCCATGCACCAGGTCGTGCATGCGAAAGCCCAGGATCGCGGGCTGGTTGCAGATCTGGAACACGCAGTTGGGCTCGCAGGCCACGCCGAGGTAGCCGCTCTCGACCATCTGCCAGTAGACGTGCTGGTTGAGGCTGCGCTGGTCGTATTCGAAGCGGCGCTCCTTGCCGCCCCAGAAGAAGGACCAGTAGCTGAAGGTCAGCGCGCCGGGCTGCGCATAGCGGTCGTCGTCGAACAGGTAGTGGTGCAGCAGCGCCATCGACTGCACGTAGGCGCTGTACATGATGTTGTCGCGCCCGACCGGGTTCCAGTCCTCCTCGTAGTCGTGCGAGCGGTGCATGTTGAACACGCTGCCGCCGCGGCTCACGCGCGCCCAGTACATCCAGACCTCGGGCAGCAGCATCTTGGCGATCAGCCGCTCGAACACCGGCCGGAAGGCGCCGGGCGCCGCCGGCAGCCGGTGGCGGTGCGCGAGCGCGATCGCATAGGCCATGTAGGCGAGCTGGAAGCGGTAGCCGCCGAAGTCGTCCTGGCCGGTGCCGCGGCCCTGCATGCCCGACCAGTCGTTGACCGGCTGTCGCGAGAGGTTGGCGAAATGGCGCAGGTGGCCGGCCTGCCGGTCGCTCAGCGGCGTCGAGGCTTCGGGGCTGTTCATGGCCTGTCTCCCTGCATCAGCTCGGTCATGCGCGCCGCCACCGCGGGCGCATCGAGCGATTCGGCGAAGTGCGCGAGGTAGCGGCCGCCCGGCGCCATGAAGTAGGCCAGCGCGGTGTGCGGCACCACGTAGCCGCCGGGCGCCGCCGCGTCGGGCACGCGACGCGCGAACACGCGAAAGCTCTTCTTCGCGGCCTCGACCTGCGCCTCGCTGCCCGTGAGGCCGACGAAGCCGCCCGGATGGCGCGCCACGCAGGCGCGCAGCACCGCGGGCGTGTCGCGCGCGGGATCGACGCTCACGTAGAGCGGCTGCACGCGCGCGGCCAGCGGGCCCAGCGCCCGCAGCGCCGCGCCGAGCTTGGCGAGCTCGCGCGGGCAGACCACCGCGCAGTGCGAGAAGCCGAAGAACACCAGCAGGTGGCGATCGCCATAGCTGCGCTGGTCGACCGGCGTGCCGAAGTGGTCGACCAGCGAGAAGGCGCCATCGATCGGCGCGGGCATCGGAGCCGGCGCGGCGGCGGCGGCGCCGCCGCAACAGCAGGGCGCGGGCGCGGCATCGGCGAAGGTGGAGAGGAAGGACATGGGCGCATTCTTATTTGAACGCGTTCATTTATAGCCCGGGTTTTCCCGCAGCGCCACCTATACTTCGGCCGTCCATCGCCCCCACGCCCCTCGCCGGCCCCACGCTCCATGCCCTTGCGCGACCCGAAGCACGACCTGCGCCGCCGCGCGCGCAGCCAGGAAGACAAGGCGCTGGTGCGCGAGGACTTCATCGCCGCGGGCCGGCGGCTGCTCGCGGCCGAGGGCGCGGCCGGCGTGTCGCTGCGGCGCGTGGCGGCCGAGGCCGGCTATGCGCCGGGCAGCATCTACCAGTACTTCCACGACCAGCAGGACCTGTTCTTCCACATCCGCGGCCGCGACATGGACAGCGCCACCGAGCACCTGCGCCAGGCCATCGCGCGCACGCGCGATCCCGCGCGGCGCGTGCACAAGCTGTTCATGGCCACCGCCGACCACTGGCTCGCGCACATGGAGGAGTTCCTCGAGATCTTCCCCGCGCCCAGCCTGCGCGAGCCGCCGCCGCTGGACAGCGAGGGCCGGCCCTTCGGCCGCTCGCGCGCGGTGGTCGACAGCCTGCAGCTCTACTACGACACGGTCGATGCCTTCTTCGCCACGCTGCCGCGCCCGCCGCTGTCCTCGCGGCTCGCGGCCGACACGCTGCTGGCCTCGGTGTTCGGCACCATCGCCTTTCCATGCATGACGCGCACCATGGCCTGGTCGGACACGCGCGCGATGGTGTCGCAGCTGGTCGAGGCGATGCTCGCGCAGTGGGCGGCGAAGGGCGCGGCGCGCGCGCGTTGAGCGGCACGGGGCGCCGAACGATCGGTGCCCAAATCCGGCGTCCTTGCGGTTGAGCCCGCGCGGCGTGCGCCGAACAATCCGGCCACCCTCCACTCGGCCCCTTCGCCCCGCACGCCATGAAGCCCGCCTCCCTACGCGCCCTCGCCGCGCGCCTCCTCGTCGCCGCGTCGGTCACGGCGAGCTGCACGCTCGCGCTCGCCGACACCACGCCGCTGCGCATCCTCGTCGGCTTCCCGGCCGGCGGCTCCACCGACCTGATCGCGCGCCAGCTCGCGGCCGGGCTGCAGACCGAGCTGGCGCGGCCGGTGGTGGTCGAGAACCGCGCGGGCGCGGGCGGCCAGATCGCGGCGCAGACGCTCAAGGCCGCGCGGCCCGACGGCCACACGCTGTTCCTCTCGAACGGGCACACGGTGTCCATCGTGCCGGTGACGATGGCGAACCCGGGCTTCGATGTCGCGAAGGACTTCGCGCCGGTCGGCCTCGTGACTTCGAACCTCGACGTGTTCGCGGTCAATCCCGCCGTGGTCGGCACGGGCGTGACCGACATCCGCGGCTTCGCGGCCTGGGCGCAGGCCCATGCCGGCCAGAACAGCGTGGGCGTGCCCGCGCCCGGCAGCGGGCCCGAGTTCGCGGTCGGCGTGCTGGGGCGCGCGCTCTCGACGCCGATGACGGCCGTGCGCTACCGCGGCGACGGCCCGCTGGTGCAGGACCTCGTGGCCGGCCAGGTGCCCGCGGGCATCGGCGGCGTGGGCGCGATCCTGCCCTACGTCGAGAGCGGCAAGCTGCGCCTGCTCGCGGTCAACGGGCCCGAGCGGATCGCGCGGCTGCCCGAGGTGCCGACCTATGCCGAGGCCGGCATCGCGGGCCTCGAGGAGATGATGTTCACGGCCGTGTTCGCACCGGCCGGCACGCCCGCCGCGCTGCTGCGCCAGTACAACGCAGCCATCGCCAAGGTGGTGAATGCGCCGGCCTTCGCGCAGAGGATCGCGAGCCTCGGCGTGACCGCGGCCACCAGCACGCCCGAGGCGCTCGGCCTGCGCGTGGCGAGCGGGCGCGCCGCCTATGGCCGGCTCGTGAAGACCCTCGACTACAAGCTGCAGTAGCGGCCACGGCGCGACACATGCGGGCAGGCCGCGGCGGCGATCAGGGCAGAATCCCCTGCGCCGCGCCGGTCGACCCGCCTGCCCATGCCGCCTTCCTCGCCTTCTTCCCACGATCCCCGCGCGCGCCGCCGCCGGCGCGCGCTGCTGCTCGGCGCCGGCCTGCTCGCGCTCGCGGCGCTGCTGATCGGCGCCGCCGGCCAATGGGCGGCCGCGCGCGAGGCCAGCTTCCAGGCCGACTCGATCCGCCGCGCGATGGAAGTGCACGTGCTGGGCCTGCGCGACTCGGCCGGCAAGTACAGCTACCTGCCGTTCACCGCGGCGCTGCATCCCGAGGTGCTGGTCGCGCTCGCGCACCCCGGCGACGCGACCGTGAAGCAGCGCGCCAACCTCTACATCGAGGAGGTGAACCGGCAGGCCGGTTCCGACGCGCTCTACCTGATCGACCCGCAGGGCCTCACGCTCGCGGCCAGCAACTGGGCCACGCCGCAGAGCTTCGTCGGCGAGTCCTATGCCAACCGGCCCTACTTCATCGATGCGCGCGCGGGCCGCAGCGGCCTGTTCTACGGCGTAGGCCAGACCACCGGCGAACCGGGCCTGTTCATCTCGGCACCGGTGCGCTCGGACGCGGGCGCGGTGATCGGCGTGGTGACGGTCAAGGTCAGCCTGCGCACGCTGCAGGAGGCCTGGACCTTCGTGCGCGACCCGATCCTCTTGACCGACGCGCGCGGCATCGTGTTCCTGAGCTCGGTGCCCGCGTGGATGTACCAGGCCACGCGCCCGCTCGACGCGGTACAGCTCGAGCGGCTGCGGCGCGACCAGCAGTACGGCGCGCGCGCCAGCTTCCCCGCGCTGCCCTGGAAGACGCAGCGCGGCGACGGCGAGCCCGGCTACCTGGTGCACACCGCGCTCGGCGGCAAGCCGCGCAGCTTCCTCGCGATCGACGAGCCGCTGCCCGACCTGGGCTGGACCCTCACGGTGATGGTCGACCACGCCGAGGTCACGCGCGCCCGCGAACGCACCTGGATGCTGGGCCTGCTGGGTGCCGGCGTGCTGCTGCTGGGCGGCCTCTACTGGCGGCTGCGCGAGCGCCGCTTCGCCGAGCAGCGCGATGCGCGGCGCGAGCTCGAGTTGCGCGTGCGCGAGCGCACCCACGAGCTCGACGAGGCCCACGCCTTCCGCAAGGCGATGGAGGATTCGCTGCTGGTCGGCATGCGCGCGCGCGACCTCGAGGGCCGCATCACCTACGTCAACCCGGCCTTCTGCGAGATGACCGGCTACGGCGCCGACGAGCTGCTCGGCAAGCTGCCGCCCTACCCCTACTGGCATCCCGACGAGGTGCCGCGCCACTGGCACCACTACGACGCCATGATGAGCGGCCAGCCCGCGCTGTCGGGCTTCGAATCGCGGCTGCGCCATCGCGACGGCCGCGAGGTCATCACCATGGTCTACACCGCGCCGCTGATCGACGCCGACGGCGGCCATGCGGGCTGGATGAGCTCGGTGGTCGACATCACCGAGCAGAAGCGCGCCGAGCTGCGCCAGCGCCAGAACGACGAGCAGCTGCAGCATGCGCAGCGGCTCGCGAGCCTGGGCGAGATGGCCTCCACGCTGGCGCACGAGCTCAACCAGCCGCTGATGGCGCTGAGCAGCTTCGCGGGCGCGGCCAAGGCCTTCGCCGAGCAGGGCAACCAGGCGCTGCTGGCCAGCAGCCTCGACGAGACCATGGCGCAGGCGCGCCGCAGCGCCGAGATCGTGCGGCGCATCCGCGGCTTCGTGCGCCAGCGCACCGCGGGCACGGAAGACTGCGCGGTGGCGGCGCTGGCCGCCAATGCGCTCGCGCTGCTGCAGGGCGAGATGCGGCAGCGCCAGTCGCGCGCCGAGGTGCGCATCCCGGCCACGCTGCCGCCGGTGCGCGGCGACCGCGTGCTGCTCGAGCAGGTGCTGCTGAACCTGCTGTCCAACAGCCTGCAGGCGATGCAGGCCACGCCGGTCGAACGGCGCGTGGTCGAGCTCGAGGCCGAGGTGGTCGAGGGCCGCATGGAGATCCGCGTGCTCGACCGCGGCACGGGCATCGACGACGCGCTCGCCGAGCAGGTGTTCGCGCCCTTCTTCACCACCAAGCCCGGCGGCCTCGGGCTCGGCCTCAACATCTGCCGCACCATCGTCGAGGCGCACCGCGGCCGGCTGGTGTTCGACCACCGCCCCGGCGGTGGCACGGTATTCACCCTCGTGCTGGAGATCCCCTCCCCATGAACGCATCCGCCAACAACCTCTGCGTGGTCGACGACGACGAGGCCGTGCGCCGCTCGCTCGGCCTGCTGCTGCTCTCGCGCGGCTACGCGGTGCAGACCTTTGCCTCGGGCGAGGACTTCCTGGCCGGCGCCGACCTGCAGCGCGCGGGCTGCGCCATCCTCGACCTGCGCATGGACGGCATGAGCGGGCTGCAGGTGTTCGACGCGCTGCGCGCGCAGGACAGCCCGCTGGTGGTGCTGTTCCTCTCCGGCCATGGCGACATCCCGATGGCGGTGGAGGCGGTGCAGAACGGCGCCTTCGGCTGGCTCGAGAAGCCCTGCAACGACGAGCAGCTGCTCGACAGCATCGCGCGCGCGCTGCAGCGCGCCGGCGAGATCGCCACCAGGCGCCAGGCCCGGCAGGCCGCGCAGGCGCTGTGGGACAAGCTCACGCCGCGCGAGATGCAGGTGGCGCGGCTGGTGGCCGAGGGCAAGCCGAACAAGCAGATCGCGCTCGAGCTCGCGCCGCTCGAGCAGCGCACGGTGGAGACCCACCGGGCCCACGCGTTCGCCAAGCTCGGCCTCGCGAACAGCCACCAGCTCGACCGCTTCCTGCGCGAGCACGGGCTGTAGCCGGGGCCGCGCCACCCCGGAGACGCCCACCTAGGGTTAACCCTTGCGTACCGATACGTAGCCGCGCGGCGGTGGGCTACGGACGACGGCGCGCGCGTGCCGCGACAGACTTCCCGGGCACCGATTCAGGCCGCCTCCAGCGGCCGCGACCCGAGACAAGGACACGCCATGAACACCCTCGCCCGCACCGGCGGCGCCCCCGCCGGCGCCTCGCCGGCCGACACCACGCCCTACACCTTCGAGGAGAAGCGCAAGCGCATCTTCGCCATCTTCGCCGCCTCCTCGGGCAACCTGGTGGAGTGGTTCGACTTCTACGTCTACGCCTTCTGCGCGATCTACTTCGCGCCGGCCTTCTTCCCCAAGTCCGACCCCACGGTGCAGCTGCTGAACACCGCCGGCGTGTTCGCGGCCGGCTTCCTGATGCGCCCGATCGGCGGCTGGCTGTTCGGCCGCATCGCCGACCGCAAGGGCCGCAAGACCTCGATGGTGACCTCGGTCGTGATGATGTGCGTGGGCTCGCTGGTGATCGCCTGCCTGCCGACCTATGCGCAGATCGGCGCCGCCGCGCCCGCGCTGCTGCTGCTCGCGCGGCTGCTGCAGGGCCTGTCGGTCGGCGGCGAGTACGGCACCACCGCCACCTACATGAGCGAAGTGGCGATGCGCGGCCAGCGCGGCTTCTTCTCCTCGTTCCAGTACGTCACGCTGATCGGCGGCCAGCTGCTCGCGGTGGTGGTCGTGGTGGTGCTGCAGCAGGTGCTCGACGAGGCCGAGCTCAAGGCCTGGGGCTGGCGCATTCCCTTCGTGCTGGGCGCCGTGGCGGCCATCGTGGCGCTGCTGCTGCGCCGCACGCTGACCGAGACCGCCAGCACCAAGACCCGCGCCGCCAAGGGCGCCGGCACCATGGGCGAGCTGTTCCGCCACCACAAGCGCGCCTTCCTCGTGGTGCTGGGCTACACGGCCGGCGGCTCGCTGATCTTCTACACCTTCACCACCTACATGCAGAAGTACCTGGTGAACTCGGCCGGCATGTCGATCAAGACCGCCAGCAACGTGATGACCGCGTGCCTGTTCATCTACATGTGCATGCAGCCGCTGTTCGGCGCGCTGTCGGACCGCATCGGCCGGCGCAGCAACATGCTGCTGTTCGGCGCGCTCGGCATGCTGATGACGGTGCCGGTGCTCAGCAGCCTGCAGAACGTCGCGAGCCCGCTGATGGCCGGCGTGCTGATCACCGTCGCGCTGGCGGTGGTGAGCTTCTACACCTCGATCAGCGGCATCGTGAAGGCCGAGATGTTCCCGCCCGAGGTGCGCGCGCTCGGCGTGGGCCTGTCGTACGCGGTGGGCAACGCCATCTTCGGCGGCAGCGCCGAGTACGTGGCGCTGGGCCTGAAGTCGATCGGCCACGAGTCCTACTTCTACTGGTACGTGACGGCGATGATGGGCGTGGCCTTCCTGGTCAGCCTGCTGCTGCCGCGCCAGGCCACCTACCTGCATCACGACAAGTAAGGCGCTCGCGCACCGAGAAGAGTCCCGCCGCGGGGTCCGCGCCGGGACTCTTTTTTTTGAGGCCCGATCACTCCGCGCCGAGGCTGCGCAGGTAGGCGCACAGCATGTCGGCCAGCGCCTCGGAATAGGCCTTGATCTGCGCCTCGGTGCGCGGCGTTTCCGAGAACTGCTTGCCGACCGCGCCGAAGGTGGTGGTGACGAGGTCGCCCGCCAGCGCGCGCCGCGCCTTCGACAAGCCGGGCAGCGCCTCGCGCAGGAAGGCCTGCATCGCGCGCTCGCCCGCGGCGCGCGCGGACTGCGCCTCGGGCGCGTCGCGGTAGAACGGCGCCGCGTCGTGCAAGGCGGTGCGCATGCCGGCCTCCTCGCACTCCGAGCGCACGAAGGCATGGACCAGCCGGCGCAGGCGATCGAGCGGCGGCGTCTGCACGTCCTCGAGGATGCCGCACAGCAGCTCGGTGGTCTGGCGCCATTCGTCGCTCTGCAGCCGGAACAGGATCGAGGCCTTGTTCGGAAAGTACTGGTAGACCGAGCCCACGCTCACGCCGGCGCGCTCGGCCACGCGCGTGGTGGTGAAGCGGTGCACGCCCTCCTTGGCCAGAACCTGAAGGGCGGCTTCGAGGATCGCCGCGACGAGGTCGCTCGAACGGGCCTGCTGGGGCTGTCTTCTAGAGGAGAGCGGGGCGCTGCGGCGGGTGGGCATGGCGTGGCTTTCGGAACGCGAATGGAAAATCTGAAGCTTCCTTCATATTATCGACGCACACCGTCCCGATTACCGAAGAACACCATGAACACACTGACCACCGCACCGCTCGCGCCCCTGCTGGAGCGCCTGTTCGCCGAGGCCGATGCCTCCTCGCCGCGCACCAGCGCCGCCGTCGCCGGCCTGTCGAGCGACGAGCTCGCGCGCCTGATGCAAAGCCGCACCGAGTACCTCGATTTCTACGCACGCCTGAAGGACTTCCCGCTCGCCGTATCGCGCGAGACCGGCTCGCTGCTCTACATGCTCGCGCGCGGCAACGGCGCGCGCAGCATCGTCGAGTTCGGCACCTCGTTCGGCATCTCCACCCTGCACCTGGCCGCGGCCCTGCGCGACAACGGCGGCGGTCGGCTGCTGAGCACCGAGTTCGAAGCCTCGAAGGTGGCGCGCGCCCGCGAGAACCTCGCGGCCGGCGGCCTCGCCGACCTGGTCGAGGTCCGCGAAGGCGATGCGCTGCGCACGCTGGCCAGCGACCTGCCCGAGCGCATCGACCTGCTGCTGCTCGACGGCGCCAAGGCGCTCTATCCCGAGGTGCTGGCACTGGTCGAGGCGCGCCTGCGTCCCGGCGCGCTCGTGATCGCCGACAACGCCGACCACAGCCCCGAGTACCTCGCGCGCGTGCGCTCGAGCGCGGCCGGCTACCTGTCGGTGCCCTTCGCGTCCGACGTCGAACTCTCGATGCGGCTAGGCTGAGCCTTTCTTTTTTTCCCGCCAGTCCCGCTGGCCGTAAGCGTCTGACGTCAAGCAACGCACCCCCGCGATCCTCGCGGCCGGGGTGCGTTTTCCTTTTCGCACCGGCCGTCCGAGGAACCACCTGGACCACCCCCATGACCTCCACTTCCGCCCCGGCGATTCCCGCGCCGTCCCGCTCCGCGCAGAGCCGCCTGCTGCTGCTCGCCGCGGTGCTCTTCATCTCCTACCTCTGCGTCGGCCTCTCGCTGCCCGTGGTGCCAGTCCACGTGACGACGCGGCTGGGCCTCGGCAACTTCTGGGCCGGCCTCGCGGTCGGCATCGCCTTCCTCGCCACCGTGCTCACGCGCCCCCCCGCGGGCAGCCTGTCGGACCGCCAGGGTCCCAAGCGCGCCGTGGTGCGCGGGCTGGCCTTCTATGTCGCGGGCGCGCTGGTCGCGTGGCTCGCGGGCCTGTGGATTCCCACGCCGTGGATCGGCTTCGGCCTCCTGGTCGCGGGCCGCCTGCTGCTGGGCCTCGGCGAGAGCCTGGTGGCCGTCGGCGTGATCGGCTGGGGCATCGGCCTCGTCGGTCCCGCGCGCTCGGGCCAGGTGCTCGCGCTGGTCGGCGCCGCGATCTACGGCGCGCTCGCGGTCGGCGGTCCGGTCGGCCTCGCGCTGCTCGAACGCTTCGGCTTCGCGGGTGCGATGGCCACGAGCGCGCTGCTGCCCTGCATCGGACTGCTGGCCGTGTGGCGCCTCGAGGGCGTGGCGGTGCAGCCGGGCGCGGGCCGGCCTTCGCTGCGCAGCGTGCTCGGCATCATCTGGCCGCATGGGCTGATCGTGTGCCTGCAGGGCATCGGCTTCGCGGCCATCGGCGCCTTCTTCGTGCTGCACTTCCGCGACCAGCACTGGTCGCATGCGGGCCTCGGGCTCACGGCCTTCGGCAGCGGCTTCGTGCTGGTGCGCATCTTGTTCGGCCACCTGCCCGACCGCATCGGCGGGCTGCCGGTGGCGATCGTGTCGCTGGCGGTCGAGGCCTTCGGCCAGGCGCTGATCTGGCAGGCGCCGAGCCCCGTCGCCGCGCTCGCGGGTGCCTTCCTCACCGGCCTGGGCTGCTCGATGATCTTTCCGGCCATGGGCCGCGAGGTGGTGCGGCTGGTGGCACCGCAACTGCGCGGCACCGCGCTCGGCGGCTTCTCGGCCTTCCAGGACCTGGCCTACGGGCTCACCGGCCCCGTGGCCGGGCTGCTCGCGGACCGCGCGGGCTATGGCGGCGTGTTCCTCATCGGCGCGGGCGCGGCGCTCGCCGGCCTGCTGATCGCACTGCGGCTGCGCAGCGTCGCGCGTGCATGAGAAAGCCCCACTCTCCCTTCGCACCGAAGGCCCTCTCTCGCGTTCGAATACACTCCACGCCGCTTGCAGCCTGCATCCGAGGCTGCGCCGTCATAGGCAACATGACGAATCAAACCTATCAGGAACTCAGTTGAACCGCATCGAACTCGTTGAGAAAATCGCCACCACCCACAACGTCAGCAAGGCAGAAGCCGCGCGCATCGTGGAAACGGTCACCAGCTCCATCGTCGCCGCCGTGAAGAAGGGCGACCCCGTCCAGATCGTCGGCTTCGGCACCTTCAAGCAAGTCGCCCGCGCTGCCCGCACCGGTTTCAACCCGAGCGTCGGCACCAAGATCAAGATCGCCGCCCAGAAGGTGCCGAAGTTCGTGCCGGGCGCCGCCTTCAAGGCCGCCGTGGACCCGAAGGCCGCCAAGCGCAAGGCCGACGCCAAGCCCGCCGCCAAGTCGGCTGCGAAGCCCGCTGCCAAGCCGGTCGCGAAGAAGGCTGCTGCCGCTCCCGCCAAGAAGGCCGTGGCCGCGAAGAAGAAGTGATGCACCGCGGCCTCTCGCAGGCCGCATGCACGCAATGAAGACGGCCCCGCGGGGCCGTTTTCTTTTGGGGCCAGCGAATCAGGCGCGCTTCTTCGGCCGCCGCACCGCCTGCGCGCCCGTGCTGAATTCGGCCGCCGCCTCCACCACCCACTCGCTGAACAGCTGCACCGCCTGCGAATCGCGCTTGTGCTCGGGGTAGACGAGGCAGTAGCGCTTCTCGTGCTTGAGGCTGATGTCGAAGGGCATGGCCAGCGTGCCGCGCGCCACGTCCTCCTGCACGTAGAAGCGCGGCACCAGCCCCACGCCCAGGCCCGCGCGCGCGGCGTCGATCACCATCGCATAGAGCTCGAAGCGCATCGCCGGCGGCGGCACCGGCTGCGTCGAGCCCGCGGCCTCGAACCAGCGCTGCCAGGCCTCGGGCCGCACGCGCTTGTGCAGCAGCGGCAGCGCGATCAGGCCGGCGGGCTTCTTCAGCTTCGAGAGGTCGAAGTGGGCCGGGCTCAGCACCGGCACCACCTCCTCCTCGAACAGGTGCACCTTCTCGACCGCATCCCACACCGGGTCGTCGAAGTGCAGCGCGGCATCGAGGTTGGTGCCGCGGAACGCGAAGGGCTCGGCGCGCTCCGACAGGTTGACGGTGATGCCCGGGTTCTTGCGCAGGAAGTCGTGCAGCCGCGGCAGCAGCCAGCGGCTCGCGAAGGTCGGGATCACGGCGAGCTCGAGCACGCCGCCCGCGCCCTTGTGCTGCATCAGCGACTTGGTGTGCAGCTCGATCTCGTCGAGGTTGCCGCGGATGTTGCGCGCATAGAGCCGGCCTGCGTCGGTCAGCACCACCTGCTTCTTGCCGCGGCTGAACAGCTTCACGCCGAGGAAGCCCTCGAGCACGGCGATCTGCCGGCTCACCGCGCTCTCGGTCAGGTACATCTCGGCCGCGGCGCGCGCGAAGCTCTCGTGGCGCGCGGCCGACTCGAACAGCGACAAGGCGACGGTGCTGGGGATTTTTCGCTTCATGACGGATCGCGGCCCTTGGATCGAGGCGCCATTCTTGACCAGGACGAGCCGCGGCGGCACCTATTCCTCCACCTGGATGCGCGCGGCGCGCACCACCGTGCCCCAGCGCGCGTTCTCGCTCTTCACGAAGGCGCCGAAGTCGCGCGGCGCGATGTTCGAGGGCGTGTAGCCGATGTCGGTCATTCGCGCGCGCGCCGCCGGATCGCGCACCACCTTCTCGACCTGTGCCTGCAGCGCCTCGACCACGGCGGCGGGCGTGCCGGGCGGCGCGAGGATGCCGAACCAGGTGTCGGCATCGACCGCGTAGCCGAGCTCCTTGAGCGTCGGCACGTCGGGCAGGCCCGCGAAGCGCTCGGGCGAGCCGAGCGCGAACAGCTTGAGCTTGCTGCGGCTCGCCACCGCCAGCGGCGTGGGCACGAAGCCGTACTCGACGTCGCCGGCCATCACGGCCGACATCACGGGCGCGGCGCCCGCATAGGGCACGGGCAGCGCCTTCGTGCCCTCGGCGCGCGAGCGCAGCAGCTCCATGCCCATCTGCGCCATGCTGCCCGGGCCCCAATGCGCATAGGTGACCTCCCTGGCGCGCGCGCGGGCCACGAAGTCGGCCACGTCCTTGGTCTCGCTCGCGGGCCGCGCGGCCATCACGAAGCCCATCTTCGCGACCAGTGCCACCGGCTGGAAGCCGTCGGGGTCGTAGCGCACGGCCTTCTTGTAGATGTGCGGCGAGACCGAGATGAAGTCGGCCGCGGCGAACAGCAGCGTGGTGCCGTTGGCCGGTGCGGCATAGACGTAGTTGGCGCCGAGGATGCCGTTGACCCCGGGCCGGTTCTCGACGATCAGCGGCTGGCCCAGCGTGCTGCCGATCTGCGTGGCGACCAGCCGCGCGAGCACGTCGGTGCCGCCGCCGGGCGCATAGGGTACGACCAGGCGGATCGGCCCGGGCGGCGCCCAGTCGGCGCGGGCCGCGAAGCCGCCGAGGGCCGCACCGGCGATGGCCAGGGCCGCGAGGCGGCGCGTCGTGATGAAGGGCATGTCTGTCTCCTTGGTGGTGTGTGTGGACGTGCCGCGCCGCACCGCGCGGGCGGCGATGGCGAAGCAGCCGGAAAGAAAGCGGGGGCAGCGCCGGCGCGCTAGCGCGGCGCCGCCTGGCGCGCGGCATGCGCGCCCGCGATGCGGCCGAACACGGCGCCGCGCAGCACCGAGGTCGCGCCCGTGTAGACCTGGTGGTAGAGGCCCGCGGCCTCGCCGGCCGCATAGAGGCCGGGGATGGTGCGGCCATCGTTGTCGACCACCTGCGCATCGCGGTTGGTCTTCACGCCGCCGAAGGTGAAGCAGATGCCCGACATCACCGGGTAGGCGCAGAAGGGGCCGCGCGCCAGCGGCAGCGCCCAGTTCGACTTGGGCGGCGCGAGGCCCGCGGTGGCCACGCCGTCCACCGCGAGCGGCGAGAAGCGCGCGTCGGCATCCCCCGCGCAGGCCGCGTTGAAGGCCGCCACCGTGGCCAGCAGGCCCGCCGGGTCGATGCCGCAGGCGCGCGCGAGCGCTTCCAGCGACTCGGCCTCGATCGGCGGCTGGTCGGTGCGGATGCCCTTCCTCCAGTTCGGCACCTCGTGGATGCGCTGGTCGTAGACCATGAAGGCGATGCCGTCGGGCTGGTCCTTGATGGCGCGCGCGATCGGGTCGTAGTGCACGTCGACCGGCCCGGGCGCCTCGTCGACGAAGCGCCGGCCGTCCTTGTTGACCAGCAGGCCGTACGAGAAGCTCATCACCAGCGGCTCGACCTGGGCCGAGCGCGGGTCCATGGGCTCGGCATGGTAGGAGCCGAAGTCGCCGGCCGGCGCGCCGCCGGCATCGAGCGCCATGCGGATGCCCTCGCCGCGGTTGTAGTAGCCGCCGCGCGCCACCGGCCGCAGGTAGCGCGCCTGCGGGCCGATGTAGCGCGTGAGCATCTCGGGGTTGCCCTCGAAGCCGCCCGTGCCCAGCACCACGCCGCGCGCCACGATGCGCCGCACGCTGCCGTCGGGCCCGACGGTGTCGACCGCCAGCTCGCCGCGCGCATCGGCGCGCCGCAGTTGCTGCGCGGTGCTGCGGTAGCGGATCGCCACGCCCAGGCGCAGCGCTTCGTCGCGCAGCGCCTCGATCAGCGCGAGGCCGCCGCCCACGGGCATCAGCCGCGGCGCGGCCGCGGTCACGAAGTAGGTCGGCAGCGCCGCGAAGCGCACGCCGAAGCCCTGGAGCCACCGCACCGTGGCGCCGGCCTCGCCGGCCAGCGTGGCGACCAGCTCGGGGTCGGGCATGCCGTGCGCCTTGACGTGCGGCGGCCAGTCCTCGTAGGGCGCGGCCGCGTGCTGCACGATCTCGGGGTCGATGTGGTGGCCGGCATTGGCCACCAGCAGTTCCTCGAAATCGTCGCTGACCTCGGTCTCGCTCTTCATGCGGAAGTAGGACTCGGTCCAGCGCGTGTTGCCGCCGAACTCCTCGGGCGTGGCGCGTTCCAGCACCGTCACGGTCGCGCCCGCGGCGGCCGCGGCCACCGCCGCGCTCAGGCCCGAGATGCCGCAGCCGACGACGAGCACGTCGCAGCGGTCGATGGGCAGGGATGCTTCGTTCATGTCTCTACTTTCCTTCTTCTTGCGCCGGCATGCCTGGAGCGGACCCGCTCAGTACTTGCGGATGAACGGGTCCGGCATGTCGAGCTCGGTCGAGATCCACACGCTCTTGGTCTCGAGGAATTCCTTCACCGCCTCCACGCCGCCCTCGCGGCCCTGGCCGCTGTCCTTGAAGCCGCCGAAGGGCGTGGTGAAGCTGGTCGAGCGGTAGTTGTTGATCCACACCGTGCCGGCCTTGAGCCGCTCCGACATGTGCATCGCGCGGTGCAGGCTGCGCGTCCACACGCCGGCCGCGAGGCCGAAGCGGATGTCGTTGCCGATGCGCACCGCGTCGGCCTCGTCCTTGAACTTGAGCACCGACAGCACCGGCCCGAACACCTCCTCCTGCGCGATGCGCATGCCGTTGTCCACGCCCGTGAAGATGGTCGGCTCGACGAACTGGCCCGCGCCGTAGCCCGGGCCGCTGCGCACCTTGCCGCCGAAGGCGCAGTGCGCGCCCTCGGCCTTGGCGATGTCGATGTAGCTCACCACCTTGTCGAACTGCGGCCGCGTGGCCACCGGGCCCACCTGCACGTCGGGCAGCGCGGGATCGCCGAGCTTGGCCTTGGAGGCGATCGCGACCAGCCGCTCGACGAACTCGTCGTGGATGCTCTCCTGCAGCAGCAGCCGCGAGCCCGCCATGCAGGTCTGGCCGCCGGCCGAGAAGATGCCGGTGATCACGCCGTTGGCGGCGCGCGCGAGGTCGGCGTCGTCGAACACGATGTTGGGCGACTTGCCGCCGAGCTCGAGCGTCACGCGCTTGAAGTGCTTGGCCGCCGCCACGCTCACGCGGCGCCCGCCCTCGTCGCCGCCGGTGAAGGCGATGCAGGCCACGCCCGGATGCTCGACCAGCGGCTCGCCCACGTCCTTGCCGAAGCCCGTGACCACGTTGAACACGCCCGGCGGAAAACCCGCTTCGGCGAACAGCCGTGCGAGTTCGAGCAGCGACACCGAGGTGTGCTCCGAGGGCTTGGCGACGACGGCGTTGCCGGCCGCGAGCGCCGGCGCCACCTTCCAGGCCGTCAGCAGCAGCGAGGAGTTCCACGGCGTGATGGTGCCGACCACGCCGATCGGCTCGAGGCGCGTGTAGTTGAAGACCTTGGGCTTGTCGATCGGGATCACCGCGCCCTGGATCTTGTCGGCCAGGCCGCCGTAGTAATAGAAGTACTTCGCCATGTACGAGACCTGGCCGCGCACCTCGCTGCGCAGCTTGCCGTTGTCGCGCGCCTCGGCCTCGGTGAGGCTGTCGAGGTTGGCCTCGATCAGCGCGCCCAGGCGGTGCAGCAGCATGCCGCGCTGCGTGGCCGACATCTGGCCCCACGGGCCCTGCATCGCGGCCTCGGCCGCCTTCACCGCGCGATCGACGTCCTCGGCATTGCCCTGCGGAATGCGGGCCCAGGGCTCGCCCGAGAACGGGTCGAGCGAATCGAACCACTGGGCCGAGGCGCTCGCCTGCCATTCGTTGCCGATGAAGAGTCTGTACTGCTGCATTGCTTGCGTGCTCCGTGGGTGGGCCGGGTGAACTGGATGAATGGCGTTCAGTTTCCGGCGCGGCACGCGGTGGCACAAGCGATGAGTCCTGGGCCTCTCGTGAGCTTTCGTCATCGATGGCCGCGGCGGCGTTCAGCGCAGCACGCGCGACTTGTCGTAGGCCTCCTCGAAGATCTGGTGGATCAGTTCGCGGAACCAGCGGTGGCCCGCGTCGTGCTCGTTGCGCGGATGCCAGACCGCGTCGATCGACAGCCCCAGCTCGGGCAGCGGCATCGGCACCGCCACGCAGTCCGAGCCCGAGAGCACGCTGTCCATCCAGTGCGCGGGCATGGCCGCGATCAGGTCGGTCGATTCGATCACGGGCACCATGCCGAGCCAGGTCGGCACCTGGATCATCACGCGGCGCGCGAGCCCGCGCTCGGCCAGGATCTCGTCGAGGATGCTGCTGCCCACGCCCGAGACCTTGAGATGGCCCAGCGAGAGGTACCTGTCGAGCGTCATCGGTTCGGAGGCCGCGGGATGGCCCTTGCGCATCAGCACCATCCACTGGTCGTCGAGGATGCGCCGCGAGGCCGACAGCACCGAACGGCCGCGCGACACCGAGAGCCGGATCTCCACGCCCTCGTACTCCACGCGGTCCGAGGGCTGGTACATGTCGAAGGACTGCACCGACAGGCTGACGCCGGGCGCCACCGAGCTCAGGTGGATGCACAGCCGCGGCAGCAGCAGCACGCCGACGTAGTCGGACAGCCGCAGGTGGAAGGTGCGGCGCGCGGTCGCGGGGTCGAAGCCGCCGCGCACCTCGATCGCGCTCTCGATCTCGCTGAAGGCCTTGCGAAAGCTCGTGGCCAGGCGCACGGCCTCGGGCGTGGGCGCCATGCCCTGCGGCGTGCGCGTCAAGAGCGGGTCCTTGAACTGCGTGCGCAGGCGGCGCAGCGCATGGCTCACGGCCGAGGCGGTCAGGCCCAGCCGGGTGGCGGCCTTGACCACGCTGCGCTCCTCGAACAGGGCTTCGAAGATGACCAGCAGGTTGAGGTCGATGCTGCGCAGGTTCAGGGGCGGGCCGCCGGCGGCGTTCATGGGATGAATCCGGTTCACGATGAAGATGACAAAGATGATCTTGCCTCACGCGGGGGCCTCTCAGAACAATAGCCCGCATCCCCAGCCCCCTCTCCATGGCATCGATCTTCTTCTCCATGGCATCGCTTTCCATGCACGACCGGCTTCCCCCGACCTCCGCCATTCCCGACAGCGCCCGGATATTCCCCGAAGGTTCTTGCGACACCCACTTCCACGTCTTCGGCGATGCGCGTGAATTCCCGCTGATCGACGAGCGCTCGTACACACCGGCCCCGGCCTCCATGGCCGACTACTGGGCCGCCTTCGGCCCGGTGGGCGTCGAGCGCTGCGTGCTGGTGCAGCCCAGCGTCTACGGCCGCGACCATTCGCTGCTCAAGCGCATGCTGCGCGAGGCGGCGCCCGGCAGCATGCGCGGCGTGGCCGTGATCTTCGAGGACACGAGCGAGCGCGAGATCGAGGAACTGCACGCGCTGGGCGTGCGCGGCGCGCGCTGCAACGCGCTGTTCTCGGGCGGCGTGTCGGCCGCCAGCCTGCGCGCCATCGCCGACCGCATCGCGGCCTTCGGCTGGCACCTGCAGCTGCTGGTCGACGTCGAGCACGATCCCGACCTGGTGCCGCGCGTAACCGCCACTGGGTTGCAGGTGGTGGTCGACCACTTCGGCCATCCGGCGCCCGGCGCGACACCGCAGGGCCCCGGGCTCGCGAACCTGCGCGCGCTGCTCGCGGAAGGGCGCGCCTGGGTCAAGTTCTCGGGCGCCTACCGGCTCAGTGCATCGGCCTGCGCCACCGACCCCGCCGTGATCCCGCTGGCCCATGCGCTGGCACGCGCCAACCCCGAACGCATCTTGTGGGGATCGGACTGGCCGCATCCCGGCATCGACGCGCGCGCCACCGCCGGCAGCGAACTGGCCGGGGCGCTGCGCGCCTGGCTGCCCGACGGCGACCTTCGACAGGTGCTGGTGCGCAACCCCACGCAGCTTTACTGGAACCATTGATTCATCACAGGGAGACGTTCGAATGACCGACAACAAGTTCAACCGCAGAACCTTCATCCAGGGCGGCGTCGCGCTCGCCGCAGCGGCGGCGGCCTGGCCCGGCAGGGCGCAGGGCCGCACCTTTCCGAGCAAGCCCCTCACGCTGATCGTGCCCTTCGCGCCGGGCGGCAACGTGGACATCACGGCCCGCACCCTGGGCGTGCCGCTGACGCGCCATGCGGGGCAGTCGGTGATCGTCGACAACCGCGCCGGTGGCGGCGGTGCCGTGGGCACGGGCTGGGCCTCGCGCGCCGAGAACGACGGCCATTCGCTGCTGGTGGCCACGCCGGGCCAGCTCGGCACCCTGCCCGAGATGATCAAGGTGCCCTACCGCGCCGAAAACTTCGTGCCCGTGGCCGTGCTGAGCCGCACGCCCGTGGTGGTGGTGGTGCGCGCCAACGATGCACGCTTCAAGACCGCCGGCGACTTCCTGCAGGCGATCCAGGCCAAGAGCGAGAACGTGACCATCGGCCATGCGGGCCCGGGCTCGCCGAACCACCTGGCGCTGCTGCAGCTCGAGGATGCCGCGAAGGCACGCGTCAATGCCGTGCCCTACAAGGGTTCGGGCCCGGCCGTGGTCGACCTGCTCGGCGGCCAGATCGACGCCGTGATCGACCAGGTCACGAGCTCGGCGCCGCACCTCAAGAGCGGCGGCCTGCGCGCGCTGCTGGTGCTCGGCCCGCAGGTCGGCGGCATGCTGGCCGGCGTGCCGAACCTGGCGCAGCAGGGCATTCCGAGCTTCGACGCCACCACCTTCGTCGGCGTGTTCGCGCCCAGGGGCATCGCGCCGCAGACCGTCGCGAGCCTGCAGGGCTGGATCTCGAAGTCGGTGGCCGAGCCCGAGTTCTCGAAGCCGATCCGCGAACTGGGCAGCGAGCCCTTCGCCGAGAGCGCGGCCTACCTGCAGCGGCTGGTGCAGGAAGACGCGGTGCTGGCGACGCGGCTGGTCAAGCAAGGCCGCCTCAAGGCGGACTGAGCGGCGCTGCACGGCCGGCCATGATCGCCCACGTTCCACCCCCGGTCACGCTGGCGCAGCACTACCGGCAGTTTCTCGCGGCGCTGGCCGCCGCAGGCTTCGAGGGCGAGATCAGCCAGCGCCATGCCGACCGCACCGTGCTCGCGACCGACAACTCGATCTACCAGCGGCTGCCGCAGGCGGTCGTGTTCCCGAAGCATGCCGACGACGTGGTACGGCTCGCGAGGCTGATGGACCGCGACGAGCACCGGCGCGTGGTGCTCGCGCCGCGCGGCGGCGGCACCGGCACCAACGGGCAGTCGCTGACCGACGGCATCGCGGTCGACCTGTCGCGGCACCTGAACGGCATCGTCTGGATCGATCCGGTGCGGCGCGTGGCGCGCGTGCAGGCCGGCGTCGTGAAAGACCAGCTCAATGCCGCACTCGCGCCGCACGGCCTGTTCTTCGCGCCCGAGCTGTCGACCTCGAACCGCGCCACCATCGGCGGCATGGTCAGCACCGACGCGAGCGGCCAGGGCAGCTGCAGCTACGGCAAGACGCGCGACCACGTGCTCGCGCTCGAGGTCGTGCTGCCGGGCGGCGAACGCTTCGACAGCCGCCCCGCAGGGCCCGACGAACTCCAGGCCCAGCTGGCGCGCCCGGGCCGCGTGGGCGATGCCTGGCGCTGCGCGCACCGGATCGCCGAGCGCGATGCCGCGCTGATCGCGCAACGCTTTCCCAAGCTCAACCGCTGCCTCACCGGCTACGACCTCGCGCACCTGCGCGAGCGCGACGGGCGCTTCAACCTCAACAGCGTGCTCTGCGGCGCCGAAGGCTCGCTGGGCTTCATCGTCGAGGCCGAACTCAACCTGCTGCCGATTCCGCGCCACACGGTGCTGGTCAACGTGCGCTATGCGAGCTTCATGGATGCGCTGCGCGATGCCCAGGCGCTGATGGCGCACGCGCCGCTGTCGATCGAGACCGTGGACTCGCGCGTGCTGATGCTCGCGATGGAGGACATCGTGTGGCAGGGCGTGGCCGAATACTTTCCCTCGAGCGAAGACAGCGCGCCCACGCGCGGCATCAACATGGTCGAGTTCAGCGGCGATTCGCTGGAGCTGCTCGAGACCCGGGTCGCGGCCTTCGTCGCGCACCTCGCGCGCGATGCCGGTGCCGCGCGCCTGGGCCACACCATCGCGGCCGGCCATGCCGCCGTGACCCGGGTCTATGCGATGCGCAAGCGCGCGGTGGGCCTGCTGGGCAATGTGCAGGGCGAGGCGCGGCCGCAGCCCTTCGTGGAAGACACCGCCGTGCCGCCCGAGCGGCTCGCCGACTACATTGCCGAGTTCCGCGCGCTGCTCGACGGCCATGGCCTCTCGTACGGGATGTTCGGCCATGTGGATGCGGGCGTGCTGCACGTGCGGCCCGCGCTGGACCTCAAGGACCCGGCCCAGGCCGCGCTGATCCGCCCGCTGTCCGACGCGGTGGCGCGGCTCACGCAGAAGTACGGAGGCCTGCTCTGGGGCGAGCATGGCAAGGGCGTGCGCTCCGAATACGCGCCGGCCTTCTTCGGCCCGCTGTATGCGTCGCTGCAGGAACTCAAGGCCGCCTTCGATCCGCACAACCAGCTCAACCCCGGCAAGATCGCGACGCCCGCGGGCATCGATGCGGCGCTGCTGCGCATCGACGAGGTGCCGATGCGCGCCGACGCCGACCGCCGCATCGACGAGCGCGTGTGGCAAAGCTACGCCAGCGGCCTGCATTGCAACGGCAACGGCGCCTGCTACGACTTCGACCCCGACGAGGCCATGTGCCCCTCGTGGAAGGCCACGCGCGAGCGCCGCCATTCGCCCAAGGGGCGCGCTTCGCTGCTGCGCGAATGGCTGCGGCTGCAGGGCGAGGCCGGCGTCGACGTGCTGCAGGCCGCGGCGCGGCAACCCTCGTTCCTGGCCGGGCTGCCCGCGCGCTGGCGCAACGGCCGGCGGCGTTCGAACGCCGACGACTTCTCGCACGAGGTCTACGAGGCGATGGCCGGCTGCCTGGCCTGCAAGTCCTGCGCGGGGCAATGCCCGGTGAAGGTCAACGTGCCGGAGTTCCGCGCGCGCTTTCTCGAGCTGTACCACGCGCGCTACCTGCGCCCGCTCAAGGACTATTTCATCGGTTCGCTCGAATACAGCATGCCCGGCCTCGCGCGCATGCCGGCGCTCTACAACGGCCTGATGGCCCTGCCCGCGGTGCGCGGCCTGCTCGCGCGGCATGCCGGCATGGTCGACGCGCCACTGCTGAGCCGCTTCGATTTCGGCGCCACCCTGCGGCGCTGGAACGTGCGCCACGCCACGCCCTCGGCGCTGGCGCGACTGAGTGCCGACGAGCGCGCGCGCTCGGTGGTGCTGGTGCAGGACGCCTTCACGCGCTACTTCGAGACGCCGGTGCTCGCGGCCTTCATCGCGCTGGCCGCGCGGCTGGGCTGCACCGTGTGGCTCGCGCCCTTCCGGCCCAACGGCAAGCCGCTGCAGGTGCAGGGCTTTCTGCGCGCCTTCGACCGCGCGGCGCGCCGCAATGCCGACATGCTCGACGCGCTGGCGCAAGCCGGCGTGCCGCTGGTCGGCCTCGATCCCGCGATGACGCTGGTCTACCGCCAGGAGTACGCCAAGCTGCCGCGGATGGCGCGCCTGCCTTCGGTGCTGCTGCCGCAGGAATGGCTGCTCGATGCGCTGCCCGCCGAAGCGCCGCCGCGTGCCGCGCCGGGCGACTTCCGCCTGCTCGCGCATTGCACCGAGAAGACCAACGCGCCCGCGGCCGCCGCGCTGTGGCCGCAGGTGTTCGCACGCGCCGGCCTGCGGCTTGAGGCGCAGGCCAGCGGCTGCTGCGGCATGTCGGGCACCTACGGCCACGAGCAGCGCAACCTGCAGACCTCGCAACGGATCTTCTCGCAGTCGTGGGCGCCGCTGCTGGCGGCCGAGCCCGCGCCAGCGGAGTTCCTCGCCACCGGCTATTCGTGCCGCAGCCAGGTCGAGCGGCTGCAGGCGCGGCGCCTGCGCCATCCGGTGGAGGTGCTGGCGCAGCTGTATGGCGGTGGTGACGAAGAGGACGCCGACGCCACGCACTGAACCCGTCGATGGAAAGGCGCTATCTTGTGCGCCGATCCATCGACCGGGTTCCCATGTCCAACGCCAGACTGCCCTCCTTCAAATTCCTGATCGGCTTCGAAGCGGCCGCGCGCCTGGGCAACTACTCGCGCGCGGCCGAGGAGCTCCACGTCTCGCAATCGGCCATCAGCCACCAGATCGCGCAGCTCGAGCAGCAGGTCGGCCAGCCGCTGTTCCGGCGCAAGGGGCGCGGCGTGGAGCTGACCGTGGCCGGCGGCCTGCTGCTCGACAGCGTGGGCAAGTCGCTCGAGCAGATCCGCCATGGCCTGCATCGCATCGAGACCTACATGGACGACCGCCTCGTCACGCTGGTCTGCCCCGCGCCCGTCGCGCACGGCTGGCTGCAGCCGCGCATCGACCGGCTGCTGCAGGCGCATCCCGACCTGTGCCCGATCGTCTCGGTCGACGAGAGCGCCCGCTTCATCGACGAGCTCGACGTGGACATCGCGATCACGCGCGAGCCGCTGCAGCAACAGGGCGTGTTCGAGACGCCCCTGCTGAGCGACGAACTGGTGGCGGTCGGCCTGCCCGACGCCGACACGGAGGCCGCGCCCGGCCTGCTGTGCCTCGAGGCCGACCTCACGAGCGACCGCATCGGCCCCTTCATCCGCGAGCACTTCGGCCAGTTGCGCAAGGCCGCGATCTACGACGACCCGCGCCTGCTGCTCGACGCCGCGCTGCGCGGCCGCGGCCTCGCGCTGGTGTCGCGGCTGTCGGCCGACGATGCGCTGCGCAGCGGCCGCTTGCGTCACCTGGCGGCCTGGCCGAGCCTGCCGCTCGGCACCCTCTGGCTCTCTCGCACCGAAGGCCCGTCGCGCCTGCCGCTGGTGCGCGAGGTGTTCGACAGCCTGCGGGCGTTTGCACGCGAGGACGGCCAATTCATGAGCCAAATCGATTGATATGGCCAGAAAAGATCAATTGTGCGGATGAATGAGCGTCTACAGAATCCGGGACTCCGTAGAAACCCTGATTTTTATGACGACTCGACGAACACTCCTGGGCCTCGGTGGCCTGGGCCTCTTCCATGGACTGCTGAGCGCCTGCGGCGGTGGCGGCGGCAGTGCCGGCGGCCCCGCGCTCCCCTTTCCGCCGCCGGCGCCCGCTCCCGCGCCCGCACCTTCCCCCGCGCCCGGCAGCGCCTGGCGCATGCCCGACGAGGGCGGTGCCCATCGCGCCGTCTGGATGGCGTTCGCCGCGCGCGAATCGATCTGGACCGCCGAGCTGCGCGAGCCGGTGCAGCGCGCACTGGCGCGCATCGCCAATGCGATCAGCGTCTACGAGCCGGTGAAGATGCTCGTGAACGCCGAGGATGCCGCCACGGCGCGCCAGCTCTGCGGCTCCAACGTGCAGCTGATCGAACACCCGATCGATGACCTCTGGGCGCGCGACACCGGTTGCGTGTTCGTGCGCAACGCCCGCGGCGAGCGGGCCGCCGTGAACTTCAACTTCAACGGCTGGGGCCGCAAGCAGCCGCATGCGCGCGACGCCACGGTGGCGGCGCGCATGGCCGAACTCGCGGGCGTGCCGCTGCTGCGCAGCCGCCTGGTGCTCGAAGGCGGCGGCATCGAGGTCGACGGGGAAGGCACGGCCATCGTCACCGAGAGCTGCGTGCTCAACGAGAACCGCAACCCGGGCGTGACCAAGGCCGCGGCCGAGGAAGAGCTCCGGCGCCTGCTGGGACTCACGAAGATCATCTGGCTGCCCGGCATCGCCAACCGCGACATCACCGACGGCCATACCGACTTCTATGCACGCTTCCTCAAGCCGGGCGTGGTGGTGGCGGCACTGGACAACGACCCCGAGTCCTTCGACCATGCCGTGACCCGGCGCCACCTCGACCTGCTGCGCACGGCGACCGATGCGCGCGGACGCGCCCTGCGCATCGTCACGCTGGCAACGCCGGGCCGGGTGCGCCCCACCTACGCACGCAAGGAGTTCGCGGCCGGCTACGTGAATTTCCTGCTGACCGACAAGGCCCTGTTCCTGCCCGAGTTCGGCGACGGGGCGGCCGACGGGGCGGCCCGCGCGGCGCTGTCCGCGGAGCTGCCGAGCCACCAGATCGTGCAGCTCGACATCGATGCCATCGCCGCGGGCGGCGGCGGCATCCACTGCACCACGCAGCAGGAGCCGGCGTGATCCCGAACGCTTTCGCCAGGAGACCGACATGCATTTCTCGATGACCCGCCGCCGCCTGACAAGCGCCCTCGGCCTCGCGCCGCTGGGCTGCATCGCCATCGCACCCGCCGCCGCGCCCGAAAGCTGGCAGATGCCCGACGAAGCCGCGCCGCACCGCGCCACCTGGATGTCCTTCGGCCCGAGCGAGGCGATCTGGGGCCGGCGCCTGCTGACGCCGGTGCGCCAGCATCTGGCCCGCATCGCGCGCACCATCGCCGAGTTCGAACCCGTGCACCTGCTGGTGCGCGAACGCGAACACGACCTGGCCGCGCGCCTGTGCGGCAACCGCGTGCAGCTCGAGGTGCAGCCGGTGGACGACCTCTGGATGCGCGACACCGGGCCGGTGTTCGTGCGCAATGGCGCGGGCGAATGGGGCGGCGTCGATTTCAACTTCAACGGCTGGGGCGGCAAGCAGGCCCATGCCGACGATGCCGAGGTGGCCGGCTATGTGAGCGGTGCCGCCAAGGCACGGCCGCTGGCGACGGAGCTGGTGCTCGAGGGCGGCGGCATCGAGGTCGATGGCGCGGGCACGGCGCTGATCACCGAGAGCTGCGTGCTCAACGCCAACCGCAATCCCGGCTGGGGCCAGGAGGACTGCGAGGCCGAACTGCGGCGCCTGCTGGGCCTGCGCAAGATCATCTGGCTGCCCGGCATCGCGGGCCGCGACATCACCGACGGCCACACCGACTTCTATGCGCGCTTCGCGGCACCGGGCATCGTGGTGGCGGGCCTGGAGAACGACCCCGATGCCTACGACCACGCCGTGACCCGGCGCCACCTCGAGATCCTGCGGCAGGCCACCGACGCGCGCGGCCAGCGCCTGCGCGTGGAAGTGCTCGCGGGGCCGGACTCGGTGCGCGACGCCTACGACAGCGACGAGTTCGCGGCCGGCTACATCAACTTCTACGTCTGCAACGGCGCCGTCATCGCGCCGCAGTTCGGCGATGCGCGCGCCGACGGCAACGCCCGCGCATTGCTGCGCGAGCTGTTCCCGAAGCGCGAGGTGGTGCAGCTCGACATCGATGCGATCGCCGCGGGCGGCGGCGGCATCCACTGCACCACGCAGCAGCAGCCGCGTTGAGGCCGCTCACGCCACCGGCGGCAGTCGATCGAGCAGCTTGTCGAGCGTGATCGGATAGCTGCGCACGCGGATGCCGGTCGCGTTGTAGACCGCGTTGGCGACCGCGGCCGCGACGCCGCACATGCCGAGCTCGCCCACGCCCTTGGCCTTCATCGGCGAGGAGATCGGATCGGTCTCGTCGAGGAAGACCACGTCCTGGTGCGGGATGTCGGCATGCACCGGCACCTCGTAGCCCGCGAGGTCGTGGTTGACGAAGAAGCCGTGCCGCTTGTCGACCGCCAGCTCCTCCATCAGCGCGCCGCCCACGCCCATGGTCATGGCGCCGATCACCTGGCTGCGCGCGGCCTTGGGGTTGAGGATGCGGCCCGCGGCGCAGACCGCGAGCATGCGCCGCACGCGGATCTCGCCGGTGACCGCATCGACGCCGACTTCGACGAAGTGCGCGCCGAAGGTCGACTGCTGGTACTTCTTGTCGAGGTCGCCGTACTCGATGCCGTCCTCGGCCGACAGGCCCTCGGCGCCCGCGGCCTCGGCCAGCGGCACCGTGCGCTCGCCGGCGCGCACCATGCCGTCGGCAAAGCTCGCATCGGCGACCGCGAAGCCCAGCTTGCCCGCCACCGCCTCGCGCAGCTTCATGCAGGCCGCGAACACGCCCGAGGTCGAGTTGTTCGCGCCCCACTGCCCGCCCGAGCCGGCCGAGGCCGGGTAGGCCGAATCGCCGAGCCGCACCTGCACCTTGTCGAGCGGCAGCCCCATGGTCTCGGCGGCGGTCTGCGCAATGATGGTGTACGAGCCGGTGCCGATGTCGGTCATGTCGGTCTCCACCGTGACCACGCCGCGGTTGTCGAGCCGCACGCGCGCGGCCGACTTCGTGAGCAGGTTGTTGCGGAAGGCCGCCGCGACACCCATGCCCACGAGCCAGCGGCCGTCGCGCTGTTGGCCCGGCGCCGCGTTGCGCCGGTTCCAGCCGAAGCGCTCGGCGCCGGTGCGCAGGCATTCGATGAGGCTGCGCTGCGAGTACGGGCGCTCGGGCTTCTCGGGATCGACCTGGGTGTCGTTGAGCACGCGGAACGCGATCGGGTCGATTCCGAGCTTCTCGGCCATCTCGTCCATCGCGACCTCGAGCGCCATCAGGCCCGGCGCCTCGCCGGGCGCGCGCATCGCGTTGCCCTCGGGCAGGTCGAGCACCGCGAGCCGCGTGGCCGTGAGCCGGTTCGCGCCCGCATACAGCAGCCGGGTCTGGTTGACCGCCGTCTCGGGCTGGCCGCCTTCGAGGTCGCCCGACCAGCCTTCGTGCGCGATGGCCGTGATGCGGCCGTCGCGCGCGGCACCGATGCGGATGCGCTGCACGGTCGCGGGCCGGTGCGTGGTGTTGTTGATCATCAGCGGTCGCGTCAGCGCCACCTTCACGGGCCGGCGCGCGGCACGTGCGCCCAGCGCGGCGAGCAGCGCATCGGCGCGCACGAACAGCTTGCCGCCGAAGCCGCCGCCGATGAAGGGCGAGACCAGGCGCACGTTCTCCTTCGGGATGCCCAGCGTCTTGGCGACGTCGCCGACGCCCCAGGCGATCATCTGGTTGGCGGTCCAGATCGTGAGCCGGTCGCCCTGCCACTGCGCGATGGAGGCATGCGGTTCCATCATCGCGTGCGACTCGTCGGGCGTGCTGTAGGTCGCGTCGAGCTGCACCGGCGCCGCGGCGAAGGCGCCCGCGAAATCGCCGACCTTCGTCTCCGGCTCGCCCGACATGGGGCTGGCCTTGGGCGGCTTGGCCGACGCCATCTCGGCCGCGAGGTCGAAGCGGCCGGCCGCGCGCGTGTACTCGATGCGCACCAGCTGCGCCGCGGCGCGCGCCTGCTCGAAGCTCTGGGCCACCACCACGGCCACCGCCTGGTGGTAGTGGTCGATCTCGGGCCCGGCCAGCAGCTTGGCAGTGTTGAAGTCGCCCTTGCCCAGCTTGCCCGCATTGCGCGCGGTGACGATCGCCAGCACGCCCGGCGCGGCCTGCGCCGCGCGCAGGTCCATCGAGGCGATGCGGCCCTTGGCGATGCCGGCGCCGATCACATAGCCATAGGCCGCGCCCGGCACTTCGGCATGGCGCTCGTAGGCATAGCGCGCGCTGCCGGTGGTCTTGACCGGACCGTCGATGCGGTCGGTGGGTCGGCCGATGACCTTGAGCTGGTCGATCGCGTTGGTGGTCGCGGGGGTGTCGAATTTCATGATGTTCAGCTCCTCGCCTGCACCAGGGCCGCCGCGAGCGCGCGTTCGGCCAATGGCAACTTGAATGCGTTCTCGTGGGTCGGTTGCGCATCGGCCAGCAGCCGTGCGCTCACCGCGCGCGCGCCCTGCGGCATCGCGGCCTCGGCGGCCTCGATGCGCCACGGCTTGTGCGCCACGCCGCCGAGCGCCACGCGCCCGGTGCCATCGCGCTGCACGATGGCCGCCACCGACACCAGTGCGAAGGCGTAGGAAGCGCGGTCGCGCACCTTGCGGTAGACCTGCGTGCCGCCCACGGGCCGCGGCAGCGTCACGCCGGTGATCAGCTCGTCGCGCTCGAGCGCGGTCTCGATGTGCGGTGTGTCGCCGGGCAGCCGGTGGAAGTCGGCGATCGGAATCACGCGCGTGCGCCCGTCGGGCTTCACGGTCTCGACGGCCGCGTCGAGCACGCGCATCGCCACCGCCATGTCGCTCGGATGGGTCGCGATGCAGGCCTGGCTGGCGCCGATCACGGCGAGTTGCCGCGTCACGCCGCCGATGGCGCTGCAGCCGCTGCCGGGGCGGCGCTTGTTGCAAGGCTGGTCGGTGTCGTAGAAGTAGGGACAGCGCGTGCGCTGCAGCAGGTTGCCGGCCGTGGTCGCCTTGTTGCGCAACTGGCCCGAGGCACCGGCCAGCAGCGCGCGCGACAGCACGCCGTAGTCGCGGCGCACGCGCTCGTCGGCCGCCAGGTCGGTGTTGCGCACCAGCGCGCCGATGCGCAGGCCGCCGTCGGTGGTCGGCTCGATGCGGTCGAGCTTCAGCGGGTTCACGTCGACCAGGTGCACCGGCGCCTCGATCTGTAGCTTCATCAGGTCGAGCAGGTTGGTGCCGCCCGCGATGAACTTGGCGCCGGGATGGCCGGCCACGGCCGCCGCGGCCTGCGCGGGCGTCTGCGCGCGTTCGTAGGTGAAGGGCTTCATGCGCGGCTCCCTGCCACCTCGGTGATGGCATCGACGATGTTCGAGTAGGCGCCGCATCGACAGATGTTGCCGCTCATGCGCTCGCGCAGTTCGTCGGCCGACAGCAGCGGCCGCGCCGTGAGATCGGCGCTCACGTGGCTGGGCACGCCGCGCCGCACCTCATCGATGACGCCGACCGCCGAACAGATCTGGCCCGGCGTGCAGTAGCCGCACTGGTAGCCGTCGTGCTTGACGAAGGCCGTCTGCAGCGAATGCATGGCCTGCGGCGTGCCCAGTCCTTCGATGGTCGTGACCTGGGCGCCCTCGTGCATGACCGCGAGCGTGAGGCAGGAATTGATGCGGCGTCCGTCGAGCAGCACGGTGCAGGCACCGCACTGGCCGTGGTCGCAGCCCTTCTTGGTGCCGGTCAGGTGCAGGTGTTCGCGCAGTGCGTCGAGCAGGGTCGTGCGCGTGTCGAGCTCGAGCGCATGCGATTGGCCGTTGACCTGCAGCGAGAGTCTGGTGGGAGGCATGTTCGTGGGCGGTGGTGATGCCGCGGCCGGTGCGGCCGCGGCGGGCAAATGAGACGAGACCGCGGCGGCGGTGGCGGCGGTCGCGATGAGCGCGTCGCGCCGGGTGATTGACGTCGTAGGCGATGTCGTGGGGCTTTCCATGGGGGGACTCCTGTTGTTCGAGGGTCGGGTGCGCGTGGGAACACTCTGATAGCGCGAGCTACCGGGGTTCGCAGTAGGAGAAGGGATGTTGTTGGGTCCCGTGGGGGGCTCGTCGCGCGAGGACGCCGGCGCCAGCGCTCGTTCGCCCGTCTGGTGCGAGCGTGGCGAAGCACCATTCTTGGGACCTGTTCGTGGAATCGATTGCGCGTTTCGCGCGTTTTCTTGCCCGATTCGACGAGTTTGCGCCGCTCCGCGGCCGCGTATGGCTCGCGCGTAAAACGAAGAAGGACGCCTTACGAAGCCGGTGCGACTACGCTTGGCGCAGCCCAGCGTTACGGTTGCAGTTGCCGCTTCTCACGCGCAAAGTCGGGTTGCCCGCTTTTCAATAATAAAGTCCCGTCGCGCGGACTGCGCGGAGCCTTCCAAAAGCAGGCTTAAGTGATCTTGGCGAAGATGGCGTTAGCGCACTCGGTTTCAAACTAGCTCGAGGCAGCCCGTCGGCCCTGCGATTTACTGGAGAACCGGAAGCCTTGTGGATCACTGTCCAAGTACACTGCCGGACGCTAGCGTCCGGCAACGAAAACGACACAAAAAGGCATTCAATGATCAAGCGAGGTACTAGATGACTGTGCCAATTCTGCGCTGGGCCGGAAGCAAGAGAAAACTGCTCCCGACTCTGATAGCAGCCGCACCTCAAGGCTATAGCAGGTATGTCGAGCCTTTTGCTGGATCCGCAGTTCTCTATTTGCGTCTTGACCACACTCCAGCGCTATTGGGTGATATCAACGCGGACCTTATCGAAACCTACGCGACAGTTAAGAGACATCCAAAACGAGTCTGGACAAGGACTGCCGCGATGAGCACAGATCCCGACTACTACTACGACCTTCGAGCGTTGGATGCATCTCGCATGGGGATCCTTGATCGTGCCGCGCGCTTTATCTACCTTAATCGCTTTTGCTTCAACGGCGTCTACCGCACCAACAGACAGGGGCTGTTCAACGTGGCACGAGGCAATGGACACCTCTTTGTTCCAGAATACGAAGTCTTTGCCGCCTTTGCGGAGAAGCTCGCGGATGCCACATTGGTTTGTGGAGATTTTGAATCCGTAGTAGCTCAGACTCGGAAAGGAGACTTTCTGTATCTGGATCCACCCTATAGTTTAGAAGGGAGGCGAGATCGCGGAGAGTACGGACCGGGAACCTTCCGCGAGAAAGATGAAGACCGTCTCGTCACCGCCATTGTTTCAGCATCCGATCGAGGCGCAAAGGTGCTGCTTTCTTATTCGCCTTCGCGACGCATGCTCCAACGCCTGCCGGGTTGGCAAGTCAAACGGCTAAAAGTTGCGCGCAACGTGGCTGGCTTCGCTTCGTCCCGACGTACGGCGAATGAAGTCTTGGTATCCAACTACAGTTGGCGCGCTGACGCGCAAGACCGGTAACGAAGGACATGCCAGACGAATTAGCAAATCAGCCAGTGAAAGCCATGCTTCGCATTGCCGTAATCGGTGACCCTCATTTCGTGCTAGCCGACCATGACTTGGCCAAGGGGTCGTACTTAAAGTTTGATTCAAAGGGTGATTTTGTTCCGAAGCAATCAAACCAACATCCTTGGGCCTCTCTCACCGATCTAGCTCGAACGCCCCAAGCCAATCAAGCCGATTTAGTTATCTGCGTAGGCGACTTGAGTTCAGGTGGTGACAAACTTGCTTTGGAAATGGGGTGGAAGAATCTCAACGAGTTGGCGACGCTACTAGGCGCTAAGATTTTGGCTTGTGCTACGGGAAACCACGACGTTCGCTCACGCAGTCAAAGCAAGGACGTGCAAGCGAATGTGATTCGACAGCTAGGGGGCTCGCGCGGCCTGAACGAGAACCTCAAAATTCTCGAACCACCTTATCCACTTGTTGATCAAGGAAAGATTACCGGCGTTACGGCCGACGATTTACGTACTCGATACTTCGGCGACAACATTATTCTGATAACGACAAATGAATATCGGTTAGTTGTTCTCAACAGTTGCAGCGAGCACACAGCCGACAACGTAGATTTCGAGAAGGGTGCATTCCCCGCTTCGGTTAAGAAGGCCTTAGTCAAGGCTTTAGCATCATCTCCTGAGCCGAAGCTCAATCTGCTAGTTTGTCACCACCCACCCACTTCACACGGCTACTTCGGCGAAAACAACTACGATTTCATTTCTGGCGGTGGCGAAATGTTGACCGCCCTTGAAGAACACGGTGCTTGGCTGGTGATCCATGGTCATAAGCACCATGGTCACCTAACATACGCACCAGGAGGCGGTCGCTCTCCGGTTGTATTCGCGGCAGCGAGCTTGGGCGCTACGCTTTCGCAAATTGGCAATGGGTTTAGGAATCAATTTTACATGATCGAATTGCAGGCTGCCGGGGAAGACTTGCGAGGGCATGTACGAGCATGGGATTGGTACAACGGAGTGGGCTATAACCAAGCCAATCGCAAACCTGGAGGCATTTTTGACGGTTGTGGCTTCGGGCATCGCCGGTCCCCCAGCGAGATTGCAGCGGCGATCGCTGTGGCCACTGATGAAAAATTGCCAATGCGATGGAACGATGTGCGGACTGCTATTCCTGACCTAAATTTCGTGATCCCGTCGGATTATCCTCTAATTGAACGGGCTCTCAAAAGTAAACACGCAATTGCCGTTGAGCCAGACCCTCAGGATAACTGGGTCACACTCGCAAAGGCCGCGATGTGAGCGCAACTTTTCTCGACCCGTTTAATGCGAAAGCGATGACGTTTTGGGAAGTAGCGTCTACTTTCGTTCCATCTCCAAAGTTCACCTCGCTTGCCGGAAAGTGGAATGCGCTGCTTATTGGCCCACGCGGCAGCGGGAAAACAACGCTTATGAAGATGCTCAGCATTGAAGCCCTCCGAGCATGGAACGGCCCTGAAGCAGCCTCATATCGCGCAAACATCGCTTACACAGGCATCTATGTGCCATCCGACATAGCTTGGGGCGAAATGGTACGGGCCTTGTCATCAACTCTAGATGAGCAGTCAACCAACTTCATCTCCGCTGCAGCCTTTGTGACGAATGTGCTTCAGTCTGTTGTAATGGCGATGCAAAGTAGACTGAACGTCGCAGAAACTCAGAGCGCTGCGTCTCAATTTCGCGTAGCCCGCTGCTCTAACGAAAAACTAGAAACTACTGTTGCGGAGATTGCCGAACTGTGGAAGCTGACGACACGGTCGCTGTCATTGAGAGGTTTGGCAAATGCCCTAGGGCAACGTCTGATCGACATTAAGCGACAAGCCAACCTGATCGCGGTAACACCAGACCTTACGCTGAATGATATCGCAGCACGCATGCCCTATATTGGGCTTCCGCTTGTTGAATCTGTCAACGGCGCGGTTGCACTTTTCGATCAAGCAATAGATGAAGAAGCGGGACTTTGGGCTCTATTACTTGATGAGTTCGAAGTGGCACCAGTACACCTCCAGAAAGAAGTTTTGACCGGACTTCGGGCCTCTTCCACAAAAATTCTCTTTAAGGTGGCGCTCGCGCCATGCGGACCTCATACTCTACTCAATATTGGCGAGGCTACACGCCCAACAAACGAAAATGACTACAAGCAAGTGGAGCTATGGTATGTCAATAAAGACGACGCAGAAGATTTTTGCAGTCAGCTTTTCGAATCACGAAAATCGAGTCTTCGAGATGTGCCATCTGATGCCTCCGCAGAGTATGTATTTGGGTCCTCTGGCTATGCGATTGTTGATGAGACGGGTGAGGCGCCAGCAATAGCTTCATACGGCAGGGGAGCATTGTGGGCTAGAGAGTTTTCGCAGCTTGCTGAGAAAGACAATCTTTTCAAACTCTTCTTAGCGCAAAAAGGAATAGATCCAAAAAATCTCGATCCTTCCCCGTCAGCGCAGAACGGCAACACCATTCGAAAGATTGCGCCTGTGGTGGCATTTCGAAATGCCTATAAGGGAAAAATAGAAGGAAAAAAGCGCGGTCGAAAGCCTTTTAAATCTGGCTATAGCGGCTGGGCTGCAATATGTGCAATTAGTGAAGGAAATCCGCGCTGGTTAATCCGCATTATTAACTCAATAACTGCCAACTTGCCAAGTGGCAGTGCGAGCTTTCCGGTCTCCGTCACTGTGCAGCAGGGACAACTTACTGGTCAGTCGCAGGCATTCGCCGAAATTTTGCGTGCTGCCGCCACGGGTCAGCTTCGCGGGTTGGATACAACAACGCCTGTTTACGAAACACTTGAAAAAATCGGGAAATATTTTCATAACCGCTTGGTGCTTGACAAATTCGTTGAGGATCCACCGATGTCATTTATCGTAGATCAGAACACGGATCGAGACACTGAAAATGCACTTCGCATCGCCGTCAATCACGGTGCGATTGTTTGTTACGAAACACCCGATAGTTTGGGCGGCTACTCTTCTCTCAAGGGGAAGCGTTTCCGGCTCGCATACATTCTTGCTCCAGAATTCAAACTGCCGCTTCGAAAATCCAAATCAGTAAGCTTGAGCTCGGCTTTGGTCGAGCGCGCAAATGGGGAATCACTTAACTCCTTAAAACCAGCTGCGGTACCGAGCCAAGGAACATTTTCATGGGACTAGTCATCACTGAGCTGACGCAAGTCACTCTTGAGACGCCCCCCTCCTTGGCAGACCTGGGCGGCAAACCCGATATCGCGGTGCTCAGCTCGGGGGATAAACGACGTCATCGTTTTTTTTCGCGCACTTTGGAGCGTGTTTCGGGCGTTGCCACGCTCTATTGCCGAAAGCAGCAGGGCTCCGCATCCGCACCCGATTTTGAAGCGCTTATGTCGAGCGTGTTGGCGGTCGCCGAAAAGGTAAAAACTGTTGATGCCGAACCTTTAAAATTTTTAGTCGACGTATCCTGTTTGCCAAGAACATCGATCGCACAAGTTTTTGCTGCGATTGGCCTAATTGCACAAAAACGAGTTGTGCGACTCAATCTGGCCTATAGCCTTGCAGCATACGCGCCATCCCCGACGGTCTGGGCAACGCCCAACCGCACAATCTCGCCTGTTCATCCCGCGTTCTCTGGCTGGACTTCAGAAGGCGCGAGCGCTCCGCTCGACGTTGTAGTGGGGCTGGGCTACGAAAAGGGTAAGGCACTAGGAGCAGTCGAGTACCTTGAACCTCGATACCGGTGGATTTGCATTCCTCAATCACCCGAAACCGCGTATCTGCATGAGGTGATGGAACACAACAAGCACCTCATCGACAATAGCAAAGGACGAGTCACGAACTATGAAGTGCTTTCTCCTGTTGAAACGTACTTCTCGCTTCGTTCGCTAGTCGAAGGAATCACGCAAAGTGCCCGCCCAGTGTTGCTTCCATTTGGGCCAAAGATTTTTTTTGCCCTCAATCTTTTGATCGCCCTCAGCATTGAGGAAGCTGCCGTGTGGCACGTCAGCGGCGAGCGAGACGACTATGACGAGCGCCACCCATCGCGTCACTCCGTAATTCTGGGGTGCTCGGTAGGCAGCTCGGAATAGGCGGCCGGGCCCGCCGTCGTGTGTCAGGGCCAAGCACAATGTCCGACCGCAGTCGGTCATGCCGCTATCTGGCCCTGATCGTCAGCACGACCTGAAGCCGTTGCATGTACTGGCTCGATGGCCGGGACGCCGAGAACAGCGTGGCGCTGAAGACGAACGGCGCCCCCGGCTCACAGCACTCCACGCATCGTTCCTTACCGCTCGTAGCGGACAGGACAAGGTACTACCGAGGCGACGATGCACTCATCGCGAGGCGACGAGGCGCTCCACAATCTCCCACGCACTTAATAAGCGCAAGATATTCCCCTGTATAAAACCTCACGTACTCTTCTGCTGACAGGCTGATCTTGCACAGCCGCTCTACAACGTCGAAAAGCACAGAGAGTCGGCTGAGTAACAACCTTGTCTTAGCAGTTCGGAGAGGTCATGCGCGAGATGCGGCTCGAACTGGGCCTAGGCCCAGTTAGTTCGGCAAGAACTCCGCCTTCCATCAAAAGCTACCTGCGCTAAATCGAGAATGTCCCAGCGAATCCCACTCTGCAGACGGCAGATGTGACCGCCAACGCGCCTAGGATTCGCCATAGTCGAAAAAATCTACTAAGAAGTGCGCTGCGCGCACAGCGGCATTGGCGCCATCGCATCTATCTCCGAACTCAAATCTTCAAAAAAATTTCTTTACGCTTCACTTCTAGATCTCGCGCAGTTGATCGGCAGGATGACAGACTCAACTATTGCCATCGCTGAAGACACGCAAGGGCTCTAACGTTCTAATCGACGTCTTAAATGTGGTTATTCATGCCAACTTTTTCTTGAGACTCTTTATTGCTGCGCTCGTAGATTTACCGAGTGCTTTTAACCTTTGATCGACCACGCGCCGCGCCTTTATCGCACGTTCCAATCCAGCAGGCGTCATAATTTTTGCGTACAACTTGACGAGTTTTTCAGCCTCATCTCGACGTAGAGCAAATACATCGATTAAAGCATCTTCAGCCTGCGCCGCTCCGAATATCCCCATCTCGACATTCAACACCATATCTCTAACTGCCGCATCTAGATCCCGGGCCTGCTTGGCTCTTGTAACCGCACGCGCAAAAAACTTCTTCTCCAAAACTTCCGTCTTAAAAAGCTTACATTCGTCAATGACTGCCTGCCCTTCTATTGAAAGCCCGACAAAGGTAAAATCTTTTCTCAGTTTTATATGGTCACTGTATCTGTGATGGACAGGGTGCACCCACAAAAATCGCTTTGATCCAGGGTATCGCACTGGCGCACGCGAGCGAACCTTGAGAGGATCAAACAATCCTTTGAAATTGTTGCACTGCTTGCACGAAACGGCGAGGTTGCGCGGCTCATAGGTAAATTTAGCATACCCGAATGTATGTCGCCGCTTAACATAGTCGTCGCTTTTCCCGTTCAAAAGCGTGCAGGCTTTAGACGCATTCTTCGGCAGAACATGCTCTAATTCGCGATACCCAATTTGATTGGATTCAATCAACATCTGGCAATAGACACAGCGATCATTCTGCAGTTCTAGTAGCCGAACACGAAAAGCTTTTACGGCTGGATCCGACGTGGACCACTTCGCTCCCGCTAGGCTGCGTACTTTCTTGAATAGCGCAGCGTCGCTTTGCGTCCATTCGATCTGGCTAAACAGTTTCATTGCCAAATTACACCAGCTTATTCAAGCGTTTAGCGACGCTGTCAAGTACTTCGCGCAAAGGATCAAATGGCGGCAATGACTCTACATCTGCGGTCAGTCTGGAAGACCAAGATGACGCTTGGGCGCTGCTAATTGCAGCCCCGTTCGAGAGTTTTCGCAAGGCGACGTTTGCTAGCTTGAGGAAGCCAGGGGCTCGCGTCGTATCCATCGCAAAAATTTCGTCGTAGACGTCACTGGCATTCCATCCGAAGGTTGTGACTAATGGCTCGCTACGAACGACGGCATCAATGCGATTGGCTCGCTTAAGTGTCCTGATATTTCCCCAATCTGCTGACACGCCGGATGCAACCAAAGGAGAATGCGTGGCGACAATCGCTTGGCAGTCCTCATGGCGATCCAAAAGCTTTTTCAGATTTGGCATGAAATTTTGTTGCCAATTGGGATGAAGACTATTTTCCGGCTCGTCTACAAGAACAAGCGCCTGATCACGTAATTCAACCACAAGAGATCCAAAGCTACCCAGCCAACCCCATTGACCTGAACTCAAATATTCGCCCGCGATAAATTCGGGTTTTCCCGCCTTCTTAAATTCTGTTCCCTCAATTTCGATGGCACCACTTCTGAGGAGGAGTTCAACTTCAGCGATAGACAATAAACTCATCCTTGCGCGAATCCGACCGTCACCAATGAGAAGAGATTTTCCTGAATTTGTGGAGTGAAATTCCCTTTCAGTTCGCTCGATCAAATCTGATTTTCCCATTCGATCAACCAATTTGAGCAGCGCTTCATCCTCTACAGTTTTAACTCCGTTGTATTTCAGGTCACGAAGCCACTCAGAGAAAGACTTGGAATTAAGGTATTCTTCAATGCTCTTGCGCCCCTCTGCTCTCTTTAGATGCACACGCACCACTGCATCTAATCCCAGGTGCTTAAATGTCTCCACTAGTGCGTCATAGCGATCAAGCAAAAGATGGCGATTCGCTAGTAGACTTCCGATTAGGCTTCTCTCACTTTGCTGCACGCCAGCCATGCCATTACTTGCGCGCTGCCCTAAGTATACAAAGTCCGAATATTGCTTAGATCGTCTACTATTTTTTAAATCGGTAGTGCCAGCGCGAGGAAATCTGTCCAAAGGAGTGCCAGAAATTGCAATTACCTTGGAAGGCTGTTCCATTGAGTCAAAAAAGACACTAGGCCCTCGTGGAGGTGAATACCGGCGACGACCTAATGCCGCTTCAGCAATCAAACGCAAAAGATAGCTTTTTCTACCGCCGTTTTCCGCAATGAAAACGGTGACCCAGTTCCGCGCATCATGCCGTTCTGGAGCTATGGCCAGGGGGCTCCTGAACCCGCTACCCGAGGACTTGAAGGTCTTGATCATTGTTGGCTGCGTATCGTCGAGCACTGCACTGTTTTGACGTGATCCAACGTTGTGCCGCATGCAAGTCGACGAAGCCTCGAGGGAGTCCGATGCTCAGCATGGATCCGCTTTACATCGGCGCTCATGCGCTTCTCATTCTGGGCCTTTGTGCGGAGACGACAGCCTACCCTCCACTTAGCCCACTGATTTGTATGCGTTGTTGGCGGAGAGTGTGAGATTCGAACTCACGGACGCTTTCACGTCGGCAGTTTTCAAGACTGCTGGTTTAAACCACTCACCCAACTCTCCGGAGCCGGCGATTCTATGCCGACCTCGGCCCGTGCTCAGTCCTCGGGCAGGAACAGGGTCTGCAGGTCGCTGAGGAAATCGAGCCCGCGCTCGGTGGGCCACACGCGGCTCAGGTCGCGTTCGACGAGGCCCTTGCGCTCGGCCTCCTCCAGCCCGCGCTGGATCGCGGTGAAGGCCAGGCCGGTGCGCTCGCCGAACTGCATCAGCGTGAAGCCGGCCTTCAGGCGCATGGCGTTCAGCATGAATTCGAACGGCAGGTCGGCCAGCGCGACCTCGTCGCTCTGCGCGACGGCGGTGCCGGCACGGGCGTTGTCCATGTACAGGCGCGGTTCGCGAAAGCGCACCTGGCGCACGATGCGATGGGCGAAGCTGAGCTTGCTGTGGGCGCCGGCGCCGATGCCGAGGTAGTCGCCGAACTGCCAGTAGTTGAGGTTGTGCGCGCAGGTGTGGCCGGGCCGCGCATAGGCCGAGACCTCGTAGCGCGACATGCCGATAACACCGGTGCGCTCGGTGATGCGGTCGAGCATCGCGTAGGCGATGTCGTCCTCGGGCAGCTGCGGCGGGAACTTGGCGAACCAGGTATTCGGCTCGATGGTGAGGTGATAGACCGACAGGTGCGGCGGCGCGAGCGCGAGCGCCTGCGTGAGGTCGGCGTCGAGCTGCTCGAGCGACTGGCCCGGCAGCGCGTACATGAGGTCGAGGTTGAAGGTGTCGAACGAAGCGGCTGCCTCCTCGGCGGCGGCGATCGCCTGGGCTCGGTCGTGCACGCGGCCCAGCGCCTTCAGGTGCTCGTCGTTGAAGCTTTGCACGCCCAGCGACAGCCGGGTGACGCCGGCCGCGCGGTAGGCGCGGAAGCGGTCGCGCTCGAAGGTGCCGGGGTTGGCCTCGAGCGTGATCTCGCAGTCGGGCGTGAGCTTCAAGCGCGCGCGCACGTCGCCCAGCAGGCGGTCGATGGCCTGGGGCGAGAACAGGCTCGGGGTACCGCCGCCGATGAAGATGGCCTGGACGCCGCGACCCCAGATCAACGGCAGCGCGGCATCGAGATCGGCAATGAGCGCGTCGATGTACGCGGACTCGGGCATGCCGTCGGCCTCGGCGGTGCTCGTGGCGCGCCACTCGTGGGAATTGAAATCGCAGTACGGGCACTTGCGCAGGCACCACGGCAGGTGGATGTACAGCGTGAGCGGCGGCAGCGCCGTCAGCTGCAGCGGGCCGGGGCGCATCCAGTGCAGCACGTCGTTGGCATGCGGCGCGCCGACCGGCGCCGCGGGCTGGATGGGAACGACGGACGAGGGACCGGTCACAGCCATCGCTCGCGCATCAGCGCCAGCATGGCGCGCGCGGCCTGGCCGCGGTGGCTGTGGGCGTTCTTCACCTCGGGCGAGAGCTGGGCGAAGGTCTTGCCGAAGGCGGGCAGGTACATCACGGGGTCGAAGCCGAAGCCGTTGTCGCCGACCGGCGCCGGCGCGATCTCGCCGGCCACGCGGCCCACCGCGATCAGCGGCTCGGGATCGTCGTGCCTGCGCAGCGCGACCAGTGTGCTGACGAGCGCGGCGCGGCGATTGGCCTGTCCGGCCAGTTGCTCGAGCAGCGCCTTCACGTTGTTGGCATCGCCCTTGGGGTAGCCGAACTGGGTGGCGTAGTAGGCGGTGTCGACGCCCGGCAGGCCGCCGAAGGCATCGACGCACAGGCCGGCGTCGTCGGCGATGGCGGGCAGGCCGGTGGCGGCGCTGGCGTGGCGTGCCTTGGTCAGCGCGTTCTCGACGAAGGTGCGGAACGGCTCATCGGCCTCGCTCACGCCGAGCTCCGACTGCCGCACGAGCGTGACGTCGAGTTCGGCGAAGAGCTGCTGCAGTTCGGCCAGTTTGCCGGCGTTGTTGGAAGCCAGGACGAGTTTCATACGTGGAAAGGAATAACGACGGCGGCCTTCTGCGGGCCGCGGTTCATGGCTGCTACTTCGACTGCAGGGCCTGCTGTTGCAGGACGACGAGTTCGCCGATGCCCTTTTCGGCCAGGCCCAGCAGCAGGTTCATCTCCTCGCGCGTGAAGGCCACGCCCTCGGCGGTGCCCTGCACTTCGACGAAGTGGCCGGCGCCGGTCATGACGACGTTCATGTCGGTGTCGCAGGCGGAGTCCTCGGTGTACTCGAGGTCGAGCAGCGGCGTGCCGCCGACGATGCCCACCGAGATGGCGGCGACATGGCCCTTGATCGGCGAAGCGGACAGCGTGCCGGCGGCGATCAGCTTGTTGACGGCATCCTGCGCGGCGACGAAGGCACCGGTGATGGCGGCGGTGCGGGTGCCGCCGTCGGCCTGCAGCACGTCGCAGTCGAGGTGGATGGTGCGTTCGCCGAGCGCGGCGAGGTCGAACACGGCGCGCATCGAGCGGCCGATGAGGCGCTGGATCTCCTGCGTGCGGCCGGTCTGCTTGCCCTTGGCGGCCTCGCGGCTGCTGCGGGTGTGGGTGGCGCGCGGCAGCATGCCGTATTCGGCCGTGACCCAGCCTTCGCCGCTGCCCTTCTTGTGCGGCGGCACCTTCTCCTCGACCGAGGCGGTGCACAGCACGCGGGTCTGGCCGAACTCGATCAGCACCGAGCCCTCGGCGTGGATGGTGAAGCCGCGCGTGATGCGCACGGGGCGCAACTGGTCGGCGGCGCGGCCGCCGCTACGGGTGAAAGCTGTCATGGTCTGATGAGGAAGAAAGGAAGGGAAAAACACAGGCGCGCCCTCGAACGGGAAGGCGCGGAACGATTCAGGTCTTGCGGGCCGCCGAACGCCGGATGGCTTCGTTGATCTCGGCGATGGAACGCTCGATGGCGTCCTCGTCGAGGTCCTCGATCTCGTCGTCGGCGAGCATGCCGGCCTGGATGGTCGAGGCGAACACGCCGTCGCTGATGCTGTCGGTGGAGATGCCGGGCTCCTCGCCGGGCGCGTCGGGCATTTCCCACTCGAGCGCGATCAGCGTCACGTTGTCGCTGTGCGAACCGCCCTTGCGCAGCGCCATCTCGGCGAGGTCGGGCGCGGCATCGGACACGGGCTTGCCGGACGACAGGGTGTGCACGATCAGCGCATCGTCGAGCACGCCCCAGACGCCGTCGGAGCACAGCATGATGCGGTCGCCGCGCTGCAGCGCGAGCGGGGCCGACACGTCGAACAACGGCGTGGTGGGCGAGCCCAGGCAGGTGAGCAGCAGGTTGCGGTTGGCGGGCGAGGACTCGGACACGCCGCGGTGGCGCGGGCGCTCGGCATGCGAATGGTCGAGCGTGCGCACCAGCAGGCGGCCGTCGCGCACGACGTACAGGCGCGAATCGCCGCAATGCATCCAGGTGGCCATGCCGGCCTGCAGCACGGCCGCGACGACGGTGGTGCGCGGCGTGTCGAGCATCGCCTTGCTGCTGGCGTAACGCATGATCTGCTGGTGCGCGGCCATCGCCGATTCGGCGAGAAAGGCCTTGGGGTCCTTCACCATCGGGCGCGCCTCGCGCTGGTAGAGCGCGGCCACGGTCTGCAGCGCGATCTGCGCGGCCACCTCGCCCTCGGGATGGCCGCCCATGCCGTCGGCCAGCACGAACAGGCCCGATTCGCGCGTGTAGCAGTAGCCCATGCGGTCTTCGTTCTTGAGGCGGCCGCCCTTGCGGCTGACCTGGAAGACGGAGAACTTCATGGCCGCGCCTCCAGGCGGGCAAGGATCGAGGAGGCGATGCGCTGCGTCGTCATGCCGGGCGGGTCGTCGGTGCCGCCGCGCGGGGCGCGCTCTTCTTGTCGAAGGAGCGGATGTTGTCGATCGAGAGGCGGACCTTCTCGCCCACCGTGAGCTTGGTGTAGCGGCGCTCGCCCTCGCGGCTGAGCTCCTTCTGCAGCGCGAACACGGACTGTGGGCGCGAGAGCGGATCGAGCGACATGCACCACTCGACCACCTCGATGAGGTTGTCGGAATAGACGCCGCGCAGGCGCGACAGCGAGAGGCTCAGGCGGTCCTTCTCGATGCGGCGCGGCGCGTCGTTGGGCGGATAGCCCTGCATGCAGGCGTAGATGCAGGCGCCGATCGCGTAGATGTCGGTCCAGGGGCCCATCGAGGAATCGCGGCGGTACATCTCGGGCGCGGCGAAGCCGGGCGTGTACATCGGGCGGATGAAGATGCCTTCCTTGCTGAGCACTTCGCGCGCTGCGCCGAAGTCGATCAGCACGGCCCGGTCGTCGTCGGTGACGAAGATGTTGGCGGGCTTGATGTCGAGGTGCAGCATCTTGTACTGGTGCACGATGCGCAGGCCACGCAGGATCTCGTCGAACAGCGAGCGGATGGTCGATTCGCGGAACACCTTCTGCCGCTTGAGGTCGCGCGCGGTGACCACGAAGTCCTGCAGGGTCGCGCCCTCCAGATAGTTCATGACCATGTAGACGGTCTCGTTCTCGCGGAAGAAGTTGAGCACGCTGACCACCGAGGCATGCGAGATCTGCGCGAGCGAGCGGCCTTCCTCGAAGAAGCTCTTGAGACCCAGGCGGTACAGCGAGAGCTTCTCGGCCGGCACCTGCGGGGCGAGTTCGCCGGGGCCGCGGGTAGCGAGCGAAGAAGGGAGATACTCCTTGACCGCGACCTGCTGGCCGCTGGGATCGATGGCCAGGTACACCACCCCGAAACCGCCCGCCGACAACCTGCGAACGATGCGGTAGCCACCGATGATCGTATCGGGCAGCAGAGGTGACGGCTTGACCTTTGACATAATCCGGGAGTTTCGCCCGAAGGCGATGGTGCGGCAAGCGAACGCCGTGCCGGTGCCTCGGTGAATGCAAGCAGAACCACAGAGAGGCGCAATGCCAGTTTACAGCATGACCGGCTATGCCAGCGGCCAGAACGGCCCCTCGGGCAGCCACGCCGAAACCGACGCGCGGCCCCTGGCCGCGGGCCGGCTCGGGGTCGAAATCCGCTCGGTCAACAGCCGCTTTCTCGACCTCACCTTCAAGCTCCCCGAAGAGCTGCGCCAGCACGAGACCGCCCTGCGCGAACTGCTGACCGGCCGCCTCAAGCGCGGCAAGGTCGAACTGCGCGCGGCCATCGAAACCAATGCCCAGGGCGGCGTGGCGGAGCCTTCCGTCAAGCTGCTGCAACGGCTCAACGGCGTGCAGGACGGCATCAAGGCCTGGCTGCCCGGCGCGCGCGAACTCAGCGTGGCCGACGTGCTGCGGCTGGCCGGCAGCGACAGTACGCCGCGCGGCGACTGGGGCGCCGACCTGCTCGAGGTGGCCGGCAAGGCGCTCGAGGCGCTGGTGTCGGCCCGCCAGCGCGAAGGCGCGCGGCTGGCCAAGATGCTCGAGGCGCACCTGGGACAGCTGCGCGAGCTGGTCGCGCAGGCCGGACCGCTGGTGCCGCAGCTGGTCGAACAGCAGCGCACCCGTTTTCTCGAGCGCTGGCAGGAGGCCATGGGCCTGGGCGCCAACGGCGGCGGCACGCTGCCCGAGGCGGCGCAGGACCGCGCACTGACCGAGGCGACCGCGTTCGCGATCCGCATCGACGTGGCCGAGGAGCTGACGCGGCTGAACTCGCACCTCGACGAGATCGAGCGGCTGCTCAAGAAGGGCGGCGAGATCGGCAAGCGGCTCGACTTCCTGATCCAGGAGCTGCATCGCGAGGCCAACACGCTGGGCTCCAAGTCGGCGGCGCTGGAACTCACGCGCATCGGCGTGGACATGAAGGTGCTGATCGAGCAGATGCGCGAGCAGGTCCAGAACATCGAGTGAGCGAGCGAGTGAAGGAAAGCATGGACTATCCCGGCAACATCTTCGTGGTTGCGGCACCGAGCGGGGCCGGCAAGTCGAGCCTCGTGAAGGCCCTGATGGAGCTCGACTCGGCGGTGCAGCCCTCCGTGTCGCACACGACGCGCTCGCCGCGCGGGCAGGAAAAGCACGGCCGCGAATACTTCTTCGCCTCGACCTCGGAGTTCGACGCCATGGTGGCCTCGGACGCCTTCGTCGAATGGGCCCACGTGCACGGGCAGCGCTACGGCACCTCCAAGAAGGCGATCGAGGAACGGATCGCCCAGGGCGCCGACGTGATCCTCGAAATCGACTTTCAGGGCGCCCTGCAGATCCGCAAGGCCTTCGCGAACGCGGTGATGATCTTCATCCTGCCGCCGAGCTGGGAAGAGCTGCGCTCGCGGCTGGAACGCCGGGGCGAGGACAGCGCCGCGGTCATCGAACTGCGGCTGCAGAACGCCGCCGAAGAGATGGCGCAGGCCGGGAAATTCGATTTCGTTATAATCAACGAGTTATTTGAGCGCGCACTGTTCGATCTCAAGGCGATCGTCCACGCTCAGCGGCTCCGGTATTCCGCGCAGCGACGCGCGCGTGCCGACACTTTCGCCGCCTTGAACATCCCCTGATTCCACGCTCACCGACCGAAAGATTCCATCATGGCCCGCATCACCGTCGAAGACTGCCTGCAGCAGATCCCCAACCGCTTCCAGCTCGTGCTCGCCGCGACCTACCGCGCGCGCATGCTGAGCCAGGGCCATGCCCCGAAGATCGAAAGCAAGAACAAGCCAGCCGTGACCGCGCTGCGCGAGATCGCCGAAGGCAAGATCGGCCTGGAAATGCTCAAGAAGGTTCCCGGCTGATCGCTGACGCAGGCTTGCAACGGAAAAGCACCGCGACGCGGTGCTTTTTTTACGCCTGATCACGTCCACACAGCGGTCACGCTAAAGTGATAGCCATGAGCGCGGTCGCAAAATCTCAGTCCCATGCCCCTGCGGGCACGCCGAAGCCGAGCCCGGCGGCGCTGAATGCGGCCGCCGCCAGCTTCGCGGCCCTGACGGCGCGGCTCGACTACCTGAGCCCCGAAGACACCGAACTGGTCCGCCGCGCCTACCGTTTTGCCGACGAGGCCCACCTGGGCCAGCTGCGCAACAGCGGCGAGCCCTACATCACCCACCCGATCGCCGTGGCGGCGCAATGCGCCGAATGGAAGCTCGACGCGCAGGCCCTGATGGCCGCCCTGCTGCACGACGCCATCGAGGACTGCGGCGTCACCAAGCCCGAGCTGATCGAGCGCTTCGGCGCGCCGGTGGCCGAACTGGTCGACGGCCTCACCAAGCTCGACAAGCTGCAGTTCAACACGCGCGAAGAGAACCAGGCCGAGTCCTTCCGCAAGATGCTGCTGGCGATGGCACGCGACGTGCGCGTCATCCTGGTCAAGCTGGCCGACCGCACGCACAACATGCGCACGCTGGCCGACGCGCCGCGCGAGAAATGGGCCCGGATCTCGCGCGAAACACTCGACATCTACGCCCCCATCGCGCACCGGCTCGGCCTCAACCAGACGTACCGCGAGTTACAGGAACTGTCGTTCCGGCACCTCAAACCGTGGCGCTATGCCACGCTGGCCAAGGCCGTGGCCAAGGCGCGCGGCCGCCGGCGCGACCTGATCCAGAAGGTGCAGCGCGAGGTCGAGACCGCCTTCGCCGCCGCCCACATGACGCTGCGGATCGCGGGGCGCGAGAAGACGCTCTATTCGATCTACCGCAAGATGGAGGAAAAGCACCTGAGCTTTGCCCAGGTGACCGACATCTACGGCTTCCGGCTGATCGTGCCGAACGTGATCGCCTGCTACACCGGCCTGGGCATCCTGCACCAGATGTACAAGCCGCTGCCGGGCAAGTTCAAGGACCACATCGCGATCGCCAAGCTCAACGGCTACCAGTCGCTGCACACCACGCTGGTGGGCCCGGCGGGCGTCAGCGTCGAATTCCAGCTGCGCACCGACGCCATGCACGTGGTGGCCGAATCGGGCGTGGCGGCGCACTGGCTCTACAAGGCCGCGGACCCGAGCACGGCCAGCAACGACCGCCTGGGCACCAAGTGGCTGCAGTCGCTGCTCGACATCCAGGACGAGACGCGCGACGCCGCGGAGTTCTGGGACCACGTCAAGGTCGACCTGTTCCCCGACGCCGTCTACGTCTTCACGCCCAAGAGCCAGATCATGGCGCTGCCGCGCGGCGCGACCGTGGTCGACTTCGCCTACGCGATCCACAGCAACATCGGCGACCACACCTCGGCCGCGCGCATCAACGGCGACCAGGTGCCGCTGCGCACCGAGCTCAAGAACGGCGACGTGGTCGAGGTGATCACCGCGCCGGTGTCCACACCCAACCCGGCCTGGCTCGGCTTCGTGCGGACCGGCCGTGCGCGCTCGAAGATCCGCCACTACCTCAAGACCCTGGCCCATGCCGAATCCGAAGGCCTGGGCGAGAAGCTGCTGGCGCAGGCCCTGCGCGCCGAAGGCCTGAGCAAGCTGCCCGAGGACGATGCGGAGCACCAGCCGCTGTGGGAAAAGCTGCTGCGCTTCACCGGCAACCGCACGCGCGCCGAGCTGCTGACCGACATCGGCCTGGGCAAGCGCATCGCGAGCATCGTGGCCAAGCGGCTGATGGCGCTCATGGCCGAGCTCGGCGAGCGTCCCGACGCGCTGCTGCTGAGCCGCGAGCGCTTCATCTCGCACGAAACCATCTCGCAGGGCGCCGTCACGCTCGACGGCAGCGAGAACTCCTCGGTGCGCTTCGCGCTGTGCTGCCGCCCGATCCCGGGCGACCCGATCGTGGGCTACCTCGGCCACGGCGAAGGCCTGGTGGTGCACACCGAGGCCTGCGGCGTGGGCCAGCGCCTGCGCCACAAGGACAGCGAACGCTTCTTCGCGGTCGAGTGGGCCGACGAACCGACGCGCGCCTTCGAAACCGGCGTGATCATCACCGTGCGCAACGACAAGGGCGTGCTGGCGCGCGTGGCCGCGACGCTGGCCGACGCCGAAGCCGACATCACCCACGTCGAGATGGCCGACGAGACGCCGCAGGATTCCACCGATCTGCGCTTCGTGATCGCGGTACGCGACCGCTCGCATCTGGACGCGGTGCTGCGCTCGGTGCGCCGGACCACCTCGGTGCTGTCCGCGGCGCGCACCGTTCCCGCGTCCTGAGTCCGCGCCGCGCCCGCGGCGCAGCCTCTATGCGGCGCCCGGCGCCGGCGCCGGATAGACGACCGACAGCAGCTCGACCTCGTGCGTGCCGCCCGGCGTGACGAGCTTCACCACATCGCCCTCCCGCGCCTTCAGCAGCGCCCGCGCGATCGGTGAGATCCAGCTGACCTGCGACTGCGCGCTGTCGGCCTCGTCGATGCCGAGGATCGTCACGCTGCGCTCGTCGCCGTTCTCGTCCGCATAGCGCACCGTGGCGCCGAAGAAGACCTGGTCGCTGCCGTGGTGCACCGAGGGATCGGTCACCTCGGCGATCTCGAGGCGCTTGGTGAGGAAGCGGATGCGGCGGTCGATCTCGCGCAGCCGCTTCTTGCCGTAGAGGTAGTCGCCGTTCTCCGAGCGATCGCCATTCTTGGCGGCCCAGTGCACGGCCTCGACCACCTTGGGCCGCTCCTCGTCCATCAGCTGCAGCAGCTCGGTCCGCAGCCGCGCATAGCCGGCGGGGGTGATGTAGTTCTTGCCGCCCGCGGGCAGCGGCGGCATCGCGCCGTCCGCACCGTCGTCGTCCGCGTCGGAATCGGTTTCCTTGGTGAATGCCTTGTTCAAGCGACGCCTCCGGAGATCGAAGAGAAGCGTGGCGTCCGCCCTGCGCGGACGAGCCTCGTACCCAAAAGAAAAGGGTCAACTCGTTTCCGAGTTGACCCTTGAAGAGTGGTGCGGCTGGCAGGAATTGAACCCACGACCCCTTGGTTCGTAGCCAAGTACTCTATCCAACTGAGCTACAGCCGCACAGCTTGCTATCATAGCATGTATTTTTGAGGCCTTTTCGATCCGTCGAAACAAATCTCAAAAATACGGGTGGTAGGCCGTGATGGGCTTGAACCATCGACCAACGGATTATGAGTCCGCTGCTCTAACCAACTGAGCTAACGGCCCACGTGGGCTCGATTCTATTCGCGCCGAAAAGGCGCCTTGCTACTTGCGGTGGCTCAGCGCGTTGCTGACCAGCTTGGAAGTGATGTCGACGATCTGGATCATGCGCTCGTAGGGCATGCGCGTCGGGCCGATCACGCCGAGCGTGCCCACGACCTGGCCGTCGACCTCGTAGTTGGCGCTGACAATGGACAGCTCCTCGACCGGCACCACCTGGCTCTCGCCGCCGATGAAAATGCGCACGCCCTCGGCCTTGCTCGACACGTCGAGCAGCCGCATCAGCTGCGCCTTCTGCTCGAAGAGCTCGAAGGCGCGGCGCAACTGCCCCATGTCACTCGAGAAGTCGCTGACCGCGAGCAGGTTGCGCTCGCCCGAGATCACGACGTCGTCCTCCTGCGATTCGCTCAGCACGTCAGAACTGACCTTCACGGCCGCCTGCATCAGCGCCGCGATCTCGCCGCGCAGCGTGTCGACCTCGGACTGCAGCCGGTCGCGCACCTGCTCGATCGTCAGGCCCGCGTAGTGGGCGTTGATGTAGTTCGCGGCCTCGACCAGCTGCGACTGCGAATAGTCGGCCTCCGGAAATATCACGCGGTTCTGCACGTCGCCTTCGGGCGAGACGATGATCACCAGCAGCCGGCGGTCCGACAGGCGCAGGAACTCGATCTGCTTGAACACCGACGAGCGCCGTGGCGCCATCACCACGCCGACGAACTGCGAGAGGTTCGACAGCAGGTGCGCCGCGTTGGCGATCACGCGCTGCGGCTGGTCGGGCGCGAGGCTCGGCGCGGCCAGGTGCTCGCGCTGCGCGGTGAGCATGGTGTCGACGAAAAGCCTGTAGCCGCGCGCCGTGGGCACGCGGCCGGCCGAGGTGTGCGGACTGGCGATCAGCCCGAGCGACTCGAGGTCCGACATGACGTTGCGGATGGTCGCGGGCGAGAGGTCCAGGCCCGAGGAGCGCGAGAGCGTTCGCGAGCCGACAGGCTGGCCTTCGGCGATGTAGCGCTCGACGAGCGTCTTGAGCAGCAACTTGGCGCGGTCGTCCAGCATTGCAAGATTTTAGTGTTGTAATTTGTAGCCATGACCTCTCCCTTTCGTCACGTCGCGCTGATCGGCAAATACCAGGCTTCCGGAGCCCGGTGCGGCGAGCGCGACAGCGTGATGGAGGGCATCGCGAGTTTTCTCGAATCCCAGGGCTGCAAGGTCTACGTCGAACAGCCGCGCGGCGACGACGAACCGGCCCAGGCCCTGCCCACCGGCGACCGCTACGAAGCCCTCACGGTCGAGCAGATCGGCCAGCAGTGCGACCTCGGCCTGGTGGTCGGCGGCGACGGCACCATGCTCGGCATCGGCCGGCAGCTCGCGGCCTTCGGCATCCCGCTGATCGGCATCAACCGAGGCCGGCTCGGCTTCATCACCGACATCCCGCTCGACAACTTCCAGGCCACGCTGATCCCGATGCTGGCCGGCGAATACGAGGAAGACCACCGCAGCCTGATGCACGCGCAGGTGATGCGCGACGGCGCCGTGGTGTTCGATGCGCTCGCGATGAACGACGTGGTGGTCAACCGCGGCGCGACCTCGGGCATGGTCGAGCTGCGGGTATCGGTGGGCAAGCATTTCGTAGCCAACCAGCGCGCCGACGGCCTGATCATCGCGTCGCCCACGGGTTCGACGGCCTATGCGCTGTCGGCCGGCGGGCCGCTGCTGCATCCGGCGGTGCCGGGCTGGGTGCTGGTGCCGATCGCGCCGCACACGCTGTCGAACCGCCCGGTGCTGCTGCCCGACGCCGACGAGATCGTGATCGAGCTCGTGGGCGGGCGCGATGCCAGCGCGAATTTCGACATGCAATCGCTGGCCTCGCTCGCGATCGGCGACCGCGTGGTGGTGCGCCGCTCCGATTTCCGGGTGCGCTTCCTGCATCCGCGCGGCTGGAGCTATTTCGACACCCTGCGCAAGAAACTGCATTGGAACGAAGGAGGTTCCTGAGATGGCGCTCAGACGCATCGCACTGCGCGATTTCGTGATCGTGCGATCCCTGGAGATCGACCTGTCCGACGGCTTCACGGTGCTGACCGGCGAAACCGGCGCGGGCAAATCCATCCTGATCGACGCGCTGCAGCTCGCGCTCGGCAACCGTGCCGATGCGGGCGCGGTGCGCGAAGGCGCCGAGCGGCTCGACGTGAGCGCGGAGTTCGACAACGACCCGGCCTTCGTGGCCTGGCTCGACGAAGGCGGCTTCGAGGCGGGCGATGCCCTGCTGCTGCGCCGCACCGTCGACCTGCAGGGCCGCAGCCGCGGCTGGATCAACGGCAGCCCCGCCACCGCGACGCAGCTGCGCGACATCGGCGACCGGCTGCTCGACATCCATGGCCAGCACGCCTGGCAGAGCCTCACGCGGCCCGACGCGGTGCGCGGCCTGCTCGATGCCTACGCCGGCGTGCGCACCGATGCGCTCGACGCCGCCTGGCAGGGCTGGCGCCAGGCGCTGTCCGCGCTCGAGCGTGCGCGCGGCACGCAGGATTCGCTGCAGCGCGAGCGCGAACGGCTGCAGTGGCAGATCTCGGAGGTCGCGAAGCTCGCGCCCGGCGCCGACGAATGGGAAGAACTGTCGGGAAGCCACACGCGCATCTCGAACGCGCAGGCGCTGATCGACGCCGCCCAGGGCGCCAGCCACGCGCTCGAGGACGAGGACAACGGCGCGCTGGCCGCGCTCTCGCGCGCGGTCACGCTGCTGCAGAACTGCGAACACATCGAGCCCGAGTTCCGCGCGCTCGGCGAGGTGCTGTCCTCGAGCATCGCGCAGGCCGCCGACGCCGCGCACTCGCTGCACGGCTACCTGCGCGACGCCGACACCGACCCGCAGCGGCTGGCCGAACTCGACGAACGCATGAGCCTCTGGATGTCGCTGGCGCGCCGCTACAAGCGCCCACCGGCCGAACTGCCGGCGCTGCTGGCCGGCTGGCAGGCCGAGCTGCAGTCCCTCGACGCACAAAGCGACCTCGAAGGCCTGGAACGCGCCGAGCAGACGGCGCAGCAGGCTTACCTGAAGGAAGCCCGCGCGCTCGGCAAGCTGCGCAAGCAGGCCGCGCCCAAGCTGGCCCAGGCGGTCACGCAGGCGATGCAGGGTCTGGGCATGCAGGGCGGCCGCTTCGAGGTCGATCTGCAGCCGCTGGCCCAGCCGGGCAAGGCCGGCCTCGAGGAGATCGCCTTCCTGGTCGCCGGCCACACCGGCAGCACGCCGCGGCCGATCGGCAAGGTGGCCTCGGGCGGCGAGCTCTCGCGCATCGCGCTCGCGATCGCGGTCACCACCAGCCAGCTCGGCGCCGCCCAGACACTGATCTTCGACGAGGTCGATTCGGGCGTCGGCGGCGCGGTCGCCGAGACCGTGGGCCGGCTCATGAAGCAGCTGGGCCGCGACCGCCAGGTGCTCGCGGTCACCCACCTGCCCCAGGTGGCGGCCTGCGCCGACCACCACCTCGTGGTCGCCAAGCGGCAGACCGCGGGAACCACCGGCAAGGATGGTCCGCGCACCGAGAGCGGCGTGTCGCTGCTCGACGACGACAGCCGCGCGAACGAGATCGCGCGCATGCTGGGCGGCGAGAAGGTCTCGCAGACCTCGCTCGCCCACGCGCGCGAGATGCTGGGCCACAAGACGCCGGCGGCCACCTCATGAAGGCGGTGCGCCACGACCACGGGGCTGCGCGATGAGCCTCGACCTGGTGCTCATCACCGGCATGTCGGGCTCCGGCAAGTCGGTCGCGCTGCATGCGCTCGAGGACGCCGGCTACTACTGCGTCGACAACCTGCCGCCCGAGCTGCTCACGCCCTTCATCGCGCTGCAGCACGCGCAGAACGCGCAGCGCGTGGCGATCGCGATGGACGTGCGCAGCGGCGTCTCGCTGCCGATCGTTCCGCAGCAACTCGAGGCGCTGCGCAACGACGGCGTGTCGCTGCGCTCGCTGTTCCTCGACGCGACCACCGACGCGCTGCTGCGCCGATATTCGGAAACCCGGCGCCGCCATCCGCTGTCGAGCCAGGAAGGCCGCACCGACGTGCCCGACCAGCAGCGCGTGCTGGTGCAGGCCATCGAGCTCGAGCGCGAACTGCTGGCCGACCTGCGCGAAGGCGCCGACGTGATCGACACCAGCCTGATCCGGCCGGCGCAGCTGCAGAGCTACGTCAAGTCGCTGATCTCGGCGCCGCAGAGCCGCCTGACGCTGGTCTTCGAGTCCTTCGCGTTCAAGCGCGGCGTGCCGCTCGATGCCGATTTCGTGTTCGACGTGCGCATGCTGCCCAACCCGCACTACGTGCCCACGCTGCGGCCGCTGACGGGCCGCGACGCGCCGGTGGCCGACTGGCTGCGCGAGCACGACGACGTGGCACGCATGTACGAGGACATCGAGCAGTTCCTCACGCGCTGGCTCGATGCGCTCGCGCGCGACCACCGCAGCTACGTGACGGTGGCGATCGGCTGCACCGGCGGCCAGCACCGCTCGGTGTTCCTGGTCGAGCAGCTGGCGCGCAGCTTCGGCGCGCGCTGGGGCGCGCTCAAGCGGCACCGCGAACTCGACGCGAACTGAAGAAAAAAGGGCGAGGGGCCGGGCCTCAGCCCCCGGTGTTCTCGAGCAGCTTGCGCACCGGCGCGGGCAGCCCCAGGCCCAGCCATTCCGAGGCCTCGACCCAGCGCGCCGCATCGCCCTGCGGCGTTCCGCCATCGATGCGCACCGGATGCAGGTGCAGGTCCTTGTGGGTCAGCACGTGCACGAAGGGCGCGAGGTCCTCGCAGCGATCGCGTTCGGCCGCGGGCAGCGCGGCCAGCAGTTCGTCGCGCGAATCGAACACCGGCAGGCAGTGCAGGCCGGCCCAGATGCCCTTGGCGGGCCGCTTCTCGAGCCACACGCGCCCGCTCGCATCGCGCGCCAGCAGCACCCACAGCGACTGCGCCGTGCGCCGCAGCTTGCGCGTCTTGACCGGATAGCGCTCGGGCGAGCCTTCGCGCCGCGCCACGCAGCTGTCGTTGACCGGGCACAGCATGCAGCTCGGCTTGCGCGGCAGGCAGACGGTGGCGCCGAGGTCCATCTGCCCCTGCGTGTAGCTCGCGATCGCCTCGCGGTCGTCGGCCGGCGGCAGCAGCCGCGTCGCATGCTCCCAGAGCAGGCGCTCGCTGGCCGAGGAGGACAGGTCCTCGCCGAAGCCCAGCACCCGCGTCAGCACGCGCTTCACGTTGCCGTCGAGGATGGCGACGCGCTCGCCGAAGCAGAAGGCCGCGACGGCCGCGGCGGTGGAACGGCCGATGCCCGGCAAGGTCGCCAGCTCGGCGGCCGTCTGCGGGAAGCTGCCGCCGAAGCGCGCCATCACCTCCTGCGCGCAGCGGTGCATGTTGCGCGCGCGGCTGTAGTAGCCGAGGCCGCTCCAGAGCCCGAAGACCTCGTCCTCGGTGCCTTCGGCCAGCGCCCGCACGTCGGGAAAGCGCTCGAGGAAGCGCGCGAAATAGCCGAGCACGGTCGTGACCTGCGTCTGCTGCAGCATCACCTCGGACAGCCACACGCGGTAGGGATCGCGCGTGTTCTGCCACGGCAGCTCGCTGCGGCCATGGCTGCGCTGCCAGGCGACCACGCGCTCGGCGAAGTGCGCCGGGAGTTTCAAGGCGGCGGGCGCGGCAGCCTCGGGGCTGCGCTTGCGCGTGCGCGCGGCAACGGTCGCCGGCACGTCGTGCTCAGGCCGCGGCACGCAGCTCGCCGGCCGAGGCCGCCGTGGCGGACGGCTTGCCCTGCTGCGCGATCAGCGCGGTGAATTCGCTCAGGCGCTGCTGCAGCCCGGCCAGCGCGCTCTCCTGCGCCGCCAGTTCGAGCAGCCGCTCGTCGAGGCTGCCGGCCGCGTTCTGGATGCGCTCGATCGCCTCGATGCGCTTGCTGAAGTTGCGGCGGCGCTCCTTGAGCTGCGCATCGATCTGCGCGCTGGCGCCCTTGCTCCAGCGCTCGACCTCGGTCATGGCGGCCTCGTTCACCAAGCGCAGCCGGCTCGCGAGCGCGCGCACCAGCTTGTCGCAGAAGTCGGCCTGCGCGAGCTTGAGCATGTTGCCCACGCCCAGGTAGTGGATGTGGCTGCGCTCGATCTGGCTGAGCTCCTGCTCGAAGCCGCTGAGGTCGGGCTCGGCCGGCGCCTGCAGGGTGAAGCCCTGCTCGGCATTGAGCTGGCGGAAGGTGGCGTGCAGCATCGACTGGATCTCGGCCGTGGTCGCCTGCACCTCGCGCAGGTTGTTGCGCAGCGAATCGAAGGTCTCGCCGTACACCTTGCGCACGTTGAACTTGACGCCGGGGCGCTTGAGCGCGGCCGACAGCCGCACCATGTCGGCCTTGAGCGCCGTGCGGCCCAGCACCGCGTAGACCTCGCGCAGCAGCTTGCCCTGCACCGAGCGCAGCGCCAGGATGCGCGCGTTGCTGCCCTCGAACTCGTTCTGTTCCTGGTCGATGCGCGCGCGCATGTGCCGGATCACCGACACGTTCTTGCCGCGCAGCCCCTGCAGCTCGAGCGCCTGCTCGGCCAGGTCGCGCTGGCGCACCTTGAGGATGCGCTCGGCCTCGGTCCGCAGCGCGGCCATGCCGGCATCGACGGCCAGCCGCAGCATGGTCTCGCGCTTGCCGAGCACGCCCTGGCCCAGCAGGGCCTCGAGCGCGGGCAGGCGGCTGGCCTCGAGCAGCCGCGCATCGCGGTGCACCTTGGCCTGCAGGCCCTTCTGCGCCGACACCGGCAGCACCTGCGCGAGCGGCACATCGAGGTGCTTGGCGGCGACCTGGCGCTGCTGCTCGATCTGCTGCTCGATCTGCGCGTGGGTGCTCAGCGTGTCCCACAGGGTGTCGATCTTGTTGAGCACCACGAAGCGCGTGTCGCTGCCCTCGTTCTCGGTCACGAGGTGCTCGCGCCAGATCGACAGGTCGGAGCGGGTGACGCCGGTTTCGGCGCCGAGGATGAAGACCACCGCGTGCGCCTGCGGGATCAGGCTCACCGTCAGCTCGGGTTCGGCGCCGATCGCGTTGAGGCCCGGGGTGTCGAGGATCACCAGCCCCTGCTCGAGCAGCGGATGCGGCATGTTTAGCACGGCATGGCGCCAGCGCGGGATCTCGACCCGGCCCTCGGCGTCCTGCACCGGGTTGTCGTCGGGCGTTTCCTCGTTCCAGAAGCCCAGCGCGCGCGCCTCGTCCTGCGAGACCCAGCGCACCTCGGCCACCTTGGCCATGGCCTGGGCCAGCCGTTCGGCATCGCCGACGTCGATCGCGATCTCGGTCCAGCGCGCGGGCTGGTCGCGCCAGTAGGCGAGCGAATGCGGTTCGAGGCGGGTTTCGATCGGCAGCAGGCGCAGCTTGGGCGCCAGCATGGCGTCGTAGCCGAGCTCGGTCGGGCACATGGTGGTGCGGCCCGCGCTCGCCGGCATGATGCGCCGCCCGTAGCCGGCGAAGAAGATCGCGTTGATCAGCTCCGACTTGCCGCGCGAGAACTCCGCGACGAAGGCCACCATGACCTTGCTGGTGCGGATCTGCGATTCGAGCCCGCGCAGCCGCTCGGCCACCGCCTGGTCGAGCAGCTCGTTCTCGGTCAGCCAGCGGGACAGCCACTGCAAGCGGTGGGCGAAATTGCTCCGCCACGCACCGTGCTGGTCGAGTTGTTGGTTGAAGGAGCGGCTCAAGGTGGAAATGTAAAAACTTTCTTACAAATATAACATCGCAATCTGAAAACCGGGTGACCGGTACGCATTGACCTCCGGCCGTGCTGCGGCACTGCGACCGATCATCGGACTACTTCTGGCACACCGGACAGAAATAGGTCGAGCGCTGCCCCTGGCGCAGCAGCCGGATCGGCGTGCCGCAGACCCTGCACGGTTCGCCGGCACGGCCGTAGACCGTGGCCTCGAGCTGGAAGTAGCCGTTCTGGCCGTCGATGGAAAAGTCGCGCAGGGTGCTGCCGCCCTTCTCGACCGCCCGCGCCAGGATCTCCTTGACCGCGGCATGCAGCCGCGCGGCGCGCGGCCGGCTGATGCGCGCGGCCGACAGCGTGGGACGGATGCCGGCCTGGAACAGTGCCTCCGAGGCATAGATGTTGCCCACGCCCACCACCACGTCGCCCGCGAGCAGCACCTGCTTGATCGCGGTGCGGCGCTTGCGCAGGCCGGCATGGAAGGCATCGAGGTCGAAGGCCTCGCCCAGCGGCTCCATGCCGAGCCCGCCAAGCAACTTGATCGCCCAGGGCGCGGCCTCGTCGTCGACGTAGACCACGGCGCCGAAGCGGCGCGGATCGTTGAGCCGCAGCGTGCCGCGGTCGGTGACCAGGTCGAAGTGATCGTGCACGCCGGGCTCGGGCAAGGCGGCATCGAAGCGCAGGCTGCCCGACATGCCCAGGTGCAGCAGCAGCAAGCCCACGTCGAGATCGATCAGGAGGTATTTGCCGCGCCGGCGCACCTCGCGCACGCGGCGGCCCACGAGCAGCTCGGGTGCCACCATCAGCGCCCAGCGCAACGGCTTGCCGATGCGCACCGCATCGATGCGCGCGCCGGCGATGCGGTCCGCGATTCCGCGCCGCGTGACTTCGACTTCGGGTAGCTCAGGCATGGGGCTCCAACAACTGCAGGACACGAAGCCCCACGCGGTGCTCGTTCAAATGCATGGATTATTATGGTTCGATGATTCCATCGCCCCGCCGACACCGCCTTGCGGCGGCCGCGTCACTCGTGCTCCTGGCCTGCGCCGCCCACGTTCACGCGCAGTCCTCCGACCCCGCCGCGCCGGACAGCCCGGCTCCCATCATCGAACGCAGTGCGCCGCCCAAGCCGGCAACGCCGGCGAGCCCGCAGCCCGCCAAGCCGCCCGCGCGGACGGCGCCCGCGAAGCCCGCTGCGGCGGCCGCCGCGGCCGATCCCGCGCCGCAGCCTTCGGCCCTGAGCGCCGACATGTTCTACGAGATCCTCATGGGCGAGCTCAGCGCGCGCTCGGGCGATCCCGGTTCGGGCTACCAGTACGTGCTCGATGCGGCGCGCAGGCTGCGCGACGGCAAGCTGTTCCAGCGCGCGATCGAGATCGCGCTGCAGTCGCGCTCGGGCGATGCGGCCCTCGCCGCGGCACGTGCCTGGCAGGACACGGTGCCCAACTCGCGCGACGCGCGCCGTTTCGAGCTGCAGATCCTGATCCTGCTCAACCGCATCGGCGACACGACCGAACTGCTGCGCGCCGAGATCGCGGCCAGCCCGCAGGTCGAGCGGCCGCTGCTGATGGCCGTGATCGCGCGCAACTACTCGCGCGCCACCGACAAGAAGCTCGCCGCCTCGGTGGTCGAGCAGGCGCTGGTCGACGAATTCAAGAATCCCGCGACGGCGGGCATGGCCTGGGCCACGGTGGGCCGGCTGCGCCTCAATGCCGGCGACAACTCGGGTGCGCTCGAGGCCGCGCGCAAGGGCCAGCAGGCCGACCCGGCCTCCGATGCGCCCCCGGCGCTCGCGCTCGAACTCATCGATCCGGGCCAGCCGCTGGCCGAACCGATCGTCACGCGCTACCTGGCCGGCAATCCGAAGGCTTCGCCCGAGCTGCGCGTGGCCTATTCGCGCGTGCTGGTCGAGAACCGCCGCTACGCCGAGGCCTCGAGCCAGCTGCAATCGCTGACCGTCGCGCGCCCCGAGCTCGCCGAACCCTGGCTGCTGCTCGGCAGCCTGCAGGCCCAGGCACGCCAGGACGCCGCGGCCGAGACTTCGCTCAAGCGCTACCTCGAGCTGGCCAGCAGCCAGCCGGCCGCCGCCGCGCAGGCCGAGGCCGGCGATCGCAACCGCGGCGTGACGCAGGCCTACCTGCTGCTGTCGCAACTGGCCGAGCGGCGCAAGGACTTCACCGGCGCCGAGCGCTGGCTCGCGCGCATCGACAACACCGACGACCTGGTGATCGCGCAGACCCGCCGTGCCGGCCTGCTGGCGCGCCAGGGCAAGCTGCCGCAGGCACGCGAACTCGTGCGCGGCCTGCCCGAGCGCACGCCCGAGGACAAGAAGCAGAAGTTCCTGGCCGAGGTGCAGCTGCTGCGCGACGCCAAGCAGTTCCAGGCCGCCTACGACATGCTGGCCCAGGCCTCGGCCGCCGCGCCCGACGACACCGACCTCGTCTACGACCAGGCCATGATGGCCGAGAAGCTCGACCGCCTCGACGAGATGGAGCGTCTGCTGCGCCGGCTGATGCAGCTCAAGCCCGAGAACCAGAACGCCTACAACGCGCTCGGCTACTCGTTCGCCGATCGCAAGATCCGGCTCGAGGAAGCCCGCACGCTGATCCAGAAGGCCGTGCAGCTCGCGCCGGAAGACCCGTTCATCGCCGACAGCCTGGGCTGGGTCGAGTTCAGACTCGGCAACACGGCCGAGGCCATCCGCATCCTCGAGGCCGCCTACAAGACGCGCCCCGATCCGGAGATCGGCGCCCACTTCGGCGAAGTGCTGTGGTCCATCGGCCAGAAGGACCGCGCGGTCACGATCTGGAAGGAAGCGCTGCTGAGCGACGCCGACAACGAAACCCTGCAGGAAACGCTCAAGCGCCTGCGGGTCAAGCCCTGAGATGGCGGCGCTCGTGGCTTCCGGCGGCGCGCGGCCCGATGGCGGCCGGCGCCTGCTGCTGACGGCAATCGCTACTTTTTCCATAGCGGGATGCGCGCAGCTCACGGGCGGCTCGAAGGCCTCCGTGCCGCGCGCGACGAATGCCTGGAGCGGCCGCATGTCGCTGCGCGTGGACAGCGAACCGGTGCAGACCTTCTCGGCGCTGTTCGAACTGCGCGGCTCGCCCGAGACCGGCGAGCTCTCGCTCACCACGCCGATCGGCAGCACGCTGGCCCAGTTGCACTGGTCGCCCGGCGAAGCCCTGCTCAAGAACGGCAGCGACACGCGGCGCTACGCCTCGCTCGATGCGCTGATCGAGGCCGCCACCGGCGCCGCGATCCCGGTCGCCGCGCTGTTCGGCTGGCTCGAGGGCCGCAACGACCCCGTGCCCGGCTGGCGAGCCGACCTCGGCCAGCTCGCGAGCGGCCGGCTGCAGGCGCAGCGCGAGACACCGGCACCGCGGGCCGACCTGCGCATCGTGTTCGAGCGCATGCCGGCGTCATGAAGGCGATCTACGACCTTCCCGCGCCGGCCAAGCTCAACCTCTTCCTCCACGTCACCGGCCGGCGCGACGACGGCTACCACCTGCTGCAGTCGGTCTTCATGCTGATCGACTGGTGCGACACGCTCCACGTCGAACTGCGCGGCGACGGCCAGCTGAGCCGCGAGGACCTGACCGTGCCGCTGCCGGCCGACGACCTCGTGCTGCGCGCCGCGCGCGCGCTGCAGGCCCATGCGGCGCCGGGCCAGGGCGCGCACATCGGCGTCGCGAAACACGTGCCCTCGCAGGCCGGCATGGGCGGCGGCTCTTCCGATGCCGCGACCTGCCTGCTGGCGCTCAACCGGCTCTGGAACCTGCGGCTGCCGCTCGCGGAGCTCGCGCGCATCGGCCTGTCGCTGGGCGCCGACGTGCCTTTCTTCCTCTCGGGCCACAACGCCTGGGTCGAAGGCATCGGCGAAAAAATCCGCCCGATCGAACTGCCGTCGGCACGCTTCGTTGTGGTCAAACCACCCGAGGGACTCGATACCCGTTTAATTTTTTCTGCGGATGATCTGCAACGGGCAAGTCCTGTTGCTATAATCACGGGCTTTGCTGCAGTACGCGAACAGCACGCAGATCAAAACCTCTTGAGCCTCGGCGAGGAAGTTTTCGATTTCGGCCACAACGACCTGCAGCCGGTTGCCCAACGGCTCTGTCCCACGATCACCGACGCCATCGATTGGCTCGGCGCTCGAGGATTGAATGCCAGGATGACCGGCTCCGGAAGTTCGGTGTTCGCCAGAATGCAGCAGGAACCGCAGAACGCGGAACTGCTTTCGGGCCCCACGGGCTGGCAGGTTCGCCAATGCGACAATCTGGCCGCTCATCCACTTCGAGGTTGGGCAGCCTGAAAAACTGATCGGAGCGCCCAGGCGTTTCGATGCGACATATATCGGTAGGCGGTGCAAGCCGTCGACCTGTGTAGGGGAGTCGCCAAGCTGGTTAAGGCACTGGATTTTGATTCCAGCATGCAAAGGTTCGAATCCTTTCTCCCCTGCCAAACCTTTCAGAAACTACGGCCCGCGGGCCGTAGTTTCTTTTTGACGCCGCGGTCCCTGGACCCGGCACTTCGTTTGCGGCCGACCCGCTGCAATAATCGGCGGCCCCAGGGTCGCCAAGACTCGTAACTCTTTGGCGGCTTTCCCAAGCCAAATCGCTCAGCCGGGACGCGCTCATGCAGGCTCACCATCCTGATTTCATGGTTTTCACCGGCAATGCCAATCCGGGCCTTGCTGCAGAAATCGCGAGCAACCTGGGCACCACCCTCGGTGCCGCCCGCGTCGGTCGCTTCTCCGACGGTGAAGTCACCGTCGAGATCAACCAGAACGTGCGGGCACGCGATGTGTTCGTGGTGCAGTCCACCTGCGCCCCGACCAACGAGAACCTGATGGAACTGCTGATCATGGTCGACGCGCTCAAGCGCGCCTCGGCCGAACGCATCAGCGCCGTGATTCCCTATTTCGGCTATGCCCGCCAGGACCGCCGCCCGCGCTCGAGCCGCGTGCCGATCTCGGCCAAGGTCGTGGCCAACCTGCTGGAAACCGTGGGCGTCGAGCGCGTGCTCACGATGGACCTGCACGCCGACCAGATCCAGGGCTTCTTCGACATCCCGGTCGACAACATCTACGCCTCGCCGGTGCTGCTGGGCGACCTGCGCGCCAAGAACTACGAAGACCTGATCGTGGTCTCGCCCGACGTCGGTGGCGTGGTCCGTGCCCGCGCACTGGCCAAGCAACTGAACTGCGACCTCGCCATCATCGACAAGCGCCGCCCCAAGGCCAACGTCAGCGAAGTCATGAACGTGATCGGCGAGATCGACGGCCGCAACTGCGTGATCATGGACGACATGATCGACACCGCCGGCACGCTGGTCAAAGCGGCCGAAGTGCTGAAGGAACGCGGCGCCAAGAGCGTCTACGCCTACTGCACGCACCCGATCTTCTCGGGCCCCGCGATCGAGCGCCTCAGCAAGGGCACGGCCCTCGACGAAGTGGTCGTGACCAACACCATTCCCCTTTCCGACAGCGCCAACGGCTGCGGAAAGATCCGCCAGCTCTCCGTGGCACCGCTGATCGCCGAGACGATCCAGCGCATTGCCAAGGGCGAGTCGGTGATGAGTTTGTTCTCGGACCAGGACAATCTCTTCTGAGATTGCGCTCCTGCCGTTCGGGCAAAAAGCCGGCTTCCCTGATCGGAAAGTCATTTTGAAACCGGCGCCGCACTGGTCGCGGTCGGCGCTCAAGAAGCGAAATGGCCGTCGTGCCTTCGCTCCAAGGAGTTAACTATGAAATTCGTCGCTTTCGAGCGCGCCAAGCAGGGCACGGGTGCGAGCCGCCGTCTCCGCATCTCGGGCAAGACGCCCGGCATCGTCTACGGTGGCGAAGGCCAGCCGCAACTGATCGAGCTCGATCACAACGCGCTGTGGCACGCCCTCAAGAAGGAAGCCTTCCACGCCTCCGTCCTCGAGATGGAACTCGGCGGCAGCGTGAGCAAGGTGCTGCTGCGTGACGTGCAGTACCACCCGTTCCGCCAGCTGGTCCAGCACATCGACTTCCAACGCGTCGATGCCAAGACCCGCCTGCACATGAAGGTGCCGCTGCACTTCAAGGGCGAGGAAGAGTCCGATGCCGTCAAGCTCGACCACAACCTCGTGAACCACGTGCTGACCGAACTCGAAGTGAGCTGCCTGCCCAGCGACCTGCCCGAGTTCATCGAAGTCGACCTCTCGACGCTGAAGAAGAACGCCACGCTGCACGTCAACGACATCAAGCTGCCCAAGGGCGTGAAGTTCGTGAGCCACGGCAAGACCAACCCGGTCGTGGTCTCGGCCGTGCCGCCGCTGGTCGCCGAAGAGCCGGCACCTGCTGCCGAAGGCGCTGCCGAAGCTGCACCCGCAGCGGCTCCCGCCAAGAAGTCCGGCAAGAAGTAATTCTTCTCGGCTTCGCGCTGCAAACCAAAAGGCCCGCCTCGCGCGGGCCTTTTGCATTGCGCGACCGCCCGATAATCCCGCCCCATGATCAAACTGTTCGTCGGCCTCGGCAATCCCGGGCCTGAATACGAAGCCACGCGGCACAACGCCGGCTTCTGGTGGATCGACGCCCTCGCGCGCGACTGGAAACTCAACCTCGTGCCCGAGCGCAGCTACCACGGCCTCGCGGCGCGCGCGAACATCGGCGGCCAGAGCATCTGGCTGCTCGAGCCGCAGACCTTCATGAACCTTTCGGGCAAGTCGGTCGCGGCGCTCGCGCGCTTCTTCAAGATCGCGCCCGGGGAAATCCTCGTGGCGCACGACGAGCTCGATGTGGTGCCCGGCCAGGCCAAGCTCAAGTTCGGCGGCAGCCATGCGGGCCACAACGGCCTGCGCGACATCCATGCGCAACTCGGCACCGGCGACTACTGGCGGCTGCGCCTGGGCATCGGCCATCCCGGCGTGAAGTCGGAGGTGATCAACTGGGTGCTCAAGAAGCCGCTGAAGGAACAACGCGACGCGATCGACGATGCGATCGTGCGCAGCCTGCATGCCCTGCCCGCGCTGCTCGCGGGCGAAATGGAAAAGGCCACGGCCACCATCCACACGAGCAAACCGCCCCGGCCCAAACCGCCGCGGCGCGAGCCTGGCGACGGCAGCGCGCCCGCCGCACCCTAGCCAGCGTTCATCGCGGGAAGCGCCGACAGAGCGCGAAGCAAGAGGGAGAGAAGAACGATGTCGACAACGAAGGAGAGAACGAGAAGAACGCACGGCATGCGCCGGACCATCGTCGCGAGCGCGATGGCCATCGGCGCCTGCGCGCTGTCGAGCGCATTCGCGCAGCAGCCGGGCACGTCGACCTGGCGCTGCGGCAACAGCTACAGCGACCGCCCCTGCGCAGGCGGAACGACGGTGAAAGTGGACGACGCGCGCAGCGACGACGACCGCCAGGCCGCCGACGAGGCCACGCGGCGCAACGCGAAGCTCGCCGACCGGCTCGAACGCACGCGGCTGTCCGAGGAGAAGCAGGCGCATCAGCGCGACCAACGCGCCGCGCAGGATGCCCAGCGCGCTGCCCTCGCGCAACGCAGGCTCGAAACCCAGGAGCGCCTGGAGAAGGCCAGGGCCACGAAGCTCGCGGCCGAGCCGCGCAAGGCCACGGCCAGTTACGGGGAGAGACCGGGATCGAAGCCCGAGGAGGAAGGCGGCGCGAAGAAGAAACGCCGCAAGCCCGCGGCCTCAGACGCCGGTTGAGGGTGGGAACGGAGGCTGCGGTGCCGCGGCCTTCGTTGCCGTGAGACGCTGGTACTTCTGCAGCAGCGTCTCGCGGCTTTCCACGTGGTCCGGATGGATCGGGATGCAGGCCACGGGGCAGATCTGCACGCACTGCGGCTCATCGAAGTGGCCCACGCATTCGGTGCACTTGTGCGGATCGATCTCGTAGATCGCCTCGCCCATGTAGATCGCATCGTTCGGGCACTCCGGCTCGCAGACATCGCAGTTGATGCATTCGTCGGTGATCATGAGGGCCATGCCGCGATTATCCCAGGCGGCGGAGTCCCCGGCGGCAACGTGGGAGAGCCATCCCCTCGGGGATCCGGTGCTACGGCACGCTTGTTGCAGTTGTCGGGTTATGCTGCGCCCCGCCCCATGAGCCTCTTCTTAATCAAGCGCCTTGCCACGCTGATCGGCACGCTGATCGGCGCCTCCATCATCGTCTTCCTCGTCCTGGAGATCCTGCCCGGCAACGCCGCGCAGATGCTCATGGGCCCGGATGCCGCCCCCGAAGCCGTCGCCGCCCTGGCCACCAAGCTCGGCCTCGACCAACCCGCCTGGACCCGCTACTGGCACTGGATCGCAGGTCTCCTCACCGGCGACCTCGGCGACTCCTACGCCTACAGCTCCCCCGTGCTCGACCTCATCCTCGAGCGCCTCGCACTCAC